>NZ_JAHUWW010000003.1:0-802811 GCF_019218805.1 Acidovorax sp. sif0632 | reverse complement strand
ATGCCTGATGACCATAGCAAGTTGGTACCACTCCTTCCCATCCCGAACAGGACAGTGAAACGACTTTGCGCCGATGATAGTGCGGGTTCCCGTGTGAAAGTAGGTCATCGTCAGGCTCTTACAGCCCGAATCGCCCTTCTGCTCAATCGAGTAGAGGGGCGTTTTGCTTTGTGACTCAAGAATTCTTTTTCCTGCCCCTTTCTATGCAGCTCCAGGATATTTTGTATTCCCAAGGTTTTGGCACCCGCCGTGTCTGTGCGGGGCTGGTTCAGCAGGGCTGGGTTTCTATACGCGGGTCATCATCTGATACTCAGGATTACGAGCCGTGCGTCGATGCGACTGCTGAGCTGGACCCAGAAGGCCTGCAGTTGCAGGTCCAAGGCATCAATTGGCCCTACCACGCTAAAGCCTATGTGCTGCTGCACAAGCCGGCGGGGACAGAGTGCTCTCAAAAACCCTCAACCTATCCCAGCATCTATACCTTGTTGCCAGCCCCTTTGCGGCAGCGGCCAACAAAAAGCGCGGTGCAAGGGGTGCAGGCCGTAGGGCGGTTGGACCAAGACACCACCGGGTTGCTGTTGTTGAGCGATGACGGTCAATTCATTCACCGCATGAGTTCGCCCAAGAAACATGTGCCCAAGATTTATCAGGTCACTACCAAACATCCAGTCGTTGAAAAACAGATATCGAGCTTGTTGGCGGGGGTGGTTCTGGACGATGACCCCAAGCCCGTAAAAGCGGCGGCTTGTGAGCAGACTGCGAGCCATCGGCTGGACCTCACCCTGACCGAGGGCAAGTACCATCAGGTCAAGCGTATGCTTGCTGCCGTCGGTAATCGTGTAGAGGGATTGCATCGGTCGCAGATCGGTGCTCTGGTGTTGCCCGCTGACCTGCCTCCTGGGGCATGGAAATGGCTCAGTCAGGAGGATCTGTCCTTGCTGGCTCAGTCGTCCTGAGGGGCTTGGACCACAGATGGTGAAGCGCTACTTGGTGTGCGATCTGACTAAGCGAAGCGACCGCTACATCTCTGGAAGGATTCGATGATGACGAGAGCGTGGCGGCGAATGCGCTGACTTGACGAATCCATGATGAGCGCCAGTGGTTGCCAGTCGAGTGAGGTGCTCTTTTGCTCGTCGAAATTCGTTCCACATCAAGAATGTTACGTGTTCTCCCCCAAGGTATTGGTAAGTGCACAGCTACACTTCTTGGCTGTGTTGAAAGTGGTTCTGTGAAGATTTTCTCGATTGCACGCGCGTGCGCTGTCTTGGGTGGGCTGTGGATCTCAATAGGGGGGGCACTGGCTGCCGCGCCTCCACTGTTTGTGCTGAACTCCCTCGAAGCCAATGTCAGTGTTATTGACCCGGTGACCTGGACCGAGACGGCCCGCATTCCGACGGGCAAGGAGCCGCACCATCTGTATCTCACGCCGGATGAGAAGTCGATCATTGTGGCCAATGCGTTGGGGGATACGCTGACGTTCCTGGATCCGCGCACTGCGCAGATTCAACGCACGGTGCGGGGCATTGTGGACCCCTACCACCTGCGGTTCACACCCGATATGAAGTGGTTTATCACCGCTGCCAATCGTTTGAACCATGTGGATTTTTACCGTTGGGACGGGAAGGAGTTGACCCTCGTCCAGCGGGTGGCCACCTCCCGGACTCCCAGCCATTTGTGGATCGACAGTCGCAGCACCACGGTGTATTCCACCATGCAGGATAGCGATGAGTTGGTGGCCATCGATATTGCAACGCAGACGATCAAGTGGCGCACCAAGACGGGCGCCATGCCGGCGGACGTATATGGCAGCGCGGACGACAAGCGCATTTTTGTGGGCCTGACCGGTAGCGACAGCGTGGAGGTATTTGACGTCTCGGGACGCGAGCCCGTGAGTATCAAGAAGATTAAAACGGGCAACGGTGCCCACGCCTTTCGCGCAGCCGGCGACGGGCGCCACCTGTATGTCAGCAACCGGGTGGCCAATTCCATCAGCAAGATCGACATGACCACCCAGCAGGTGGTCGAATCCTATCCGGTACCCGGTGGGCCGGACTGTATGGAAGTGTCGGCCGATGGCCGCTTCATCTATGTGAGTTCCCGCTGGGCTCGCAAGCTCTCTGTTGTGGATACCGAGGCCAAGAAGGTCGTGCGGCAGGTCACAGTGGGCAAGTCGCCCCATGGCGTATGGACGTTGCAACACGCGCCCCGCTGATTGGCGATGGTGTGCGAGCGTCGGCGCCTCGCAGGGGAGTGTCTCTGCGAGTTTATTTTGCTATATATTTTGTAGCTTCTAGCGTTTTTGTATCCAGCGCTAGTGCCCAAAAAGACTGTAAAAAGCCTCTCTATCTGACCTTCGATACTGGCCATATGGCCGTGGCGCCTTTGGTCGCCGACGTTCTCGCACGCCAGCAGGTACGCGTGACGTTTTTCGCCGCCAACGAACGCACCCAGGAAGGGGATGGCAGCTTGGGCGACCACTGGGCTTCCTGGTGGCACGCTCGGGCCGCAGAGGGGCACGAATTTGCATCCCACACCTGGGACCACACCTATTGGCGCGCGGATCTGGGATCGGCGCAGGCCCCTTCGTTCCGTGTTCGACCATCGGCCGGGCCGCGCGCGGGGCAGGATTTTGTGCTGACGGCCGCCGCTTATTGTGAGGAGATCGCTCGGGCCGCAGATCGCTTGAAGCACGTGACCGGCAAAATACCCTTGCCCTTGTTTCGCGCCCCAGGTGGAAAGACTTCGCCGCAGTTGCTTGCCAGTGCCCGCGCATGTGGGTACACGCATGTGGGGTGGTCACCGGCGGGATTCCTGGGCGATGAGTTGCCCAGTGAAAAGGCCAGCAACACCACGTTGCTGAACAAGGCTTTGCGGGATGTGCGCAGCGGAGACATTCTGCTTGCGCACCTGGGGATCTGGTCACGCAAGGATCCCTGGGCGCCTGCCGTGCTGGAGCCGCTGATCGTCGGGCTGAAGGAGCGCGGATTCTGCTTTCGCACGCTGCGAGAACACCCTGACTACGCGCCGTTGGTGAGGCGCTGAATGCGGTGGAGGAGGCGAGGCAGATCGTGGAGGCCGTTCGGAGCAAGGGCGTGTGTGGTGAGAGATAGACGGAGCATGACGCAATGGGTTGGCTAGGCAATGGGTTTGATGCGGCTCAGCAATGGCTTTTCGAGAGCTTGTTGCAGCCAGTGATGTTTGCTATCGGTTTGGGAAACCAGCTCGAAAATGGCTACGAGGCCGCTGGATGGGTGCTGGTGGGGCTGCTGCAGCTGGTGGTGATCGCGGCAGTGATTGGCCCATTGCAGCATTGGCGGCCGGTGGAGGCTGTGACCGACCGCGCGACGATCCGCATCGACATTCTCTACACGCTGATTCACCGGCTGGGGCTGTTTCGCCTGGGTCTCTTCCTCGCGGTGGATCCGTTGATGGATTCCATCTTTGGGGCATTGCGCGTGGCTGGTATCAGCACCTTCCAGCTTGATGGCCTCTGGCCTGGGTTCACCGACGTACCCTGGGTCAGCCTGCTGCTGTACCTGGTGGTGTTCGACTTCGTGGACTACTGGATTCACCGGGGGCAGCACCACTTTGAATGGTGGTGGCGCCTGCATTCCTTGCACCACGCGCAGCGCCAGATGACCATGTGGAGCGACAACCGCAACCATCTGCTGGACGACGTGCTGCGCGACACCATCTTGGTGGTTGTGGCGCAGCTCATCGGTGTGGCACCTGGACAGTTCATCGCTATCGTGGCCATCACGCAGCTCAGCGAGAGCTTTCAGCACGCCAATGTGCGCCTGTGGTTTGGGCGCTGGGGCGAGCGGCTGTGGATCAGTCCGAGGTTTCACCGGCTGCACCACAGCATCGGAATCGGCCACGAGGCCGTCAAGCCATTGTCAGGGGAGGCTGCTGCTGCGCAGGGCGCCAGATACCGCGTGGTGCTGGGCGGGCACAACTTCGGCGTATTGCTGCCCTGGTGGGACATGCTGATGCGCACGGCCAACTTTGAATTGCGTTTTGATCCCACGGGCGTGCGCGATCAGGTGGAGCCGGGGCCAGACGGGCGCTTGCGCGACTATGGCAGGGGCTTTTGGTCGCAGCAATGGCGGGGTGTTCTGAGGCTGCTGGGCAAGGCCTGAAAGACCCTCCACGCGGTCAAGAAGGTATGCTTGTCGGCATGGGACTTTTGCTTGATTCTTTCTGGCGTGCTGCGGCCTATTGCTTGCGGCCCCGCGTCATGGCCCTGTCCGTTTTGCCGTTGCTGCTGATGGTGGGTCTGGCGTTGGGGCTGGGCTATTTTTATTGGGACGGAGCCGTGCAGGGCATGCGCGCGCTGCTGGATGCCTCTCCGCTTCTGGCCAGCTTCTGGAATTGGCTGCAAGGGTGGGGGTTGGGTGATGTCACCTCCGTCGTGGCGCCCCTCATGGTGGTTTTGGCGGTGGCTCCGGCTTTGGTGGTGGTCTCGCTGCTGGTGGTCGCGGTGCTCATGACGCCCGCATTAGTGGCGTTGGTGGCGGATCGGCGCTTCCCTGTGCTGGAGCGCAAGAAGGGTGGTTCCTTCATCGCCAGCGTGGTTTGGTCGGTCAGCTCCACCGTGCTGGCATTGATCGCCTTGGTGGTGTCGGTGCCCCTGTGGCTGGTGCCACCACTGGTGCTCATCCTGCCCCCCTTGATCTGGGGGTGGCTGACCTACCGCGTGATGGTGTTTGATGCGCTGGCTGACCATGCCAGCAAGGAAGAGCGGCAAGAGATTTTCCGCCGCCACCGCAGCAGCCTGCTGGGAATTGGCATTCTCACCGGCTACCTCGGGGCGGCGCCCAGCATCGTGTGGGCCTCAGGCGTGGTCTTTGCTGCGGCTTTTTTCATTCTGGTGCCGCTTGCGATCTGGATCTACACCCTGGTTTTTGCGTTCTCTTCCCTCTGGTTCACCCACTATTGCCTGGCAGCCCTGGAGCGCTTGCGCGCAGAGGGCACAGGGGTAACACCCGTTGAAGTGTCTACACCGAAGGCTGCAGACGCGGGGGAGCCCGCGCATTCCGCGCTGCCGCCTGCGGCGTCGCCCACTGCTGTTCTTTCTGCCCCCCCATCTCCTGCCAACGGAAGCCCTGCACCATGATCCCATCTTTCGGTCTGATCATCGTGGGTGATGAAATCCTGTCTGGCAAGCGTGCCGACAAGCACATGCCCAAGGTCATTGAACTGCTGTCAGCGCGAGGGCTTTCGCTGACCTACGCCGACTACGTGGGCGACAACCCGGACCGCATCACGGCCACGCTGCAGCGCGCTTTTGCGTCGGGTGACGTGGTGTTTTCCTGCGGTGGCATTGGCGCAACGCCAGACGACCACACCCGCCAATGCGCCGCGCGTGCCCTGGGCCGGGACCTGGTACTACACCCCGACGCTGAGGCTCTGATCCGCGAGCGCATGCAGGACGTGGCCCAGGAGCAGGGTGTGACGTATGAGCCGGACCGTCCCGACAACGTGCACCGGCTCAACATGGGGGTGTTTCCGGCAGGTGCCCACATCATTCCCAACCCTTACAACAAGATCCCCGGGTTCAGCTGCGAGGGCGGTCGTGGAGGGGCCGTGCATTTTGTTCCTGGATTCCCTGTCATGGCCTGGCCGATGATCGAGTGGGTGCTGGACCAGCACTACGCAGCGTTTTTCAACCGCACGCCACAGACCGAGCAGTCGGTGGTGGTCTATGGGGCCATGGAAGCGGCTTTGACGCCCCTCATGGAGCGCATCGAAAAAACGCACCCGAACGTTCGGGTGTTCAGTTTGCCCAGCGTGGATCATCCACAATACGGGCGGCATATTGAACTGGGTGTCAAAGGTCCTGCTCCCCTCGTTCCCGCTGCATGGCAGGACCTGAAACGGGGGTTGCACGAGTTTGGTGCAGATTGTGGCCCTGAATTGGTGCGCAGCTTGTGATGCCCTGTGTTGATAGTAAGTTTGCACTAAATTGGTGCGGTTCGGCGGGTGCTCCCTCGGCCTGCAGTCCTTAGTGCTCCTTCATAGTGCGGCGGCTGCACCCAGCTGGCACGCAAACTGCTTTTATTTCGGTAAATTCCTTTTTTCAACAAGCGCTTTATCCAGGAGAACCTGATGGCCAAGACCGTTGCAGACGTGATGAAGATGGTGAAGGAGAACGAAGTCAAGTTCGTTGACTTCCGTTTCACCGATACCCGTGGCAAGGAACAGCACGTGACCGTGCCTGTGTCCCACTTCGACGAAGACAAGTTCACGTCCGGCCATGCATTTGATGGCTCCTCGGTAGCCGGCTGGAAGGGCATTGAAGCCTCGGACATGCAACTCATGCCCGACCCCAGCACCGCCAACATCGACCCCTTCTTTGAAGAAACCACACTGTTCCTGCAGTGCGATGTGATCGAACCCGGTGACGGCAAGGCCTACGACCGCGATCCACGCTCCATCGCCAAGCGCGCTGAAGCCTACCTCAAGGCCTCCGGCTTGGGCGACACGGCGTTCTTCGGCCCAGAGCCAGAATTCTTCATCTTCGACGGCGTGCGTTGGTCCAACGAACCCGGCAAGGTCATGTTCGAGATCGAAGAGTACGAAGCCCCCTGGAACTCGGGCGCCAAGCTCGAAGGCGGCAACCGTGGTCACCGTCCCACCGTCAAGGGTGGCTACTTCCCAGTGCCTCCCGTCGACAGCACGCAAGACATGCGCGCTGAGATGTCCCTGATCCTCGAATCCCTGGGCATCCCGGTCGAAGTGTTCCACCACGAAGTGGCGGGCGCTGGACAGAACGAAATCGGTACGCGTTTCAGCACGCTGGTCGAGCGCGCCGACTGGACGCAGGTCCTGAAGTACGTGGTCTGGAACGTGGCCAACGCCTACGGCAAGACCGCAACCTTCATGCCCAAGCCCTATGCTGGCGACAACGGCTCCGGCATGCACGTGCACCAGTCCATCTGGAAGGACGGCAAGAACCTGTTCGCTGGCGACGGCTATGCCGGCCTGAGCGACTTTGCGCTGTACTACATCGGCGGCATCATCAAGCACGCACGTGCCCTGAACGCCATCACCAACCCCGGCACCAATTCGTACAAGCGCCTGGTTCCTGGCTTTGAAGCCCCTGTGAAGCTGGCCTACTCGGCCCGCAACCGCTCGGCCTCGATCCGCATTCCTTACGTGGCTAACCCCAAGGGCCGCCGCATCGAAGCGCGTTTCCCCGATCCATCGGCCAACCCATACCTGTGCTTCTCGGCACTGATGATGGCGGGCCTGGACGGTGTGGAAAACAAGATCCATCCCGGCGAAGCCGCCACGAAGGATCTGTACCACCTGCCACCCGAGGAGGACAAGCTGGTGCCCACCGTGTGCCACAGCCTGGACCAAGCGCTCGAGTATCTGGACAAGGACCGTGGTTTCCTTACCAAGGGTGGCGTCTTTACCGATTCCATGCTGGATGCCTACATCGAACTCAAGATGGGCGAAGTCACGCGTTTCCGCATGGCACCTCACCCTGTCGAGTACGACATGTACTACTCCCTGTAATCGCCTGCCTGCAGGCCATTACCCTCACAAAGGCGGCCCCGGCCGCCTTTTTTTATTGCACTCAAGGATCGGGTTTCGCTGAAACGGAACCACTGGCTGGGCCGTTGCATCCTTGTACAAAGCCCTGTGCGGGGCTGCTGGTGTTGGATTGGCGATGTGTGGTGATTGGGGGATACTCCCCGAACCCCTGCATGGCAGTGCGAGGAAACCGAATGAAGAAAACGCTCATCACCCTGTTACTGATCGCCGCGACGGCTCCCGCCGCATGGGCGCAAGACCGCATCTACCGTTGCGGCAACGAATACACCAACAACGCCCAGCAGGCCAAGGAGCGCGGCTGCAAGCTGGTTGAGGGAGGTAACGTCACCGTGGTCCAGGGCACCCGACCTGCAGGCGCAGCAACGGCAGCGCCAGCGACGGGAACCGGGGCTGGTGCGGGCACAGCTCCCGCCGCATCTCCCCCGTCTGCACCCCGTGTCGCCACCAACGACCAGAAGGCCCGCGATGCCGATGCCCGTGCCATCCTCGAATCCGAGTTGCGCAAGGCCGAGGCGCGCCATGCCGAGCTGGTGAAGGAATACAACGGTGGCGCGCCGGAGCGCAACGCGCTCGACCTGCGCAACCCGCAGCGCTACATGGAGCGCACGGCAGAACTTAAGGCCAGCGTCGCCCGCAGCGAAAGCGATATCGCAGGCATCAAGCGCGAAATCGCCCGTCTTCCGGCCAACTGAATCTCTTTCCCTCGTTTGGCACGCGTGTGAGTTCCTCACTCTTCACAGAAGCCCCTTCCTCCGACACGGGGCGCTTTCATTCGCTGGACCTGATGTCCACCCTGGTGGCGGTGCTGCGCGCCGATGGCGCCGTGCAATTCGCCAATGCAGCGCTGGAGAACGCGCTCGGCCTCTCGCGCCGCACCCTGGAGGGGGTGGACTTCTCCACCTTCTTCACCGACCCCGCTTTGCTACAGACCGCATTGGCGGGCGCGCGGGGCAAGGACTTCGCGGCCCTGCGGTATGAAGCCAGCCTCAAGCGCCAGCACCAGGACCCGGTGCCCGTGCATGTGAGCGTGGCCGATGCCGAGCAGGTCGGCGAAATCCTGGTGGAGCTGTGGCCGCTGGAGCAGCAGGCCCGCCAAGACCGCGAGGAGCGCCTGCTGGACCAAGCCCAGGCCAACAAGGAGTTGATCCGCAACCTGGCCCACGAGATCAAGAACCCGCTGGGCGGGATTCGCGGTGCTGCGCAACTGCTGGAGATGGAGCTTGAAAGCCGCGAACTGACCGAGTACACCCAGGTCATCATCCACGAGGCCGACCGATTGCAAAGCCTGGTAGATCGGCTGTTGGCACCCCATCGCCATCCCCACCTGGTGGGTGACGTCAATATCCATGAGGTGTGCGAGCGCGTGCGGTCTCTGGTGCTGGTGGAATACCCCCAGGGCCTCAAGGTGCTGCGCGACTACGACACCTCGATCCCTGAGTTCCGTGGCGACCGCGCCCAGCTCATCCAGGCACTGCTGAACATCGTGCAGAACGCAGCCCAGGCGCTGACCGAGCGCATCGCAGAGGGTGAGGCGACGATTACACTGCGCACCCGCGTTGCGAGACAAGTAACGTTTGGTCGCCAGCGCTATCGGCTGGCACTGGAATTGCATGTCATCGACAACGGACCGGGCGTGCCCGACGCGATCAAGGAGCGGATTTTTTACCCTCTGGTGTCGGGTCGGGACGGCGGGTCAGGGCTGGGGCTCACGTTGGCACAAACCTTCGTGCAGCGCCATCATGGGTTGATCGAATGCGACAGCGTACCGGGTCGCACCGATTTCCGCATCCTGATTCCCTTGCCTTAAAAGCGCAGATGGTCCCTGACACGCAACCACAGGGAAGGTAAGAAAAACATATGAAGCCGATCTGGATAGTAGATGACGACCCCTCGATCCGCTTCGTCCTCGAAAAGGCGCTGGCCCGCGAGAACCTGCCTACGCGCAGCTTCACGCACCCCCGCGAAGTGCTGGACGCGCTGGCCGATATCACCCCCGGAGACCCGGCGCGGCAAGGCCCCCAGGTCCTGGTAAGCGACATTCGCATGCCTGGCGGCTCCGGCCTGCAACTGCTGGAGAAAGTCCGCGAACTGCAGCCCGGCCTGCCCGTCATCATCATGACGGCCTACTCCGACCTGGACAGCGCCGTGTCGGCCTTTCAGCGCGGCGCGTTCGAATACCTGCCCAAGCCGTTTGACCTGCCCAAGGCGGTGGAGCTCATCCGCCGCGCGGTCGAAGAAAGCCAGCGCGAGGAAGTGACCGAAGAGCGCCAGGCCGAAGCCCCGGAGATGCTCGGCCAGGCGCCCGCCATGCAGGACGTGTTCCGCGCCATCGGCCGCTTGAGCCAAAGCCAGGTCACGGTGCTCATCACCGGCGAATCGGGCTCGGGCAAGGAGCTCGTGGCGCGCGCGCTGCACAAGCACTCGCCGGTCGCAGACGGACCCTTTGTCGCCATCAACACGGCGGCCATCCCCAAGGACCTGCTCGAATCTGAACTCTTCGGCCATGAGCGCGGCGCCTTCACCGGCGCGCAGACGCAGCGGCGGGGCCGCTTCGAGCAGGCCGAGGGCGGCACGCTATTCCTCGATGAAATCGGCGACATGCCGTTCGATCTGCAGACGCGCCTGCTGCGTGTGTTGTCGGACGGCCAGTTCTACCGTGTGGGCGGCCATGCGGCCGTGAAGGCCCATGTGCGCGTGATCGCTGCCACCCACCAGGACCTGGAGCGGCGCGTGAAGGAGGGGGGCTTTCGCGAAGACTTGTTCCACCGCCTCAACGTCATCCGCCTGCGCCTGCCCGCGCTGCGCGAGCGGCACGAGGACGTGCCTGTGCTCACCCGCCATTTCCTGCAGCAAAGCGCGCGGCAACTGGGTGTGGAGCCCAAGCGCATTGCCGACTCGGCCATCGCACGGCTGGAGCAGTTCGCCTTTCCGGGCAATGTGCGCCAGCTGGAGAACATCTGCCACTGGCTCACGGTGATGGCGCCCGCCCAGGTCATCTCGCTGCAGGATCTGCCGCCCGAAGTGCTGGAAGCGCCCCTTTACCAACCCGCTCCCCGACCCGGCAGTGATCCGTCTGCGACGGTAGCTGCCGTGCACGCCGTTGCGGCCCCAATGCCAACCCCTGCGCCGGCGGTGGAGTTGGTGGGAGGGCTGCCACAACCTGCCACTGGCGCCACCCAGCCCCTGGTGGGCGGTATTGCGGCCTCTGCCACCCCGGCGCTGGGCGCTACGCCCCACTGGCCCGCCGAGGCGCAGATGGCGACGGGTTCGGGCGGGATAGCTGCCACCGTTGGCACTGCGGCGACCTGGGAGCAGGCGCTGGAGACCGAGGCGCAGAAGCTGCTTGCGGGCGGCCAGCCCGAAGTGTGGGACGCCCTTACGCGGCGGTTCGAATCGCGCCTGATCCGCACCGCGCTCACGGCCACCCATGGGCGCCGCATGGAAGCCGCGCAGCGCCTGGGCATTGGCCGCAACACCATCACACGCAAGATCCAGGAGCTGGGCCTGGATGCGCCCGATGAGGCATAAAAATAGCCTCTAGCGCTTGATGGTAAAGCGTTAACGGCTATAAATTTTGTAGTGTCTGAGGTGGGGCTGTCTTGGTGGATGCCGGGGCAGGCACACCTCCCAATGTCCTACAAGCAGGCCCTCCTTGGGCCGACCCAGCCCTCCGGGAGTGACTTCAACAATGAAGGCACTGTCAACCAACCGGAGAGCTTCTATGTCGGATTTCAACGATGCCAACCGTGACCCTTTGACCAATGAACCGGGTTCCCACCCTGTCGGAACCGGGGTCGGTGCTGCCCTGGGTGGCGCCGCTGCGGGTGCCGCTGCGGGCGCTTTTGGCGGCCCGGTCGGCGCAGCCATTGGTGGCGTGGCCGGTGCGGTAGCCGGCGGCCTGGCGGGCAAGGCCGCCGCCGAGGCTGTCAACCCCACCGAGGAAGATGCCTACTGGCGCGAAAGCTTCCACCGCGAGCCTTATTACGTGGGTGGTCGCACCTACGAACAATACCGCCCTGCCTACGAACTGGGCTGGTCGTCGGTGGGCCGCTATGAAGGCGATTTTGAGGCGGTGGAACCCCGCCTGGCCGATGACTGGCGGGCGCGCCATTCGGACGGCCTGGCCTGGACGGATGCCCGCCCCGCCGCCCGCGCCGCCTGGGAACGGGTATCGCGCTCCAGCCTGAACGACGACCGCCCCATGGATGTCGTGGACAACGAAGACGTGGTGGATGTGCTCAACGACCTGCTGGAGTCGTCTCGCGATGGCGAATACGGCTTCACCGCCTGCGCCGAGCATGCCGACTCTGCCCAGCTCAAGAGCGTGTTCCAGCGCCATGCGCGCGAATGTGCGGCCGCCGCTGTCGAACTGGAGCACGAGGTGCGTCGCCTGGGGGGCGAGCCTGCTTCAGGCGGCACCGTGGCTGGCGCGCTGCACCGCGGCTGGGTGTCGGTGAAATCCGCCCTGTCGGTGCACGACGACAAGGCCGTACTGCAGGAATGCGAACGCGGCGAGGACGCTGCCGTGGCCCGTTACCGCAAGGCCCTGAAGGCCACCCTGCCGCTGGATGTGCGGGCCCTGGTAGAGCGCCAGTCGCAGGGCGCGCAGCGCAACCACGATGAAGTACGTGGCCTGCGCGACACGTTCGCCAATAGCTGATAGGGCACAGCTTGCGCGCTGGGGTTTCGTTCAGGGGCCCCCGGCGCGTCGCAAGTCATAGGCCATAGGCCATAGGGATTTTTGGGCGCAGCTTTCTTGCGCGCCGATTCCCCAATAACAAAAGGCTGCAAGGATTTTCCTTGCAGCCTTTTGTGTATGCCGGGCGTCCGCTTGTTGCCGCACGGCCTGCGTCGTCAAGGGGTTGTTACGTCATGGTGAGCACCACGGGCGCGTGGTCGCTGGGTTGTGGGTTCTTGCGGGGGGCGCGGTCTACCGTGCAGGCGGTCACACTCGCACGCAGTGCATCGCTCACCAGAATGTGGTCAATGCGCAGCCCCCGGTTCTTCTGAAACCCGAGCATGCGGTAATCCCACCATGAGTAGCTTTTCTCGGGCTGCTCGAACATGCGGAAGGTGTCTGTCAGGCCCAGGGCAATCAGGTCCTGGAAATGCTGACGCTCTTCCACCGTGTGGTGGATGGTGTCTTTGAGCCCCACCGGGTCGAACGAGTCGCGGTCTTCGGGCGCTACGTTGAAGTCACCCAGCAGCGCCAGGCGCGGGTGGGCCAGCAGTTCTTCACGCAGCCAGCGATGCAGCGCCGCAAGCCACAGCATCTTGTAGGCAAACTTCTCCGATCCCGGGGCCTGGCCGTTCACGAAGTAGCAGTTCACCAGACGCAGTTCCCCGTCGGGCGTGTCCAGCGTGGCGGCAATGACGCGGGCCTGCTCGTCCGTGTGCCCGGGGATGTTGCGCACCACGTCGCGCATGGCGTGGCGGCTCAGGATAGCGACGCCGTTGTAGGTCTTCTGGCCAAAGGTCACGGCCTCATAGCCTGCCTCCTTGAACGCGTCGTGCGGAAACTTGTCGTCAGTGAGCTTGAGCTCTTGCAGGCACAGCGCATCGACCGGGTTGGCCGCGAGCCAAGCCAGCACCTGGGGCAGGCGGACGGTGAGGGAATTGACATTCCAGGTGGCGATTTGCATTTTTTTGGCCTCCAGCGCTTGATGGATAAGCGCTAAGTGCTATCAATTGAAGAGCTTTGCGTTCCGGCGCCGTGTCAACCTGCGCGCACGTAGGTCACAAAGCTGAAGGGCAGCCCCTTGGTGCTGACGTGGCGGCTGCGTGCGGATTCTGTCCACGGCGCACCCAGCGTGGGCGCGTAGGCGTCCCCATCGAAATCCTGGTCGATCTCGGTCACTTCCAGGCGGTCGGCCAGGGGCAGGGCCTCGGCGTAGATCTGCGCGCCGCCTATCACCCACACCGTCTGATCGGCAGGTGCCTGCTGCAGCGCATCCTGCAGGCTGGTGGCGCGCACGGCGCCCTCGGCCTGCCAGTCGCCCTGGCGCGTGACCACGATGTTGGTGCGGCCGGGCAGGGGGCGAAAACGCGGGGGCAATGAGTCCCAGGTCTTGCGGCCCATGATGACGGCACAGCCCTGCGTGAGTTGCTTGAAGTGCGCCATGTCCTCCGGGATGTGCCATGGGATGGTGTTGTCCTTGCCAATGACGCCATTTGCGGCGCGGGCGTAGATGAGGTGCAGGGGCATGGTGGGGCCTCCTTGTTTCAGATATGCAAGGCGGCGAGGGCGCCCACGCCCAGGCCCACGGCAGCCACGCCGTACATGCCGTACTCCAGCCATTTTTTCTTGGTCAGCAACGCAATGGCGGCCAGGGCGATCGCCACCTGCAGCGCCGTGGTGGCCTGTGCCCAGCGGTGGTGCTGGTGCATCTGGGCCTCGCTCTTGCGGTCGAACTCATGGGCGTCGGCTTCGAGTTTTTCGGCCACCACCTTGATCTCGTTTTTCTCGGCCTCGTAGCGCTCCACCTTGGTCTGGTAGCCGGCCTTGCGGTCGTCGGGCGCCAGGTCGCGGGCCAGTTCGGCCAGGGATTGCTTGGTGCTCTTGGACTGGAAGTAATTCCACTGGTTGGATGCTTCGGTCTTCTTGATGGCTGCGTCGTTCTTGAGCAGGCCGGCATTGGCTTGCGTGGCGCCGCCCATGTAGGCAAAGATAGCACCCACCGTGGCCACGATGGCGGTGAACATGGCGATCTTGTTCATCGACGAGTTGCTGTCGGTGCCATGCGTTGCAGCGTGGTCGCCGTGGGTGGCATGCTCCACCGCGTGGTCGTGGGGGCCGTGTACGTGAAATCCGCCGGAAGACATGGATAAAAGCTCGTGGTGTTGGGTGGAAGCGGGCAAGGCGCTGTTGACTCTGCCCTTGGGACTCAAGAGGTATGGGGTACCAAAGAGGGGTGTCGGCTGATCAAACGGCCACAGGAGCCTTGATGGCGGGGTGGCACTGGTAGTCCAGCACTTCAAAGTCTTCGTACTCGTAGTCAAAGATGCTGTCGGGCTTGCGTTTGATGTTCAAGACCGGGTAGGGGTAGGGCGTGCGCGCCAGCTGGGTCTGCACCTGCTCGTGGTGGTTGCTGTAGATGTGGCAGTCGCCGCCGGTCCAGATGAAGTCGCCCACGTCCAGGTCGCACTGCTGGGCCACCATGTGGGTCAGCAGTGCATAGCTGGCGATGTTGAAGGGCACTCCGAGGAAGATGTCTGCGCTGCGCTGGTACAGCTGGCAGCTCAGCGTGCCGCGCCCGCCGGGTTCTTGTGCCGGGGCCACGTAGAACTGGAAGAACGCATGGCAGGGCATGAGCGCCATCTTGTGCAGCTCGGCCACGTTCCAGGCGCTCACGATGATGCGGCGCGAGTCGGGATTCGTTTTGAGCGTATTGATCACGTCGCTGATCTGGTCGATGTGGCCGCCGTCCGGCGTGGGCCAGCTGCGCCATTGCACGCCGTACACCGGGCCCAGGTCGCCGTCCTCTCGCGCCCATTCGTCCCAGATGGTCACGCCGCGCTCCTTGAGCCAGTTGTTGTTGCTCGACCCCGTGAGGAACCACAGCAACTCCTGGATGATGGATTTGAGGTGCACCTTCTTCGTGGTGACCAGCGGGAAGCCTTCTTTCAAATCAAACCGCATCTGGTGGCCGAACACGCTCTTGGTGCCGGTGCCCGTGCGGTCCGACTTGTCCACGCCATGGGTGAACACGTGGCGCATGAAGTCTTCGTATTGTGAGCGGACGGGGCGGGCGTGTTCTGTCATGGCGGTTGGAAGGCGAAAGACGCGATTTTAGGGGGGCGGCTGCCGGCTGGAACCGGCTAAGCTCGCAGACCTTTTCGCCCAGCTGCCCTTTCTAGAAAGAAGCCCCCGATCATGCGCCCTGTCTCTCCAGCCCCTTTGTCACGCGCCGTGCTGGCCGCTCTTGCGTTGGCGGTGCTGCTGCCGGGTTGCGTGGGTACGGTACCCACCGCGCCCACTGCGCCGCGCAAGGTCGCGCGTCCTGTGCCCAACGACGTACCTGCCGCGCCCGCCAATCCCTGGGGGAACCTGCAAACCCAGGTAGGCAACTATCCGGTCGGGGGCTCAGACTTCCTGCGTGCCGGCCCGCTGGCCGAGCGGCTGCGTGGGCTGCTCGGTCTCGCCAACTACAACGTGCTGCTGGACAACCTGCAGGTGAGTGGGCCGCTGCGGCAAGACGGCTCCATGCTCTTCATCACCGGCAACCGGCCGGACGCAGGCGACACGGCGGCCGCCGCCATCGTGATCCACGCCGCCACCGACACGGTACGCGTATGGCTGCTGACCGGCGGGGAGGAATGGGACGTGCAGGACCTGGGGACCCCGAAGACCCTGCCGGCCCACGTTGCCACGATGATGGAAAACGCGCGGCGCTGAGCTCGCAGCCGACCTGTCCGCGTGGTGGCGTGCCCAGGATCTGGGCGGGAATGTGTTTCTATAATCGAGAATCATTCTCAAAAAGGCCGTCACGCCATGTCTGCCGCTCATCCCCTGCACGCGCTCTACAGCCACCACCACGGATGGCTGCAGTCCTGGCTGCGCCGGCGGCTCGGCTGTGCCGACGATGCGGCCGACCTGGCGCAGGACACCTTCGTGCGCCTGCTCGCACGGCCGACCGCCATCGCCCCCGACGCGATGCGCGAGCCGCGCGCCTACCTGACCACGGTGGCACGCGGGCTGCTGGTGGACTTCTGGCGCCGGGGTGAACTGGAGCGCGCCTACCTGGCAGACCTGGCCCTGCAGCCCGAGGTGCTGCAGCCATCCCCCGAAGAGCGTCTGGCCGCCGTGCAGATGCTCCACGCGGTCGATGCATTGCTGCAGGGCCTGACGCCCAAGACGCGCGCAGCGTGGCTCATGAACCGGCTCGATGGCCTCACGCATGCAGAGATTGCCGAGCAGCTGCAGGTGTCGGTGCCCCGCGTGCGCCAGTACCTGGCCAACGCCATGCGCCACGCCTACCACCTGCGTTTTGGCGGCGCGGCGTGAGCAGTGCGGGCTGGACAATGGGCGGCCCACCTGGTGGTACAGGCGACGACCATCCCGTGCCGCCTGCCGTGCTGGAGGCCGCCATCGGCTGGCAACTGCGCCAGGGAGAGGGCGCCATCTCGCCGGCGGACGCCCAAGCCCTGGCCGACTGGCTGGCCGCACACCCCGACCATGCCCGCGCCTGGCGCCAGCTGGGCGACATCGACCATCACTTGGCCCGCGCCGCCGCAGGTCCCGGAGCCCGCGCAGCGTTGCTGCTGCCACCGCGCCGGCGCCGTCCTGCCCGTGTGGCGGGCGCCGTGCTGGGCCTGGCATTGGCGGTGGCCTGCGGCGTGCTGGTGCTGGACCGCTACCAGCCCGCGGGCCAACTGCTGGCCGACCACCGCACCGCCACCGGCGAGCGCCGCACCATCGTGCTGCCCGACCTGACCGTGCTGCACCTGAACACCCGCAGTGCCGTGGATGTCGTGTTCAGCCAAGACCAGCGCGCCATCCACCTGCGCGCGGGCGAGGTGGCCGTGGAAACCAGCCATGCCGACCCGGCTGAGCGGCGCCCGTTCGTCGTGCTGACCGAGGACGGCAGCCTGCGCGCCCTGGGCACCCGCTTCACCGTGCACCGCTGGCCACAGGCGCCAGCTGCTGGCAGCGATGGGGCGCAGGGCAGCGGCGCGCCCGCCACCGAGGTTGCCGTCACCCAGTCGGCCGTTGCGGCCCGCCCGGCGAGCTGTGCGGCAGCAGCGTCCGAGCCGTGCGCTGCCGAGCGCATCGTGTCGGCCGGGCAGGGCGCACGGCTGGAGGGCGGGCGGGTGGACCCGTGGGTGGCCCCACCCGATGCCGACGCCTGGAAGGACGGCATGCTGGTCGTGAACAACCAACCCTTGGGCGAGGTGGTGGCCATGCTGGCGCGGCACCGGGTCGGCCACCTGGGTGTCGACCCCCGTGTGGCCGGGTTGCGCGTGACGGGCACGCTGCCCCTGGCGGACACCGACCAGGCCCTGTTGGCGCTGACCGCGGCCGTGCCGGTGGAGGAGGTCTGGACCACACGCTGGTGGGTCATGCTCAAGCCGCGTGCTGCGCCCTGAGGATGAAAATATAGAGAAAATCGGCCGCTACCGCTTGATGGGTAGGCGCTGGCAGCTATAAAAAGATGAGCGACTTGGTGCGGCTGATCGACGTTTCCATTCAGTTCAACCCAGATCAACCCAGATCAACCCGCCGAAGCAGATCAACCCAGATCGCCGCTGCCAGCTGGCACCCCATCCACCAACGATGCCGGCCCGAAAAAGAAATTGTCCCGGCCCCCTCTCACTTTTCGGCACCCGTTCGGCAATCAGACAGAGACCGTGCATCCGCGCGGTTGCCCCTCTTTTCTGACGTGACCCGTTTCGGAGCCTGACCCATGCCCTCTGCTGTTCTCCCTTTTCCGCTGAACCCCTGCGCTGCGGCGCTGCTGATGGCGCTGGCGGCCTCTGCGGTGGCTGCACAGCCAGCCACGGCAGAGACCCCCGCGGCCACGGCCAGCGCTGCGGCGGTGCGTGACTACGACCTGCCCGCCGGGCCATTGGGGGCTGCCCTGAACCGCATCGCGCGCGACGCAGGCCTGGCCCTCACCGCCGATGCGCAGTTGGTGGAAGGCCGCAACGCGGCGCCTGTACGGGGCCGCTTCGATGCACCCGAGGCACTGCGCCGCGCGCTGGCGGGTTCGGGGCTGGAGCTGCGGCAGGCCACGGGCGGCGTCTTCACGCTGCGCGAGGCATCGCGCCCTGCAGCGCAGGCACCCCGGCTCAGCGATGCCGCCACCCTGGGCGCGGTCACCGTGACGGCCAGCGCCGAGGCAGCGCCCGGCGATTTGCCGCCCGCCTATGCCGGCGGCCAGGTCGCCACGGGCAGCCGGGTCGGCCTGCTGGGTCAGCAGAGCCTGATGGACACGCCGTTTCACATCACCAGCTACACGGCCGAACTCATGCAGGACCAGCAGGCGATCACCGTGGCCGATGTGCTGGCCAACGACCCGTCCGTGCGCACGGTGTCCTACAGCCTGACCAATGCTGCTGCGGGGGGCGACATCTTTCTGATCCGCGGCTTCTCGGTGCAGGACTCGGTGCTGTTCGACGGCATCGGCGGCATCGCCACCAACCGTGCCGTGGCGGTCGAAGCGGCCGAGCGCGTCGAGGTGCTCAAGGGCCCCAACGCGCTGCTCAACGGCATGGCGCCTGGGGCGGGCGGCGCGGTGGGCGGCGCCATCAATCTGGTGCCCAAGCGGGCGGGCGATGTGCCGCTGACCCGCCTGACCACCACTTACCTGTCCAAGGGCAACCTGGGCGGCCACCTGGACGTTGGCCGCCGGTTCGGCGACGACCACCAGTGGGGTGTGCGCTTCAACGGCGTCTACCGTGACGGGAAGACCGCCACCCAGGGCCAGTCCGTCGAGCTGGGCGCTGCGGCGCTGGCCGTGGACTACCGGGGCAGCCAGTTGCGGGCCTCGGTAGATGCCGGCCACCAGACGATGAACAACGAAGCGCCGCAAGGCGCCGCGGGCTTTGGCATCGACGACGCCATCGACATCCCCAGGCCGCCCCGGGCAAGCCATCGCATCGCGCAGGACTGGGAGTTCGCCAGGTCGCAGAGCAACTACCTGTTGGCCAAAGCCGAGTACGACCTCACCCCCGACTGGACGCTCTCTGCGGCGGCCGGTGGCAGCCACACGCGGTCTCGCTACCTCGCCACCGACGTGTTCGTGACCAGGGTGCAGGGCGATGCGCAGGCCACCACGTACTTCTGGCCCAACTGGACGAACTACCGCACCGTGCAAGGCGGCCTGCAAGGCACGGTGCGTGCCGGCGAACTCACGCATCGCATCCACCTGCATGCGTCGTACCTGAAGAAGGACAGCGGCTTCACGGCGCAGTACTACGGCTTCGACAGCTTCGCCACGAACATGTATGCGCCCGCGGCCACCGCGCGTCCGTCCATCGACGGTTTCTCATCGCGGCCGCCACAGACCGATTCCTTACAGTTGCCGTCTGTGGCGCTGTCAGACACCGTCTCGCTGTGGCAAGACCGCCTGGCCGTCACCCTGGGTGCCCGCTACCAGCGCGTGAAGGTCGTCAAGTACGACACCACCACCGGGGCAGGCAGCACCGCGTACGACGAGCACGCGGTAACGCCGGCGCTGGCGGCGGTGTTCAAGCTACAGCCGCACGTATCGCTCTACGGCAATTACATCGAAGGGCTGGTTCAGGGCGATTCAGCGCCGCTGGGCACCACCAACGCCGGGCAGGTGTTCCCGCCGGTCCGGACGAAGCAGCGGGAGGTGGGCGTGAAGGCCGATTGGGGCCGCTTCAGCACCACAGCGAGCCTGTTCCACATCCAGAAGCCGAGCGGGCTGGTGGCGTCCAACGGCGATGGCACGTTCACCTACCAGGTCGGTGCAGAGCAGCGCAACCGCGGTGTCGAGCTCAATGTCTTTGGCGAGGTGGCCCGGGGCACGCGCCTTTTGGGCGGCGTGACCTTCAACGATGCCCGGCTGACCCAAACCGAAGGCGGCACCTACAACGGCAACGCCGCACCCAATGTGTCGCGCTGGCAGCTCAACCTGGGCAGCGACCACGATGTGGCTGCCGTTCCGGGGCTGACGCTGTCGGCCCGCATGATCTCCAGCAGCGCGCAGCATGTGGACGCCGCCAATCTGCGGCGCATTCCGGGCTGGACGCGCTGGGACATCGGTGCCCGCTACAAGACCCGGGCGTGGGGCCGGCCGCTGGTGCTGCGCGCGGGCGTGGACAACCTGTTCAACCGCAACTACTGGTCCAGCGGCTCCGGCAACTGGCTGTATGTGGGAAGTCCTCGCACGGTGACTCTCTCTGCCACGGTGGATTTCTGACGGGAGCAGTGCTGCCGTGGGCGGACGGACAAATGGATGGAGGAGGGGGTAGTGGTGTCTTCCCCGGTGGGCCTTGGTGCACGAAATATGGATTAAATTGGCCTCTACCGCTTGATAGATAAGCGCCAAAAGCTATTGATTTGATAGTGATTTGGGGCATTCGCGACTAACCGTGCTGGGGGTCCGGCCCCTCTCTTCCTGGTCGGTTAGATACCCTGTTGACACCTCTAGGTATAAATCCTGAGTATCTGGTGAAAATTAGTATTTGTGGAGGCATCTGGAGTACCAATCGAGCATTGCAGCATCGGTATCGTTCAGTTCGTCAATGCCGTATGCCTGCACTGGCGTTGAACGGTCGATCCCATACCAATTACGAAGGAGACATTCCGATGCCACATTCCCCCCGTGTTTTTGCTCCCCAGCGCCTGGCCCTGGCCGCTGCACTGGCCCTGTCGCTGTGCGGCGCCGCCAGCGCGCAGACCGAGCTGGTCATTGCCACCGTGAACAACGGCCACATGATCGAGATGCAAAAGCTCAGCAAAAACTTCGAGCAGGCCAACCCCGACATCAAGCTCAAGTGGGTCACGCTGGAAGAAGGCGTGCTGCGCCAGCGCGTGACCACCGACATCGCCACCAAGGGCGGCCAGTTCGACGTGATGACGATCGGCATGTACGAGGCGCCCATCTGGGGCAAGAAGGGCTGGCTGCAGGAGCTGAAAACCGACGCTGCGTACGACGTGGACGACCTGCTGCCCGCCGTGCGAAACGGCCTGTCCATCGACGGCAAGCTGTTCGCTGCGCCGTTCTATGGCGAAAGCTCGATGCTCATGTACCGCAAGGACCTGGCCGACAAGGCGGGCGTGCAGGTTCCCGAGCGTCCCACCTGGCCGCAGATCAAGGACCTGGCCGCCAAGATGCACGACCCCAAGAACGGGGTGTACGGCATCTGCCTGCGCGGCAAGCCGGGCTGGGGCGACAACATGGCGTTCTTGACCACGCTGGTCAACACCTTTGGTGGCCAGTGGTTCGACATGCAGTGGAAGCCGCAGCTCGAGTCCAAGCCCTGGAAGGACGCGATCAACTTCTACGTGGACCTGCTCAAGAACTACGGCCCGCCCGGCTCTGCAGCCAACAGCTTCAACGAGATCCTGGCGCTGACCAACTCGGGCAAGTGCGGCATGTGGGTGGACGCGACCATTGCGGCATCGTTCGTGGCCGACCCCAAGCAATCCAAGGTGGCCGACCAGATGGCCTTTGCCCAGGCGCCCACCATGAACACGCCCAAGGGCGCCAACTGGCTGTGGTCGTGGAATCTGGCCATCCCGGCTGGTTCCAAAAAGGTCGACGCCGCGCAGAAGTTCATCACCTGGTCCACCAGCAAGGACTACATCCAGCTGGTGGCCAAGACCAACGGCTGGGCCAACGTGCCCACCGGCACGCGCAAGAGCACCTACGCCTCGCCGGAATTCCAGAAGGCCGCGCGTTTTGCCGCCGCAGAGAAGACCGCCATCGACTCGGCCAACCCCACGGATTCGACCTTGCCCAAGAGCCCGTATGTGGGCGTGCAGTTCGCGGCCATTCCTGAGTTCCAGGCCATCGGCATCGCGGTGGGTCAGCAGATGAGCGCAGCACTGGCGGGTAAGACGACGGTGGACGCCGCGCTCAAGGCCAGCCAGGTGTCGGCTGACCGCGAAATGAAAAAGGCCGGCTACTACAAATAGGCATTCATTCGGCTACTGCGCTGGCCGATCCGGGGCCGGTGTTCCTCGCCGTACGGGAGTACGGCTCCGGTACAGCGACCCCGACTCGGCCCACTCGCGTCGCCGACTGAACGCCTATTTTTGCTGGACTATTTTCTGAGGCTTCCATGAACCGCCGCCTGCTCCCCCGCCTGCTGCTCACGCCTGCCATGGCCACGCTCTTCCTGTGGATGATCGTGCCGCTGGTGATGACGATCTACTTCTCGCTCATCCGCTACAACCTCATGCAGCCGGACCAGACCGGCTTTGCCGGGCTGGAGAACTTTGAGTTCTTCGTCACCGACCCTTCGTTCGGCACGGCGGTGGTCAACACGCTGCTGCTGCTCGGTAGTGTGATCCTCATCACGGTGGTGTTCGGCATTGCGATTGCGCTGCTCATCAACGAGCCGTTTGCGGGCCGGGGCATCGTGCGGGTGCTGCTGATCTCGCCGTTCTTTGTCATGCCCACGGTGAACGCGCTGATGTGGAAGAACATGATGATGAACCCCATCTACGGCGTGCTCGCCCAGGTGTGGATGTTCTTCGGCGCGGCCCCGGTGGACTGGCTCACGGACCACCCGTTGTTCTCGGTGATCGTCATGGTGTCGTGGCAATGGCTGCCGTTTGCCACGCTGATCTTCATGACCGCATTGCAGAGCATGAACCACGAACAGCTGGAAGCATCGCGCATGGACGGCGCCAACTACCTGCAGCAGCTGCGCTACCTGTACGTGCCGCACCTGGCGCGCTCGGTGGCCGTGGTGGTGATGATCGAACTCATCTTTTTGCTCAGCATCTTTGCCGAGATCTACACCACCACGGGTGGCGGGCCGGGCGATGCGAGCACCAACGTCACCTTCCTGATCTTCAAGCAGGCGCTGCTCAACTTCGACGCGGGCGTGGCCTCGGCCGGGGCGCTGTTCGCAGTGTTGCTGGCCAATATCGCGGCGGTGTTTCTGATCCGCATGGTCGGCAAGAACCTTGACAAGTAAGACGGGGCAACGCTCATGACAACGACAAAACGACGCCGCTCCAACTTCCCGCTGGGCCTGCTGGCCCTGCGCACTGCCGCTGCCTGGGGCGTGGCCCTGCTGCTGTTTTTCCCGCTGGGTTGGCTGTTCCTCACGGCGTTCAAGACCGAGTTGCAGGCCATCGCCGTGCCGCCGCAGCTGTTCTTTGTCCCCACGCTCGAAAACTTCCACGAGGTGCAAGAGCGCAGCGACTACTTGCTGTACGCCAAGAATTCGGTCATCACCAGCGTGGTCTCTACCTTGGTGGGGCTCATGCTGGCAGCGCCTGCAGCCTACGCCATGGCCTTCTTCAAGGGCAAGTACACCAAGGACATCCTCATGTGGATGCTCTCCACCAAGATGATGCCCGCCGTGGGCGCGCTGGTACCCATTTATGTGCTGGCGCAAAAGAGCCACCTGCTCGATACGCAGCTTGCGCTCATCATCGTGTTCGCGCTGTCCAACCTGCCCATCATGGTCTGGATGCTGTATTCGCACTTCAAGGACATCCCGCGCGAGATTCTGGAAGCCGCGCGCATGGACGGCGCCACGCTGTGGCAGGAGGTGCGCCTGGTGCTGCTGCCGCTGGGCATGGGCGGCCTGGCATCGACCGGGCTCTTGTGCCTGGTGCTGTCATGGAACGAGGCCTTCTGGAGCCTGAACCTCAGCGCCGCCAAGGCTGGCACGCTGGCCACACTGATCGCGTCGTACTCCAGCCCCGAGGGCCTGTTCTGGGCCAAGTTGTCCGCCGCCTCGCTGATGGCCATTGCACCCATCGTGGTCTTTGGCTGGTTCAGCCAGAAGCAGCTGGTGCAGGGCCTGACGTTTGGTGCGGTCAAGTAAGCCGTAGTTTTCCTCCTAGTTTTCAAGATTTCAGGAACCCGATTCCATGGCCTACCTTCAACTGCGCGGCATCGAGAAATTCTTTGGTGAGCACCGCGCCATCAAGGGCATCGACCTCACCATCCAGCAAGGCGAGTTCATCGTCTTCGTCGGCCCCTCGGGCTGTGGCAAGTCCACGCTGCTGCGGCTGATCGCGGGGCTCGAAAACATCGACGGCGGCACCCTGATGCTGGACGGCCGCGACATCACCGACCAGCCCTCGAGCAAGCGCGACTTGGCGATGGTGTTCCAGAGCTATGCGCTGTACCCGCACATGAGCGTGTACGAGAACATGAGCTTTGCGCTCAAGCTCGCCAAGGTGGACAAGCAGGTGATCGACGAGAAGGTGCAGAACGCCGCGCGCATCCTCAACCTCACGCAGTACCTGCAGCGCACGCCCAAGGAGCTGTCGGGCGGGCAGCGCCAGCGCGTGGCCATCGGCCGCGCCATCGTGCGCGCGCCCAAGGTGTTCCTGTTTGACGAGCCACTGTCCAACCTCGACGCGGCGCTGCGCGGCCAGACGCGCGTGGAGATCGCCAAGCTGCACCGCGACCTGGGCGCCACCACCATCTACGTCACACACGACCAGGTCGAGGCCATGACGCTGGCCGACCGTGTGGTGGTGCTGCGCGACGGCGTCATCGAGCAGGTGGGTACGCCGCTGGAGCTGTACGACCGGCCCGCCAACCAGTTCGTGGCCCAGTTCATCGGCACGCCGCAGATGAATGTGGTGCCCCTGCCGCAGCTGCCATCGCCTGTACAACAGCAGGCACCCACCGGGGCGGAGGGCGGTGCCATCGGCCTGCGCCCCGAGAACATCACGGTGCGCAACACCGGCGCGACGCCGGTGCCGGGCCAGGTGGACCTGGTGGAAGCATTGGGCGCAGAGACGCTGATCTACGTGAGCACGCCCAGCGGCGCGCAGTTTGTGGCGCGCCAGAACGACCGCACAGGCCTGCGCGCCGGCGATGCGGTGAGTCTGGACATCGACGCGTCGCACGCCCATTGGTTCGACCCTGCGGGCCGTGTTGTCGCGGGTGCAGCTGCATGACCGCCGTGACCACAGGCCGGGAATTGCACGGCAAGGTGGCCGCCGTCACCGGCGCTGCATCGGGCATCGGGTTTGCCAGTGCAAAGGCCATGGCCGACGCTGGAGCGCACGTGGTACTTATCGACCGCGATGAAAAAGCGCTGGACAAGACTTGCGCAGCCATCGGCGCCCAAGCGTCGCCGCTGGTGCTGGATTTGCTGGACACAAAGCAGTGTGCGAGCCTGCTTGCGCGCACGCTGGCCATTGCGGGACAACTCGACATCTTCCACGCCAACGCCGGGCTGTATGTGGGCGGCGACCTGGTGGATGCCGACCCCGACGCCATCGACCGCATGCTCAACCTGAACGTCAACGTGGTGATGAAGAACGTGCACAACGTGCTGCCCCACATGATCGAGCGCGGCACGGGCGACATCATCGTCACCAGCTCGCTGGCCGCGCATTTCCCCACGCCGTGGGAGCCCGTCTACGCATCGTCCAAGTGGGCCGTCAACTGCTTCGTGCAGACCGTGCGCCGCCAGGTCTTCAAGCACGGTATCCGCGTGGGCTCCATTTCGCCCGGGCCCGTCATCACCTCGCTGCTGGCCGACTGGCCCGCGGAAAAGCTCGCCGAGGCCAAGGCCAGCGGCAGCCTCAACGAGGCCTCCGAAGTGGCCGACGTGGTGCTCTTCATGCTCACCCGCCCGCGCGGCATGACCATCCGCGACGTCGTGATGATGCCCACGAACTTTGATCTCTAGAAACCCGCAGTCACGCACCATGAATTTCATCCTGCACCTGGGCCTGGGCTCGTTCCACCGCGCGCACCAGGCCGTTTATGTCCACGAACTGCGACAGCAGGGCGACCAACGGTGGGCGATTGCCGCAGGCAACCTGCGCCCCGACATGGCCGATGCCATCGCGGCGCTGCAAGCGCAGGATGGGCGCTACACGCTCGAAACCGTCACCCCCCAAGGCGAGCGCAACTACACCGTCATCGAGTCGATCCAGCGGGTGATCCCCTACCAGGATGACCTGGCCCCGCTGATTGCCATGGGTGCCGACCCTGCCACGCGCATCATCAGCTTCACGGTGACCGAAGCGGGCTACTACCTGGATGCCCAGAACCAGCTCGACTGGCCCACGTTTGCCGACCTGCGCGCCGACCTGGCGGCCGTGAAGGCGGGCCAGGCAGGCCACACTATCTACGGCGGCCTGGTCAGCATCCTGCGCGCGCGCAGGGCAGCCGGTGCGGGCGCCGTGACGCTGATGAACTGCGACAACCTGCGCCACAACGGCGACCGCTCGCGCGGCGGGCTGCTGCAGTTCATCGAGGCGCTGGGCGATGCGCCACTCAAAGAGTGGGTAGAGCAGAACACCACGAGTCCCAACGCCATGGTGGACCGCATCACGCCGCGCCCCACGCCCGATGTGGCCGAGCGCGTGAAGGCTGCAACGGGTTGGGACGACAAGGCAGCACTCATGGGTGAAAGCTTTATCCAGTGGGTCATTGAAGACGACTTCATTGCAGGCCGCCCCGCGTGGGAAACGGTCGGTGTCGAGATGGTGCAGTCGGTGCAGGCCCATGAAGAGGCCAAGATCCGCCTGCTCAACGCCACCCACAGCTGCATTGCCTGGGCGGGTACGCTGGCGGGCTACCAGTACATCCACGAAGGCACACACGACGCGGCCATTCGCCAGATGGCCTACGACTACGTCACCGACGACGCGATCCCTGTGCTCCACACGCCCGAGCAACCATGCCCCATCAACCTGGAGCAGTACCGCGACGTGGTGCTGGACCGCTTCGGCAACCCCGCCATTGCCGACACCAACCAGCGCGTGGCCATGGATGCGTTCTCCAAGATCCCCGGCATGATTGCGCCCACTATCCGCGACAAGCTCGCGCGCAACGCTTCGTTCGATAGCGTGGCCATGCTGCCAGCGCTGTTCCTGGCCTACCTGCAGCGCTGGCATGCGGGGCAGATCCCCTACACCTACCAGGACCAGGCCATGGACCCTGCAGTGGCCCATGCCATCTGCGATGCTGCTGACCCCGTGGCGGCCTATGCGGCCGACACGACCCTGTGGGGCGAGATGGCCAGCCACCCCCAATTGTTGGACGCGCTGCGCAAAGCCTATGCCCGCGTGTTGGCTTTTGTGGCGGAGCGGACAGGCGTCTGATGCTGGTGTAATTTGAGTCCACTATCGCCATGACCGTGAAGACGCCCATCGCCCCGCGCCAGACCAAGCCCGAGCTGGAGCACGACTATGTGCGCTCGCCCGCTCTGGGCTACGAGTCGCCCGAGACGGCGGGCTTCATCCGTTGCTTGTCGCACGGGTTTCCCACGCCGCTGGCGCGCTGGCATTACCACGACGAGTACGAGCTGCACCTGATCACGGCCACCTCTGGCAAGGTGTTTGTGGGGGACTGGATCGGTCAGTTCCAGCCCGGCCACCTGGTGCTGACCGGGCCGCGCCTGCCGCACAACTGGATCAGCATGGACCTGCCCGAAGGCGGCGTGCCGCTGCGCGACCTGGTGATCCAGTTCTCGCACGCGCCGCTGGTGGCCAGCAGCGAGACCATCCCCGAGCTGCGGGAGGTGCTGCCTCTGCTGGAGCGCGCGCGCCACGGCGTGGAGTTCTTTGGCATGGAAGCGCAGGCGCAGGAGCATTGGCACCGCATCAAGGCGCGCCAGGGGCTAGCCCGGTTCGGCGCTTTCTGTGAGTTCATGAGCGACCTGGCGCGCTGCACCGACTTTCGCCTGCTGTCGAGCACGCAGCTGCAAAGCGAGGACAACGACACCCAGCTCGACCAGATCAACGCCATCGTGAGCCGCATCACCGACCACCTGGCCGACCCGCTGTCGGCGGCCGACCTGGCGCAAGAGCTGGGCATGACGGAGAGCCGCTTTTCGCGCTTCTTCCGCCGCGCCACGGGCAATACCTTCACCGACTTTGTGAACCTGGTGCGCGTGAACCGCGCGTGCCAGCTACTGATGGAGACCGAGCGCTACATCACGCACATTGCTTATGACGTGGGCTTCAACAACATGGCCAACTTCAACCGCCGCTTTCTGGACATCAAGGGCATGACGCCCAGCGAGTACCGCAAGCAGGGCGCGGGAAGGTTTGGAAAGACTTCCTGATCCCTGGCCGGATCTGCACCCTGAGAGGGGAGGCCCTTGTTGCGTGACCCCTTCACGCAGCCCGCCAAAGGCAAAGGCCGGGCCATGGCTTTCACTGTGAATCACTGACATCTGTCCATCACCCATGTACCTCGGAATCGATTTAGGCACCTCGGGTGTCAAGCTCCTGCTGCTGGACGATGCGCACACTATGGTCGCTACGGCAGATGCCGCCGTGCCCCAGCTGCGCCCCCAGCCCACCTGGAGCGAGCAGCACCCCGCCGACTGGTGGGCAGCCCTAGAGGCTGCCGTGGCGCAACTGCGCGCGCAGGCTCCCGCAGCGTGGGCGCAGGTGCGGGGCATCGGCCTCTCGGGCCACATGCATGGCGCGGTGGTACTGGACGCGCAGGGCCAGGTGCTGCGCCCGGCCATCTTGTGGAACGACGGCCGTGCCAGCGCCGAATGTGCGCAGCTGGAATCGGCTGTGCCCACCTCGCGCCAGATCACCGGCAATCTCGCCATGCCCGGCTTCACCGCGCCCAAGCTGCTGTGGCTGCGCACGCACGAGCCCGCCGTGTTTGACCAGATCCGCACCGTGCTGCTGCCCAAGGACTGGCTGCGCCTGCAGCTCACCGGCGATGCAGTGAGCGACATGTCCGACGCATCGGGCACGCTGTGGCTGGACGTGCAGGCGCGCGCCTGGAGCCCGGCCATGTTGCAAGCCTGTGGGCTCGATGTTTCGCACATGCCGGCGCTGGCCGAGGGCAGTACGCCCACCGGCACACTGCGCAGCGATGTGGCACGCCGCTGGGGGCTCGGTGACAGCATCGTCGTGGCTGCTGGCGCGGGCGACAACGCCGCCAGTGCCGTGGGCGTGGGCGCCCGTACTGCGGGGCAGGGCTTTGTGTCGCTGGGCACCTCGGGCGTGGTCTTTCGCGTGACGGACGCTTTTGCGCCTGCCACCGAGCGCGCCGTGCATGCCTTTGCCCATGCGCTGCCGCAGCGCTGGCACCACATGTCGGTCATGCTCAGTGCAGCGAGTGCGTTTGGCTGGGTCACCCGGCTCACGGGGCGCGGCGACGAGGCGCAACTGTCTGACGCCGTCAGCGTCCTCAACACCACCCGCCAGGCGCAGGCGCCGCTGTTTTTGCCGTACCTGAGTGGCGAGCGCACACCGCACAACAACGCGGCTGCCACCGGCGTGTTCATGGGCCTGCGGGCCGAGCACGAAGCGGCGGACCTGGCCTATGCCGTGATGGAAGGCGTGGGCTTTGGCCTGCTCGATGGCCTCAATGCCATGCGTGCCGCCGGGGCCGGGCAGGGTGGTGCAGCCCGCCGGGATGACGCAGCCCTGGCCTTGGTCGGTGGCGGTGCCCGCAGCAACCCCTGGGCGCAGCTCTTGGCCAGCGCGTTGGGCACCCCGCTGCAGCGCCCGCAGGGCGCGCACGCCGCAGCCGCCCTGGGGGCCGCGCGCCTGGCGGCCATGGCCTGCGGTGGTGACGAACCCCACTGGTGCCAGCCCCTGCCCGCTGACGCCACCTTCATGCCACAGCCCGCACAACAAGCCCAGCTGGCCGAACGCTATGCCCGCTTTGTCGCGCTGTACCCCGCGCTGCAATCGCAGTTCTGACGCACTGTCTGCTTCCTTCCAAACGTCCATGACTTCCGCATCCACGATTTCCAACGGCACAGTGCCCATCCACGCCGCCATTGCTGGCGAGGCCCTCATCGACCTGATCCGCCGCCCCGATGGCAGCTACCTGCCGTGCCTGGGCGGCGCGCTCTACAACCTGTGCCGTGCGCTGGCCCGCCAAGGCGTGGGCACCCAGTACCTCAACCCCCTGTCGCGCGACCGTTTTGGGCGTGAACTGGCTGCGCAACTGGTGGCTGACGGCGTGGTGCTGGCCCAGCCCGAGCCCGTGCAGCAGGTCACATCACTGGCCGTGGTGAACCTCGACGCACATGGCCACCCCGACTACGCCTTCTACCGCGAAGGCGTGGCCGACCGCGCCGTGTCCGCCGCAGGTCTGGACGATAGCTGCGCCGTCTTGCCCGCGCTGCAGTTGGTGTGCACCGGCGCGCTGGCGCTCGACGCGCGTGACACTGCCATCTACTTGCCGTGGCTGGCCGCCCAGCGCGCCGCAGGCCGCTGTGTGGTGGTCGATGCCAATCTGCGCCTCTCCGTCATGCCCGACCTGGCGGCGTACCGCACCACGGTGCACGCCGCGCTGGCCCATGCCCACATCATCAAGGCCAGCGACGAAGACCTGGAGCATCTGGCTGTGCCTGGTGTGGATGCCCTGGCCCGCGCGCAGCACCTGCTGGCCGCGAACCCACAGGCCTATCTGCTGGCGCTCACGCTGGGCGCGGAAGGCGCCTGGCTGCTGCACCGTAACGGCGCGCAGCGTTTTGCCAAAGAGGCCCAGTCGCTGCCAGTGGTGGACACCGTGGGCGCGGGCGACAGCTTTCTGGCCGGGCTGCTGGCGCATTTGCTGCGGCAATCGCAGGCTGCCGGTGGTGCGAGCTTTGTGCGGTTTGTCGAAGCGCTGGCGGCCGATGCGTGCCAGCAGGCGCTGCGCCATGCGCTGGCCAGCGCCAGTTTGTGCGTGATGGAGCAAGGCTGCGTGCCGCCGGGCTGGGAAGCTGCCCGCGCATGGAGCCAGCAGCATCCCGCAGCCCAAGACCCGCGCTGACATGGGGGTTCGGTCACCGTCTCTGGAGTGGCAGGCCGTCTATCATTTCCCGTCGCTGATTTGCGGAGGATGCCGATGACGGAGTTTCTGGTTGCGATGCTGTGGTCAGTGGTTGAAGTGCTGATCGTCTTCACGGGTGCGCAGGTGGTGCGGGTGGTCGGCCTGGGCCGCTGGCGCTCTGAGCGCTGGGGCAGCAACGAAGCGCGGACCTGGAGTGCAGCGGGCGCACTGTCGTTCCGGCATGAAGGACAACGTGTGGTGACGACCAATGGCCTGATATTCGTAGGCTTGTTGTTCTATGGGGTGCTCGCTGTGCTGGCTGTCGCGCTTGCAGGGCTGGTTTCGGCGTGATTGCGGTTAGCGCAGTGCCTCAGGGCACAAAGATCATCCCGGTGGGCCCCGAGGCGGCAGAAGCCGCCTGCACGGTCATCCGTCGGTCCATCACCCACTGCTGCGTGCTCGACCATGCCAATGACCCCGCTATCCTGACGGCCTGGCTGGCCAACAAGACGCCCGAGAACCTTGCTGCGTGGATGTCCGCGCCGGGCGCTGCGGTGTGGGGCGCATACCGGGGCGGAATGATGGTGGGCTTTGCGCTGCTGGCGAGGGCCACGTTGGCGTTGTGCTATGTGGTGCCAGAGGCCTTGCACCAGGGCGTAGGCCACGCCCTACTGCGTGAGGCCGAGGCTCACGCGCGGCAGTCGCGGCTAGCGGCACTGGGGCTGGAGAGCACGCGAACGGCGGAGGCTTTTTACCGCCGCAATGGCTATGAACCCGCAGGTGCAGTGCAGTCTTGGGCAGGGCTGCAGGCACAGCCGATGCGCAAGGTGTTCTGAAGGGGGCTCTGGGCCGCGTGGAACGCGATGCCCAGAGCCACGACCTCGCCGAGTGCCCTGTCCATCAGGGTTATGGCAGTTGTTGGAAGCGAGAATGTTAATAAAAAATGGCCCTGGCGCTTGATGTGTAAGCGCAATCAGCTATTGTTTTCATAGTAAATCTCGGCGTGGCCGGCAGGCGTTGATCAGAGTTCCTGCGAGTAGACGATGGACCCATGGTGCTTGGCCATCTTGTCGTACAGCAGTCGCGCGGTGGTATTGGTTTCGTAGGTTTGCCAATACACGCGCGATGCCTTGGCTGCCCGCGCTGCGCTGTACACGGCGTCGATGAGCGCACGCCCCACGCCCCGGCCCCGTGCGGCTTCCTGGGTATACAGGTCGCTCAGGTAGCAAATCGGATCGATGCGTGTCGTGCTGCGATGAAAAAGGTAATGCGCAAGCCCGAGGATCTTGCCGTCCGCAGTGTCCTGCGCCACGAGGCAGAAGACGGGCTCTGCCGGGTCCAGCAAGCGCTGCCAGGTGGTTGCGTTGAAGTGTTCGGGCAGCGCAGTGGCGCCAAAGCGGCCATAAAACGCGTTGTAGCCGTCCCAGAGCGGGCGCCATGCGGCATAGTCTTCGGGCTGGACGGGGCGCACGGTCAAAGTGGAACTCATGGTCGGCCTGGCGGTGTTGCTGGAGCCGTGATTGTGCAGGTGGTGGAAAGGGATGGGTGTCAGTGCCAGCGCACCGCAAGGCACGGCTCCGGGGTCGTGACGGGCACTCAACAGCAACGAACGCAGGGCCCTGTGGGTTTCTCGCGACGGCCTGGGCTGCGGTGCCGTGGGCGTGGCTACGATGTGCGCTCGTTGGCATCCCGTCTCCAACCTTCCACTGCCCGCCCATGAGCTATGTCCTGCACCTTTGGCGCCATCCGGTCCCTGTTTCCAGCGAGGATGCGCGAGCCACGCTGCACGACCTGCGCCAGCAACTGAGCTTCAGCCCCGATGCTGCGGCGGGCCAGTTGCTGGAGGCCATCGCATCCGCGCTGCCCCCGGAGGGAGCGCCGGAAGACTACTGGACCGAAATCCCGGAGCCAGACCCGTTTGCGTTGGTGCAAAGCCTGAGTCCTGACGTGGCCGAGCTGGAGGTGGTGCTGCCGGTGATCGAGTGCGTGGCCCGCCAGCTGGGGTGGGTGTTTTTTGATCCGCAGAGCGGCGAGGTGCACACCCCTTCAGGGCAGGTGATGGGCCCTGGGGGATCTGCTGCAGCCGTGGCAGATGTGCCTGCGCCCCCTGATCTGGATACTTCGCCTTCGGCGCGCAGCCGCTGGGTGCAGCAATCGCTGGAGCCCTTGTTTGTGCAGCGGGGCTGGCGCAAGCTGCGGGGCGAATACTGGTTCAAGAAAAAGCTGCCTGTGGGTGAGGCGCTGGTGTACTCGGACATGGTGCGAGACACCTTGCACCACGGCGTGTGGATACGCCTTGCATTGCCCTCCCACCTGCAGTCCGCTCTTAACAGCGATGGCGGGCCGGCCTTCAAGGTGTCCTTGCAGCACTTCGCGCAGATGCACAGGCTGCCCTTTACTTATCTGGAGCCACCGGCACTGTTCCAAAAACAGGCGGGAGGGGTGATCTACGAGTTGCCCATGGGCACCGCTGACAGTGCTGCCACGCGCCGGGATGAGCTGGCGGCGCTGTACGACAGGGCCGTGCTGGACTGGCTGGACCAGTTGCACAGCCTGGAGGATCTGGACAGATGGGCCAACCGCGTGCCGGATGAGGAATGCCCCTTCGTGGGCCTGCGCCAACGCAGCGACTACCGCTTGCTGAACTACCACCCCGATCTGCTGGTGGCTGCTGCAGTCAACGCCCCTGACTTCGAGCAACGCGCCCTGGAGCGCTATGCAATGTACGAGGCCGACGCGTTTGGCAGGGGGCTGCTGCCCCAGATGCACGAGCTGCTGGCCGTGTGCGGGCTACACATCGTGCGGCGTTAGACCTTCAGCACCCGCCCCGGGTTCATGATTCCCTGCGGGTCCAGCGCCTGCTTGATGGCGCGCATCATGCCCATGGCCACAGGCGACTGGTACTTCTCCAGCTTGTCGGCCTTGAGTTCGCCAATGCCGTGCTCGGCCGAGAATGAGCCGCCGAACTCGGCCACGGCCTCATAGACGAGGTGGTTCACATGGGCTTCGTGCTCGCGCAGGAAGGCCTTGGCATCACCCTCGGCGGGCGCCTGCACGTTGTAGTGCAGGTTGCCGTCGCCCAGGTGGCCGAAGTTGACCAGGCGCACGCCGGGGATCTCGCGCTGCAGCACCGCGTCGGTGTGGGCCACAAAGGCGGGGATGCGCGAGATCTGCACCGAGATGTCGTGCTTGATGTTCAGTCCCTCTTCGGCCTGGGCGAGCGGAATGCTCTCGCGGATGTGCCAGAGCTGGTGGGCCTGCGTGAGGTTCTCGGCCACCACGGCGTCGGTTACGCAGCCCATTTCAAACGCGGTCTCCAGCAGCGACTCAAACCGTGCACGCGCGTGTTCTTCGGATTCGCTGTCGGAGTTTTCGAGCAGCACGCACCAGGGCGCGTTGTCGTCGCCCAGAAAGGGCACGCGCAGCTGCGGCATGTGCTTGCCCACCAGGCTCAGCGCAAACTGGCCCATCACCTCAAAGCCCGTAAGGCCCGCCCCCAGCTGCTTGTGCGCCAGGCCCAGCAAGGCCACGGCGTGTTCCATCGACGGCACGGCGGCCCAGGCCGTGAGGTTGGCGGCGGGCTGGGGGTAGAGCTTCATCGTCGCAGCGGTGATGATGCCCAGCGTGCCCTCGCTGCCGATGAACAGGTCGCGCAGGTCGTAACCTGTGTTGTCCTTGCGCAGACCTTTCAGGCCATCCCACACCTCGCCTTGGGCGGTGACCACTTCGAGGCCCAGACACAGGTCGCGTGCATTGCCATAGCGCACCACCTGTGTACCGCCTGCGTTGGTGCCCAGATTGCCGCCAATGGTGCAGCTGCCCTCGGCCGCGAGTGACAGGGGGAACAGCACGCCCGCGTTCTGCGCCACATCCTGCAGGTTCTGCAGGATGCAGCCAGCTTCCACCGTCATGGTCAGGTTGTCGGTGTCCACGCTGCGCACCGCGTTCATGCGCGTGAGGCTCAGCACGATCTGCGTGCCCGAGTCGTCGGGCGTGGAGCCCACGGCCAGGCCGGTGTTGCCGCCCTGGGGCACGATGGCGGTGCCCGCCGCCGCACAGGCCTTGACCACAGCGGCCACCTCTTGCGTGTTGGCGGGGCGCACCACGGCCAGAGCCTTGCCGCGCACGCGACGGCGCCAGTCCTGCTCCCAGGCAGAGAGGTCGCCTTCGGTGATCACATGGGCGAGGCCGACGATGGCGCGCAGGGTGTCAAGCAGAGTGGTCATGGTCAAGGAGTTTCTTCTTCAAGGCGATGAAAAGAGGAGGCCAGCATCAGGATGCAGCAGAGGCGGCTGCAGCCGCCTTGGCATTGCGCTGGCGCAGTCGCACATGCAGCGTGCAGGCGGTGAACAATACGAGGCACAGGGCCACCTCGGCCCAGGCCAGCCACTGCGACGGGGGCTTGTCGCTCCAGCCGCGCACCACGCCTTCGGTGAAATACAGCCAGATCACCAGGCTGACCCAGCGGTAGGTGTACATGCGGTTCTTGAGAATGCCCGCCAGCGGGATGCACAGCGGAAGCGCCTTGAGTGCGAGCCATGAGCCACCGGGACGCAACGGGGCCAGCACCAGCTCCCAGGCCAGGCACAGAACAATCAGCGCCAGCAGGCTGCCGGTGGCCAGCCAGCGCGTGGATTCCACAGCGCTGTCTGCGGGAACGGGGAGGGCGGGCGGGGCGGAAGGTGATGCGGTCATTGGGGTGGCATCATATCGGCCATGTCCTTGTCCTTACAGGCAGTGGCCCAGCGCGCGGAGGCGCTGGTGACCGAGCTGTCGCACTTCCCCTGGAAAACCACGGCCCAGACGCTGCGTGAGCGATTTCGTGAGGACCATCTGGGGCTCACGGCCAGCAGCCTGACCTTCACCACCATCCTGGCGCTGGTGCCCTTCTTCACCGTGGCGCTGGCAGTGTTCACGGCCTTCCCCATCTTCGGCAAGCTGCAGGATGCCCTGCAGGGCTGGCTGGTGAACAGCCTGGTGCCCGACAGCATCTCGCGACAGGTGCTGGGCTACCTCACGCAGTTTGCTGCCAAGGCCAGCAGCCTGGGGGTGGCGGGTTTCAGCATTTTGTTGGCGACGGCGCTGGCGCTGATCCTCACCATCGACCGCACCCTTAACGACATCTGGCGCGTGCAGCGGCTGCGGCCGCTGGGCCAGCGGGTGCTGATCTACTGGGCCGCCATCACACTCGGCCCGCTGCTCATGGGGGCGAGCCTGGCGCTCACGTCGTACGTGATGTCGGCCTCGGGCGGGCTGGTCAAGCGCCTGCCCGATGGTGTGCAGCTGCTGTTCGATTCGATCCAGTTTGTGGTGCTGGCGGGGGGCATGGCGTCGCTGTACCACTATGTACCCAACACGCCGGTGAAGTGGCGGCACGCCTGGACGGGTGGGCTGTTCGTGGCCGTGTGCATCGAGCTGGCCAAGAAGGTGCTAGCGCTGTACCTCGGCAAGGTGCCAACGTATTCGGTGGTGTACGGTGCATTCGCCACGCTGCCCATTTTGCTGGTGTGGATCTATGTGGCCTGGGTCATCGTGCTGCTGGGCGCGGTGGTTACGGCCTACCTGCCCAGCTTGCTGGCAGGTGTGGCGCGGCGCGGCACCGTGGCGGGCTGGACGTTTCAACTGGCAGTGGAGGTGCTGCAGCAACTGCACCGCGTGCGCCACCAGCCCCTCAAAGGCCTGCGCCCCGGCCAGCTCGCCCAGTTGCTGCGGGTGGATGTGCTGCAGCTGGCCCCGGTGCTCGAGGCGCTGACCGCGCTGGACTGGGTGGGCCAGGTCAACGATGCGGCGGTGGACGCTGCGGACGTGCCCGAGCCGCGCTATGTGCTGCTGACCAACCCGGGCGCGACACCCCTGGCGCCGCTGGTGCAGCGCCTGCTGCTGGAGCGCGCCGAGAGCCTGCAGCCGCTGTGGTTACAGGCCCGGCTGGACGGGTTGCTGCTGGAGGATGTGCTGCAGGTGGGCGCAGGCGCTGACCCCGGCCTGGGCGCGCAGCGCGCCGCGCCCATGTAAGCTATCGAAAATATAGCTGCTGGCGCTTGCTGGATAAGCGCTAGGGCCTATTTTTACTTGAATTTATCGCCGTGACAGCTGTCGCGAATCACCGCTTCAGAACGGCACCTTCCCCGTCCAGATGTCCTTGTACATCACCCAGTCGCCCATGAAGCTGTAGAGCGGCCGCTTGAAGCTGGCGGGTTTGTTCTTCTCAAAGCCGAAGTGACCCACCCAGGCAAAGCCGTAGCCGCACAGCAGGCCATACAGCAGGTACTGCGGTTTGCCCGTGACCACCAGCATGACCAGGCAGACCAGGGTGAGCGTGGAGCCCACAAAATGCAGGCGGCGGCAAGTGCGGTTGCTGTGTTCGCCGAGGTAAAAGGGGTAGAAGTCGGCGAAACGCTTGAAGGTGCGCGGGTCGGTGGTCGTGGTGTGGGGGGCACTGATGTCCATCGTTGTCTCCTTGGGGGTGGGGCTACCTGATGCCAAACGCTTTATACGCCCAAGCCCTTGAAAATGCAGTGCCACTGTGGACATGAGATGCCGTGGGCTGTCGTTGAACAGGTTCTGTCACCATCGCCAGGATGACTTCCACGGAATCCACAACCTCCCCGTCTGTCGCTGCCCCCGCAGGGGGCCGCGAACACGCCATCGACGCGCTGCGCGGCTTTGCGCTGCTGGGCATCCTCATGGTCAATGCGGGCAGCTTTGCTTCCACCTACTTTGGCGTGGGGGTGTCTGACCCGGCCTTCTCGCGGCCGGTGGACCACGCCGTGCGCTGGCTGGTGAGCTTCTTCTTCGAGACCAAGTTCTATCTGCTGTTCTCGATGCTGTTTGGCTACAGTTTTGCACTGCAGATGGATGCCGCCCGGCGCACCGGCAGCGCTTTTGTTCCGCGTTTTCTGCGGCGCCTGCTGGGGCTCTTGCTGCTGGGGCTGGTGCATGCGTGGCTGCTGTTTGCGGGCGACATCCTGGTCACCTATGCGCTGCTGGGCCTGCTGCTGCTCGCATGGCGGGACGTGCGTCCGGGCACGGCAGTGGTGCTGTCACTGGTGCTGCTGGGTGCCGCTGCCGCTGGCTGGGGCCTGTTGGCCTGGCTGGTGGCGCAGGTGCCGCCGATGGACTTGCCCCTGGCAGAGCTGCACGCCAAGGCGCAGCAAGCCGCGCAAGCGTATCGCGCCAGTGCCCTGGAGGCCATTGCGCAGCGCGGGCGGGACATGGCCGAGGGCGTGTGGTTTGTGCTGGTGTTCGTGCAGGGCCCGTGTGCGCTGGCCATGTTCCTGTTGGGGCTGGCGGCGCACCGCACCGGCTATCTGGCCACTGTGGCGCAGCACCCCGCGCGACTGCGCCGCTGGATGGTGTGCTGCCTGCCGGTCGGTGTGGCGGGCGCGTTGTTCTATGCCTCTACGCAGGGAGGCGGCAGTGTTCACTCGCCCGAACATGTGGGTCTGGCTGCACTGGCAGTGGACTTGGCCACCGCACCGTTTCTCACTTTCGGCTATGTCGCACTGCTGCTGTGGTTGCTGCAGCGCGGCCCTGCCGGCCGCCGGCTGGGCGCTGCGCTGCAACCAGCGGGGCGCATGGCACTGACGAACTACCTGCTGCAGTCGCTGGTGGGGGCGCTGGTCTTCACGGCCTACGGCCTGGCGCTGGTGGGCCAGGTGTCGCCGGGGTGGGTGGTGCTGGGCGTGCTGGTGCTGTACGCCACCCAGCTGGCGTGGAGCCACCGCTGGATGGCCACGCATGCCTATGGTCCGGTGGAATGGCTGCTGCGTGCCTTCACGCAGTGGCAGTGGCCCACATGGCGGCGCGTCCCGGCCTGACTGCAGGCCGGGATGCGTGTGGAGCGCTGCTCAGCGGGCCAGAAAGTCGCGCAGCGCGAACAGCGTTTCTTCCGGCGCCTCGGTCATCTGGTTGTGGCCCACCGGCAGGTTGGCCATCGACACGGATTTGCCTGCTGCGCGTGCCGCATTCACCAGGCCCTGCGCGGCTCTGGGCGGTGTCATCTGGTCCTGGCTGCCTAGCGCAAACAGCACCGGGCAGGTGAGCTGCGCCATGGCGGCTTCGCCGCCGGTGTAGCTGTCGCAGGCCACAAACCCCCGGTGGAACACGTTGACCGCCGTATTGCTGCGCAGCACCTTGCGCCCCAGCGCCATGCCTGCGCCAAACACCCAGGTGCCAGGGCCCAGGGCCGACGGGGGCGCAGACAAGGTGCTGCGTGAGAACACATTGACCATGCGCATCGCCTTCTCGGGGTCGGTCTGTGACGCTTCGATGAGTGCGGGCGAGACCTTCATCGGGAACGCCGTGCCCACCAGCACCAAGTGACTGATGCGGTCCTTCAGGCGCGCGGCCGCCTCCATGGCAATGAGTGAACCCCAGCTGTGGCCCACCAGCGCTGCGCGCTGCGCGCCCGCAGCATCCAGTAGCGCACCGATGAAGTCCGCGCCTTGCTCCACCGTGGCGGGCGCCTCACCACTGCTGCGGCAGTGGCCCGGCAGGTCGATGGCCAGCACGTTCCAGCCGTGGTTGGCCATGTAGCGGCTTTGCAGGGCCCACACGCTGTGATCGTTGAGCACGCCGTGAATGAACACCACCGTGGGCTTGGTGGCATCGAATGCCTTGCCGCCGGTGTAGCAGTACGTGGATGCTCCGTTGACTTGAAGGTACATGGTCAGGCCCCTGCTTTCTCGGCGGCTTTCAGCGCGCGCTTGAGGTCGTCGATCAGGTCATCGGCGTCTTCGAGCCCGATCGACAGGCGGATGGTGCCTTGCGTGATGCCCGCGCCCGCCAGCGCTTCGTCGCTCATGCGGAAATGCGTGGTGCTGGCCGGGTGGATCACCAAGCTGCGGCAGTCGCCCACATTGGCCAGGTGGCTGAAGACCTTGAGGGTTTCGATGAACTTCTTGCCCTGCTCGCGGTTGCCCTTGAGGTCAAAGCTGAACACCGAGCCCGCGCCACGCGGCAGCAGCTTTTGCGCGAGGGCGTGGCTCCCGTGCGACTCCAGCATGGGGTGGCCCACGCGCGACACAAAGGGCTGTGTGGCCAGAAATTCGACCACCTTCTCGGTGTTGCGCATGTGCTGCGCCATGCGCAGCGGCAGGGTTTCAACGCCTTGCAGGATGAGCCAGGCCGTATGCGGGCTCATGCAGGCGCCAAAGTCGCGCAAGCCCTCGCGGCGCGCGCGCAGCAGAAAGGCGCCCACGGTGCTCTCCTCGGTGAACACCATGTTGTGAAAGCCGTCGTAGGGCTGGGTCAGCTCGGCAAACTTGCCGGCCGATTTGGGACCGTCCCAGTCGAAGCTGCCGCCGTCGACCACGATGCCACCCACCACGGTGCCATGGCCTGAAAGGAACTTGGTGGCCGAGTGGTAGACCAGGTCGGCGCCATGCTCGAAGGGCTTGATGAGCCAGGGCGAGGTGAGCGTGGAGTCCACCAGCAGCGGCACGCCGGCCTCGTGCGCGATGGAGGATACGGTGGGGATGTCCAGCACATCCAGGCCTGGGTTGCCCACGGTTTCGCCAAAGAACAGCTTGGTGGTGGGGCGCACAGCGGCGCGCCAGCCGTCAATGTCGCCGGGTTTGACGAAGGTGGTCTCAATGCCAAAGCGCGAGAGCGTGTAGTGCAGCAGGTTCTGCGAGCCGCCATACAGCGCCGTGCTGGCCACGATGTGGCTGCCCGCGCCCATGAGTGTGGCAATCGCCAGGTGCAGCGCGGCCTGGCCGCTGGCGGTGGCAATCGCGCCGACGCCGCCTTCCAGTGCTGCCACGCGCTGTTCCAGCACCGCGTTGGTGGGGTTGCTGATGCGGCTGTACACATGGCCGCCGCGCTCCAGGTTGAACAGCGAAGCCGCGTGGTCGCTCGACTCGAAGACGAACGACGTGGTCAGGTGGATGGGCGTGGCGCGCGCGCCAGTGGCGGGGTCGGGGCTCGCGCCTGCGTGCAGCGCCAGCGTGTCAAAGCCGGGGTCGGAGTAACCGGGCATCTTGTGTCTCCCATGTTGTCAATGCAGGCGGGCATTGTGGGCTATATTTGCCGACAAACGGCCTGCAGCACCTCGGCAACCCCAGCGGATGTGCGGGTGCCTGTGGGTCCACACATACTCTTCCCGATCCTCCGGAGACTCTGCACCATGAAAGTCAGCGACATCCTTCGCGTCAAAGGCAACACCCTCTACACCGCATCGCCGGACGAGCCGCTGGCGGGTGCCGTGAGCCTGATGGCCGAGCGCGACATTGGCTCGCTGGTGGTGATGGAGCATGGCGACCTGGTGGGCATGCTCACCTTTCGCGAGGTGATCCAGGCCCTGGTCAAAAACGGGGGCAGCGTGGGCACGATGCTGGTGCGCTCGGCCATGGACGACGCGCCCCTGACCTGCACGCTCGAAACCGACATGGACGAAGTGCGCCGCATGATGCTGGACCGCCATGCGCGCTACATGCCCGTGATGGACCGCCGCATGCTGATGGGCGTGATCAGCTTTTACGACGTGGCCAAGGCCGTCGTGGACAGCCAGAACTTCGAGAACAAGATGCTCAAGGCCTACATCCGCGACTGGCCGGAAGACGAGTCCCGCAGCGGCTGAACGCTGCGACGTCTGCGACACCGCGCGCGGTTCTCAACTCACGCCCCGCGCAGGCGCGCATAGCCAGGCTTCCAGTTCATCTGGTGGCATGGGCCTGCCGAACAGATAGCCCTGCATCACAGGGCAACCGTGGGCCTGTAGCCATTGCTGCTGGCCTGTAGTTTCCACCCCTTCGGCCACCACCACCATGCCCAGGCTGTGGGCAATGCTGAGCACCGATACCGTGAGCGCGCGTGCGGTGGGGCTGGTGGTGAGGTCCTGCACAAACGCCATGTCCAGCTTGAGTTCGCTGATGGGCAGGCGGTGCAGGTAGCTCAGGCTGGAGTAGCCGGTGCCAAAGTCATCGAGCGACAGCTTAAAGCCCTTGTGGTGCAGCGCCTCGATGTTGGCCAGCGTTACCGGCCGTGCATCCATCATCACGCTTTCGGTGATCTCCAGCAGCACATCGTTGGTGCGCAGGCCGTGGCGCTCCAGCGCGTCGCAGACCTGCTGCGCAAACTCTGCCTGGTGAAAACTGCGTCCTGACAGGTTCACGGCCACGCAGGGCACGCTGTGGCCAGCTGCACGCCAGGCCGACAGCTGCGCACAGGCTTCGTCCAGCAGCCACAAGGTCAGTTCGTGAATGAGGCCGGCCTCTTCGGCCACTGGGATGAACCGGCTGGGGGGCACCATGCCCCATTCGGGATGTTGCCAGCGCGCCAGGGCTTCCACACCGTGCAGGGTGCCAGGCGCACTGCTGAGCACCTGGGGTTGGTAGTGCAGGCTCAGGCTGCGGTCGGCCAGCGCCTGGCGCAAGGCGCGTTCCAGGGCGGCACGCTCCTGTGCGCGCCGGTTCATTTCGGCGCTGAACAATTGCAGGCTGTGCCTGTGGTCGCTTTTGGCCTGGACCATGGCTTGGTCAGCGTGGCGCAGCAGCGTGTCGATCGCATCGCCATCGTCCGGAAACATCGCAATGCCAATGCTGGCGTGGCAGACATGGGCTTGCCCGTGGAGGTCCATGGGGCGGGCCATCTCTTGCAGGATGCTCTGGGCCATCTGCACGACTTGCCCAGTGCTGCACTCGGACAACAGCAGCACGAATTCATCACCCGCCAGCCGGCCGATCAGATCGCGCGCGCGCAGGCACTGCGTGAGTCGCTTGGCCACTTCGCACAACAGCGCGTCGCCTGCGGCATGGCCCAGGGTGTCGTTGACCTGCTTGAAGCGGTCCAGGTCGATGAAAAGCACCGCACCAGGGTGGTCTTCCTGCCGCAGGCTGGCCAGCGCACGCTCCGCACTGCTGCGGAACATGGCGCGGTTGGGTAGGCCCGTGAGTTCATCAAAAAAGGCGAGCTGGTGAATGCGCTGGCGTGTGGCGTTGCGTTCAATGGCCAGCGCACACAAGTGCAGGCACACTTCCACCAGCCGATGGTGCAGCGCGTCGGGCGCGCGCGGCTCCCGAAAATAAAAGGCAAAGGTGCCAATCACCTTGCCTGCGTGGTCACAGATCGGGCTGGACCAGCAGGCTCGCATGCCGCTGGGCTCAAACAGTGTGTGGTAGTCGGCCCACAAGGGGTCGGTGGTGATGTCGGTGACCACAACAGGCGCCCGCCGGAAGGCCGCAGTGCCACACGAACCGACACAAGGGCCGATGGGAACCCCGTCCAGCGCCTGGCAGATGGCGGGGGGCAGCCCGGGCGCTGACAGCGGGTGCAGCAGGCCTAGCTCGTCCACGGCAAGGATGGAGGCCGTGACTTCGGGGGCGATGCGTTCGACTTCGCGGCACACCAGAGCCATCAGGTCGGCGAGCGGCAATTCGTTGACCATGCCCTCCAGCACGCGCTTTTGCAGCACCTCGTGCATCTTGGTGAGTGTGATGTCGGTCAGCACCGTGATGCTGCCCCCCGGTCCGCCGGAGGCCTCGTTCGAGGCATTGATCATCATCGACACCCAGCGTGGCTGGCCAGCCTTGCTGTACAGCAGCGTCTCTATATGAAAGCCCCCTTGCTGGTCGATGCCATCACGGATTTCACTCAGAAGCCCGGGGTCGGAGTGTGGGCCCAGCAGCACGTCGCTGAGGTATTTGCCCAGCACCTCCGCGGGGCTGAACCCAAACAGGCGGGTGAATCCTTCATTCACATACACCACGTGCCGGGTGCTGTTGCTCATCACGATGGCGTTGTCGCTGGCATCCAGTGCCCTGCGCAACGGGGCATCGGCCAAAGGGGCTGGCGGCAGGATGCCGTGGTGGGGAGGAGTGCCGGAAGTGTGCGGGGCTGAAACGGGCATGGATGTCCCAAAGATCGTCCATGGATGCTAGCAAGTGCGCGCCACACTGCCAAGCGCGTTTGTGGCAAGTATTCATCTGAACCCCATGTTGTGCCTGTCATTCTTGGGTGGGGCGTGCTCTGTGGTGGGGCCCAGCGACGGCGGCGCACGCCGCTCTGGGATAATCCCGCCCCATGAGCGGCAACACCTTCGGAACCCTATTCGCAGTCACCAATTTTGGTGAATCCCACGGCCCGGCCATTGGCTGCGTGATTGACGGTTGTCCGCCCGGCATGCCGCTGTCCGAGGCCGACATCCAGGCCGACCTGGACCGGCGCCGCCCTGGCACCAGCCGCCACGTCACGCAGCGCAACGAGCCCGATGCGGTGGAAATCCTCTCCGGCGTGTACGAGGGCAAGACCACAGGCACGCCCATCGCCCTGCTGATCCGCAACACCGACCAGCGCAGCAAGGATTACAGCAACATCGCCGAGAGCTTTCGCCCCGGCCATGCCGACTACACCTACTGGCACAAGTACGGCATCCGCGACCCGCGTGGCGGTGGCAGGTCATCGGCCCGGCTGACGGCCCCCACGGTGGCTGCGGGCGCGGTGGCCAAGAAGTGGCTGGCCCAGCAGTACGGTGCGCAGTTTCGCGCCTGCATGACGCAGCTGGGCGAGCTGGTCATCCCGTTCGAGAGCTGGGAGCATGTGCGCAGCAACCCCTTCTTCGCCCCCGTGGCCGACGTGCAGCAGTACGAGGACTACATGGATGCCCTGCGCAAGGCCGGTGATTCGTGCGGTGCCCGCATCCGCGTGCAGGCCACCGGCGTGCCGGTGGGCCTGGGTGAGCCGCTGTACGACAAGCTTGATGCCGACATTGCTCACGCCATGATGGGCCTCAATGCTGTCAAGGGCGTGGAAATCGGCGCTGGGTTTGCCAGCGTGGCCCATCGGGGCACCATGCACGGTGATTCGATGACGCCCCAGGGCTTTCGCACCAACAACGCCGGTGGTGTGCTGGGCGGCATCAGCACCGGGCAGGACCTGGAGGTGAGCATTGCGATCAAACCCACCAGTTCCATCATCAGCCCGCGTGAATCGATCGATGTGCATGGCAACAGCACCGAGGTCATCACCAAGGGCCGCCATGACCCCTGCGTGGGCATCCGCGCCGCACCGATTGCCGAGGCACTGCTGGCACTGGTCGTCATGGACCACGCCCTGCGCCATCGCGCGCAGTGTGGCGACGTGGTGCCCCCGGTGCCGCCCATCCAGGCATCGTTCCTGTAACGGGCGCGCTGCGCTGCGGGTGGAGCACGGGCTTTCGGTGCTGGTGACGCAGAGGGCGTGCAGCGATGCGCGCCCTTTTTTCTTGGATTGAATGAGGTAGTCCATGCGCAGCTTGTTGGCACAGGGTTTCATGGGATCGCAGCGAGGTCGCCGCAAGGTCGCACGCGCGATGGTGGCCACACTGGGGGCGCTGCTGGCGGGCTGCGGCACGGCTTTGCCAACTGGCGATGGGCGAACCCCTCAGCACATCGACATCACGCTCATTGGCTTCAACGACCTGCACGGCAATCTGGAGCCGCCGCGCATGGCGCATACCGTCCAGACTGCGGCGGGGCCGGTCTCGGTGCCTGCCGGGGGCATGGCTTATTTTGCCAGCGCCATGGCGGCGCTCAAGGCCCGGGGGCCGCACCACGCCGTGGTTTCGGCGGGGGACATGGTGGGTGCATCGCCCCTGCTGTCGTCACTGTTCCTGGATGAGCCCACCATCGAGGCGGTCAACGCCATGCAGATCGACTTTAATGCCGTGGGCAACCATGAGTTCGACCGGGGCTGGCGCGAACTGCTGCGCCTGCAGCACGGCGGCTGCGAGAAGTTCACCGCGCGCCAGCCCTGCCAGATCAGCCAGCCGTTTGCCGGTGCGCGGTTCGGCTTCTTGGCCGCCAACACCGTGCGCACCGAGGATGGGCGCACGCTGCTGCCTGCCACCGGCATCAAGCGATTTACCGAGGGTGGGGTTACCGTCACCCTGGGCGTGATCGGCCTCACGCTGCAGGCCACGCCCACCATGGTCAGCCCTTCGGGTGTGGCGGGCCTGCGCTTTGAGGACGAAGCGGCCACGGCCAACGCGCTGATTCCGCTGCTGCGGGCCCAGGGCGCCGATGTGATCGCTGTGGTCATCCACGAGGGCGGCGGCACCACGGCCGGCGTGCAGGAGACCAGCTGCGCGGGCCTTTCGGGCGACATCGTGCCCATCCTGGAGCGGCTGGACCCGGCCGTGGACGTGGTGGTCTCGGGCCACACGCACCAGGCCTATGTTTGCGACTACGGCCGCGTGAACCCGGCCAAGCCCTTTCTGCTGACCAGCGCGGGCCAGTACGGCACGCTGCTCACGGACATCCAGTTGCGGGTGGACACGCGCACCCGCCGCGTGGTGCACAAAGCTGCGCGCAATGTCATCGTGCAGGGCGAGGCGTTCACGGGCAGCCAGGGGCACGTGCCCCTGACCTCGGCCGTGCCGTCCTTTGCGGCCGATCCGCAGGTGCAGAAGGTCATCGACACCTACCGCGCGGCTGCCGTGCCGCTGGCCCAGCGCCCCGTGGGACAGGCCGCTGGCGCCCTGCGGCGCACACCGGCCACATCGCTCGAAAGCGCGCTGGGCAATCTGGTGGCCGATGCCCAGCTCCACGCCACGCGTGCACCGGAGCAGGGTGGGGCGCAGCTATCTTTGATGAATCCGGGCGGCCTGCGCGCTGATCTCGTACCCGACGATCAAGGGCTGGTGCGCTATGGCCAGCTCTACGCGGTGCAGCCCTTCGGCAACCAGTTGGTCGTCAAGACCTTCACGGGCGCGCAGATCAAGGCGGCGCTGGAGCAGCAGTTCGCCAGCGGCAGCAACACCGTGCAGCGGCCCCGGGTGCTGCTGGTGTCCGCAGGATTTTCGTACCGCTATGACCTCACCCAGCCAGTGGGTGAGCGTATTAGCCACATGGTGCTGAACGGTACCCCGCTGCGCGACGATGCGCAGGTGCGCGTGGTGATGAGCAGCTACCTCGACAGCGGCGGGGACAACTTCACCGTGCTGGCCGAAGGCCGCGACCGCCTGGTGGGCGGGCTGGACCTGGATGCGCTGGAGGCTTACTTCCGCGCCCACAGCCCGGTGCCGGTGCCCGCCACTGACCGCATCACGCGCGGGGCCCGCTGAGGCGCGTGCTGGTTCTTAGCTGCGCCCCGGGCGCATTGCCGCCAGCCAGCGCAGCGGGTTGAATCCTGTCACCAGCCCGGTGGCCACCAGCACCAGCGCCCCGCCCCACACCATCCCGGGGCCCAAGGCCTCGCCCAGAAAGATGTGGCCCCAGGCCACACCGAACAGCGGGATCATGAAGGCCGAACTCATCGCTGCCACGGGCGAGACATGTTTGAGCACCCGCAGGTTGAGCCAGTAGGCCAGGCCCGAGGTCACGATGCCCATCACGGCCACCGCAGCCAGTGCCCCCGGTGTGAAACGGGCCTCGGGCAAGCTCCACGCAGCGCCCGGCAGCAGCAACACCAGTGCGGCGGCGTGGATGCCTGCGGCGATCGACAGCGGGGACATTCGCGTCGTGGCGCGCTTCATCCACGTCGTAGAGATGCCATAGCAGGCAGACGCTGCAACGCAGGCCGCGGCGGCCATCAGCAAGGCAGGCGTGGGCTCCACGGGCCCCAGCTGCACGATCAGCGCCACCCCCGCAAAGCCGCAGAGGCAACCCAGCCACTTGCGCGTGCTCAGTGTGTCCTCCTTCATCCACGCGGCGGCAATCACACCAAAGGGCACGGCCATGGTGTTGAGCAGCGAGCTGTAGCCGGCGGGCAGGTGCAAGGCCGCCCAGGCATACAGCAGAAAAGGCAGTGCGACGGTGAGCGTGCCCAGCCCGAACAGCTCGCGCCAATGTCGCCACGGCCAGGGTTCGTTGGCGACCCGCATGATGCCCATCAGCGTCAGCGTGGCCAGCCCAATGCGCAGCGCGGCCATCACGTTGGGCCCGAGCACGGGGCTGGCAATGCGGATGAAAAGAAAGGAGGCGCCCCACAGGGCGGACAGCAGCACCAGCTGCAGGAAGTGGCGGGTTTTCACCGGGCGCATTGTGGAGTACAGGCGAGTCGCGCGCTGGCTCGCACTAGGCCAGTTTTCAAGCCAAATTGGCGTCTAGCGCTTGTCCAGAAAGCGTGCGCAGCTATTAATTTTGGAGCATGCTGCGGTGTAGCACGCGCGACAGCGATCGCCCGCTCAGGTCCACATGTATCGCCCGTGGATGTGGTTGCTATAATATTTATAGCTGCTGGCGCTTGTGTGATAAGCGCTGGAGGCCAAAAGTGGGCTCTTCTAGCGAATGCTAGTGATGCCTCTTTAATCGCGCCCCATTGCCCTCATCTTTAAGGTACGACGCTCTTGCGTCTGCCCCAGGAGAAGGCCATGCGACAGCAACAGATGACGCGCTTGATCCACAGCTTGCCCCAGCTGACGCACCACCAGCGCCAGCAACTGGCAAGCTCCTTGCAGGCGCTGCTCGATCACAGTCAAGCCATCGCCGTTGTAGAAGCGCACAGCGGCGGTTCCCGGGCTTGCCCGCATTGCAACAGCTCCCTGCTCGTCAAGAACGGCTCGGCCAATGGGCTTCAACGTTTCAAGTGCCGCCATTGCGCACGCACCTTCAACGCCTTGACTGGCACACCGCTGGCGCGTTTGCATCTGCGGGACAAGTGGATGGGTCAGGCACAAGCTCTGGGCGAAGGCCTCTCGCTCAATCAGGTGGCCCAGCGCCTGGGCGTGGCGCAAAGCACCGCCTTTCGCTGGCGCCACCGCTTCCTGGCCTGCCCAAGCAACCAGCAGGCTCGCCAGCTTGTGGGCATTGCCGAAGCCGATGAGTCCTACTTCCTGGTCTCCTGCAAAGGCCAAAGAGGGTTGCTGCGCAAGGCCCGTCGCCGGGGAGGTAAAGCGCTGGCTGGCTGCAAGGGTTCGGAGTACACACCCGTACTGATGGCGCGAGACCGTGCGGGAGCAACGGTCAACCTCATCCTGGAGACGAACAAGGCCGTCAGTGTGCAAGCGGCACTCAAGCCCTTGTTGCCACCGGACACCATCCTGTGCACCGATGGCAGCGTCACTCTGGCCAGTGCAGCGCGACTCTTGGGTGTGCAGCACCAGGCAGTGAACGTGAGCCGGGGCCAGCGGGTGAGCGGCCCCTGGCATGTGCAGAACGTCAATGCCTATGTCAGCAGGCTGCGCGGCTGGATGCAGCACTTCAAGGGCGTTGCAACGAAATACCTTGATTCGTACCTGGGGTGGTTCAGGTTGTTGGACCGATCAGGCCCGATGGGCACACAGCCCGCCCTGGTGCTGGGGGCGGCCATGGGGAATCAAGACGTCACTAGCATTCGCTAGAAGAGCCCAAAAGTGCCTGAGATCATCCGGCCCTGTAGCCAGCACCGGTGCAGACAGCAATACGGAGGCTGCTACTTGCGCACTTCGTCAACCATGGCGCGGAAGTCGTCGATGTCTTCAAAGCTGCGGTACACGCTGGCAAAGCGGATGTAGGCCACCTTGTCGAGCTTCTTGAGCTCGCGCATCACCAGCTCACCAATGCGGCTGGAGATCACCTCGCGCTGCCCCAGGTTGAGCAGCTTTTCCTCGATGCGCTCGATGGCGCTGTCGATCTGGTCGGTGCTCACGGGGCGCTTGCGCAAAGCCAGGTTGAACGAGGCGAGCAGCTTGCCCCGGTCGTATTCAATGCGGCGCCCGTCCTTCTTGACGATGGCCGGGAAGTTCACTTCCGGCCGCTCGTAGGTGGTAAAGCGCTTGTCGCACGCGCCGCACTGGCGGCGGCGGCGGATGAAGACCCCATCCTCAGACACCCGCGTTTCAACGACTTGCGTCTCGAGGTGGCTGCAGAAGGGGCACTTCATGGTTTTCGGCTGTGGATTTAGCCGTAGACGGGGAAGCGGGCGGTCAGGGCATTGACCTTGGCGCGCACCGCAGCGATGTTGGCTTCGTCGCGCGGGTTGTCCAGCACGTCGGCGATCAGATTGGCCGTGATGCGGGCCTCTTCTTCCTTGAAGCCGCGCGTGGTCATGGCAGGGGTGCCAATGCGCACGCCGCTGGTCACCATCGGCTTTTCAGGGTCGTTGGGGATCGCGTTCTTGTTGATGGTCATGTGGGCGGCGCCCAGCACGGCCTCGGCTTCCTTGCCGGTGATGCCCTTGGCGCGCAGGTCCACCAGCATCACGTGGCTTTGCGTGCCGCCGCTCACGATGCGCAGGCCGCGTGCGGTCAGCGTCTCTGCCACCACCTTGGCGTTCTTCGCTACTTGCTCCTGGTAGGCCTTGAACTCGGGTTGCAGAGCTTCCTTGAAGGCCACGGCCTTGGCGGCGATCACGTGCATCAGCGGGCCGCCTTGCAGGCCGGGGAAGATGGCGCTGTTGATAGCCTTTTCGTGCTGGGCCTTCATCAGGATGATGCCGCCACGGGGGCCGCGCAGGCTCTTGTGGGTGGTGGAGGTGACCACGTCGGCGTGGGGCACGGGGTTGGGGTACACGCCAGCTGCGATCAAGCCAGCGTAGTGGGCCATGTCCACCATGAAGATCGCACCCACGTCCTTGGCCACCTTGGCAAAGCGCGCAAAGTCGATGTGCAGGCTGTAGGCCGATGCACCGGCGATGATGAGCTTGGGCTTGGTCTCGTGGGCCTTCTTTTCCATCGCTTCATAGTCGATGGCTTCGTTGGCGTCCAGGCCGTAGGAGACCACGTTGAACCACTTGCCCGACATGTTCAGCGGCATGCCATGTGTCAGGTGGCCGCCTTCGGCCAGGCTCATGCCCATGATGGTGTCGCCGGGCTTGAGGAAGGCCAGGAACACCGCCTCGTTGGCAGAGGCGCCGCAGTGGGGCTGCACGTTGGCGGCTTCGGCGCCGAAGATCTGCTTGACGCGGTCGATGGCCAGTTGCTCGGCCACGTCCACATGCTCGCAGCCACCGTAGTAGCGCTTGCCGGGGTAGCCTTCGGCGTATTTGTTGGTCAGCTGCGTGCCCTGCGCCCACATCACGGCGGGGGAGGCATAGTTCTCGCTGGCGATCAGCTCGATGTGGTGCTCTTGCCGGGCGTTTTCAGCCTGGATGGCGGCAAACAGTTCGGGGTCGGTTTGTTCGACAAGAATATTGCGGTCGTACATGATTGGCAGTCCTATGAACTTGTGTCCCTTGAAACAAGGGCTGCCCAGGCGAACGGCTGAACGCAGAAGGGATAAACCCCGTGCGGCACGCTTCCCAGTGGTTCACAAGAGGCAGGCCCTTGTCGGTTTCCACGTCAGCGGCAGCACCCTGTGTGGGATGCCGCGCCTATCGCCAGTCGCGTACCTCGCTAGTGTAGCTGACGTGACGCGCGCAAAGGTGCCAGGGAAATGGGAGGCGGTGTGTCCGAGGGATGTTTCTACCCCCAGGGGCTCGCGAACCTTGTCAGAGCCCGGAGAGCAGGGCCACTTTGTCACCGCTGGCGGCAGGCGTTGCGGGCGGTGCGGCCACCGGGATCACCTGTGCGGGAGCCTGGGTAGAGAGGTTGGGTGGTGGCGTGGTGGGCATGGCCCGGCCACCGGCGACCTGGCGCAGCCGGAAATGCTCGGCCATCACCTTGGCCGCATAGCCGCCATCGTCGGCAAGGTTGCCTGCGCCGACATAAAAGCGCAGCCCGCCCTCCACCGAACCGGCGCGCGCAATGCACTCCTGCAGAACCTTCACGCCCACACGCAGATTGCTCACGGGGTCAAAGGCAGCAAAGTGCCCGCCAAAGTTCTGGTACTTGTCGGTGTGCACATTGGTCATCACCTGCATCAGCCCCTGAGCGCCAACGGCGCTTTGTGCAAATGGGTTGAAGCTCGACTCGATGGCCATGATGGCAAGGATCAGCGTCGGGTCGATCTTGGACTTTGCGCCAATTTCATAGGCCTCGGCCACCAGCACGCTCAGCGGCTCAGGGGCCACACGGTACTTCTTGCTGAGCCAGAAGGCGACGGCAGCCTGCTCTTTGGGCAGGTCCTTGGGGTTGCCCGCCGTGGCGCGCTCACTGGCTTCTGGTTCGATGGGCATGCCAAGCACTTCCACTTGACGGGCCTGCAGCCAGTTCATCAACTGTGCTTCACCAGCCTGGCGCAAGTCCGGGCGGGCCGTGAGGGTGATCACGACGAAGGCGACAGCAAGACCGATGAGGGCAAAGCTGTTGTGGGTGATTTCAAGAAAACCTTCGGTCACGTCGGCCACGAAGGTCCGCACGCCGGAGACTATTTTTCCTGACGCTGTCATAGCTCTTCCTTTCTGAGGCGCCACAGTGAGCCGGGCAGTCGTCGGGGACTGTCTCGTCTCGGCGGATCGCCTGGATTGGTACGCCATCAAGTGAGGCCGCACGTCTTTGGTGTGCTTGGGGCCTGCTTTGACTTAGCCGGGTTCGGCAGCGAGGTTGGGGTTTTTACTAGCCCGTTTTGGGGCTGGCGGATTCTAGAAGTTCACTAAATGCTTAGTCAATACTAACATTTTGATTTTTAAGATCATTAAGTCATAAAAAACATGTAAAAAATCACAGGTTTTAGGGGGTGTGCGCCGACTTGGCGCTTGGGACTTTGCGAGCTGTTGTTACGTGCGTATGTCAAATTCAATCGCCGGTCTTTTCGCCATTGAGAATCCAGTTTGAGTTGCGGCGGCGCCTTTGGTAAGGTTGCGTTGCCTGTAGATTTCAGGCATCGCCAGACGAAGCCAAGTCTCCCTCCGAGGGCATTCAGTGTCCTGGTGCAGCAGATGCGGCTTCTACGGCAAACCCCTGGAGGCAATACCTTGCCTCCTCGCCATGTGGACCTTCATCTCCGCATCGCGACCGATGGCAAAGACCGTTGTGTCAGCCGTCAAGCCCGGCAGGCAGGCCTTGAGGCCCTGTCTGCCGGGCTTTCTTGTTTGTGGCGTGGCGTGCTTTTGGGCTCTTGGCCCTTATATATAGATAATGGGGGCTGTTCCCTAGAGCGGCGGCACCCTTGCAGGGCCGCAGCATGTCAGCCCGTCTGGCAAAGCCTTGTGCCAGATCACCCCCCAGGGCTTGGCACACCGCCATGCTGCGGCCTGTTTGCCAAACCCGGTGAAAATAGCCGCTTTGTTGCCCTGGCGCGCGTGCAGCGCAGTTGCCGGGGCAGGCCTTCAGGCAGTGCGCCCGGGGCCGCCTTTGTTATCCATTGGATCCATGTTTCCATTTTTTTCCCGCAGCAAAATGTCCGACGCACCTGAAGTGAATCCGGCCCCGGCCAAAACCCATGAGCCGCATCCGCTTGATGCGCTGACCGGTGGCGCTTTTTCTGCCGCTACCTCAGGCGAGCGCGCCTCCCGCATTCGTGACTGGCTGGCTACCCAGCCAGACCACGAGCAGTTGCAGGAGGTTTTCAAAGAGTTGAGCGGGCGTGACAAGGGCGCCGCGCGCGCGGTGCGTGAGCGCCTCGATGAAATCCGCCGCGCCAAGGGCCAGGAGGTCATTGCCGCCGAGTGGGCTGAAAAAGCGCAGGTGCTGCTTGCAGCCCCTAAGCTCAACATTGCCGATGCCCTGGCATGGCAGCGTGATGCCGCCAAGGCGGGCGCACCGCTGTCCCGCGAGCCCTTGTCTGTGCTCAAGGTACAGGTCGCGGATCGCGTGAAGGTGATCGAGGATCTGCAGCACCGCGTTCAGGTGCAGCGTGAGGCGGCTGTGCTGCTGGCCCAGCGCATCGAAGTGCTTTCCACCAAGTCCTGGCGTGACGCTCAGGCGGCGCTGGAGCTGTTGCGTGCCGATGTGGCCCGCTGGCAAGAACAGGCGCAGGAGTTGACTGGCGATGCCAGCTGGGCCAGTGTGGAGGCACGTTTCCCCCCCTTGCTCGATGCGTCGCGCACCCAGCTGCTGGTGGTGTGGGAGGCATTCCAGCCCGCTTTGGCCCAGGCTGTGGCGGCCGCCGAAGATGTCAATGCACCGCTGCCGCCAGTGCCCGTCTGGGCGGATGAGCTGCGTACCGCGCGCGGCCTGCCCACGGAGGCTGCTGCTGCCGCTGCGGCCGCCAAGCCTGCGCGTGTTGCCAAGCCCAAAGTCGCGCCGGAAGTGATTGAAAAGGCTGCGCATAGTGTGCGGGAGGCCTTGGCGGTCCTCGAAAAGGAAACTGCCGAGGGTCATGGGAAGGCCAGTGCCGGGGCTGCAGCCGCGCTGCGCGCCGTGCTCAAGGTGCATGGCAAACACATCGATAGCGCCCTTGAGCAGCAGGTGCATACGGCCCTGGTGGCGGCTGGTGAGCTGGAAGGCTGGCAACGCTGGAGCGCAGACCAGGTGCGCGAAGACCTGGTGGCCAAGGCTGAGGCCTTGCTCAACCGCCCTGAGGGCCAGGCCCTGGGCGGCCGCAAGATGCAGGAAACCCTGCGCAACCTGCGCGAGCAGTGGAAACAGGCAGACCAGGGCGGGGCTCCCAACCACAGCCTGTGGAAGAAATTCGACGAAGCCTGCAACGCTGCGCACAAGGTGGTGGAGGCGTGGCTTGACAAGATCCGCACCGAAGCCGCTGAGCACAAGGCCCAGCGCCTGGCGCTGATCGAAGAGGTCAAGGCGTGGGCGCAGGAACATGCCAACTCTGGCGACTGGAAAGCCATCAACCGTGCCCTCCACCAGTTTGGTGATCGCTGGCGCGAAGGCGGCCATGTGGGCGAGAAGCTGTTTGCGGAACTGCAACCCCTTTGGAAGCAGGCGATTTCCATGGCAGCTGCTCCTCTGGAAGCTGCACAGAAGGAAAGCCTGGCCCGCCGCCATGCAATGATTGATGAGGCCATGGCCCTTGGTGCGGCGCCCACTTTGCGCATCGATGCTGTCAAGGCGCTGCAGCAGCGCTGGCAGGCTGAGGCGCAAACCGTGCCCTTGGACCGCAAGCACGAGCAGAAGCTGTGGGATGCGTTTCGCAAACCCATCGATGAAGCCTTCAACCGCAAGTCGGCAGACCGCGAGCGCGCGGTGACCGAATTGAGCGCACGCGATCGCGTGGTGCTGGAGGCTTCCAAGGCCCTGGAGGCTGCCAATGCCAGCGGTGATGCGCAGCAGATTCGCGCGGCCATGCAGGCGCTGGAAGCTGCACTGCGCGGTCAGGCCCAGGCGGCAGAAGCTGTGGCCACGGCGCAAAAGGATGCTCAGGCGCATTCAGAGGCGCAGGCAGGCGCTCTCCCGGTTGCTACCGAGGGTGGCGCCGGTGAATCTGCCGAAACCCCCGATGGTGGTGAAGTTGCCGAGGTTGCCACTCCAGCGCCCGCAGCATCTAAGCCTGCTGCCCGGCCTGTGGTGGCAGTGCGCGGTGACGACCGCCCAGGCATGAAGAAGGATGCGCCTGCGGCCCCTGGCCGTGGTGCGCGTCCAGGCGACCGCCGCGATGGTCGTCCGGGTGATCGCGATGGCGCCCGTGGCCCGCGTGGCGATGGCCGCATGGGCGACCGTGCTGACCGTGGCGGCCGTTTTGGCGAGCGCCCTGCGTTCGAGGACCGCGGCCCCCGCCTGGGTGACACCGCGTTCCGCGCCCAGCGCGAAGCCATGGAGCATGCCCAGCTGGCCTTGAAGAAGCTGGCGGCTCAGGCCCACGGCGAGGCGCTGACCCAGTTGTTGACGGCCTGGGAGAAGCGCGATGCAGCGCTGGTGCCCGGCACGCAAGATCTGGGTTCGGGTGTGACGGCATCGGTGCGCAGCGCATGGACGCAAGCGCTGACGGCTGCCCCCAAGGGTGATGCGGCAGAAGCGCTGCTGCGCCTGGAGATGGCGGCTGAGGCACCCACTCCGGCGGAGCACATCGCTGCCCGTCGCATGCTGCAGTTGCAGCTGCTGACGCGCCGCAATGATCCTGCGCCTGCACAGACCTGGGGGCAGGATGTGGCGCGCGTGCTGGCCAGCTCCAGCGATGCAGGCAGCGCACGCCGTTTGCAGAACGTGCTGAAAACACTGCTGCGCAAGTGACGTGATGTGACGGGTGGGCATGTGCACTGCGGTGTGTGTGTGCCCACAGCGCTTACCGCAACACGCAAGACGAGATCGCTGGTGGTCTCGTTTTTCTTTGGCGGCCAGAAAACAAAAAAGCCGTTGCAACTGCAACGGCTTTTAATGTGTTTGGTGCCCAGGAGAGGACTCGAACCTCCACGATGTTACTCGCTAGTACCTGAAACTAGTGCGTCTACCAATTCCGCCACCTGGGCTTTCAGATCAGCCTCGAATTATAGGACAAGAAACTCAGGCTTCTGGAGAGTTTTCAAAAAAATGTACCGTCGGTTCAAAATTCTTTGGCCGCAACAGAAGGTGCAAAACGTATCGGCAAATAAAAAAGCCGCTGTGTGTACAGCGGCTTCGATATTTTGAAAACCATCGCTGGTTCTCGTTAAACTTGGTGCCCAGGAGAGGACTCGAACCTCCACGATGTTACTCGCTAGTACCTGAAACTAGTGCGTCTACCAATTCCGCCACCTGGGCATTTCAGGAAAGTCTAAGATTGTATATCAAAAAAACCACCCCCGGCACGCAGTCCACGCATTTGTCGGACGAGATTGAAGGCAGCGTGCAAGGGCACCGTGATGGACACGGTTTTGTCATCCGTGACGATGGCGAAGGCGACATCTATATCCCCCCGAACGAAATGCGCGCAGTCTTGCACAAGGACCGTGTGCGCGTGCGCATCGTGCGCCAGGACCGCCGTGGCCGCCCCGAAGGGCGCGTCGTTGAAATCATTGAGCGTCCGCCCCAGCCCATCATTGGCCGACTGCTGCAGGAAAGCGGCGTGTGGCTGGTGGCCCCCGAAGACAAGCGCTACGGTCAGGATGTACTGATCCCCAAAGGCGCCACGGGCGCCGCGAAGCCCGGGCAGGTCGTGGTGGTCGAGCTGACCGAACCGCCCGCGCTGTTCGGCCAGCCCGTGGGACGCATCACCGAAGTGCTCGGTGAAGTGGACGATCCTGGCATGGAGATCGAGATCGCGGTGCGCAAGTACGGCGTGCCACACGAGTTCTCGGCAGAGTGCCTGGCCCAAGCCAAGGAGTTGCCCGACAAGGTACGCGCGCAGGACAAGAAGCGCCGCGTGGACCTGACCGACGTGCCCCTGGTCACCATCGACGGCGAAGATGCGCGCGACTTCGACGATGCCGTGTACTGCGAGCCCGCCAAGGTCGGCCGCAGCAAGGGCTGGCGCCTGCTGGTGGCGATTGCCGACGTGAGCCACTATGTGGAGACGGGCAGTGCCATCGACATCGATGCCTACGACCGCGCCACCAGCGTGTACTTCCCGCGCCGCGTGATCCCCATGCTGCCCGAGAAGCTCAGCAATGGGCTCTGTTCCCTGAACCCCGAGGTAGAGCGCCTGTGCATGGTCTGCGACATGCTGGTCACCGCCAAGGGCGAGGTGCATGCCTACCAGTTCTACCCGGCCGTGATGTTCAGCCATGCGCGCTTCACGTACACCGAAGTGGCGGCCATCCTGGCCAACACGCGCGGCCCCGAGGCCAGCAAGCGCAAGGACCGCGTGAAGGACCTGCTCAACCTGCATGACGTGTACCGCGCGCTGCTCATCGCGCGCCAGGCGCGCGGCGCGGTGGACTTCGAGACCACCGAAACACAGATCGTCTGCGACGAAAACGGCCGCATCGAGAAGATCGTGCCGCGCACCCGTAACGATGCGCACAAGCTCATCGAGGAGGCCATGCTGGCCGCCAACGTGTGCAGCGCTGACTTTATCGCCCAGGGCGGACAGCCCGGCTTGTTCCGGGTGCACGAAGGCCCCACGCCCGAGAAGCAGGAGATCCTGCGCAACTACCTCAAGGCCATGGCTGTGGGCATGACGATCGGCGACGACCCGAAACCCGGTGACTTCCAGGCCATCGCCACGGCAACCAAGGACCGGCCCGACGCTCAGCAGATCCACACCATGCTGCTGCGCTCCATGCAGCAGGCCATCTACACGCCCGTCAACAGTGGTCACTTTGGCCTGGCGTTCGATGCCTACACGCATTTCACCAGCCCGATCCGGCGCTACCCCGACCTGCTGGTGCACCGGGTCATCAAGGCCATTCTGAGCAAGACGAAGTACGCGCTGCCGTCCTTGCCTACACCCGGCGAAGCCCATGCCAAGCTGGCCAAGCGGTTGGCGGCCCGCGTGGCGGCGCCCGGCACCAAGCCCCGCAAGGATGTAGCACCGCCAAGCCGCGACACCCAGGCCTGGGAGGCCGCAGGCCTGCACTGCAGTGCCAACGAACGCCGTGCAGACGAGGCCAGCCGCGATGTGGAAGCCTGGCTCAAGTGCAAGTACATGCGCGAACACCTGGGCGAGGAATACAGCGGCGTGGTCAGCGCAGCAACGAGCTTCGGCATCTTCGTGACGCTGGACGCGATGTACGTCGAGGGGCTGGTGCACATCACCGAATTGGGCGGCGAATACTTCAAGTTCGACGAGGCGCGCCAGGAGCTGCGTGGTGAGCGCACAGGCATCCGCTACGCCATCGGCGCGCGGGTCCGGGTGCAGGTCAGCCGTGTGGACTTGGACGGACGCAAGATCGACTTCCGCCTGGTGCGCGAGGGCGAAGAGTTGCTGGGCCGCGCGTTGAAAGACAAGGGCCTGGGCACAGAAGGCGCTGGTGGCGCCCGCAAGGCGGGTGGCCGGTCCGGTGGACGCAAGTCCGACAAGGGCCCAACCCCATCTGCCACGGAGCAAGCGGGCCTTTCGCGTGAGCGGGCCGCGCGTTCACCGATCCAGTCTCTGAAAGCATCTGTCAAGAAGGCGGTTGCGGGAAAATCCAGCAAGAGCAAGGCGCGCAAGCCCCGCCGGGGCTGACACAAGCGGGGACGGCGTACAAAATCACGCTCAAGCTATTGCTCACTAATTAATAGCTGCTAACGCTTTATGGATAAGCGCTAGCAGCTATTTTTATTGGATTTTCGGGGTGGTCTCGCGCGGGGTCGTGGCCACAACGCCCAAGAAGCGGGCGTACCGCTGCGCCGTCTCTTTGGGCGCCTCCATCATGGGCAGGTGGCCAATGCCGGGCAGTGCTTCGGCATGGGCGTGGGGCAACAGCTTCTGCAAAGTTTGCAGTCCAGAGTGGTCGAACACGCGGTCGCTCTCGCCCCACAGGGCGAGGATGGGGTGGTGCTGCAACGTGCTCAGTCGTTGCTCCAGCAGGTAGCGGTCTTTGAGCTGCGCGTCCCACAGGCGCGTGTTGGAGGTGGCGTTGCGCAGCGCTTCTTGTTCAGACGCATGCAGGATGGGGTAGGGCAAAAAGGGGCGCTTTTCAAACACCAGATCCATCATGGCACCGAAGGCTGCGGCATCGTGGGTTACCAGCGGGCGTTGTCCGGTGTCGATGAGGCGGTCCATGGTGCTGGGCTGGGGCGAGCGAATGCCGTGGGGTGCGCCGATGAACGCCACGCTGGCCACGCGCTCGGGATGCTGCAAAGCAAAGAGAGCGGCGATGGTGCCGCCCATTGAGTTGCCCGCCAGATGCACTTTCGCAAGGCCGAGCGCGTCCAGAAACGCGGCCAGCCGCGTGACGTGGGCGGCGTAGTCGTAGGGCTGGTCGTCCCGCCGCGTGCTCTCGCCAAAGCCCGGGATATCTGGGGCAATCACCCGGTACTGGCCGGTGAGCGGTCGCGCAAAATCCACCCAATGATCTTTCTCCGCAAAAATGCCGTGCAGCAGAACGATGGGCGTGCCACTGCCGTGGCCCGGCGCGGGGTTTGGGGGCGTGCCGTTGTCCAGGTAGTGGATGGTGTGCATGGCCGCATCGGCGGTTTTTTCTTCCAGGCCGGACAGATGGCGATTGGCGCTGAGCAGCGGCTCTTTGAACAGCGAAGGTGCCCCGTAGTAGAGGCCGACCGTGCCCAGTACCAGAGCCGTTGCGACAGAAATAACGATGCGTTTCAAGAAGCGTTCTCCAAGGATATGGCTGCGTGCATGCTTGGGGCTGCTGCTTCAAGCGTCAACACACGCTCGGCCCCTGGCGGGAGAGGCAAGGCTACGGAGAACGCGGTAAAAAAGCTTGTAGGTTTGGGCTATGCCAGCACGCAACACACTGACCCTGGGCACTGACCGGGCGCTCTACGTCGGAGAGATCCCGGCCACGGGCTGGCACTGCCATGCGTCGCCGGTGCTTCTGATGGGGCTCTCGGGTCGGTTCGCGGTGCACTGGGGGGCAGGGCGTGTGGAGACCTGCCACAGCGCGCTGGTGGATGCGGGCGTGGAGCACCTGTTCGACCCTTGCGGCGAGACGGTTGCCCTGGTGTACCTGGAGCCCGATTCGGGCGAAGCACGGGGGTTGCGCGGTCTGTTCCGGCAAGAGGGTGGCGTGGTGCTGGATGTCGCAGTCTCCGTGGGCGCGCGCAGCGCCATGGAGCGTTATCTGCATCACTTCGACCTGCCCGCCTTGCTGCGTTGCCCGCTCGATAGCGAGGTGGCGCCGCTCGATCCTCGCGTCGTCCGCAGCCTGCACGTGCTGCGCCATCCGCAGGCGGGGCGGGTGGCACGGGGTGACCTGGCCTCGGGCGTCCAGCTTTCGGCATCGCGTTTCAACCACCTGTTTCGCGCCGAGATGGGCGTGAGCTTGCGCAGCTACCGCGTCTGGTCCCAGGTGCGGCTGGCGATGGCGGGGCTGGCGCTCAGCCCGCGCCTGACCGACGCGGCGCTACATGGCGAGTTTTCTGATTCGGCCCACTTCAGCCGCATGTTCCGGCAGACCTTTGGCATGACACCGTCGAGCGTGCTCAAGCCGCTCAAGACGGTGACCTTGCTGGCTTGAGGCTCAGCTTCCGCCCACGCGCCGCGCCAGCACACTGGCCGTCAGCGCCTGGCGCGCTGGCCAATCATCAGCCGCCTGGCCATGCTGGTACACCGCTTCACTCGCAGCGCGCAAGGCGCTGGCGCCGGCGGCCAGGTGGGCGCCCACCATGCCTGCCAGCACATCGCCCGTACCCGCCGTGGCCAGGCACGCATTGCCCGTGGGGTTGATGGCAGGGACGCGGTCGGGTGCGGCGATCACGGTGCCCGAGCCCTTGAGCACCGCCACGCAGTTGAACTGGTTGGCCAGCTGCTGCGCGGCCCCAAGCCGGTTGGCTTGGACTTCGGCGGTGGTCAGGCCCAGCAGGCGCGCAGCCTCCAGCGGGTGCGGTGTGAGCACCGTGGGTTGCCCGTGCTGTCCGCGTGCCACCACCAGCGCGTGCAGTGCGGCCTGGGTGGCGATGGTGTTGAGCGCGTCGGCATCCAGCACCAGTCGGGCTGCGCGGGTGATGACCTCGGGCAGCACGCGTGCGATGGCCTGCCCGCCGCCACAGCCGCAGACCACGGTGAGCTGTTCCAGTGCCAGCGCGTCAAAGCGGCGGAACATCAACTCCGGCTGCTGTGGGTCGAGTTGCTGCTGGCCGTTGTCAAGCAGGGCCACCAGCACACGGCCCGCGCCGCTGTGCAGAGCGGCCGAAGCGGCCAGCAGTGCGGCGCCCGCCATGCCCATACCCCGCGCCGCCAGTCCTTCGCCGCCCACCACAGCCACGTCGCCATAGCTGCCCTTGTGGCTGGCATGGGCGCGGGGGGCGGGCAGGGCGGGGCCGGAAAGCCAGGCGTTGGGCGGCTCGTGCCCGGGTTCTACGCCCAGATCATCCAGCCAGACCTGGCCTGCTGCGTCCCGCCCGGCGGCGGTGAACAGGCCGGGCTTGAGGGTGAGCAGACTCAGTGTGTGGCGTGGCGGGGGCGCTTGGTGGTGCAGGTGGTAGTGCTGGTGGGTTTGGGTGTCGGGCGCAAGGCCTGCAGCAAACTGGCCGGTGTCTGCGTCCAGCCCGCTGGGCAGGTCCACGGCCAGCACGGGGGCCGGGCTGCGGTGCAGGGCTTGCAGACAGGCCAGGAGCCTTGTGTCGGGCGGGCGTGCGGGGCTGTGGGGTGAAGAAGAGACGCCAATGCCCAGCAGCGCATCAATGCACAGGTCGTTGGCCCCCAGATCGCCGGGTGCGGTGTCTGCCCAGACCACGCCCGCATCCCGCGCCCGCTGCCACGAGGCCCTGGCATCGGTCGGGGCCGTATCGGGCTGGCCCAGCCAGGTCACGACCACTTTGCGGCCACTGCGCTGCAGGTGCATGGCAGCCTCCAGCCCGTCACCTCCGTTGTTCCCGGGCCCGCAGGCAATCCACACGGTGCGTGCGTGGGGTGCCAGCGCCTGGGCCAATTGCGCCACGGCCAGGCCGGCGCGTTGCATGAGGGTGTGCGGGGGCAGGGCGGCCGCCGCCGTTTCTTCCAGGCGGCGCGTGGCGGCTGTGTTGAACAGGGGATAAGGCTGGTGGGCGGTGATGCGGTGCATGGGCTGCAGGGGGCGAGGGCCGCTGCCAGCGGCAGCGTGCCTGCCATTGTGCGCCGCCGCCCTGTGACGTGAAAGCGCAGTCTGGCTTAGAACCGGCGCATGCCCAGCCCGTCCAGCGACACCTCGGGCTCGCGCTGCGCGATCAGGTCGGCCAGCGCCCGGGCGCTGCCGCAGGCCAGAGCCCAGCCACTTGCGCCGTGGCCGGTGTTGAGCCACAAGCCCGGCACGCCGCTGGCGCCCACCACCGGTGCTCCGTCGGGCAGCATGGTGCGGGCGCCGCGCCAGATCTGCAGGTTGGATGACAGCTGCGCGCCGCCGGGGAACCAGTCGTTCAGCGTGCGGTACAGGCGCTGCAGTGTGGGGGTGTGGTGCTCGGCATCGGCCCCGGCCAGTTCAGCGCCACCGGCAATGCGCACACGCTGGCCCAGGCGGGTGATGGATATCTGCTGACCCGCATCCACCACGCTGGCGCGCGGGGCGTGGGTGGATTCGCGCAGCGGGGCACTGACGGAGTAGCCATACACGGCCGCCATGGGCAGGTCCAGGCCCAGCGCAGGCAGCAGCGTGGCTGATGCCATGCCCGCGCACAGCACCACGGCATCAAAGCGGCGCAGGTCCGCTTCGCCTTGCAGCACCACGCCGGTGGGGCTGCTGCCCAGTCGGTCCACGCGGGTGTTGAACACAAACTGCACGCCACCGCCCTGAATACCTTGGCGCAGCAGCTGGGCAAACAGGCGGCAGTTGCCCGCGCGCGCGTCGGGCAAGTGGATGGCGCCTGCCAGCGGCGCCTCGGGCGACAGGCCGGGCTCTATCTGGCGGGCCACATCGGCGTCGATCTCGCGCAAAGTCACGCCGCTGTCGCGCAGCACCTGCAGTGCGGGCTGCAGGCGCGTGCGGTCTTCCTCAGTGCGCAGCAGCACCAGACGGCCATCGCTGGCTTCAAAATCCAGCTCGTGCTGGCTGGCGATGGATTGCAGGCGCGTCTGGCTGTACTGCGCCAGGCGCTCGACGGCTGTAGCCGGGGCGCTGTGGCTGCGGGCCATGCTGCGCCAGCGGCGCAACCAGGCCCAGTTGGCGAGGGTCAGGCCGCCTGCCATCCGCAGGGTGGCCTGTGCCCCCATCAGTCGCAGCGGCTGGCCAAAGCCCGGCACTGCCCAGGGGCTCAGCAGGTAGGGTGCGAGCAGTCCTGCAGTGGCAAAGCTGGCTTCCTCGGCGGCTGCGCTGCGTTGTTCGAACACCGTGACTTCGTGGCCGTCGCTGGCCAGCTCGTATGCGGTGGTGACGCCGATGATGCCGGCGCCCACGATAGCAATCTTCATGAATATGGGTGTTTTTGGCTTCTAGCGCTTGTTGTTAAAGCGCGAGTAGCTATTATTTTTGTAGTATTTGTTCGATCTGTAGGCTCACGTTGAGCACCGTGTCGTCCCTGAGCGCTCCGTGCCAGACCATCAGCCCGACCGGGAGTTCCCCTGGTACATGGCAAGGCAGCGACAGCGCACAGCCATCCAGCAGATTGACCACGCTGGTGTTGCGCAGCAGCAGGTTGTTGACGCGGAAGAACTCGGCGTCGCGGGCGGCATCCTGGACTTTGTCCAGTCCATCGGCCGGTGCGACATCGGCAATGAGCGGTGCCACGATGGGAACGGTGGGGGACAGCAGGGCGTCATAGCGCTCCATGTCGGAGAGCATGCGTGCAATCCATTGCTGGCGCGCCTGCACCAGGTCGATGTATTCCCAGGCCATCAGCGTGGCGCCTTTTTCAATGCGCATGCGCACCCGGGGGTCGTAGCCGTCGCCTGCGCGCTGCAGCAGCTCGCGGTGCCAGGCGTAGGCTTCGGGGGCGGCAAAACCATAGGCGGGCTGCTCCAGCACGGCGGGCAGGTCGATGGTGTCGATCTGGGCGCCGGCCTGGCGCAAGGCTTCCACGCTGCGCTCAAAGGCGCGCGCCACGGTGGCATCCAGCCCGTCGAGGAAGAGGGTGGACGGCACCGCCAGCCGGTACTGCGACAGCGGCGCCAGGCTGCGCGTCACGCGCCGGGCGGCCAGCACCTCGTGCGCCACGATGGCGTCGCGCACTGTGCGCGTCATGGCGCAGGCAGTGTCCAGGGTGGTGGACAGCGGCACGGCGCCAGCGGTAGGCACCAGCCGGGCTGTGTTCTTGAAGCCCACGATGCCGTTGAGCGCCGCAGGAATGCGGATGGAGCCGCCGGTGTCCGATCCCAGTCCAATGAACGCGGCGCCAGTGGCGATCGACACCCCGGCGCCGGACGAAGACCCGCCGGGCACCCGGGGTGCGCCGGGCACGGCGCCAAAACGGGCGTCCCAGGCAGCAGGCGTGCCGTAGTGGGGGTTGACGCCCACGCCCGAGAAAGCGAACTCCACCATGTTGGTGCGGCCAATCAGGCTGGCACCCGCTGCGCGCAGTCGGGCCACGGCCGGGCAGTCTTGAGCTGCTGCGGGAGCCCCCGCCAGCGCGGTGGAGCCCGCCGGGGTGGGTTGGCCGGCCACGTCAAACAGGTCCTTCACCGACACCGACAGCCCGGCCAGAGGCAACTGGGCTACGCCCGGTTGCACCGCTGTGGTGCGAGCCTCGTCGAACAGGGTTCGCACAAAGCTGTGGGTGTTGGAGGTGGCCTGGGCAGCGTCGATGCAGCGTTCCAGCTCGGCGGGCGCGGTAGTGGCGCCGTCCCGCAGTTGCTCACGGGTGGCGATCAGGTCAGAGAGCATGGGTGTGCTAGAATCTTTGGGTTTTGCTGGGAGCAGTAGCGCAGTGGTGCAAGGTTTGCACAACCAGCGTGGCCGCTGCGGCAAGACCAATCGCAAAGCAGCCCTGTCAAGGTGTTGCGGTGTTCGTGAAGATCACGGCACTGCAAATATTGGGGCTGATTTTAGACCTAACCTTTGGAGTATTTTTATGTCCGTTACCATGCGCGAAATGCTGGAAGCCGGTGTCCACTTCGGTCACCAAACCCGCTTCTGGAACCCCAAGATGGCCCCCTACATCTTCGGCCATCGCAACAAGATTCACATCATCAACCTGGAAAAGTCGCTGCCACTGTTCCAGGAAGCCCAAAAGTTCGCCAAGCAACTGGCTGCCAACCGCGGCACGATCCTGATGGTCGGCACGAAGCGCCAAGCCCGTGAAATCCTGGCCACCGAAGCGCAACGCGCTGGCGTGCCTTTCGTGGACCAGCGCTGGCTGGGCGGCATGCTGACGAACTTCAAGACCGTGAAGACCTCGATCAAGCGCCTCAAGGACATGAAGGCCCAGCAAGAAGCTGGCCTCGACAGCCTGAGCAAGAAGGAGCAACTGACGTTCTCCCGCGAAATCGAGAAGCTCGAAAAGGATATCGGCGGCATTCAGGACATGGCTGCTCTGCCCGATGCCATCTTCATCATCGATGTGGGCTTCCACAAGATCGCCGTTGCCGAAGCCAAGAAGCTGGGCATCCCGCTGATCGGTGTGGTCGATACCAACCACTCGCCTGAAGGCATCGACTACGTGATCCCTGGCAACGACGACTCGGCCAAGGCTGTGACGCTGTACGCCCGTGGCATCGCTGACGCGATCATCGAAGGCCGTGCCAACGCCGTGAATGAAGTCGTGAAGGCTGCTACTGCAGAGAGCACCGACGAATTCGTGGAAGTGCAAGAAGCCGCTGCCTGATAGCCCGGCTGCGCGATCCGTCGCGAACAAAAGCGGGGCCCCTGGTGAGCCCCCTTTTTTTTAGCCCGAATCTGAACTGACTGAACTGACTGAACTGAACACTGAAGGAACAAAGATGGCTGCAATTACCGCAAGCATGGTTGCTGAACTGCGTGGCAAGACCGACGCTCCGATGATGGAATGCAAGAAGGCGCTGACGGAAGCCGACGGCGACATGGCCAAGGCTGAAGAGCTGCTGCGCGTCAAGCTGGGCACCAAGGCTGGCAAGGCTGCATCGCGTATCACGGCTGAAGGCGTGGTCGCCAGCTACATCGACGGCACCACCGGTGCCTTGGTGGAAGTCAACAGCGAAACCGACTTTGTCTCCAAGAACGACAGCTTCATCGCCATGGCCAACGCTGCTGCCAAGCTGGTGGCTGAACACAACCCCGCCACCGTCGAAGCCTTGGGCGCGCTGCCCTATAGCCAAGACAGCTTCGGCCCCACGCTGGAAGACGTGCGCAAGGGCCTGATCGGCAAGATCGGCGAGAACATGTCCTTCCGCCGCTTCAAGCGCTTCAGCGGCTCCAACCTGGCCGCCTACCTGCACGGTTCGCGCATCGGCGTGGTGGTGGAGTTCGAAGGCGACGCTGCAGCAGCCAAGGACGTGGCCATGCACGTGGCCGCCATGAAGCCCGTGGCCCTGACCAGCGCCGACGTGCCTGCAGATCTGATCGCCAAGGAGCGCTCGGTCGCCGAAGGCAAGGCCGACGAAGCCAACAAGGAACTCGTGGCTGCTGGCAAGCCTGCACAAAGCGCTGAAATCACGGCCAAGCGCATCGACGGCGCGGTGCAGAAGTACCTCAAGGAAGTCTCGCTGGCCGACCAGGTCTTCGTGAAGGCTGCCGACGGCAAGCAAACCGTGGCCCAGATGCTCAAGGCTGCCAACACCAACGTGAAGGGCTTTACCCTGTACGTGGTGGGCGAAGGCATTGAGAAGAAGGTGGACGACTTTGCTGCCGAAGTGGCTGCCCAGGTGGCTGCTGCCAAGGCTGCTGCCTGATCGTTCCCTGTAACCACCCCACCAAAGCCTCGTACCACTTACCGGAGAAATTTCCCATGTCCAACGCTGCACCAGCCCACAAGCGCATTTTGCTCAAGCTGTCTGGTGAGGCGCTGATGGGGGATGACGCCTTCGGCATCAACCGCGCCACCATCGTGCGGATGGTCGAGGAGATCGCCGAAGTGACCCGCCTGGGTGTCCAGGTGGCCGTGGTGATCGGTGGGGGCAACATCTTCCGTGGTGTCGCCGGGGGCTCGGTCGGGATGGACCGTGCCACCGCAGACTACATGGGCATGCTGGCCACCGTGATGAACGCCCTGGCCCTGGCAGACGCCATGGACAAGCAGGGCCTGGTGGCCCGAGTGATGTCCGCCATTGCCATCGAGCAGGTGGTTGAGCCCTATGTGCGCCCCAAGGCGCTGCAGTATCTTGAAGAGGGCAAGGTCGTCGTGTTTGCGGCCGGCACAGGCAATCCTTTCTTCACCACCGACACCGCCGCAGCGTTGCGCGGTGCCGAAATCGGTGCTGAACTGGTGCTCAAGGCCACCAAGGTGGACGGCGTTTATACTGCCGACCCCCAGAAGGACCCCACGGCCACGCGTTATACGAAGCTCAGCTTTGACGAGGCCATGTCCCGCAATCTGGGCATCATGGATGCGACCGCGTTTGCCCTGTGCCGCGACCAGAAGCTGCCCGTGCGGGTGTTCTCCATCATCAAGCACGGCGCCCTGAAGCGTGTGGTGATGGGTGAAGACGAAGGTACGCTGGTTTACGCTTGACGACAATGGCCGAGGCCTGCCCACGATGCAGGCGGGCGCCCAGGAGAAAACATGACGATTGCCGACATCAAGAAAAATGCAGAAACCAAGATGGACCAGTCCATCTCGGCTTTCAAGAACAACCTGCAGAAGATCCGCACCGGCCGTGCCAACCCGGCGTTGCTCGATACCGTCCAGGTCGAGTATTACGGCTCCTTGGTGCCCCTGAGCCAGGTGGCCAACGTGGCGCTGATCGATTCGCGCACCATCAGCGTGCAGCCCTGGGAAAAGGGCATGGGCGCCAAGATCGAGAAGGCCATCCGCGAAAGCGACCTGGGCCTGAACCCTGCCTCCATGGGCGACCTGATCCGCGTACCCATGCCGCCTATGAGCGAAGAGCGCCGCAAGGAAATGACCAAGCTCGCCCGCAACGAGGGCGAGAGCGCCAAGATTGCCGTGCGCAACCTGCGCCGCGATGCAAACGAGTCCGTCAAGAAGCTCGTCAAGGACAAGCTGGCCTCCGAGGACGACCAGAAGCGCGCCGAAACCGACGTGCAGAAGTTCACCGATAAGCATATCGCCGAGATCGATGCGCTGGTGGCCGCCAAAGAGCAGGAAATCATGGCGGTCTAGAGCGTGTTATGCGCTTTTACGTACCCGCGTTGGCCCCACACGCAGGTGATCGCAAGGCGCAGTGCGCAGGCAAGGCCCCGGCCTTGGCAAGCGCTGCAGCGCCGCGAGTGCCTGCGTGTGGGGCCAACCCTTTGGGAAAGTCGGGGAAAGGCCCGGCTACGTCGTTGCAAGCCGCTGGCGGTATTCATACCGCGGCGCGTCCTGCGCCTAGTTGCCGGGCCTTTCCCCGACTTTCGCGGGCACTTAAAAGTGCATCACACGCTCTAGGCCCCAGGGCTTGAACATTCACATGGCTGACTCTTCGTTGGTGCCGCACCACATTGCCATCGTCATGGATGGCAACGGCCGCTGGGCCACGCGCCGTTTTTTGCCGCGCTTGGCGGGCCACAAGCAAGGCGTGGACTCACTGCGCCGCTGTGCACGCGCCTGCGTGCAGCGCGGTGTGGCTGTACTCACGGTGTTTGCGTTCTCCTCCGAAAACTGGAACCGCCCCGCCGACGAGGTCTCTGGCCTCATGGAATTGTTGGCGATGGCGCTGGCGCGCGAAGTGCCGCAACTCAAGAAGGATGGCGTGCGCCTGTATTTCGTGGGTGAGCGTGCGGGTCTTTCGCAGAAGGTCCGCGATGGCCTGGCGCAGGCAGAAGCCGCTACGGCTGAAAACACCCGCCTGGTGCTCAACGTGTGTTTCAACTACGGTGGCCGCTGGGACATTGCCCAGGCAGCAGCGTCGCTGGCGGCACGCGGTGAGCCTATCACCGAGGCCAGCCTGCAGGGTGCAATGGGCATGGCCCATGTGCCCGATCCCGACCTGGTGATTCGCACCGGCGGGGAAATGCGGATCAGCAACTTTTTGCTGTGGCAGGCCGCATACTCCGAGTTTTTCTTCAGCGACCGGTTGTGGCCGGATTTCGATGAGTCGGCGCTGGACGAGGCGATTGCTGCCTTCGGTGGCCGCGAGCGCCGTTTTGGCAAAACCTCCGAACAAATCCTGTCCGCGCATCCCCAGCCGATGCCGGGCTAAGAACCTGAACAGGTTCTGAAAGGCCCCATGCTCAAGCAGCGCGTTATCACAGCCCTTGTCCTGCTGGCCATTTTGCTGCCGGCGCTTTTTTACCCATCTACGGTGCCCTTCACCGTGGTCGTGTTGGTGCTCATGGCTGCGGGTGCCTGGGAGTGGGGGCGTCTGAGCGGTTTTGGCCAGGCCGGCTCTCTGACCGTGGGCGCTGCTTGTGTCGCACTGTGTGCGGGTTCGTGGGCCCTGGGCTGGGTCGATCGTCCGTTGACCGCCCTGTGGGTGGTGGGCGGGGGCCTGTGGGTCTTGGCGGCTGCCTGGCTGCTCAAGGCAGGGGTGCCTGGTTGGCCCCGGATTCCGGGTGGAGTGCGCCTGGTGGCAGGGGTATTGGCGCTGTGGCTCGCTTGGCTCGCCGTAGTGCAGGCGCGCAATGTGGGTATCAATTTTCTGCTGTCGGTGCTGCTCTTGGTGTGGGTCGCAGACATCTTTGCTTATTTCACTGGCCGTGCTTTTGGCCTGCGCTTCACAAAAGGCAAGCTGGCCCCTTCGATCAGTCCTGGCAAAAGCTGGGAGGGCGTGTGGGGCGGTTTGGCTGGGGTCGTGGTCATGGCCTTCGTCTGGGTCGTGGCCGATGCGCACTGGCAGGCGGCTGTGCCCAGTTTTTACAGCCGAATGGCGCTACAAGGCTGGTGGATGCTGGTGCTTGCCGCACTGTTCATGGTGGCCATGAGTGTGTCGGGAGATCTCGTGGAGTCCCTCATCAAGCGCAGTGCCGGTGTGAAGGACAGCAGTGGCCTGCTGCCCGGCCACGGTGGTGTGCTCGACCGCGTGGATGCTCTGCTGCCCACGCTCCCCCTGGCCATGATGCTCACGAGCCTGACGACTCCATGAAGAAACAACAAATCACCGTCCTCGGTTCCACCGGCTCCATTGGCACCAGCACGCTGGATGTGGTGGCCCGCCATCCCGATCGCTTCGAAGTGTTTGCGCTCAGCGCTGCCACCCAGGTCGATCTTCTTCTGGCGCAGTGTGCACAGTTCCGTCCTCGCTTCGCGGTGATGGCGAGCGCGCCCCATGCGGCGCTTCTGGCTGAAAAATTGGTGGCCAATAGCCTTCCAACGCAGGTCCTTCAAGCGCAAGATGCTCTTGAATTGATAGCGTCACACGAAGAGGTGGATGCGGTGATGGCGGCCATTGTGGGCGCTGCGGGTCTCGCACCGTGTCTGGCGGCTGCGCGCGCGGGCAAGAGGTTGCTGCTGGCCAACAAGGAAGCGCTGGTGGTTGGTGGTGGGTTGTTCATGCAGACGGTGCGCGAGGGGCGGGCGACGCTGTTGCCCATCGATAGCGAACACTCCGCCATCTTTCAATGCCTGCCCGAAGACCCTGCCACTTGGGCGCAACGGGTGGACAGCATTTTGCTTACGGCTTCCGGGGGGCCGTTTCGGCAACGAGACCCGTCCACGCTGGCTGAGATCACACCTGCCCAGGCCTGCGCGCATCCCAATTTCTCGATGGGGCGCAAGATTTCGGTGGATTCGGCCACGATGATGAACAAGGCGCTCGAAGTGATCGAGGCCCGCTGGCTGTTCGATCTGCACCCGGACCAGATCAAGGTGGTGATCCATCCGCAGCAGATCATCCATTCCATGGTGCAGTTCAAGGATGCATCGATCCTGGCTCAATTGGGAACGCCCGACATGCGCGTGCCCATTGCCTGCGGCCTGGCCTGGCCGGAGCGCATTGCGAGTGGCGCGAGCAAACTGGACTTTTCGACCCTGTCCGCGCTGGCGTTTGAAGATGCTGACGCCCACCGCTTCCCGGGTTTGCACCTGTCCTGGCAAGCGCTGAAAGCGGCCGAAGGGACGACGGCCGTATTGAATGCTGCCAATGAGGTGGCTGTGGGAGCGTTCTTGTCGGGACGGCTTCGTTTTGACCATATTCATGCCGTGAATCTTGCAACTTTGGAGGCGGTTTCCCCCTCCAAGCCCAATTCGCTCGAAGCGTTGCTGGACCTGGACAGCCAGGCACGCAATGCCGCTGAGCAAGTTGCAGACCGCCTGGCGGCCTGAGTTTCCACCGCAACACGGACCCGCACATGCTCCTCACCATCGTTGCCTTCATCGTGGCCCTCGGCCTTCTGATTGCCGTACACGAATACGGCCACTACCGGGTGGCCGTGGCGTGCGGAGTGAAGGTGCTGCGCTTCTCGGTGGGCTTTGGCAACCCGCTGCTGCGCTGGCAACCCAAGGGCTCGCCCACGGAGTTTGTCCTGGGGGCGTTTCCGCTGGGTGGATACGTGCGCATGCTGGACGAGCGGGAAGCGCCTGTGCCCCCCGAAGAGCGGCATCTGGCCTTCAACACCCAACCTCTGCGGTCTCGCGCTGCCATCGTGGCCGCAGGCCCTGTTGCGAATCTGCTGCTGGCCGTGCTGTTGTATTCCATCGTCAACTGGAACGGGGTGGAGGAGCCCAAGGCGGTCCTGGCCAGCCCGGTGGCTGGTTCCGTGGCGCAGAGCGCGGGCCTGCGTGGCGGTGAACTGGTCGCGCAGGCAGCATTGGGTTCTGACGACCTGGAACCCGTACGGTCGTTTGAAGATTTGCGCTGGCTGCTTACTCGCGGTGCCCTGGAGGGGGTGAACGTGCGCCTGGATGTGCAGCCACAGTCGGGGGCTGCACACCGGGAAATTGTGCTGGACATGTCGAAGATCGACAGCCGCGAAGCAGACGCCCAGCTGTTTCGCAAAATAGGCATTCTGGGGCCATGGACACGTCCGGTGCTGGGCGAGGTCATGCCTGACGGAGTCGCTGCGCGCGCCGGATTGCGCCAAGGGGATGTAGTGCTCAAGATTGGTGCCATCGATGTGGTGGATGGCCAGCAGCTGCGCGAGTTGATCCGGCAGTCCGTGCGTGGCAGCGAGCCACTGGCCCAGCCTTGGCGCGTGGATCGCGCGGGGCAGGTGCTGACCTTGGATGTTTTGCCGGAGGCCAAGCCGGAACTGGGCGCGACCATAGGCCGCATTGGGGCCTACGTTGGCGCTCCACCTGATTTCGTGACCGTTGAATATGGCGTGTTGGAAGGCGCTTGGGCCGGTGTGGTCAAGACCTGGGATGTGTCGGTATTGACGCTGCGCATGATGGGCCGCATGGTGATTGGTGAGGCATCTCTCAAGAACATCAGCGGGCCCTTGACCATCGCCGACTATGCCGGGCGTTCTGCCAGCCTGGGCCTGACGCAGTACCTCGTTTTCCTCGCCCTGATCAGCGTGAGCCTGGGCGTGCTCAACCTGCTGCCGCTGCCCGTCTTGGACGGAGGGCACCTGATGTATTATCTTTGGGAGGGTGTCACGGGCAGGGGGGTGTCAGACGCGTGGATGGAGCGCCTGCAGCGTGGAGGCGTTGCGGTCTTGCTTCTCATGATGTCCATTGCCCTGTTCAACGATATCACTCGGCTCTTTGGCTAACACTTTTGCCGCGCTTGCCCTGCAACTGCGGCACCAGCTTCATTCATGAAAAAACACATCAATCGCCTGGGCGTGCGTACCGCATCGGCCGTTGCAGCCATGATTTTTGCCGCCAATGCGGCATGGGCTCTGGAGCCTTTCAAGGTGCAGGACATCCGCGTCGAGGGGCTGCAGCGCGTCGAGCCCGGCACCGTGTTTGCCTCCATGCCACTGCGGGTTGGTGACGACTACAACGACGAGAAGGGCGCAGCTGCCATTCGCGCACTTTTCGGTCTGGGCCTGTTCAAGGACGTGCGCCTGGAGGCGACTGGCAATGTGCTGGTGGTTGTGGTGGAGGAGCGCCCCACTGTGGCCGACGTGGATTTCGCCGGCACCCGCGAGTTTGACAAGGACGCGCTGAAGAAGGCCATGCGCGATGTCGGGCTGACCGAAGGTCGTCCCTATGACAAGGCGCTGACCGACCGTGCCGAGCAGGAACTCAAGCGCCAGTACATCAACAAGAGCCTCTATGGCGCCGAGGTCGTCACGACCGTGACCCCGATCGAGCGCAATCGTGTCAACCTGACTTTCACCGTGGTCGAAGGCGATCCCGCCCGCATCAAGGAAGTACGCATTGTTGGCAACAAGGCCTTCAGCGAATCCACGCTCAAAGGCCTGTTTGATCAGGACACCGGTGGCTGGCTCAGCTGGTACACCAAGTCGGACCGCTATTCACGTGCCAAGCTCAACGCCGATCTGGAAACCCTGCGCTCCTACTACCTGCAGCGCGGCTATCTCGAATTCCGTGTCGATTCCACCCAGGTCGCTATTTCGCCCGACAAGCAGGACATTTCCATCACTGTCAATGTGACCGAAGGTGAGCGCTATGTGGTGTCTGGCGTGAAGCTGGAAGGCAACTACCTGGACCGGGAAGATGAGTTCAAGTCCCTGGTCACCATTCGCCCTGGCGAACCCTACAACGCGGACCAGGTGACTGAAACGACCAAGGCGTTTTCCGAGTATTTCTCCCGGTTTGGCTTTGCGTTCGCGCGGGTAGAAGCCGTGCCAGAGATTGACCGCGAAAACAACCGCGTTGCTTTTGTTCTGCAGGCGGAGCCCTCGCGCCGTGCCTATGTGCGCCGCATCAATGTGAGCGGCAACAACCGCACACGCGACGAAGTGATCCGCCGCGAGTTCCGCCAGTACGAAGCCTCCTGGTACGACGGTGAAAAAATCCGCCTGTCGCGTGATCGCGTGGACCGCCTGGGCTTCTTCACTGAGGTCAATGTGGAGACCCAGGAGGTCCCGGGCTCTCCAGACCAGGTGGACCTGGTGATCAACGTGGCAGAAAAACCCACCGGATCGCTGCAGATGGGGGTGGGTTTTTCCAGCGCCGAAAAGGTGTCGCTGTCGTTTGGTATCAAGCAAGAGAACATTTTTGGCTCTGGCAACTACCTGGGCATTGATGTCAACACCAGCAAGTACCGCCGCACGCTCGTGTTCAGCACCACCAATCCGTACTTCACGCCCGACGGCATTTCTCGCACGCTGGACGTGTACTACCGCACGGACAAGCCTTACGAAGACCAGGGCGGTAACTACGAGTTGGTGACCACCGGCACGTCGGTGCGATTCGGTGTTCCGTTCAGTGAAACCGATACCGTGTTCTTTGGCGGTGGGCTGGAGCAGACCAAGATCAAGGCGGGTACGAACATTCCCGCCACCTACCTGGCCTATGCCGACCAGTTTGGCTACAGCAGCACCTCCATTCCTTTGACGATCGGTTGGTCGCGGGACGACCGCGACAGCGCTCTGGCACCGAATTCGGGCCGCTATCAGCGCCTCAATTCAGAATGGTCGGTGGCTGGGGATGCTCGCTACGTGCGGGCCAACTACCAGTACCAGCAGTACGTACCGCTGAACAAACGTTTCACCATCGCCTTCAATGGCGAGGTGGGTATCGGCAAGGGCATGAATGGCCGGCCATTCCCGGTGTTCAAGAATTTCTATTCGGGCGGGTTGGGCTCGGTGCGTGGCTTTGACCAGGGTACCCTGGGTCCGCGCGACGTGACGGGGGCCTCTTTGGGGGGGCCAAAGAAGGTGACGCTGAACGCGGAGCTGATCGCGCCGTTCCCGGGTGCAGGGAACGACCGGACGCTGCGTGTATTCACCTTCTTTGACGTGGGTAATGTGTACGGAGAAAACGAAAAAGTTACCTTCAGTGACATGCGTTCTTCCGTGGGCCTGGGCTTGAGCTGGATTTCCCCGCTCGGTCCTTTGCGTCTGGCTTTTGCGCAACCGGTGCGCAAGTTCGCCGGCGATAGAATCCAGAAACTGCAATTCCAGATTGGAACGTCTTTCTAATGAAATCCATTTCTCGCCATATCTCTTTGGCTCTGCTGCTTGGCTCCCTGGCCGTGGCTGCCCCTGCGCAAGCTCAAGAGTCGTTCAAAGCCGGTTTTGTCAATACAGACCGCATCTTCCGTGAGGCCAGCACTGCCAAGGCTGCACAGGCCAAGCTGGAGCAGGAGTTCTCCCGTCGCGAGAAAGAACTGGTGGACATGGGCAGTACCCTGAAGACCGCCACAGAGAAATTCGAACGCGAAGCCCCCACGATGGCTGAAAGCCAGCGCACGACCCGCCAGCGCCAGCTGGTGGACCAGGACCGTGAATTCCAGCGCAAGCGCCGCGAGTTCCAGGAAGACCTGAGCGCCCGCAAGAACGAGGAACTGTCCCAGGTGCTCGAACGTGCGAACAAGGTCGTCAAGCAAGTGGCTGAAGCCGAGAAGTACGACGTGATCCTCCAGGAGGCCGTCTACATCAACCCCAAGCATGACATCACCGACAAGGTGATCAAGGCGCTGAATGCCTCTGCTGGCAAGTAAGCCACAGCCCTGGACAGGTGGCGCGTGAGCTTGCTTCTTGGGCACATAGTTGATGCGCTCGGTGGCTCGCTGGAAGGAGGTGCGACACGGGATGTCGTCATCTCCCGCATCGCGCCCCTGGAGGTTGCCGGGCCGGGAGATCTCAGTTTCCTGAGCAACCCCCGCTACCAACAGCAACTGGCCGCCTCCCGGGCGGCCTGTGTCATTGTGGCGCCTGCCATGCGCGATGCCGCTCTGGCACGTGGTGCCTGCATCGTGTCGGACAACCCCTACGTGTATTTCGCGCGTGCCACCCAGTTGTGGCGGCAACGCAATGCGCCAGCGCAGCGCGCGGGGGTACACGCCAGTGCCGTGGTGGATCCCACGGCACAGGTGCACCCCACTGCGACCATTGGGCCGCTGTGTGTGGTGGAGCGTGGAGCGCAGGTGGGTGCGGGGACCATCCTCAAGTCGCGTGTGACCGTGGGCGAGGATTGCACCATCGGCGCGCGTTGCATCGTGCACGCCGGTGTGGTGATCGGCGCGGATGGTTTTGGCTTTGCGCCCGAGCAAGGGCAGTGGGTCAAGATCGAACAGCTCGGTGCCGTGCGCATCGGAGACGACGTCGAGATCGGCGCCAACACCTGCATCGACCGGGGCGCGCTGCAGGACACGGTCATCGAAGATGGTGTCAAGCTCGACAACCTGATTCAGATCGGCCACAACGTGCGCATCGGCAAGCACTCGGCCATGGCTGGGTGTGTGGGGGTGGCTGGCAGCGCGACCATTGGCGCGCACTGCACTGTGGGCGGCGGGGCGATTGTGCTGGGCCATCTGGAGCTGGCCGACAACGTGCATATCTCGGCAGCTACCGTGGTCACACGCTCGCTCACGCGGCCTGGGCAATACACGGGCATGTTTCCCATCGACGACAATGCGCGTTGGGAAAAAAACGCTGCAACACTCAAACAACTGCACAGCTTGCGGGAGCGCATCAAGGCGCTTGAGCAGGCTCTCAAGGCAGCATGAACGGAAGAACAACTCGATGATGGATATTCACGCAATTCTCAAGCAACTGCCCCACCGCTACCCGTTCCTGCTGGTGGACAAAGTGATCGAGCTTGAGAGCAACACCCGCATCAAGGCCATCAAGAACGTGACGTTCAATGAGCCCTATTTCATGGGGCATTTCCCCGGACGTCCCGTGATGCCGGGTGTGTTGATCCTGGAAGCGCTGGCCCAGGCTGCGGGCTTGCTGGCGTTTGATGCCATGGGCAAGGTGCCCGATGAGAACAATATCTACTACTTTGTGGGCATTGATGGCGCGCGTTTCAAGCGCCCGGTGGAGCCCGGCGACCAGTTGATCCTGAGCATCACCATCGATCGCGTTCGTGGTGGCATCTGGAAGTTCAAGGGCGTGGCCAGCGTGGGCGAAGAGGTGGCCTGCGAGGCCGAACTCATGTGCACCATGCGCAGCGTGGGTTGACCGACCCTGGCCTGTTGGATCGTGAGCAATATTCATCCCACTGCCATTGTTGCGGACGGCGCACGCCTGGACCCTTCGGTCACGGTAGGACCGTATGCGGTTATTGGTGAGCATGTATCGATCGGTGCGGGCACGGCGGTCGGCGCACATTGCGTCATTGACGGGCGCACGACGATTGGCGCCGACAACCGCATCTTTCAGTTCAACTCCATCGGCGCCATCCCGCAGGACAAGAAGTATGCGGGCGAGCCTACCGAACTGGTCATCGGCGACCGCAACACCATCCGCGAGTTCTGCACCCTGAACCTCGGTGTGCCCCAGGCCGGTGGCATCACCACGGTGGGGGACGACAACTGGATCATGGCGTACACCCACATCGCCCATGATTGCCATGTGGGCAACCACACCACGCTGGCCAACAACACCACCCTGGCAGGCCATGTCCACCTGGGCGATTGGGTGACGGTGGGTGGGCTTACCGGCATCCACCAGTTCGTCAAGGTCGGGGCGCATGCCATGGTGGGCTTTGCCAGCGCAGTGTCGCAGGACGTGCCCCCCTTCATGCTGGTGGATGGCAACCCGCTGGCCGTGCGGGGCTATAACGTGGTGGGGCTGCGCCGCCGCGGCTTCTCGCCCGAGCGCATTGCTGCGGTCAAGCAGATGCACAAGCTGATCTACCGCCAGGGCCTCACGCTGGAGGCTGCACGTGCCGCCATTGCTGAGCTGGTGCAGTCCTCACCGCAGGCCAGCGAGGATGCCGCGATGATGGAGCGGTTCCTGGCCGACGCCACGCGCGGCATAGCGCGCTGAGGGCTGGGTGATGGCTGCTTCCCCCCGTGTCGCCATGGTGGCGGGCGAGACATCGGGCGACCTGCTGGCCGGTCTGTTGATCGACGGCATGCAGGCCCATTGGCCAGACCTGAAGACCTGCGGCATTGGTGGCCCGCAAATGCAACGCCGGGGTTTTGATGCCTGGTGGCCCAGCGAGAAGCTGGCCGTGCATGGCTACAGCATGGAAGTGCTGCGCCGTCTGCGCGAGTTGCTGGGCATCCGCAAGCAACTGCGTGAGCGGTTGCTCAAGGACCGCCCGGATGTCTTCATCGGTGTGGATGCCCCTGATTTCAACCTGGGGCTGGAAGCTGACCTGCGCGCTGCGGGCATCAAGACCGTGCATTTCGTGTGCCCCTCCGTCTGGGCCTGGCGCGCGGAACGCGTCGAGAAGATTCGCCGCAGCGCTGATCATGTGTTGTGCATCTTTCCGTTCGAGCCTGAACTGCTCGCGCGGCATGGCATCGCCGCCACCTACGTGGGGCACCCGCTGGCGGGTGTGATTCCCATGGTGCCGGACCGCGCTGCGGCCCGTGCCCAGCTCGGGCTGCAGGATACGGACGAGGTGCTCGCCATTCTGCCGGGCAGCCGCTCTTCGGAGATCGCCTACATCACTCAACCCTTCTTTGAGGCTGCAGCGCTTGTCAGAAAAGCGCGACCAGCTATTAAATTGATAGTACCCGCCGTTCCGGCGCTGCGTGATCGCATCGTGCAAGCGGCGCAGGCGGCTGGGCTGGGCGGTGTGGCGCAGATCGTTTCCGGGCAATCCCACGCCGTGCTCGCCGCCTGCGACACCACGCTGATCGCCAGTGGCACCGCCACGCTGGAGGCGGCCCTGTTTAAGCGCCCTATGGTCATTGGCTACCACATGCACCCATTGAGCTGGTGGCTTATGCGCCGCAAGCAGTTGCAGCCCTGGGTGGGCTTGCCCAACATCCTGTGTGGCGACTTCGTGGTGCCCGAGCTGATCCAGGATGCCGCGACACCCCAGGCGCTTTGTGCGGCAACACTCCAATGGCTGGATGCCCGCCAGCACCATCCCGAAAAAATCACGGCCCTGGAGCAGCGCTTTACGGCGCTGCACGAGAGCCTGCGCCGCAACACTCCCCAACTGGCTGCCGATGCGATCCAGAAAATCCTCCATCCCGCTGCCTGAACAGGCCTGCCTGCCCTGGCACCCGCCAGGCCTTGTGGCCGGCGTGGATGAAGCGGGCCGTGGCCCGCTGGCGGGGCCTGTGGTGGCTGCTGCAGTCATCCTGGACGATCTGCATCCCATCGCAGGCCTGGCAGACTCCAAGAAGCTCACGCCCGCCCGGCGCGAAAAGCTCTACGACGAAATCCGCGCCAAGGCGCTGTGCTGCAGCATTGCCGAGGCCAGCGTGGAAGAGATCGATCAGCTCAACATCCTGCAGGCCACGATGCTGGCCATGCGGCGGGCCGTGATGGGGCTGCGCCTGAAGCCCGTCATGGTCCTCGTCGATGGCAATCGGCTGCCCACGCTCGACATCCAGGCTGAGGCCATCGTCAAGGGCGATGCGCTGGTGCCGGCCATCTCGGCCGCGTCCATCCTGGCCAAGGTGCACCGTGACCGCTGGTGTGTGCAGGTGCATGAAGAATTTCCCCAATACGGATTTGCGGGCCACAAAGGCTATGGCACGGCGGTGCACATGGCGGCCCTGCGCGAGCACGGCGCGTGCGTCCACCACCGGCGTTCCTTTGCGCCCGTGGCGCAGAATCTGCGCGGCTGAACCTGCCCACCCATGACATCCTCTTCGATCACCACCATCCATTCGCGGGACAACACGTTCGTGAAAGACCTGCGCCGTCTTGCGCAGGACACCACGGCCTACCGCAAGCAAGGCCGGGTTTGGCTGGAGGGCGATCACCTCTGCCGCGCGGCCCTGGAGCGTGGCCAGCGCGCATCCATTGCGGTGTTTTCAGAGTCTTTTTGGCCGCTGGCGCAGGTAGAGTGGGCGCAAAATGCTATGAAAATCATAGTAATTGCTGACGCACTGTTTGCCGACATCAGTGGGCTGGAGTCGCCCGCTCGGATGGGTTTCATCATGGATTTGCCCGCGCCCGCTGCGGTGCATCCGGGTGCGGCGACCGTGGTGCTGGACCGTGTGCAGGACGCCGGTAATGTGGGCTCCATCCTGCGCAGTGCGTCCGCGTTCGGGTTCCGGCAGGTGGTGGCTATCAAGGGCAGCGCTGCGTTGTGGTCCCCCAAGGTCCTGCGTGCAGGCATGGGTGCGCATTTCGCGCTGGACCTGATCGAGGGCGTGGAGCACGGCGAGCTTCAATCGCTGCAGGTGCCCATGCTCGTTACCAGCTCGCACGCCGGAGACTGGTTGCACCGTGCCGCCTTGCCCTGGCCGTGTGCATGGGTGTTGGGCCACGAAGGGCAGGGCGTTTCCCCTGCACTGGAAGAGCGTGCCGCTCTGCGCATCCGCATTGCACAACCGGGCGGCGAAGAGTCGCTCAATGTGGCGGCCGCTGCAGCGATCTGCCTGCATGCGAGCGGCGCCGGGCGCTGAAGCCACCGCTTCTTGATCGTTTCCAGCAGATCTCAGGGGGCGGAGCGCCTCACTCTTTTTTTAGAGATTGCGCAGGAACTGGCGCACGAATTCTTCCTGGTTGGGGGCGTCCTTCTCCGTGCTGAACAGCACCTGCTGGTTCTCCACCCGGATTTTCAGCTGCGGCGCGAATTTGCATTGCACCAAGCCCAGGCCGGGTGCCGTGCTTTTGAAGGCGGGGGTGTTGCGGCACATGGACTCCAGCTCTGATGCCACCACGCCGCAGAAGCTGCCGATGCTCAGCGACTGGAGTTTTTCGTCGTCAATGGTGGCCCAGTCAACGTTGGTCTTCACTGGCGTACTGCATGCAGCGGTGGCGTCCTGGTCGGCCTTGGCCAGTTCGGCCTGCACGCTGGCCAGGCGCTTGTTGCGGTCAAAGCGGGCCAGCTTGTCCTGCAGGCCCTGCTTTTGTTGGCCTTTGTAGCTGGCCAGCAGGTCCGCCAGCTTGAAGGCCTTGCTCTTTTCTTCACTGAAGGCCAGTGGCACGCCATCGCGCTTGCCTGGCAGGTACACCACATAGTGGTCGCCATTGCGATAGGCCTGGTTCTGCTTTTGCAGCAGACCGTAGCTGCGGCCATCGAGCGTGGTGGCGTATACCTCGCGCGCCGAGCCCCGTTGCTCCAACTGGCTCAGGAAGACGACCTGATCGATGGGGTCGTTGATGCCACTCACTCGCACCAGGGCCTGCTTGCCGTCTGCGGTGGGAGCCAGCACGACTTCAACGCCCTGGGGCGCCACGAAGACCTGGGGGTATTTCGCCAGCTCCAGGGCCTGAGCGGCCATGGCGGCACACAGGCCTGCCAGGAAAAGGGCGAGGGGGCGGAGAAAAATGCGCATCGGGATCAGCCTTTGGAGTGGGGGTGGTAGGGAAACGGGGCGAAGTCTAGGGTGCCCGTTGTCCTCTGAAATGCCTGGAACACTTGCTTACGTAACAAGGTTATGCAAGACGCGCATTTGTTGGTGAGCTTGCCATGAAGGATATAATCGGGAGCTTTTCTCGCAACAGCGTCGCCCGACCGCACCCAAAGCAACAACCCATCTGAGAGCAGCCACCAGCACTTGCGTACCTTTGCGTGCACGAGTGGACTGCAGGCGCCGGGCGACCGTAACCATCCGGAGAACCCAGTGCTTTTGTCTCTACAGGGAAACTTCCCGCCCGCCATCCTGGCGCTCGCAGACGGCACGGTCTTTATCGGCAATTCGATTGGTGCCACCGGCACCACTGTCGGCGAAGTGGTGTTCAACACCGCCATCACCGGCTACCAGGAAATCCTCACCGACCCGAGCTACTGCCAGCAGATCGTGACCCTCACGTATCCGCACATCGGCAACTATGGCGTCAATGTGGAGGACATCGAAGCCGACAAGGTCCACGCCGCAGGCCTGATCATCAAAGACCTGCCGCTGCTGGCAAGCAACTTCCGCTCCACGGACACGCTCTCGCAGTACCTCGTGCGTGAGAAGACCGTTGCCATCGCCAACATCGACACCCGAAAGCTCACGCGCCTGCTGCGCAGCAAGGGTGCGCAAAACGGCACCATCATCGGCCTTGCCGCAGGGCAGGCTATCACGCAGGCGCTCATCGACGAAGCCATCGCCAAGGCCAAGGCGGCCCCCAACATGGCCGGGCTGGACCTGGCCCAGGTGGTGACCACGGCAGCGCGTTATGAGTGGACGCAGACAGAGTGGAAACTGGGTACTGGCTACGGCGAACTGTCGGCCCCACAGTTTCACGTAGTGGCGTACGACTTCGGCGTCAAGAAGAACATCCTGCGCATGCTGGCGGAACGTGGCTGCAAGGTCACCGTGGTGCCAGCAAAGACGCCGGCCGCTGATGTGCTGGCTCTCAAACCCGATGGTGTTTTCCTGTCCAACGGCCCTGGCGACCCCGAGCCTTGCGACTACGCCATCGCCGCGACCCGCACCATTGTGGACAGTGGCATGCCCACGTTCGGCATCTGCCTGGGGCACCAGATCATGGCCCTGGCTGCTGGTGCCAAGACCTTCAAGATGACCCACAGCCACCATGGTGCCAACCACCCGGTGAAGGACCTGGATACGGGCCGCGTGAGCATCACGAGCCAGAACCACGGTTTTGCGGTGGACATGGAATCGCTGCCCGCCCATCTGCGCGCCACGCACGTCAGCCTGTTTGACGGCACGCTGCAAGGGCTGGTCCACAAGGACAAGCCCGCTTTCTGTTTCCAGGGGCATCCTGAGGCATCCCCCGGTCCGCACGACATCGCATACCTCTTTGACCGCTTCACCGACGCCATGCGCGCGGCAAAAGCCGGTTAAGCGCGGAAGGAAACAGCACCATGAAACTGTTCAGCTTCCCCCTTGCATCGCTGGAAAAGGCGATCCACAAGCGTGTCCTGACCCTGCCTTCGCCCCACCGTGAGTGGTTCACGGAACGTTGGGCGCAAAAGCCCTACAAGAAAGCGTTCGTCGAGAACAAGGCCATGCCGCTCGTCACGCTCGTGGCCAAGGGCAAGACGCTGGACGATGCTGCCTTTGCAGAGCTGCTGCAGGAGTGGGAAGTGACGTTTTATGACGCGGAAGAAGAAGTCTTGCGCCCACTGATCCAGGGCGACGGCCTGCTGCAGCTGATGCAGAAGAACCTTCCTCCCGCACGCGCCGAGGCGCTGCTTGCCAAGTTGACCCAGCGGCGTTTGCCCGCAGATGCAACAGCAGCCTCTGCCCCAACCCCCAGCCCCCAGGCAGCCGAACCCACGATCGACTGATCGACGCACCATGCCAAAACGCACAGACATCAAAAGCATCCTCATCATCGGCGCTGGCCCCATCATCATCGGCCAGGCCTGCGAGTTCGACTACTCCGGCGTACAGGCCTGCAAGGCCCTGCGCGAAGAGGGCTACAAGGTCATCCTGATCAACAGCAACCCTGCGACGATCATGACCGACCCGGCCACGGCCGACGTCACCTACATCGAGCCCATCACTTGGCAGACGGTCGAGAAGATCATCGCCAAGGAGCGTCCCGACGCGATCCTGCCCACCATGGGTGGCCAGACAGCGCTCAACTGCGCGCTGGACCTGTGGCACAACGGCGTGCTCGACAAGTACAAGGTCGAGTTGATCGGTGCCACCCCCGAAGCCATCGACAAGGCCGAAGACCGCTTGAAGTTCAAGGACGCCATGACCAAGATCGGTCTGGGCTCGGCGCGCTCCGGCATCGCCCACAGCATGGACGAAGCCTGGGCCGTGCAAAAGACCGTGGGTTTCCCCACCGTGATCCGCCCCAGCTTCACGCTGGGCGGGACCGGCGGCGGCATTGCCTACAACCCTGAAGAGTTCGAGACCATCTGCAAGCGCGGCCTGGAAGCCTCGCCCACCAACGAGCTGCTGATTGAAGAGTCGCTGCTTGGCTGGAAGGAGTACGAGATGGAAGTGGTCCGCGACAAGGCGGACAACTGCATCATCATCTGCTCCATCGAAAACCTGGACCCGATGGGTGTGCACACGGGCGACTCGATCACCGTGGCCCCCGCGCAGACGCTGACCGACAAGGAATACCAGATCATGCGCAACGCCTCGCTGGCAGTGCTGCGTGAAATTGGTGTGGACACGGGTGGCTCCAATGTGCAGTTCTCGGTCAACCCGAAGGACGGCCGCATGATCGTCATCGAGATGAACCCGCGCGTGTCGCGTTCGTCGGCGCTGGCCTCCAAGGCCACGGGCTTCCCCATCGCCAAGGTTGCCGCCAAGCTGGCCGTGGGCTACACGCTGGACGAGCTCAAGAACGAAATCACGGGCGGTGCGACGCCTGCATCGTTCGAGCCTTCGATCGACTACGTGGTCACCAAGATCCCACGTTTTGCGTTCGAAAAATTCCCCACAGCCGACAGCCGCCTGACTACGCAGATGAAGTCGGTGGGCGAGGTCATGGCCATGGGCCGCACCTTCCAGGAGTCCTTCCAGAAAGCCCTGCGCGGCCTGGAAGTTGGCGTGGACGGCATGAACGAGAAAACCCAGGACCGCGAGACGCTCGAAAAGGAACTGGGCGAGCCCGGTCCCGAGCGCATCTGGTACGTGGGCGATGCGTTTGCCATGGGTCTTTCGGTCGACGAAGTGTTCGAGCTGACCAAGATCGACAAATGGTTCCTGGTGCAGATTGAGCAGATCGTGAAGATCGAGCTGGACATCGACAAGCTGGTGGCCGAAAAGGGTGACGGTGCCCTGGCGGCGCTGGATGCCGGCACGCTGCTCACGCTCAAGCAAAAAGGTTTCTCCGACCGCCGCTTGGCCAAGCTGCTCAAGACCACCGAGAAGGCGGTGCGCGAAGCACGCCGTGCGCTCAAAGTGCGCCCCGTGTACAAGCGTGTGGACACCTGTGCGGCCGAGTTCGCTACCAACACCGCGTACCTGTACTCCACTTACGAAGTCGCCACCCACGGTGGTGTCGCCGAGTGCGAGTCGGAGCCTACGAACAACAAGAAGATCATGGTGCTGGGCGGTGGCCCCAACCGCATCGGCCAGGGCATCGAGTTCGACTACTGCTGCGTGCATGCGGCCCTTGCCATGCGCGAAGACGGCTACGAGACCATCATGGTCAACTGCAACCCCGAAACCGTCTCCACAGACTATGACACCTCCGACCGCCTGTACTTCGAGCCCGTGACGCTCGAAGACGTGCTGGAGATTGTGGACAAGGAAAAGCCAGTCGGCGTGATCGTGCAGTACGGCGGCCAGACGCCCCTGAAGCTTGCCCTGGGTCTGGAGGCCGCTGGCGTCCCGATCATCGGCACCAGCCCCGACATGATCGACGCGGCTGAAGACCGCGAGCGCTTCCAGAAGCTGCTGGGTGAGCTCGGCCTGCGCCAGCCGCCCAACGCTACGGCACGCACCGAACCCGAAGCCCTGGAAAAGGCCGCCGCTCTGGGCTACCCCCTGGTGGTGCGCCCCAGCTACGTGCTGGGCGGCCGCGCAATGGAAATCGTGCACGAGCAGCGCGACCTGGAGCGCTACATGCGCGAGGCCGTGAAGGTAAGCAACGACTCGCCCGTGCTGCTCGACCGCTTCCTCTCCAACGCCATCGAGTGCGACGTGGACTGCGTGCGCGATTCTGCGGGCGTCACCTTCATCGGCGGGGTCATGGAACACATCGAGCAGGCGGGCGTGCACAGTGGTGACTCTGCCTGCTCACTGCCCCCGTACTACCTGTCGCAGCCCACCATCGACGAGATCAAGCGCCAGACCGCCGCCATGGCCCAGGGCCTGAACGTGGTAGGCCTGATGAACGTGCAGTTTGCCATCCAGGAGATGGACGGCAAGGACGTGATCTACGTGCTGGAAGTGAACCCCCGCGCCTCGCGCACGGTGCCGTTCGTTTCCAAGGCCACGGGCATCCAGCTGGCCAAGGTCGCGGCGCGTTGCATGGCGGGTCAAACGCTGGCCTCGCAGGGCATCACCAAGGAAGTGACACCGCCGTACTTCAGCGTGAAGGAGGCCGTGTTCCCGTTCGTGAAGTTCCCCGGCGTGGACACCATCCTCGGCCCAGAGATGAAGTCCACCGGCGAAGTCATGGGCGTGGGCAAAACCTTCGGCGAAGCCTTTGTGAAGAGCCAACTGGGTGCTGGCACCAAGCTGCCCACATCGGGCAAGGTGTTCCTCACCGTGAAGAATGCCGACAAGCCGCGTGCCGTGGACATCGCCCGCCAACTGGTGGCGCTGGGCTTTGAGCTGGTGGCGACCAAGGGCACTGCAGCTGCGATTGCCGAAGCTGGCGTGCCTGTGGGTGTGGTCAACAAGGTGACCGAAGGCCGTCCGCACATCGTGGACATGATCAAGAACAACGAGATCGTCATGGTCATCAACACCGTGGAAGAGCGCCGCAATGCGATTGCCGATTCGCGTGCGATCCGCACCTCGTCGCTGCTGGCCCGCGTGACCACGTTCACGACCATCTTTGGCGCCGAGGCGGCGGTGGAGGGCATGAAGTACCTGGACAAACTCGACGTGTACTCGGTGCAGGAGCTGCACGCCCAACTGGCTGCCTGAGCATCGGCAAAAGCGGCATAATTGCCGCCTGAACAGACACCGCCGCGCGGCAACGTGCGGCGGTTTCCTTTTGTAGACTTGCCATTCGCATCGCCCAGCGCAGCGCGGGCATGCCTGGCGATTGACCGGTGGAAGTGCTTCTGGCGCTTTCACCGTTTTGATTTATGGAGACGCAACACGATGGCCACCATTCCGATTACCAAGCGCGGTGCTGAAAAGCTCAAGGAAGAACTGCACCGCCTCAAGACCGTAGAGCGCCCCGCTGTGATCACGGCAATTGCCGAAGCGCGCGCGCAGGGCGACCTCAGCGAAAACGCTGACTATGACGCCGCCAAGGACCGCCAGGGCTTCATCGAAGGCCGCATCCAGGAGATCGAGGGCAAGCTGTCGGTGGCGCAGGTGATCGACCCCAGCGCCGTGGATGGCGGCGGCAAGGTCGTCTTTGGCGCCACGGTCGAACTGGAAGACGAAGAGTCTGGCGACCTCGTGAAATACCAGATCGTGGGCGAGGACGAGGCGGATCTGAAGCAAGGGCTCATCAATATCTCGAGCCCTATCGCCCGCGCCTTGATCGGCAAGGAAGAGGGCGATACCGCCGAAGTGCAGGCTCCCGGCGGGATTCGCCGCTACGAAGTGGTGGCGGTCAGCTACCAGTGAGCGGGAACGGCATGTTCCACCGCCTTCCTGCCCTGGTCGCTGCGCTCTGGTGGGGCAGCCTGACTACCATCGGGTTTCTGGTCGTTCCCATGCTGTTTGCCCACCTTCCGTCGCCCATGGTGGCGGGCAACATGGCGGCCAAGCTGTTTGCGGCGCAGACCTGGGTGGCGGTCGCCTGCTGTCTGGTTTTGCTGCTGATTTCAAGGCCAAAACAGGCGATAGCGCAGTATCCATGGGCGCAAGCTGCTATGGTTTTTATACTCGGTGGCATGCTGCTGGCGCTGCTCACGCAGTTTGGCGTGGCGCCGCGTATCGTGGCGCGGCAGGATTTGCGCCTGTGGCACAGCGTGGGGACGGTGATGTATGTGCTGCAGTGGTGCTGCGCACTGGCCGTGTTGTGGCAAACACTGCGCCAGGTTCAGAAGCCGCCGTTGTTGCCGGTCGGGCCTGACGGCACTGCAGACGACTGAACCGAGCGCTGGTCGCAACCAGCGCTGCCTCCAAACCGCCTATTCGCGCCAGTGCTCCGCCACCCAGGTGGCCGGACGAATGAAGCGAAACCGCCGGTTGCGCCGCCCGGCCAAAGCATCGGGGGGATTGCATTCCCCATGAAAGATCACGATGCGTGCGCCCGCTGGCACAAACGGCGGCCGCCAGTAGTTGGTCGGCCAGGGCGGTATCCCGTGGTATTTGAAACTCGGGCACCACGCCGCAGGCCAGTATTGCAACTTGCCCTGCCGGTGCAGGAAGTCCGACAAGTAGGCCTGCTCGTTGCGAAACTGCTCACGAATTTCTGAGAAATGCGCGCGAAAGTGCTCCAGCACGTCGGGGTGAGCTCCCAGCTCAAAGCGATAGACCGAGGAGTTGCCCGTGATGCGCCAGGGGCGCTTGTAGTCGTGGATGATCAGGAATTCACCCGGCTGGGTGAAAAAATCGTCCAGGCTGCCGGTGATGACCACGTCCACATCCAGGAACAAGGCCGTGCCTCGAAGTCCGTGCAGGTCCTTGCTGAAAGTGACCAGCTTGGTCCAGCCCCGCTCGGGGATGCCGGGTGGCAGATCGAGTGCGGGGATGGGCAGGCACTGCACTTCGCTGCGGATGCCCGTGCTGTCATCGGTCAGGCAGACAAAGCGAAAATCCCCGCTCAGGTGCCTGCGCACCATGGCATACAGCCGGTTGACGTATTCGGGGCCGTATTTCGTGCCCCACTTCATGCAGAGGATGTGGCGGACGGGCGCCATGCCGGCAGGTGCTGCAAAGTTTGCAGGTACTGCCGAACCTGCATCGTGGCTCATCAGTCTGCCTGGCGCTTCTTGATTGATTTTTGCTTGGGCTTGGCGCGTTTGATCTGGCCGCCCGAAGTGAGGCGCTGGTTGCCCAGCACGCGCAGTTGCTTGATCTCGGGGCGCTGGCCGCCGCGCTTGCTGTATTTGAGCACCTTGACGTCGCGTGGGCCTGGCATGCGGTCCTCATCGACCGTACGTTCCTTGACGGGTTGGGGGCGCCACAGTACCAGCAGCTTGCCGATGTGCTGGATGGGGGCTGCGTTGAGTTCGGCGGTCAGCTCCTGGTACATCAGCTCGCGCGCCACGCGGTCATCGTTGAAAACGCGCACCTTGATCAGGCCATGGGCGTTCAGGGCGGCGTCGATTTCCTTCTTGACCGCAGGGGTGAGTCCATCGCCGCCGACCAGGACGACGGGGTCCAGGTGATGGGCATTGGCGCGTTGTTCCCGGCGCTCGGCGGGAGTCAGTTGAATTTGGGGCATGGGCCGTATTATCGGCGGTGCTGATTGTCGAGAGACAATGGAGCGGTATGAAAGTCAAAACCCAAAGCAAGAAGGTCAACAAGGCGTGGTTGAACGACCATGTCAACGACACCTATGTCAAATTGGCCCAGAAAGAGGGATACCGGGCACGCGCCGCCTATAAGCTCAAGGAAATCGACGAACAGCTAGGCCTCATCAAACCCGGTTACACCGTGGTGGATCTGGGTTCCACGCCGGGCGCCTGGAGCCAGTACCTGCGCAGGCGCATGTCGCCCGGGGGGGCTGCAGCGGGCCAACTCAACGGCACCATCATTGCGCTAGACCTTCTGCCCATGGAGCCCATCGAGGGCGTTACCTATATCAACGGTGATTTTCGTGAGGCGGAGGTGCTGGAGCGCCTGGAGCAGGCCCTGGATGGCCGGGTGGTGGATGTTGTCGTTTCGGACATGGCTCCCAATCTGTCCGGTATCGAATCGGCCGACGCTGCGCGCATTGCCCATCTGGTCGAACTGGCTGTGGAGTTTGCTTGCAACCATTTGAAACCGGATGGGGCCCTGGTGGTCAAGCTGTTCCATGGCAGCGGCTACAGCGATCTGGTCACGCTGTTCAAACAGACCTTCAAAGTGGTCAAGCCGTTGAAGCCCAAGGCCTCCCGCGACAAATCGTCCGAGACCTTTCTGGTGGGCATGGGCCTCAAGAAGACCGCCTGAACGGGCTTGCCTCAGGTCAAGAATCCGTGAATTTCGACCCTAAAGCCCGTGCTGTTTCCATGGCCGCTAGGGGGAATAGGGATGGCCGGGTGGCTTGAAACACCTAAAATGGGCCGCACATGCGTGCCATGACGGCAGTGTGTCCGTTTTCTGTTTCCCGCAACTGGAGCCCCGCTTGAACAATCAGTGGTTTTCAAAAATTGCCGTGTGGCTGGTTATTGCCATGGTGCTGTTCACGGTGTTCAAACAGTTTGACACCCGTGCCGGAGCCAGCGCAGGCCACGTCGGCTACTCGGAGTTCCTGGAGGAAGTCCGCAGCAACCGCATCAAGAGCGCGACCATCCAGGAAGGCCAGGGCGGCACCGAGATCGTGGCCGTCACCAATGACGACCGCAAGATCCGCACGACCGCCACCTATCTGGACCGTGGCCTTGTGGGCGATCTCATCAACAACAACGTCAAGTTCGACGTCAAGCCCCGTGAAGAAGGCTCCCTGCTCATGACCCTCCTGGTCAGCTGGGGCCCCATGCTGCTGCTGATCGGCGTGTGGGTGTACTTCATGCGTCAGATGCAGGGCGGCGGCAAGGGCGGTGCCTTCAGCTTCGGCAAGAGCAAGGCGCGCATGCTCGACGAAAACAACAACCAGGTCACGTTCGCGGACGTGGCGGGTTGCGACGAGGCCAAGGAAGAAGTCAAGGAAGTCGTGGACTTCCTGAAAGATCCGCAGAAATTCCAAAAGCTGGGTGGCCGCATCCCACGCGGCCTGCTGCTGGTGGGCCCCCCTGGCACCGGCAAGACCCTGCTTGCCAAGTCCATCGCAGGCGAAGCCAAGGTGCCGTTCTTCAGCATCTCGGGCTCCGATTTTGTGGAAATGTTTGTCGGCGTGGGCGCGGCCCGTGTGCGCGACATGTTCGACAACGCCAAGAAGAACGCTCCGTGCATCATCTTCATCGATGAAATCGACGCGGTGGGCCGCCAGCGTGGTGCTGGCCTGGGCGGTGGCAACGACGAGCGCGAACAGACCCTCAACCAGATGCTGGTTGAGATGGACGGCTTCGAAACCAACCTGGGCGTGATCGTGGTGGCTGCCACCAACCGCCCCGACATCCTGGACGCCGCCCTGCTGCGCCCTGGCCGTTTCGACCGTCAGGTCTATGTGACGCTGCCCGATATCCGTGGCCGCGAGCAGATCCTGAACGTGCACATGCGCAAGATCCCGATTGGTCAGGACGTGGCCCCTGGCATCATTGCCCGTGGCACCCCTGGCATGAGCGGTGCCGATCTGGCCAACCTGTGCAATGAAGCTGCCCTGATGGCTGCGCGCCGCAATGCCCGTACCGTCGAGATGCAGGACTTCGAGAAGGCCAAGGACAAGATCCTCATGGGCCCCGAGCGCAAGAGCATGGTCATGCCCGAGGAAGAGCGCCGCAACACGGCCTACCACGAGTCTGGCCACGCCCTCATTGGCAAGCTGCTGCCCAAGTGCGACCCCGTGCACAAGGTCACCATCATTCCCCGTGGCCGGGCCCTGGGCGTGACGATGAGCCTGCCTGCCCAGGACCGCTACAGCTACGATCGCGAATACATGCTCAACCAGATCAGCATGCTGTTTGGTGGCCGCATCGCTGAAGAAGTGTTCATGAATCAGATGACCACTGGGGCCAGCAATGACTTCGAGCGTGCCACGCACATTGCCCGTGACATGGTCACCCGCTACGGCATGACCGATGCCCTGGGGCCTATGGTCTACGCAGAGAACGAAGGCGAAGTGTTCCTGGGCCGTTCGGTGACCAAGACCACGACCATGAGCGAGCAGACCATGGAAAAGGTGGACATGGAAGTGCGCCGCATCATCGATGAGCAGTACAACCTGGCCCGCCGCCTGATCGAAGAGAACAGCGACAAGATGCACGCCATGGCGAAGGCCCTGCTCGAATGGGAGACCATCGACACCGAGCAGTTGGACGACATCATGGCTGGCAAGGAGCCCCGTCCTCCCAAGGACTGGACGCCCCGTACACCTCCCTCGGGCGGCGACAACTCCAGCGGCGGCACGCCTGCGGTGACGACGGACACCGCACCATCGGCCGCCTGATTGCTGGCCGGTCCATCCGTTCTCACGGGGCCTTGTGCCCCGTTTTTCATGGCTGGTGTTGTGCTGTCTCCCGACCTCCACCAGGAAGGCGCCTGTGACCTTTTCTCGATCCCCCCATGATCTGGCAGACCTCCCGTTTCTCTATTGACCTGGCCGAGCCCCGCGTGATGGGCATCGTCAATGTCACGCCGGACTCGTTCTCCGACGGCGGGCGGCATGGCTCCACCGCTGCGGCCCTGCGGCATTGCGAGCAGTTGCTCCGCGACGGGGCACACATTCTGGACATTGGTGGGGAGTCCACGCGCCCCGGCAGTCCGGCGGTGCCGCTGGACGAAGAGCTGGCGCGTGTGGTGCCTCTGGTGCAGGGCGCGGTGTCCCTGGGGGTGCCTATCTCCATCGATACCTACAAGCCCGAGGTCATGCGCGCGGTGCTGGACCTGGGCGCGGACATCATCAATGACATCTGGGCATTGCGCCAGCCGGGTGCCGCAGAGGTGGTGGCATCGCACCCGCAATGTGGGGTGTGCCTGATGCACATGCACCGCGACCCCCAAACCATGCAGGTGGCCCCGATGGAGGGCGATGTGGTACAGCAGGTACTATACTTTTTGCAGCGCTCTGCGCTTGACCTGCAAGCGCTAGGGGTCGAAAAGAACCGGATTGTGCTGGACCCGGGTATTGGTTTTGGCAAAACGGTGGAACAGAATTTTGCGCTGCTGGCGCACCAGTCGGTGCTGCGGGCTGCAGGCTATCCTCTTCTGGCAGGCTGGTCCCGCAAGTCCTCGCTGGGCGCGGTGACGGGCCTGGCGGTAGAGCAGCGCATGGTGCCCAGCGTGGCGGCGGCGGTGTTGGCCGTGGAGCGTGGAGCTTCTGTGGTGCGCGTGCACGATGTCCGCGAAACCGTGGCGGCGCTCGCGGTGTGGCGTGCAATGCAAGCGGTCTGACGGGGTCTTCCGGAGGCTGGGGCGTTGTATGGATGGGCGCATGCCAGACCCTTTGGCGATGGATAACAAACAATGAGATTCACACGAGGAGACGCTAGAACATGACGCGCCAATACTTTGGAACCGATGGCATTCGTGGCACCGTCGGGCAGCCACCCATCACCCCGGATTTTGTTCTGCGCCTGGCCCATGCCGTCGGGCGAGTGTTGCGCAGGACCGAGGAGCGCCCCACGGTGCTGATCGGCAAGGACACCCGCATTTCGGGCTACATGCTGGAAAGTGCGCTGGAGTCAGGCTTCAACTCCGCGGGTGTGGATGTGGTGCTGCTGGGTCCTTTGCCCACCCCGGGCGTGGCCTACCTGACCCGCGCACAACGCGCCAGCCTGGGGGTGGTCATCAGCGCCAGCCACAACGCCTATCCCGACAACGGCATCAAGTTTTTCAGTGCACAGGGCACCAAGTTGCCCGACGCGTGGGAGCAGGCCGTGGAAGCGGCCCTGGGCGAACCCCCGGTGTGGGCCGATTCGGCCAGCCTGGGCAAGGCGCGGCGGCTCGATGACGCGGCGGGCCGCTACATTGAGTTCTGCAAGAGCACCTTTCCGCAGGACCTGACCCTCAAGGGCCTCAAGATCGTCGTCGATGCCGCGCATGGCGCGGCCTACCAGGTGGCACCCAAGGTCTTCCACGAGCTGGGTGCCGAAGTGCTGTCGATTGGCTGCTCACCCGACGGCCTCAACATCAACCACGAGGTGGGAGCCACCCATCCTGATGCGCTCGTGCGGGCCGTGCGCGCCAACCACGCCGACTATGGCATTGCGCTCGATGGCGACGCGGACCGCCTGCAGATCGTCGATGCCACGGGGCGCCTGTACAACGGCGACGAGCTTTTGTACCTGATGGCTTCGGACCGCATGGGCCGCGATGAGCATGTGCCGGGTGTCGTGGGCACCCTGATGACCAACATGGCAGTGGAGGTGGCGCTGAAGGCAAAGGGCGTGAAGTTTGTGCGGGCCAAGGTGGGCGACCGCTATGTGCTTGAAGAGCTGGCGCGGCACCAGTGGGTGCTGGGCGGCGAGGGCTCGGGCCATCTGCTGGCGCTGGACCGCCACACCACCGGCGACGGCTTGGTGAGTGCATTGCAGGTGCTGCAGGCCTGTGTGCGCAGTGGCCGCACCTTGGCGCAACTGTTGGCCGACATCACGCTCTATCCGCAGGTGCTGCTGAATGTGCGGCTGGCCCCTGGCCAGGACTGGAAGGCCAACCGCTTGCTGGCTGACACGACCCAGGCCGTCGAGCAGGAACTGGGTGCGTCAGGCCGCGTGCTGATCCGCGCGAGTGGTACCGAGCCGCTGCTGCGGGTGATGGTGGAGGCCCGTGATGCGCAAATGGCCAGTTCCTGCGCGCAAAGGTTGGCCGACGCGGCCCGTGCTGGCTGATGGTGATCCCGCCGAGAGCTCCTTCCACCGTTGGCGCGCCGCACGATCCGCTACGCTGCGGCCTTTGCCGCCGACCAGGAACCCCATAGATGCCTTCAAACACTGACATGTCTTCCACCATCACCGTCCGTTCCGTGGACTACGGCAATGCCCGCGAAGCGCGGGCGTTGGTCGAACTGCTCGACGGCTATGCAAGGGACGTGGCGGGTGGTGGCGTTCCACTGAGCGCCGAGGTCCAGCGGGGCTTGCCCGAGGCGCTGCGCCAGCGGCCGCAGGCTTTCAGCGTGATGGCCTGGGCGGCGGACGCGTCGGCGCCACACGGCGAGGTGCCCGTGGGGCTGATCAATTGCCTGGAGGGCTTTTCGACCTTTGCCTGCCGGCCTCTGGTCAACGTGCATGACGTGGTGGTGGCACCCGGCTGGCGCGGCCACCGCATCGCCCAGCGCATGCTGCACCGGGTGGAAGCGCTGGCCCGCGAGCGCGGTGCCTGCAAGCTCACGCTCGAAGTGCTTTCGGGCAACCACAGTGCAATGCGCGCGTACGAACGGGAAGGCTTTGCTGCCTACACCCTGGACCCCAGCATGGGGCAGGCGCAATTTCTGCAGAAGATGCTGGATGGGGCAGGGCCTGCGCCATTGGCGGCACCGTGAATCACCCTCCCGGAGACCTGACCGCATGAAGACAGTGTTTGGCCAGATCGCCCCAATGGGCGCCATCGTTGTGGCCGCGTTGCTGGCCGCTCCCGTGGCCCATGCGGGCAAGACTCTCGACGGTATCAGGGCGCGCGGGCAGTTGGTGTGTGGTGTCAATACCGGGCTGGCCGGGTTTGCGATGGCAGACTCCAGCGGCAAGTGGTCCGGACTTGACGTGGATGTCTGCAGGGCGATTGCAGCCGCCGTGCTGGGCGACGGCAAGAAAGTCAAGTACGTGCCTTTGGACGTGCCGCAGCGTTTCACGGCCTTGCAATCCGGCGAGGTGGACGTGCTTTCGCGCAACACCACCTTTTCGCTGGCGCGCGATGCATCGATGGGTCTGCACCAGACGGTCGTTACCTACTACGACGGCCAGGGTTTCATGGTGCCTGCCAAGAGCAAGATCAGGAGCATCCGCCAGCTCAAGGGACAGACCGTATGTGTGCAGTCGGGCACTACCACCGAAAAAAACCTGGCCGACTATTCCCGTGCCAACGGCCTCGACATCAAACCCGTGATGTTTGAGAAGGTAGATGCTGCAACGGCCGCCTATCTGGCGGGGCGGTGCACCGCATTCACCACCGATGCATCGGGCCTGGCAGCCTTGCGCAGCGGTGTTTCGCAAGGTGCGGCAATGCACACGATCTTGCCGGAACTCATCTCCAAGGAACCCCTGGGGCCCTTGGTGCGGCGGGGCGACGACGAGTGGTTTGCCGTGGTCAAGTGGGTGATCTACGGCCTGATCGAAGCCGAAGAGTATGGTGTGACGCAAGCCAATGCGGATTCGCTGAAAGCCAGCAGCGCCCACCCGGTGGTGCAGCGCATGGTGGGTACTGCGGAAGACACTGGAAAGCTCCTGGGGCTGGACCGGGACTGGTTGCTGCGCGCCCTCAAGACAACCGGGAACTACGGCGAGATTTTCGAGCGCAACGTCGGCCAGAAGTCGGCGCTGGGGCTGCCGCGCGGCCTCAACAACCTGTGGAGCAAGCAGGGCCTGATGTACGCGTTTCCGATCCGCTGAACTGCGCTTGCAGGGACCGACCTGGGCGACGATGCATGGGGTGCTGACTGCTGAAAGCCCGCACAGCCCCAGGAGCCTCGGTCCTGCAGATTGGGTGTATTTGCTACTTAATTTATAGCTGCTTGCGCTTTTCCATCAAGCGCTAGGCCCGGTTTTCATGCTATTTTCGAGCCGATGGGCTGCTGTCCCTTCTGTGTCCACCGGTGCATTCCTTGGCCGCTGCACGAGCCCTTAGACCAGCATGGGGCAGTGTCGGTCAATGCAACTGCCGCCGCATGAAGGCTTCCAGCTCGGGCGCGGACAGCGGCATGCTGAAGTGGTAGCCCTGCGCCTCGTCGCACCCTTGTTCGCGCAGGTAGGCCAGTTGACCTTCGGTCTCCACGCCTTCGGCCGTGGTGCGCATGCCCAGCGCCTGGGCCATGCGGATGATGGCGCTGACGATGGCGCGGTCGTTGCCGTCATCACCCAGGTCGCGCACGAACGACTGGTCGATCTTGAGCTTGAAGATCTGAAAGCGCTTGAGCTGGCTCAGCGATGAGTAGCCGGTGCCAAAGTCGTCCATCGACATGCGCACGCCGCGTGCGTGCAACTGGTCCATGGTGGCCACGGCAGCATGGGGGTCGTCCACGGCCACGCCCTCGGTCAGCTCCAGCTCCAGGGAGTCGGGCGGCAGCCCGAACTCGGCCAGCATGCGGCTCACCAGCTCCGGCAGCTGCGGCTGGCGAAACTGGATGGCTGACAGGTTCACGGCCATCGTCAGGTGGGGGAATCCGTTCGTGCGCCAGGTTTTGAGCTGTGACAGCGCCGTGCGCAGCACCCATTCCCCAATCTGCAGGATCTGCCCGCTGTCTTCGGCAATGGGAATGAACTCTGCCGGCGATACTGCGCCCAGCTGCGGGTGTTGCCAGCGCAGCAATGCCTCCACGCTGCGCACGGAGCCGTTGGTCAGGCTCATCTGCGGCTGGTAGTGCAGGTGGAACTGGTTGCGCTCCAGCGCACGCCGCAGGGCGTTTTCAAGCTGCAAGGCGCGCACCGACTGCGCCTGCATCTCGGGGGTAAAGAACTTGAAGGTGTTGCGCCCGTCGAGCTTGGCGCGGTACATGGCCACATCGGCCGACTGTGTCAGCGTGTCGAAGTCCGTGCCATCCTGCGGGAACAGCGCGATGCCCATGGACGGCGCCATGGTCAGTTCGTGGTGGTCAATCTGGTAGTGCTGGCGCGATGCCTCCTGCAGCTTGCCGGCCACGCGGGCGGCGCCATGGGCATTGGCGCCCGGCAGCAGCAAAATGAACTCGTCGCCGCCCAGGCGCGACACGGTGTCCTTGTCGCGCACCACGGCCCGCAGCCGCTTGGCGATCTCCACGAGCAGGGTATCGCCCACGCGGTGGCCCAGCGAGTCGTTCACATGCTTGAAGTGGTCCAGGTCCAGGAAGATCAGGGCCAGCGGCGTGTTGCCCTCCTGGGCGACGCGGATGGCCTCCTGCGCCCGTTCTGCCAGCAGCGTGCGGTTGGGCAGGCCTGTCAGGGCGTCGTAGTGGGCCAGCCAGTAGATGCGCTCCTGATCGGCCTTGCGGTCGTTGATCTCACGGTGCAGGTTGTCCACGGTCTCGCGCAGTTCGCGGGTGCGGTCCTGCACCTGCCTTTCCAGGTCTTCGTGGGCACTGGCAAGCACGGCCTGCGCCTGCTTGCGCTCCGTGATGTCCATCGTGATCCAGATGGAACCCTGCGATGGATCGGCTGGGTCGATGGACTTGCTGCGCACCTCGCAGATCACGGGGGTCCCATCCTTGCGGCACAGCTCCAGCTCGCCCTCGTAGGAGTGGCCGGCGGCCAGCTGCGGATAGCATCGGCGGCCGACCTCTTCCCACGCAGCGTCGCTGGCGTACCACCGGCGCGAGGGGCTGCCCACCAGTTCACCCGGCTCGTAGCCCAGCATCTGCTCAAAGTGGTGGTTGCAGCGGGTCAGGCGCCGGTCGCGCAGGAACACGATCCCCACCATCGCGCTGTCAAAGAGCAGCTGCTTTTCACGCACCGCTGCGCCCAGTGCTGCCTGCGCACGCTTTTGCTCGTCGATGTCGTCCAGAATCCAGATGGAACCTTCGGCTGTGTCGTGAGTGTTGATGAGCCGCCCGGTCAGGCTGCCCCAGAACAGGCTGCCGTCGCGCCGGCGCAGCTGGCGCTCGACGCGGAACGCCTGGCCCTGGGCTAGGACCGGGTAGGCGGTGCGGCCCAGATCGCGAAACGCCTCGCGCGAAGGGTAGAAGGTTTCGGTGTTCAGCCCGACCAGGCTCTCGGGGCTGGCATGGCCAAAAATTTCTGCATACCGCTGGTTGCAGCGCACCACACTGCGCTGGCGCAGGAACACAATGCCTACGCCCGCACTGTCGAGCAGGGTTTGCTGTTCGCGCAGCGCGCGTTGCAAGGGAGTGTCGGTGGCAACTCCAGGACGCTGCGATTCTGGAGTGCTGTACGGCGCAAACATGGAGACCGGTACGGGCTGTAGGGCCTGGCGGCCTGGGTAATTTGTACCAAAGTGTAGCAGCGCTCCCTTACAAGCCCATGTGGGCACCTTCGGTAACCGCCGCAATGCCGCCCGCAACCAACGGCGCGCAAGTGCCTAGCCTGACGACGACGACTGCTGCTCCTGCTGCTGGCGCAAGTAGGCCTCGAAGGCATCCGCGGGCAGGGGGCGACTGAAGTAAAAGCCCTGCGCTTCGTCGCAGCCCTGCGCACGCAGAAATTCGAGCTGCCCGTCGGTCTCCACCCCCTCTGCCGTGGTTTGCATACCCAGCGCCTGCGCCATGCGGATGATGGCGCTCACGATGGCGCGGTCGTTGGCATCCTCTTCGAGGTCGCGTACAAACGATTGGTCGATCTTGAGTTTGTAGATCTGAAAACGCTTGAGGTAGCTCAGCGATGAGTACCCAGTGCCAAAGTCATCCATCGACAGGCGCACGCCCCGGTCGTGCAGCTGGTCCATCATCGCCAGTGCGGCGGCGGGATCGTCCACGGCGGCACCCTCCGTCAGCTCCAGCTCCAGCCTGCGGGCAGGCAGGCCAGCCTGTTCCAGGCAGCGGGTCACCATCTCGGGCAACTGGGGGTGCCTGAATTGCACGGCGGAAACGTTCACGGAAACGGCCCGCAGGGGCAGGTGCAGATCCAGCCAGCGTTTGGTGTCCCTCACCGCTGTGTGGATGACCCATTCGCCAATTGCCACGATCATGCCGCTGCTCTCGGCCACGGGGATGAACTCGGCTGGCGACACCAGGCCCAGTTCGGGATGGCGCCAGCGCAGCAGGGCTTCGGCACCCACCACCTGGCGCGTGGTGAGCGAGACCTGCGGCTGGTAGTGCAGCTCAAACTGGTTGCGCTCCAGCGCACGGCGCAGCGCATTTTCGATCTGGAGGGCACGGGCGGTGCGGGCTTCAAGATCGGCGGTGAAGAATCCGTACCGGTTGCGTCCGTTCTGCTTGGCACGGTACATGGCGGCGTCTGCCCGCTGGTACAGCGTGTCGAACGATTCCCCGTCGGCCGGGTACATCGCAATGCCGACCGACAAGGTGGTGGTGAGTTCGTAGGGGTCAATCTGGAAGGGCTGGGCCACGGCGGCCAGCAGCTGCGTGGCCATTTCGGCGGCGGCAGCGGCGGAAGTGGCGGGGAGCAGCAGCAGGAATTCGTCCCCACCCAGGCGCGAAACCGTGTCCTGGGGCCTCAGGAGAGACTGAAGCCTTTGTGCGACAGCCACGAGCAGGATGTCGCCGATTCTGTGGCCCAGCGAATCATTGACATTCTTGAAGTGGTCCAGGTCCAGAAACAGCATGGCCAGCGTACCGCCGCGCGCCTGCTCGTCGGCAATGTGGCGGTGGGCGCGTTCCGCCAGGAGCGCGCGGTTGGGAAGGTTGGTGAGCGGGTCGAAGTGGGCCAGCCGTTGAATGCGGTCCTGGGCCTCTCGCTGCTGGGTGATGTCGCGGAACAGCGTGATGGAATGCGTGACAACGCCATTGCCGTCTCGCACGCTGCTGACCGACAGCCACTGCGGGTAGGTGGATGCATCCTTGCGGCGCCCCCAGGCCTCGCCCTCCCAGCTTCCGCCCTGCGGCAACTGTGCGTAGACGGTATCGGCGTGGAAGTCATCGTCGGCTCCGGCGACCGTGAGCAGACGCACGGACCGTCCTACCGCTTCGGCTTCCGTGTACCCGGTGATCCGTGTGAATGCCCGGTTGATGCGCACGATGGTATGCGCCGCGTCTGCAATCACGATGGCTTCACTGCTCTGGTCAAACACCTGGGCGGTGAGCTGCAACTGCTCCTGGGACCGCTTGCGTTCGGTGATGTCTCGCGACAGCACAATGAACCTGGGCTTTGCGCTGGGGGAGGTGGCCTTGCGCGCCGCAGACAACTCAAACCAGGTGGCGCCCAGACTGGGCAGATCAAGCACGATCTGCCGTCCGGTGGACCAGCCCTGGGCGTGGGCTTCGTTCAGCACGTCCATCACCGACAGTGCGGCCACCGCAGGCAGTACCTCGGTCACGTTGTGCCCGACCAGCATGTCTGCGGGTGCCATGAGCAACTCAGCGCGCTGGCTGTGCACGCTGCAGTACAGGCCGTCCAGGTCAAGCTCGAAAAGCGGGTCCGGGATGGCATCGACGGTGGCACGCAACTGCTGCTGGGTGGCCTGGATCTCCGAGGTGCGCTGCGCCACCTGGTAGGCCAGACCGCGCTCATGCGCCTTCAGCTCGAAAAGCAGCCGGGCGAGGTAGGTCATCAGCAGCGCAAACAGCAAGGCCACCGCGCATCGCATGGCCAGCACGCCCGGGTCTCCCCAGCCTTTGATGGGGACCAGGCTCAACGTCCATTGTCCGTTGGGGAGCGTCAATGAACGGCCCACGGCGTCGGGGCCAGCGGGTGGGGTCGAGGCTGCGATCGTCTGTTCTTCCCCCGTGTCGGGCCGGATGCGCCACAACCTGTAGTGGTATCCCCGCTGGGTCAATTGCGGCAGTCGGGCGGCCGCCAGCACCTCGGGCAATCGGATGGTGACGTAGGTGAAGCCCCAAAAGGCACGGTGGCCCTGTGTGTCTTCCAGATAAACAGGCTGGCGCCCCACCACTCCCAAGCCACCTTGCACCAGTTCCATGGGGCCGGCCAGGGTCAGTCGGCCTGATTCCCGTGCCCTGGCGGATTCGGGTCCTTGGCGTGGGTCATTGAGCTGATCGAAGCCGACGGAGTTTTCGTTGCCCTGGCGCGGAACTACGTGCCTGACCACCCCGTTGGGTGACAGCCCCATGGCGGCGATGCCCGGATAGAACGGCAGCATCTGGGTGCCGATCTCTTCAAACTGCGTTACCTGGCCTTTTCCCTGGCGCACGAGGGCCACCAGGGCGTTGTTGGCCGACAGGGCCAGCTCGATGGCGCGTTGCAGGGCCTGCACATGGTCGCCCGCCATGTCCGCCACCTGGGTGCGCTGTTGTGCATGCTCCTGGCGCTCCAGCGCCCACACCATCACCCCTGCGCACAGCGCCGCCAGAACAAACACGACCAGTGGGCCCGTAACAGGGCTCCGGGGGCGAGCGGGGGAGGGGGCATGCACGGTGCGGGTTCCTGAATCAATTATGCAGTCCGTACGATGGCGAGCGTTGGTGCTTCTGCCTGAACGGCTGTCACGGCATTGACACGCCTCCGACATGGCGACGTCACGTCCCAATTCCACACTTGCTCGCAGGGAAAAAAGATTCCCGGCCATGGTTGGTGCCTTCAGCCCAACCCATCCTCATGCAAGGAGATGTTGCACCATGAACGAACTGTCCACCTTGACACCACCGCTGTCTGCCGAAGTTGCTTCCCCGAGAGTGCTTCAAGGGGTGGGCGCTTTGACGGGTGCTGCGCATCCGATGCCGGAACGCGGCGCTATTGAGGTGGCCTGGGCGCGCCATGAAGATGAAGTGCGCCAGGCGCAGCGGCTGCGGTTCGACGTGTTTGCGGCGGAAATGGGCGCTCGATTGACGACACCCATTGCGGGCCATGACGTGGACCTTTTTGACGACTACTGCGAGCACCTGTTGGTGCGCGATGTCCAGAGCCAGCAAGTCATTGGGACTTACAGGGTGCTCACTCCGGCCCAGGCCCGGCGCGTCGGCGGTACCTACAGCGATACCGAGTTTGACCTGACGCGGCTGCGCTCGCTGCGCCCCCGCATGGTGGAATTGGGGCGCAGCTGTGTGCACCCCGACCACCGCCACGGCGGAGTGATCATGGCTTTGTGGAGCGCGCTGGCGGACTTTATGGTGCGCAACCAGTTGGACACGATGATCGGTTGCGCAAGCATCCCCATGCTTCACAACGGTGTTGTCAGCGGCGATGCGGCCGCCAGCATCTGGCAGCAGGTGCGAAAGACACACCTTGCCCCCATCGAATACCACGTGCTTCCCCGTTTGCCCTTGCCCGTGGAGCAACTCGACGGATCCATCACGGTGGAGCCACCAGCGCTGATCAAAGGCTACCTGCGGCTCGGGGCCCGCGTGCTGGGCGCGCCGGCTTGGGATCCAGACTTCAACACGGCAGACCTGCCGATGCTGATGCGCCTGGCGGACCTGCATCCTCGCTATCGCAAGCATTTTCTGGGGGCTTGATGCGCGCCGCATTCGATGCCCTGGGACCCTGGATGGAGCCATCCATGGGCCACGAGGACGCGGCCGAAGACGCACATGCCTGCGCTGCTGGTCATCGTCGGTACCGCGCGGTCTTTATTTCTGATCTGCATCTGGGCACGCCGGGTTGCCAGGCGGTTGCGTTGCTGGACTTTCTCAAGCACCACCCCAGCGATCACCTCTACCTTGTGGGCGACATCGTCGATGGCTGGCAACTGCGCCGAAAGTGGTTCTGGCCACAGGCCCACAACGATGTGGTGCAAAAGCTGCTGCGCCGTGCGCGCAAGGGGTGCCGGGTGGTGTTTGTGCCGGGCAACCATGACGAATTTGCCCGCGCGTTCGTAGGCCACTCGTTTGGAGGCATCGAGGTGCGGGCCGATGCGGTGCACACCACGGCGGATGGCCGCAGCCTCTGGGTCACGCACGGCGACCATTTTGATGGAGTCATCCAGTGCGCCAAGTGGCTGGCGTATCTGGGCGACAACCTTTATGAATTCACGCTCAAGCTCAACCGGTATCTCAACACACTGCGCGCCCGCATGGGCCTGCCCTACTGGTCTTTGTCGGCTTACCTGAAAGGCAAGGTCAAAAAGGCCCTGAACTACGTCACCGACTTTGAAGTGGCTGTTGCGGCTGAAGCACGCCGCAGGGGGCATGACGGCGTCGTGTGCGGCCATATCCACCGTGCCGAGATGCGCGAGATCGGTGGGACGCTTTACTGCAATGACGGCGACTGGGTGGAAAGCCACACCGCCTTGGTCGAGCACATGGACGGCAGGCTGGAACTGTTGCAGTGGCCGGCTTCTCCTGTCGCCAATATTTCCCGGGCCGAGTCGGCTGCCGTTGTATGAAAATTGCCTTGTTGACAGACGCTTGGCTGCCCCAGGTCAATGGGGTGGTTACCACCTTGCTGGAACTGGTGCAGGAGCTTGAAGCGGCCGGGCACGAGGTGCAGGTGCTGCACCCCGGCCAGTTCGCAACCCGTCCGTGCCCCGGCTATCCTGGCATCGACTTGGCAGTGCGCCCGGCGAAGCGGGTGACGACGATGCTGGACGCGATGAAACCCGATGCCATTCACCTCGCCACGGAAGGGCCGTTGGGCTGGGCAGGGCGCCGCTATTGCCTGCGCAAGGGGTTGGCATTCACTACCGCTTTCCACACGCGATTTCCGGAAATACTGCATGCAGCGCTGCGCGTGCCACTGCGATGGGGGTATGCGCTGTTCAGGCACTTTCACCAGCCATCTTCGGGGGTGATGGTGCCTACGCAAGGCGTTTTGCAGATGCTGGAGCGACGGGGCTTTCGCAATCTGCGCCCATGGACCCATGGGGTGGACACACGGGCTTTTCCGTTCCACGGTGCAACCATCCAGAGCCCGCTCACGGGTGCTTTGGCGCACCCCGTCTCCTTGTATGTCGGGCGGATTTCGTACGAGAAAAACATCGAAGCTTTCCTCCTGCTGGACATACCAGGCTCCAAGGTGGTGTGCGGGGTCGGTCCACTGGAAGCTCGCCTCAAGGCTAAGTATCCGCAGGTCCGTTGGCTGGGCATCCTGGACCGTGCCGCGCTGGCGCAGGTATATGCGGCTGCGGATGTGTTTGTGTTTCCCAGCCGGTCAGAAACCTTCGGCTTGGTCATGCTGGAGGCAATGGCCTGCGGGACGCCGGTGGCCGCCTACCCTGAGGACGGCCCGATGGAGGTTCTGGGGGCGCATTCAGGTCAGCCGCCCAGAGGGGGCGTGCTGCACAACGATTTGCTCGTGGCAAGCCAGCAGGCACTGGCGATACCCCGGTCCGAAGCGCGCGCACGGGCACTCGATTTCACCTGGGCGCATGCCGCCCGGCTGTTCGAGCAGTATCTGGTTCCAGCCCAAGCGCAGGGCTCGCCTCGTGTGACGGTCACAAAATCTGTCACATCTTTGTCATCTGGGCGTTAAATACTGCTGCCATCCTGCACTAGCCGCGTTTGCGTACCCATGTTGCCTTTGCCTTCCGATGATGCTCTCGTGCATGCCAACGCCTCCCTGTCGCCGGACAGTGGCACGAGCGGAGGATCCTCACAGTCCGCCAGCGCGCCCCCTCACATGTTTCTGGACAGGGACCACAGCATCCTGGCTTTCAACGAGCGTGTTTTCGACTGGGCTGTGAGGCCGGATGTGCCGCTACTGGAACGATTGCGATATCTGTGCATCGTGTCGTCCAATCTCGACGAATTTTTTGAGGTCCGTGCTGCGCCGCACATTACCGCTGCTCAAAAAGGTGAGACCAAAGGGCTCTATTCGACGGCATCGTTCGAAGCCATGGCCGCCAAAATACACAGCCTGGTGGAGCGGCAATACGCGCTGTACAACGAGTCCCTGGTGCCTGCGTTTGCCGCGCACGGGATTCGCATCGTGGGGTATGGCGAGCGATCACCCGCCCAAAAGCGCTGGGTCCACGACTATTTTGTGAACGAGGTCCGGCCACTGCTGATTCCAGTGGGGCTGGATCCGGCCCATCCGTTTCCACAGGTGGCCAACAAATCGCTGAACTTCATTGTTCGCCTGAAGGGTCACGACGCTTTCGGCAGGGAGAACGAGATTGCCATCGTCAAGGTGCCGCGTGCGCTGCCAAGGCTGATCCGCATGCCCGCCCGCGTGGCGCCTGGGGAGGCTCTTTTCGTGAGCCTCTCCAGCATTGTTCGCGCGCATCTGGAGGATCTTTTCCCGGGGCGGGAGGTCACGGAATTCTCGCAGTTCCGCGTGACGCGCCATTCCGATTTGGCACTGGACGAAGAGGATGTGCGCAACCTGCGGACAGCCCTTCGCCAGGGCTTGCAACACCGGCACTATGGGCAGGCGGTACGGCTGGAGGTGTCCTCCGGGTGTTCGCAGTTTTTGTCGGATTTTCTGTTGGCGCAGTTTGCTTTGCCGGCTGCTGCTTTGTACCGGGTGCATGGCCCAGTGAACCTGGTGCGTTTGACGCAACTGGTGGATCTGGTGGATGCGCCGGACCTGCTCTTTCCGCCCTGGAATTCCGCGTGGCCCCGGCAGCTGCAATCCGGCGTGTCCATCCTGGAACAACTGCGCAAGCACGATGTGCTGATCCACCAGCCGTTCGAGAGTTTTGACGGGCTCCTTGCCTTTTTGCGTGAAGCCGTCAATGACCCTGATGTGCTTGTCATCAAACAGACCATCTACCGCACCGGCGCGGACTCCGAACTTATGGACCTGCTCACCGAGGCCGTACGCCGTGGCAAAGAGGTCATGGCGGTGGTGGAACTCAAGGCGCGCTTTGATGAAGAGGCCAATATCAACTGGGCCGAGGCCCTGGAGTCGATTGGCGCCCAAGTGGTCTATGGCGTAGTGGGTCTCAAGACGCACGCCAAGATGCTGCTGGTTACGCGCAGGGAAGGGCGAAAACTGCGGCGCTACGGGCACCTATCCACGGGCAACTACAACGTACGTACTGCACGGCTGTATACCGATCTGAGCTACCTTACGGCCGATGAAGAAACCACCGCCGACATGGACGGGGTGTTCAATCACCTTGCGAGCCAGAACCGCCCGCCCAAGCTGCGCAAGCTGATGCTGGCTCCGTTCCATCTGCACCGGCGAATGCTGGAGAAAATCGAACAAGTGGGTCTGGCGGCCAGCCGGGGAGAGGATGCGCGGATCGTGGCCAAGATGAATGCCCTGACCGACGAGGCCCTGATGCGTGCTCTGATCGTGGCCGGCCAGCGCGGTGCGCGCATTGATCTTATCGTGCGGGGAGCTTGCATGCTGGCAGCCCAGGTGCCCGGGGTGACCGACAACATCCGTGTACGGTCGGTGATCGGCCGCTTCCTGGAGCACACACGTGTCTTCTACTTCCGCAGCGGGGGGGAGGAAGATCTGTACCTTTCCAGCGCCGACTGGATGAACCGCAACATGATGCGGCGTGTGGAGTTGGCCTGGCCTGTGACAGACCCGCGCCTGCGGCAGCAGATTGTGGACGAGTGCCTGGTCGCCTATTTGCATGACGACCGGGATGCATGGACGCTGAACGCTGACGGCTCCTACAGCCGAGCCCCCCGTCCGCAGGATGGGTTGGGTGCCCAGAACGCTTTAATGGTTCGCTACGGTCCAGCCCCGTCGGGGACGCGCATGGACCAGGGGGCGGCATGATGGACCTCATCCTGTGGCGCCATGCGGAGGCAGAGGAGCTCGCAGAGGCGGGTGATGATCTGGCGAGGGCCTTGACGTCGCGCGGGGAAAAGCAGGCAGCGCGCATGGCGGCCTGGCTGGACCGGCAATTGCCCGAGGGCTTGCGCGTGCTTGCCAGTCCGGCCCGGCGCACCGAGCAAACGGCCAACGCCCTGGGGCGCAAGTTCAAGATGCGCGCCGAGCTGTTACCTGGTGGAACGCCGCAAGATCTGCTGGACCTTGTGCAGTGGCCGCGCGCCAAGGGGACGGTGCTGGTTGTGGGCCATCAACCCATGCTGGGCCAGACCATTGCGCAGCTGATGGGGCTGCAGGCTTCGGAATGCGCTGTGCGCAAGGGAGCTGTCTGGTGGTTGAGGCAGCGGCAGCGGCTGGATCAGAGCCAGACCTTGTTGATCACCGTCCAGTCCCCCGAGTTTCTTTGAGACCTGTTGTGCCGAGGGTATGCCTCGGTACAGCTGGGGCTACTTGCGCGAGGCTTTGGTCGACGTCTTGGTGGCGGGCGCCGGAACCGCAGGCGCGGCTTCCGCCTTGGGGCGACCTGTCTTGATGGAAGGTACTGCCTGTACCGCGCTGCGCAGGGCGGCGTCAGACATGGCGGCCAGGACCTTCAAGCCCGCGCGCAACAGCTCGCTTTTCTTCACGGGCTGGGCGAGAGCAGCCGAGCGCTGCTTCAGGGTTTCTATGACCGCGTATTCATCTTTGGGAATAGTGAAACTGTCGCGCACCAGCTTGGGCTTCTTGGCCTTGGTATCCCGGGCGGCGGCTGGCGCGGCGGGGGCCTTGGCCAATTTCGGTGTCACTTGCGTGGAGGTGGACGCCTTTTTCTTGGAAGCCGAGGCAGGCTTTGTGGCTGCTTTTTGGGGCTGCTTGGCGACAGCAGCCGTATTGGCGGGAGCCTTCGTGGCCACCGCAGCCGGCTTGACCGACTTTGCCGCAGTGGTGGGGGCGGGGCTGGGCGAGGGGGCTACGGGCAGGGCGGGGCTTGAAGTGGTCATGGCAAACAAACGCTTTCAATAAACGGTATAAACAGTTTATATAGTTTATTGCCAATGCTCAGGGAAGGTCAACCACCAGTTCCCAAGGGGTCTTCTGCCATGCCTGGATTTCTTCGCGCAGCAGGTGTGCAGATTGTGGAAACGCCGTAGCCCAGCCAGCGCGGGCTTTCAGAATGAAACGGTGGCCTTGAGTCTGCAGTGACAAGCCCTGGGTGTCGGGGTCGCGGCGGGCGTGGCACAGTGCCACAGCCAGCCGCATGCTCAGCAGTTGAAGCACGAAGACGGGGTCTTGCAGGTCCGCTTCCAGCTTGCGGACCTTGCCGCGCTGACCTTGAACCAAGATGCCCAAGCGGTGCAGTTCAGGGACTGCAAATCCGGCTGCGTCGGTGTTGTCGAGGATGTAGGCGCCATGGCGGTGGGAATCGCTATGGGATATCAGGCAACCAATTTCGTGAAGCCGGGCCGCCCAGTCGAGCTTGCGCGATGCTCGCTCACTTCCAAAAGGCGTAGCCTGGTCAAACAGCGTACAGGCCGTGCGCGCAACCCGTTCCGCGTGCTCCATGTCCACGCCAAACCGCTGCATCAGGCCGTTCACGGTGGCGGTGCGCAGGTCGGTTCCGGGTTGTTCGCGGTCCAGTAGATCGTAGAGTGCGCCTTGGCGCAAGGCGCCCTGGGCCACCTGCATCTGCTCGATGTCCAGCAGATCAAACACGGCGCGCAGTACGCTGATCCCTCCGCCAATGACGGCGCGCCGCTCTTCCTTGAGGCCTTCCAGGCGGATGCGATCCGCAGATTGGGCGCGCAGCAGGCGTTCCTGCAGCCAGTTGAGGCCCTCGCGGGTGATGACGCCTTGGGGGCCGCCTGCAGCTGCAAGCACGTCGCCAACGGCGCCAGCTGTGCCGGATGATCCGTAGGCCACCTCCCAGGCATCTGGCTGGAAGGTTTCCAGCGCTTCGTCCAGCACGGCCTTGGCTGCAATTTCGGCAGCCAGGAACGCCTGCGTGGTGAACTCGCCATTGGCAAAGTAGCGCTGCGACCACGCTACGCTGCCCACGCGGTACGAGGCCACGGCGTGGGGCGTGAATTGCTGGCCCAAAATGAGTTCGGTGGACCGCCCCCCGATGTCCACCACCAGGCGGCGCTCGTCGGACTGCGGGAGCAGGCGGGCGACGCCCTGGTAGATCAGCCTCGCTTCTTCGGGGCCGGAGACGACGTCGATGGGATAGCCAAGCACGTCGCTCCCGCGTGACAGAAACTCTTCCCGGTTGCGTGCTTCGCGCAGGGTCTGGGTGGCCACGGCGCGAACCTGCGAGCGCGGAAATCCAGCCAAGCGCTCTCCAAATCGCGCCAGGCAGGCCCAGCCGCGCTCCATGGCGTCGCGGGTCAGATTGCGGTCTTCGTCCAGGCCATTGCCCTGGCGCACGGTCTCCTTGAGGTATTCCACCCTCTGGATATGACCGAACTCATAACGCCCGATTTCAAGGCGAAAACTGTTGGAGCCGAGGTCGACTGCGGCGAGGCGTGTGCCGTTCTGCATGTTTTTCTGGTTGGAGCTTCGTTCGGCATGGTACCGCGAGCGTTGGGTGCGCCCGCGCAAGCGCATCGCCACCAGGACGGCGGGAGGGCTGGTCGTGAGACTGTGATCTTCGCCAGTGTCTGCGGCTTGTATGACAAATCAATGACGACGTTACTGATGTTGGACGGGGGTGGAATGCCTGTGTTGCAGTTGCTGGGATGGGGGAGGGGTGTGTCACTGAATTGTCATCTTGGAGCCCTAGAGTTCAGCCTGATCCTGTCAACCCTAGCCAAAAGGTACTGAATAATGAAACGCACATTTCTCAAAACCGTCGCTGTAGCACTGGCCTCCATGGCTGTAGGCAGTGCTTTTGCGGCAGACATCACCGGTGCGGGCGCAACCTTCCCGTTCCCCATGTACGCCAAGTGGGCTGAAGCCTATAAAAAGGAAACGGGCACAGGGCTGAACTATCAGTCCATCGGTTCTTCCGGGGGCATCCGCCAGATTCGCGCCAAGACCGTGGCCTTTGGTGCTACCGATGCCCCCTTGCCGGGTGCTGACCTTGACAAAGATGGCATGGTGCAGTTCCCCGCAATCATTGGTGGTACGGTGCCCGTTGTCAACCTGGAAGGCTTCAAGCCCGGCGAGTTGCGCGTGACTGGTCCTGTACTGGCAGAAATCTTCCTGGGCAAGATCGCCAAGTGGAATGACGCCAAGCTGGCCGCACTGAACCCGGGCAAGACCTTGCCGGACCAAAACATCACCGTGGTTCACCGCGCTGATGGTTCGGGCACCACGTTCAACTGGACCGACTACCTGTCTGCTGTCAGCAAGGAATGGGCAGACTCCGTGGGCAAGGGCGCTGCCGTGAAGTGGCCTGCTGCGTCGTCGGTGGGCGGCAAGGGCAATGAAGGCGTGGCCGCCAATGTGACCCGCGTGAAGGGCGCTGTAGGTTATGTGGAATACGCCTACGTCAAGAAGAACAACATGAACTTCCTGCAGCTCCAAAACGCTGACGGCAAGTACGTAAGCCCTGATGACAAGACCTTTGCCGCAGCCGCAGCCAGCGCTGATTGGTTCAGCGTGCCTGGCATGGGCATCTCGATGGTCAATGCCAAGGGTGCAGAAAGCTGGCCTGTCAGCACAGCCTCCTTCATCCTGATGTACAAGGACCCTGCGGACAAGGCGCAGTCGGCTGAAGTTCTGAAGTTCTTTGATTGGGCGTTCAAGAATGGCAAAGGCATGGCCACGGAGCTGGACTATGTGCCGCTGCCTGACAGCCTGACCGCCGAGATCCGTTCCAAAGTCTGGTCGCAGATCAAGAAGTAAGTCAGTCTGCCCCAGAATACCCCCCATCGGCCGCCTTGGCTGGCCGATGGGTGCTGGTTTGTGGGGATCTCCAGAAGCCAGATGGGAGTCAATATGAGCGTGGGAACCACCATGAGTTCGCAACCCGGGTCCGCCAAAAAGACGGACGCCCCTACGGAGTCGATGGTATCGATTGCCAGGCGGCAGCGTCTTCAGGACATCTTTTTTCATCGGTTGACCCAAAGTCTTTCGCTGCTGGTGCTGGCGGCGCTGCTGGGGATCATCGTCTCTCTGTTTATCTACGCTTGGCCGACGTTCCATAAGTTCGGTGTCCAGTTCATCTGGCGCGTGGAATGGGACATCATCAATGAAGAATTCGGTGCTGCGATTGCCATCGTGGGCACCCTGGCCAGTGCTGGCATTGCGCTGCTGATTGCGGTGCCTCTGGCTTTTGGCATTGCCCTTTTTCTGACGGAAACTTGCCCGGTCTGGCTGCGGCGCCCCCTGGGCACCGCAGTGGAGCTGTTGGCGGCCGTCCCCTCGATCATCTACGGCATGTTCGGTCTGTTCGTATTTGCCCCGCTGTTTGCCGATTACTTCCAGATGCCGGTACAAAAGCTGCTGGGCTCCATGCCGCTGGTGGGCTTTCTGTTTGGCGGCAGCACCAACGGCTTTGGCATCCTGGCGGCCGGTATCGTGCTCGCGTTCATGGTGCTGCCGTTTGTGGCGGCAGTGATGCGCGACGTGTTCGAGATTGTTCCGCCCATCCTGCGCGAGTCTGCCTATGGCCTGGGCTGCACGACCTGGGAAGTGGTGCGCCGCGTGGTGCTGCCTTACACCCAGAAGGGCGTTATAGGCGGAATCATGCTGGGCCTGGGTCGCGCTCTGGGGGAGACCATGGCTGTGACCTTTGTGATCGGCAACGCCAACCGCATGCCGACATCCCTCTTTTCGCCGGGAACCTCGATTGCCTCTACGCTGGCCAACGAGTTCGGCGAGGCGGCTGACTTCCATCTTTCCACGTTGTTCGCGCTGGGTTTCCTGCTGTTCGTGATCACCTTCGTGGTGCTTTCGGCCGCCAAGATCCTGATGCTGCGTGCTGAAAAGGCCAAGGGCCTTTGAGTCCTCACGCCCTGACCATGAACCTCTTTTGAGACAAGCTCCATGGAATTCAACCAACAACTCTACAAAAAGCGCCAGCGCTCCAACGCCATCGGGCTAACCCTTTCCTTGGGGGCGATGGTGCTGGGTCTGTTCGTGCTGCTCTGGATCCTGAGCGTGCTGCTGTCCAACGGCTTTGCTGCGCTGGACTGGAACATGTTCACCCAGTCCACGCCGGCACCCGGATCGGAAGGCGGCGGGCTGGCCAATGCCATCGTCGGTAGCCTCATGATGGTGGGTTTTACCGTGCTGGTATCCACACCGATTGGTGTACTGGCTGGCGTGTACCTAGCGGAATACGGCGACCAGAGCAAGACGGCTGAACTCACCCGCTTTGTGACCGACATCATGCTGTCCGCGCCCTCCATCGTGCTGGGCCTGTTCGTCTATGCCATTGCCGTGGCGACGGTCGGCAACTTCTCAGGTTGGGCCGGTAGCCTGGCCTTGTCGCTGATCGCCGTACCGGTGGTGGTCCGTACCACCGAGAACATGCTGCGCCTGGTGCCCGGCAGTCTGCGCGAGGCTGCTTTTGCACTGGGTGCACCACGCTGGAAAGTGTCCACCATGGTCACCCTGCGTGCTGCGCGCAGTGGCGTGATGACGGGCCTGCTGCTGGCTGTGGCCCGCATCAGCGGCGAGACTGCGCCGCTGTTGTTCACGGCGCTCAACAACCAGTTCTTCAGTACCAACATGAATGCCCCCATGGCCAACCTGCCGGTGGTGATCTTCCAGTTTGCCCTGAGCCCTTACGAAAACTGGGTGCGCCTGGCCTGGGGTGGGGCTTTGCTCATCACGTTGTCGGTGTTGATCCTCAACATCGTGGCGCGGGTTTTCCTGCGCGAGAAGAGCCGTGCCTGACCTGTCGGCCCATTACGCAGACACCACCCAGACAGCCTCCATTTTCAGGATTTGACAATGAACGCCACCGCTACCGTCACCCCCAGCAAGAATGCGCTGGAACTTCGCAACCTCAGCTTCTTCTATGGCAAGTTTCAGGGGCTGCGCAACGTCAGCCTCAACATTGCCGAGCACAAGGTGACTGCTTTCATTGGCCCCTCGGGCTGTGGCAAGTCCACCCTGCTGCGGACTTTGAATCGCATGTACAGCCTGTACCCGGGCCAGCGTGCCGAAGGCACCATCAACTTCTACGGCCAGGACATCCTGGACCCCAAGCAGGACATCAACCTGCTGCGCGCCCGCATCGGCATGGTGTTCCAGAAACCCACGCCGTTTCCCATGTCCATCTACGACAACATCGCCTTCGGTGTGAAGCTCTACGAAAGCCTGAGCAAAAGCGAGATGGACGACCGCGTGGAATGGGCGCTCTCCAAGGCCGCCTTGTGGACCGAGGTGAAGGACAAGCTGCACCAAAGCGGTTTGTCGCTCTCCGGCGGACAGCAGCAGCGCCTTTGCATTGCACGCAGCGTGGCGGTCAAGCCTTCTGTGCTGCTGCTTGACGAACCCACCTCGGCGCTGGACCCGCTGTCCACTGCCAAGATCGAAGAGCTGATCGACGAACTCAAGCACGACTACACGATTGCCATCGTGACGCACAACATGCAGCAGGCTGCCCGCTGCAGCGACTACACGGCCTACATGTACCTGGGCGAAATGATCGAGTTCGGTGCCACCGAGCAGATCTTCTTCAAGCCCGAGCGCAAGGAAACCGAAGACTACATCACCGGCCGTTTCGGCTAAGGAGACAGCAGATGCCCGATAAACACCTCTCGTCCCAGTTCGACAGCGAACTCAACAGCGTCTCCGCCCGTGTGATGGAGATGGGTGGCCTGGTGGAATCGCAGATTCGCCAGGCGGTGTACGCCCTGTCGCAGTTCAGCCTGGAGGCCGTGGAGACCGTGGCCTCGATGGAAACCCGTATCAATGCGATGGAAGTCGAGATCGACCAGGAGCTGTCGTCCATCATCGCGCGCCGTCAGCCGACGGCGCGCGACCTGCGCCTGCTGCTGGCCTTCTCCAAGGCCACAGCCAACCTCGAACGCATGGGTGATGAGGCCAACAAGATGGCCCGTATGGTGCGCTCCATCATCGAGAGTGGTGCACCTCGCTCGCTGCCGTCGAGCGACCTGCGCACGGCAGCCGAGCTGGCGTCGGGCCTGCTGCGCAAGACGCTGGATGCTTTTGCGCGCCTGGACGTCAAGGCGGCGGTGGCCATCCTCAAGGAAGACGACCTGATCGACAAGGAATTCGATGGATTCGTGCGCAAGCTCATCACCTACATGATGGAAGACCCGCGCACCATCTCCCCCAGCCTGGACCTGCTGTTCCTGGCCAAGGCGATTGAGCGCATCGGCGACCATTCCAAGAACGTGGCTGAGTTGATCATCTATCTGGTCAAGGGCAAGGATGTGCGCCACACTGCCCTCGATGAGATCGAGTCAGCCGTTCTGTAAAAAAAGAGCTTTGGCAAAACTATGAGAAAGCTCCCACGCGTCCTCATCGTTGAGGACGAACCTGCGATTGCCGAGTTGATTGCAGTCAATCTACGCCACAACGGATTCCAGCCCTTTTGGGCGGAAGACGGTGACTCGGCCCAGCGCGAGCTGGATGCCGTGCTGCCGGATGTCATCCTGCTCGACTGGATGCTGCCGGGGCAAAGCGGCTTGTCGCTGGCACGCAAGTGGCGTGCGGACAGCCGCACCAAGCCGATCCCGATCCTGATGTTGACGGCCCGGGGCGATGAACCCGACAAGATCGCTGGGCTCGATGCGGGTGCCGACGACTACATCACCAAGCCGTTCTCCACGCAGGAGCTGCTGGCGCGGATCCGTGCCGTGCTGCGCCGTCGTGCTCCCGAGCAGGTCAGCGACAGCGTGACCATTGGCGAGCTGGTGCTCGACGCCGGGACCTACCGCGTGACCTTCCAGGGGCAGCCGCTCAAGGTGGGCCCCACCGAGTTCAAGCTGCTGCACTTTCTCATGAAACACGCCGAACGTGTACACAGCCGCTCGCAATTGCTCGACAAGGTGTGGGGTGACCATGTTTTCATCGAGGAGCGCACAGTGGATGTGCACGTCAAGCGGCTGCGCGAAGCCCTGGGCGCCGCCTCCGTGATGGTGGAAACCGTGCGTGGCGCGGGCTACCGGCTCACCGCCCAGCCCCAGGTGCAGTTGCAGGCCTGAGAGGCTGGTGATGATCTTCAGCGATAGAGTGAACAGGTGCTGAGGGCGCGGGCCTGATGTTGTCGATGGGGCGCACAGGATGCGCCCCTGTTTTTCTGAGAAGGCGTTGCTGACCGCATGCTGTGGCGTATTTCGTATTTCCTGCTCTGGCAGATAGCGGGTGGCGGGCTGGGATGGTGGCAGGGTGGTCCCTGGGGCGCAGCCCTGGGCGCCGCCCTGGCGGCGTGGGCCTGGTTTGTCTGGGATCTGCTGCGTGGCGCGCGTGTGCTGCGCTGGCTGCGCACGGGTGACCTGTCCGAAGTCCCGGCCATGCGCGGCATCTGGGGTGAGGCGGCAGACCGTGCGCGGCGCCTTTTGCGCAGACAGGAGACCCAGATCCGCGACAGCCAGGACCGGCTGCAGGAGATCCTGGCCGCGCTGCAGGCCACGCCCAATGGGGTGGTGCTGCTGGATGCGCAAGGCCGCATCGAGTGGTGCAACCAGATGGCCGCCAGCCAGTTCGGCTTTGACGCCCAGCGCGATGTGATGCAGTCGATCGGCAACCTGGTGCGCGACCCCGAGTTCACGGCCTACTATGCCGCCCAGGATTTCAACCACGACGTGGTGCTGGAGGGGCGATTCAGTACGCCATCGCGGCCGGTGCGCATCTCGGTGCATCTGCACCCCTATGGCGACGGGCGCACTCTGCTGCTGTCGCGCGATGTCACGGCGCTGGAGCAGGCCGAGGCCATGCGGCGCGACTTCGTGGCGAATGTGTCCCATGAGATCCGCACGCCCCTGACGGTGCTGACCGGTTTTGTCGAAACGCTGCAGACCTTGCCCCTGAGTGCCGACGAGCGCTCGCGCTACCTGGGCATGATGGCTCAGCAGGCGCTGCGCATGCAAAGTGTGGTGCAAGACCTTTTGACCCTGTCGCGCCTGGAGGGCAGTCCGCCACCGGGGATGGCGGAGTGGACGCCCGTGCAGGCGCTCATGCAGCGGTGCGAGGAGGAGGGGCGTGCGCTGTCGGCCGTGCTCTCGCAAAACCAGCCGCGCCAGCATGTCATGGTGTTTCCGTCGAAGGACGCGTTGCATGCCGAGGGCGACATTGCAGGCGTGCCCACCGAGTTGCAAAGCGCATTGTCGAACCTCATCAGCAATGCGGTGCGCTACACGCCTGCGGGTGGGGTGATCACGGTGGCGTGGCACCGCATGGAAGATGGCTGCGCAGTTTTCTCAGTGCAGGATACAGGCCCGGGAATCGCACCCGAACACATTCCGCGTTTGACAGAGCGCTTTTACCGCGTGGACCGCAGCCGCTCCCGCGAGACCGGTGGCACCGGCCTGGGGCTGGCCATCGTCAAGCATGTGCTGCAGCGGCACGGCGCCACGCTGGACATTGCCAGCACGCTGGGCAAGGGCTCGGTGTTCTCGGTCACCTTCCCCGCGAACCGGTTGCGCGGGTTTTCGCTGCCGGTCTGACTGCACGCCACAGCATGGCCAGGAACAGCGCCGCAGTGAACCACAGCGCCGCAGCGCTTGCGGCCCAGAAGGGTGTGGGCGATGGCTCCGCTGCCCAAGGCCCCAGGCCCCGGTAGGCCAGCAGGTAGCCGCCCCCCAAACCCGCACCCCACAGCAACACGCAATACACCACCAGCGGCGCCACGGTGATGCGGTAGCAGCGCAATACAAACACGCACAGCGTCTGCAGTGCATCGGCTGCGTGGTACGCAGCGACCCACACGATGACCCCGCCCGTCAGGGCCACCACGCCGGTGTTGGTGGAATACAAACCGCCAATGTGATTATTTGCTATCAATAATATAGCTTCTAGCGCAATGCCAATAAGCGCTGAAAGCCTAAAACCTATAAAAACCACCTTGCGCGCGCATGCTGGATCACCAGCGCCCAGCCAGTAGCTGACGCGGGCACTGGTGGCGATGGCCAGCGACAGCGGCACCATGTAGAGCACAGCCGCCACATTGGCTGCGATCTGGTGCGCCGCCGATGCGGTGGTGCCCTGGCGTGCAATGAACAACGCCATCAGCGTGAACGACGTCACCTCCACCATCACAGCCAGCCCGGCCGGGATGCCCAGGCGGGCAAAGCCCGCAATGGTGGGCCAGTGCGGGGGCTCCATACGGCGCCAGATGCGCAGGGGTTCATAGATGTCCTGCGTGCGCAGCAGCCATATGGCCAGCGCAAGCATGCTGCCGTTGACCACCAGGGTGGCCCACGCGCATCCCACCACGCCTTGCGCAGGCAGCCCTGCGCCGCCAAAGGTGAACCAGATCGACAGTGGCAGCTTGATGAACAGCGAGCCCACTTGCAGCCAGGTCACCAGCTTGGGGCGGCCCAGGGCCTGGTTCAAGGTGCTGTAGATGCGAAAAAGCAGGGCAGGCGGCAGTGCCAGGGCCAGCACGGCCAGGTAACTCTCCACCTCGGTGCGCAGGGCTGACGGCACCTCGGTCCAGCGCAGCAGAGGTGCGGGGGACAGCAGTATGGACATGCCCACCAGCGAGGCCGCGCAGCACAGGTACAGCGACTGCCGCAGAGACCGGCCCAGGCTGTCGGTCTGCCGGGCGCCGCGCAACTCGGCCCACACCGGAAGCAGCGCCTGCAGCACGCCGATCAGCGCCACATACACGCTGATGAAGATGGCGCTGCCCACCGAGAGTGCCGCCAGCGAGGCTTCTCCATGGCGCCCGGCGACGATGGTGTCTGTCACGCCAAACGCCATCACCGCCAGTTGCCCGGCCAGCACCGTGATGGCGTGGCGCGAGATGGTCGAAAGCTCCGACATTACTCCGGCATCATTCGGGCATCAGCGTGCAGGCCCCGCACGGTGAAACACCAGGAGGTGATCGTTCTTGTCAGTGGGGCGTGGAATGGTGGCCCGGGCTTCCCAGCGCGCCACATTCACCATGCGCTCGGACGGAGGCCAGGAGGCGATGTCAGCCACCAGCCAGTCGCACTCGTCCTGCAGGCCCGCCCTCTGAAGCGAGAGGCCACCGTGGTACTGCAGAGCCGCCACCTGGGCACGGTTCAACCCTACCGTCTGCACACAGCCCGGGGATGGGCCCAGTGCGGCCATCACACTGCGAACCTGGGGGCGATAGCTGCGGGCGTAGTCCAGTAGCGGTAACCACAAAGTCATCAGCAGCAGCCAGCCCAGCGCGGCGCCGCTGGCTGGCAGCACCAGGCTCTTCCAGATGGGCGCCCGGTTGCGCGCGGCGCGCCACCACACCAGGCTGCACCAGCCCACGGTGGCCGCCAGGGCCACGACCAGCGCCAGTGCGGAAAACTGCGGCACAAAACCAGGGGCCAGCTTGGCCACATTGGCTGCAGGCTTGGCGGGAACGCCCGTTTGCATGGCAATCCAGATCACCCAGATCGCCAGCGCAGAAACGGTGAAGAACAGCAGCGTGAACCAGTCGATCAGCGCCCCCACACTGCGCCGCAGCGTGGGCAGTGCAAACGCTGCCAGGGCCGCCAGGGCCGGCAGACCGAGCAGGAGGGCCCTGTCTGCAGGTTGGGTGGTGATGGTGGCGGCAATGGAGACTGCCGAGAACCACAGCGGGAGCAGCAGGTGCCTGTGCCCCTGGCGGCTGATGATCTGCTTGCGCCAGCGCCATAGCGTCCACAGGGCCAGGGGCCAGGCGGGCCATCCAAACCACAGCAGCAGCCGCGCCAGGCTCTGCCACTCTTTGCCGCCTGAGCCGGAATCCACAATTCGCCAGCGCCAGAGATCGAGCCCCCAGGCGATCAGCGCCGCTGCCAACGTGATTGCCCCGAGGGCCAGGGCCCAGCGCAGGCGATGGTCTGTCTGGCTGCCTGGCGCATACACCACCACCACCATGCTGCCCAGTCCCAGCAATGCTGCAAGCGCCGGAGCGCCTGCCAGCGTGAGCCCCACCATGCCTGCGGCCAGCGCCACGGCAGGGGCTACGGTGCGGTGGGGCATGGCTGCAACCGCAAAGAAGATCAGCGCCGTGCAACTGAGCTGCACCAGATAGCTGGTGACCTCATGCGAGAGCTGCGCGAGGCCCAGGCAGGCAATCAAGGCCAGCAACCCGCCATCGGCAATGGCGCGGGCGTAGTCGGGTGGATTGGCTTCGCCCCCAAAGGCAAAGGCCACAGGCTGGGCGCCGGGGCTTCGGGCAAGGTAGTAGACGGCGTACCACGTGGCAATGAGGGTGATGACCAGCAGGAGTGCGAAGGGTAGGCGCACCGCCATCTCGGCAGAAACCCACTGGGGCGCCAGCTGAATTGCCCAAGCGCCCAGCCAGTACGGCAGCAGTCCCTCGGTTTCAGGGGGCATGCCGCCCAGCAGGGGGCTCAGCCAGGGCGTGTGCCCGTGGGCCAGCTCCAGCATGTAGCCAAACGCCGTGACATCCGCACTTTTCCACGGGTCGCGCCCCACGAAGCCGGGCACGACATAGGCAATACACAGCAGTACCAGTGCCCAGCGTGGCAGGGGACTGACAGCGTTCTGGGTAACGATGGCGGGGGTCGGTGGATTCACGCGTCAGAGGGCGGCAAAGCGAAGCCACCGAGAATAAGGGCAAAACCAACGGAAAAAGGCAGCCCGGTTGCCCGGGCTGCCTTTTTGGCGGGAACGCAAGCGCGAATTACTTCGCTGCGGTCTTGCCGAAACGGTTGCGGAAGCGCTCCACGCGGCCACCCATGTTGTCCACCGACTTTTGCGTACCGGTGTAGAAGGGGTGCGATTCAGAAGACGTATCCAGCTTGAACAGCGGGTATTCCTTGCCTTCGAAGGTTTCCATTTCCTTCGTGTTCACGCAGGAACGGGTCACGAACTTGAAGCCGTTGGACAGGTCCGAGAACAGGACTTCGCGGTAGTTGGGGTGAATGCCTTCTTTCATGATCAATCCTTGTCAAGTGCGGGAGCCGCGCTGAACCCGGAGCAACCTTTGCGCCGTGGAACATCCAACGTACTTTCCGCAGAAAAAGCCCTCTATTATTGCACAGGCGGTTTGATGGCATTTTCGCGACGGCCCGTAACGGCTGAAACTGGCAAGGCCCTGGCCAGAACCGCCGCGCAAGGGCCGCCCCGCCGCGCTGGCGGCGGCCCCCTTCCCAAATTGCGTAGCAATTCGAGAGAAGGGGGGAAGGCGCGAAAGCGCCTCAGGGGGCTGTCACCCTCCTCTTCGCATCATGTCAAAGAAGTCCACATTGGTCTTGGTGGCCTTCATGTTCTTGATCATAAGCTCCATCGATTCGATCTCGTCCATGTTGTACATGAACTGGCGCAGGATGCGGGTCTTTTGCAGGATCTCGGGCGCCAGCAGCAGTTCTTCGCGGCGGGTGCCGCTCTTGTTGAGTTCGATGGCGGGGAACACGCGCTTTTCGTACAGGCGGCGGTTCAGGTGGATTTCGCAGTTGCCGGTGCCCTTGAACTCTTCAAAGATCACTTCGTCCATGCGGCTGCCGGTATCGACCAGCGCGGTGGCGATGATGGTAAGCGAGCCACCTTCTTCGACCTTGCGGGCGGCGCCGAAGAAGCGCTTGGGGCGCTGCAGTGCGGCGGCGTCCACACCGCCCGAAAGCACCTTGCCGCTGGAGGGCACGACGTTGTTGTAGGCGCGCGCCAGGCGGGTGATGGAGTCCAGCAGGATGACCACGTCCTTCTTCAGCTCGACCAGGCGCTTGGCGCGCTCGATCACCATCTCGGCCACGTGCACGTGGCGGGCGGCGGGCTCGTCGAAGGTGGAGGCGATGATCTCGCCCTTCACCGTGCGCTGCATTTCGGTCACTTCTTCAGGGCGCTCGTCCACCAGCAGCACCATCAGGTGCACGTCGGGGTTGTTGGCCGTGATGGCGTGGGCGATGTGCTGCATCATCACCGTCTTGCCGCTCTTGGGCGGGGCGACGATCAGCGCGCGCTGGCCACGGCCGATGGGCGCAATGATGTCGATGATGCGGCCTGTGATGTTTTCTTCGCCCTTGAAGTCGCGCTCCAGCTTCATCTGTTCCTTGGGGAACAGGGGCGTCAGGTTCTCGAACATCACCTTGTGCTTGTTCTGCTCCGGCGGGCCGCCGTTGACGGAGTCGAGCTTGTTCAGGGCGAAGTAGCGCTCGCCGTCTTTGGGTGTGCGGACTTCACCTTCGATCATGTCGCCGGTGTGCAGATTGAAACGGCGCACCTGGCTCGGGCTGATGTAGATGTCGTCCGTGCTGGCGGTAAAGCTCGTGTCCGGGCTGCGCAGGAAGCCGAAACCGTCGGGCAAAATTTCCAGCACGCCATCGGCAATGATTTGTTCCCCGGTCTTGGCCCGCTTCTTGATGATCGCAAACATCAGCTCCTGCTTGCGCATGCGACCGGTATTTTCGATTTCGAGTTCTTCGGCTTGCTTCAGGACTTCAGACACGTGCAGTGCCTTGAGTTCGTTTAAGTGCATGGAATGACTCCTTGGCGGAGCTGGTATGAATCTTGGGGGAGGAGGGCTGGTGCCAGATGGGCTGCTGTTTGCAGGTCTGGCTCGCCGGGGATCTCGGTCCGGCTGCCAATGCGTGCAGGCCGGTGATCTGAAGGAATTATGACAGGAAAAAAAGCGGGAGATTCACGGGATCCGAATTCGGTCTGTGTCTGGCGCTGCAAGTGGTGTCGTGAAAACAAACAACCCCGCGTGCATGGGCAGGCGCGGGGTTGTGGGTGCGGATCAGGCCAGTTGCTGATCGATGAAGGCGGTCAGTTGTGCCTTGCTCATGGCGCCGACCTTGGTGGCGGCCAGCTGGCCGTCCTTGAACAGCATCAGTGTGGGAATGCCGCGAATGCCGAACTTGGCGGGGATCTCGCGGTTTTCGTCCACATTCATCTTGGCGATCTGCAGCTTGCCCTGGTAGGTGCCTGCCACTTCGTCCAGGATGGGGGCAATCATTTTGCAGGGGCCGCACCATTCGGCCCAGTAGTCCACCAGCACGGCGGAGCCGGGTTGCAGCACGTCGGCTTCAAAGCTGGCGTCAGAGACATGTTTGATGAGTTCGCTGGCCATGGCGGATTCCTTGATTTTGAGCGGGTTGTGACCGGTGTACGTTTAAAGTCTGGGCATTGTGACAGAAACCAATCCCACGTTCACCGGTGTGGCCGGGCCTTGCGACGCTATGACAGTCATAGCGAAAAGCGATCAAACCAGTGGGTTTGCTGTCGCCAGCACCGCCTTGTGGCAACGTGCTCTGGCCCAGGTTGCCGCACATGCCCAGGCCCATGGCGCCCATTTGGCGCGCACCGTGGTGCTGGTGCCTTACGCCCAGCTCATGCCCTGGGCCCAGCGCCACTGGGCGCTGCAGTTTCCGCAAGGCTTTGCGCCGCGCTTTGAAACCACCCGCAACTGGGCCCGCCAGTTGCAGGTGTTTGAGCCTTCGGCCGACGACTTTGCGGGCGACGTGGCGCGCGACACCCTCACGGCCCGCGCCTTGCTCGATCGTGTGGGGCAGGGCGCCCAGCGCGAGATGCTGGCCACGCCCTTGCAGGAAGCCGTCGCCCAACTGGCCCCCGCCGTGGCCGCTGTGCCCCCCGCGCAGCGCGCCGCCTGGGGCGACGAGGCCCGCAAACTGCTGGCCACCGCCGACGAGGGCAGCAGCCTGCATTACGAGGCCCTGGTGGCGCGCCTGGCGCTGGAATGGGTGCTGGCCTCGCGTCACGCCACCGATGTGCTGTTCGAGCCCGGTGTGCGCGCGGCGGTGGATGTGCTGGTGGTGCTCGAAGGCTTTCAGTCCGACGCGCTCCCCCAGGCCCTGCTGGCCCATTGGGGCGAGCAGGGGGCTTGTGTTGCGCTGCCAGCATTGGTCGATGAAGCTCCCGCGCCGCCAAAACGCGCTCTGCACGCAGCCACCGATGCCGAAGACGAAGCCCACCGCGCCGCCGCCTGCGTGTTGGCCCATGTCCGCGATGGCCGGGTGCCCGTGGCGCTGGCTGCGACTGACCGGGCCTTGATCCGCCGCGTGCTGGCCCATCTGGACAGCAGCGGGGTGCTGGTGCGCGATGAAAGCGGTTGGATTCTTTCCACCACGCGCGCCGCCTCACGGGTCATGGCGGCGCTGCAGGCCGCAGCGTGGAATGCCTCGTCCAACGAGGTGCTGGACTGGATCAAACACACTCCCGCGCTGATGTCGGGTGAGGTCAACCGCCTGGAGCAATGGCTGCGAAAGGGTGTGGTACAGCATTGGAGCGCCGCCGCAGCCCGCGACCTGAGCGCGCAGCCCCACCTGGCCCGCACCGTGGCCACGGTGGAGGCCTGGCGCGAATCCCTGCGCGCCGCGCGCCCGCTGGCGCAGTGGCTGCCCGCCCTGCGCGCCGTGCTGGAGCAGGCGGGCCAGTGGCAGGGCCTCTTGGCTGACCCGGCTGGCATGCGCGTGTTGGCCGCCCTGCGCCTGCAAGACGGCCAGCAGGCCGAGCTGGACGGCTGGGGCGACAGCGCAGGCCGCCGCATGGCGCTGGCCGAATTCACCCGATGGTCCAAGGACGTGCTCGAAGCCGGGCGCTACGTGGCCGCGCAGGCCGCCGATGCGCCCGTGGTGGTGGTGCCCCTGCCGCAACTGCTGGCTCGCCCCTTTGCCGCCGCCGTGCTGCCGGGCTGCGATGAAAAGCGTTTGCAAGCCGCGCCGGAGCCTGCGGGCGACTGGTCGCAGGCTCAGCGCGAGGCCTGGGGCCTGCCCACACGCCAGTCGCTGGAGGCCGCCCAGCGGGCCGCCTGGGCCCACGCCCTGCGCACGCCCGTGGTGGACGTGCTGTGGCGCACCGGCGACGAGGGCGGCGAGCCCCTGTTGGCTAGCGCCCTGGTGCTGGCCCTGCAACTGGATGGCGCCGCTACACCCGGCACGGACGACCGTGCGGCCCGTGCAGTGGCCGCCACCCCCACACTGCGTCCCCAGCCCGTGGGCCAGGCGTTGCCGGTGGCGCACCTGTCCTCTACCGCGTATTCCGACCTGCGCCATTGTCCGTACCGCTTCTTTGCACAGCGCCAGCTGGGCCTGCGCGAGGCCGACGAACTGGACGCCGAGGTGGACAAGCGCGACTTTGGCACCTGGCTGCACGCCGTGCTGCAGCACTTTCACGAGGCGTTGCTGGCCGACCCGACCGACCACGCGGAGGAGCGCCGCGCCCGCATGGACGCCGCCGCCGAGGCCGTCACCCGCGAGCAGCGGTTGCAAGACGGCGACTTCCTGCCCTTTGCCGCCGGCTGGGCGCAGCTGCGCGATGGCTACCTGCAATGGCTGGCGGGCCATGAGCAGCAGGGCGCCAGCTTCCGCCAGGCCGAGGTCAAGGCGCGCCAGCCGCTGGGCGACCTGGAGCTGGTCGGCACCCTCGACCGCATCGATGGCATCTCGTCCACCGGCGAGCCCACGGTGCTGGTCATTGACTACAAAACCGAAAGCGACAGCGTGACCCGCCAGCGCATCAAGAGCGGAGCGGAGGACACGCAACTGGCCTTCTACGCCGCCCTGCTGAGCCACGACACCCTGCGCGCTGCCTACGTCAACGTGGGCGAGCGCGGCGAGACGCAAATGCACGAACAGGACGAAGTGGTGCACCTGCGCGATGTGCTGGTTGAAGGCATCCAGCACGACATGGCCCGCATCGCCGCCGGTGCGCCGCTGCCCGCGCTGGGCGAGGGCTCGGTGTGCGAGTTCTGCGCCGTCCGCGGACTGTGCCGCAAAGACTACTGGGCGGACGCTGAACAGGCGTTGCCCGCGCAAGAGACGCCATGACCGTCAGCATTCCACAACCCACCCAGGCCGCCTACGAACACAACGGCCGCCCCGTCTCGCGCGAGGCCTTCTATGCCATTGCCTGCGACCCCGCACGCAGCGTGGCGGTGGAGGCCTGCGCCGGTGCGGGCAAGACCTGGATGCTGGTTTCGCGCATGCTGCGGGCGCTGCTCGATGGCTGCGCGCCGCACGAAATCCTGGCCATCACCTTCACCAAGAAGGCGGCCGGGGAGATGCGCCAGCGTTTGCAGGAGTGGCTGGAGCAGTTCAGCCACAAGCCGCTGGAAGAACTGACGGCCGAGCTGATTGCAAGGGGAATCAGCCCCCAGGGCGCACTGGACAAGCGCGAGGCGCTACAAAATCTATACCGCCAGCTACTCGAAGCGGGCCGCCCGGTGCAAATCCGCACTTTCCACAGCTGGTTTGCCGCGCTGCTGGGCACAGCCCCGCTGGCGTTGCTGCAGCAACAGGGCCTGCCCGCACACTTTGAGCTGCTGGAAGACGATGCCGAGGCCGTGCGCGAGGTGTGGCCCCCGTTCTTGCAGACCGTTGCCGACAGCGCCAGCCTGCGCGCCGACTACGAAGCCGTGGTGGCCCGCCACGGCCGCTCGCAAACGCACAAGGCCCTGGCAGCGGCGCTGGCCAAGCGGGTGGAGTTCGATCTGGCCGACGCGGCAGGTGTGGTGGATGCCTCGGTGCCGCCGTTCCAGCAGGCCTACCCCGAACTGGCCGCGTTGGCAGAGCCGGCCGATGCTTTGCAGACCGAAGCTGCTCTTCAACGCTGGCGCAGCCGCGCCAGCGCCCTGGGCGCAGAGGCCAACAAGACCCCGCAGAAGGCGGCGGACGCCATCATCGACGCGCTGGGCTGCTCCGACCTGAACCAGCGCCTGGACATGCTGCGCAAAGCGATGTTTGTGGCCAAGGAAGACCGCCTCTCCAAGAACCTGGAGAAGTTCCCCGCCGCGCAGGAGGCCGAGCCCGAGTTGCAGCGCCTGCTCACAGCTCGCCGCCAGCACGAGGCCTGGCAGCACCAGCAGCGCATGGCCCGGCTGGCGCGCTGCCTGATTGCGCAGTTTGTGGCCGTCAAGCAGCAGCACGGCTGGGTGGACATGAACGATGTGGAGCGCACCGCCCTGGTCATGCTGGCCGACCCGGTGCTCAGCGGCTGGGTGCAGGAGCGGCTCGATGCCCGCATTCGCCACCTGCTGGTCGATGAGTTCCAGGACACCAACCCGCTGCAGTGGCAGGCGCTGCACGCGTGGCTGTCAGGCTATGCGGGCTCGGGCGGCGGGTCTGCCGCGCCCAGCGTATTCATCGTGGGCGACCCCAAGCAGAGCATCTACCGCTTTCGCCGCGCCGAGCCGCAGGTGTTCATCGCCGCGCAGGCCTTTATGCGTGATGGGCTGCGCGGCGACCTGCTCAGCTGCGACCACACGCGCCGCAACGCACAGGGCGTGATTGCCGCGGTCAACGCCGTCATGGGCCAGGCCCAGGCGCAGAACGAGACCACTGGCTTCCGCGACCACACCACCGAATCGAAACACCCCGGCCAGTTGCTGCGCCTGCCCGCCATCACCGATGCGGACGACGACAGCCAAGGCGCAGACCGTGACCCCCTGGCCTGGCGCGACAGCCTGACCGAACCCCGCCACGAGGCCGAAGAAACCCAGCGCATGCGCGAGTGCACGCAGGCCGCCGCCTGGGTGGCTGCGCAGATTGCCGCCGGCACGCTACCCAAAGAGGTGCTGGTGCTGGCCCGCAAGCGCGATCGCCTGGCCAGCATGCAAGACGCCCTGCGTGCCCTGCACCTGCCCTGTGTGCAGCCCGAAAAGGCCGACCTGTTCGACGCGCCCGAGGTGCAGGACATGGTGGCGCTGCTGGATGTACTGGTCTCGCCCACCCACGACCTGTCGCTGGCCCGCGCGCTCAAGTCGCCCCTTTTCAGCCTGGGCGACGACGCCCTGGTGGCCTTGGCCGTGCTGCGCCGCCAGCCGGAACATGCGGGCTGCAGTTGGTTTGATTTGCTATTAAAAAGTGAGCTGCTTGCGCCTGATTTGAAAGCGCTGGGGCCTGTTTTGATTCAATACCAAGACTGGGTGAGTGGCCTGCCGCCGCACGATGCGCTGCATGCCATCTACGAACATGGCGATGTGCTGGCCCGCTTTGCCGCCGCCGCCCCGGTCACCCAGCGCCAGGCAGTGCAGGCCAACCTGCGCGCGCTGCTGGCGGCATCGCTGCAGCACGATGGCGGCCGCTACCTCACGCCCTATGCGTTTGTGCGGGCCATGAAGAAGGGCGGCGTGCGCGCCCCCGGCCGGGCCGATGCGCAGGCCGTTCGCCTGCTGACGGTGCACGGCGCCAAGGGGCTGGAGGCCGACTGCGTGCTGCTGCTTGACACCGACACCCGCCCGCAAAAAGCCGAGACCATGGGCGTGCTGGTGGACTGGCCTGGCGAGCAGGCCGTGCCGTCGGCCTTCGTCTTTCTGGCCAGCGAATCGAACCCGCCGCCCAGCGCAGAAGGCGCGCTGGCCGCCGAGCAGCAGGCCCGCAGCCGCGAGGAGCTGAACATGCTCTACGTGGCCATGACGCGCGCCAAACATTGCCTGGCGCTGTCGTCCGTGTTGCCCAGCAATTCGGCGCCGGGCAGTTGGTGGAACCGACTGGCACCACTGGTGACAGAGGTGGACACGGGCACGGCCCCTGCGCTTTCCGCTGGAGCCGGTGCGACCCCCGACACCTTCACCATCGCCGCGCTGCACCCCCTGCCCGAAGCCCTGCAAAGCGCCCGTACCAAACCGGGTGCTGCAGCCGCCGACCCCACCAGTGCTACGCCCGTTGCCATGCCTGGCGACGCGGAGTCCACCCCCCTGTCACGCCAGGGTGATGCCATGCACCAGCTGCTGGAGCAGGCCGGTGTGGCCGGTGCTCCGCTGGCCGACCTGCGCGCCCACGGCTGGCCTGCTGCGCGCATCGCCCGGCTGGCCAGCGACCACGACATTGCCCCTGCAGCGGCCGAGTTGGCAGCCCGCATGGCACAGGGCATCCTGGCCGGGGAGGGCGCCTGGGCGTGGGACCCGGAGCAGGTGCAGACCGCCATCAACGAAGCCCCGCTGCATTACCAGGGTCAAAGCCTGCGCATCGACCGGCTGGTGCTACGCCGTGCCCTGTCTGCAGATGATGCCGTGGCAGGCTGGTGGGTGCTCGACTACAAAAGCGCCGCCCAGCCTCAGCGCCAGCAAGCGCTGGTGGCGCAACTGCAGCGCTACCAAGAAGCCGTACAGGCCCTGATGCCGGGCGAGGCCGTGCACGCGGCCTTTCTCACAGGCGATGGGCGTTTGGTGCGGGCAGGGGGCGGGCCCACCCTTGCCGCCGTCGGGCATACTCTCGCCCCCGCTGCGCCGGATGCCCCGGCAAAGCCCGAGCGTCCACGCCCCGCGCCGGGGCCTGCAGATTCTGCGCAAGGCTCTTTGTTTTGACCCGCACCCAGGGCTTCCAACCCGCGCAACGCCCCCATTTTTAGCAAGGTTCTCCCGTGTCTCACACCCTTTCTCCTTCCGATTCACCCGTCGCACCAGCCCTGCCTATGGGGACTTTGCGGTGCGATGTGGCCATCGTCGGCGGTGGCCCGGCGGGCCTGATGGCGGCCGAGGTGCTGGCCCAGGCGGGGGTGGCCGTTCATCTGTTCGACGCCATGCCTTCGGTGGGGCGCAAGTTTCTGCTGGCGGGCAAGGGCGGGCTCAACCTCACACATTCCGAGCCCCATGCTCCGTTTGTCAGCCGCTATGCAGAGCGCCAGCCTCAGCTCGAACCTTTGCTGCAGGAATTTGGCGGGCCCGAGGTCCGGGCCTGGGCGCAAGGCCTGGGTGTGGAGACCTTCGTGGGCACCTCCGGCCGCGTGTTCCCCGCTGACATGAAGGCCGCGCCCTTGCTGCGCGCCTGGTTGCAGCGCCTGCGCGGGCAGGGCGTGGTGTTCCAAATGCGACACCGCTGGCTGGGCTGGTCGGACGATGGTGCCCTGCGTTTTGCAGCCCCTGCGGGCGAGGTGCCTGTGGCCGCCAGGTCGGTGGTGTTGGCGCTGGGCGGCGGCAGCTGGGCACGCCTGGGGTCGGATGGTGCCTGGGTGCCGCTGCTGGCGCAGCGCGGTGTGGCTGTGGCGCCGCTGCGGCCCTCCAACTGTGGTTTTGACGTGCTGCGCGCCGATGCGCCGGCGGGTGAGACGCGCCGCGCGTTCTTGCAGGAGCTGATCGGCCGCACCCCCGTTCCCGCTGTGGGCTGGACGCCCCATTTTGTCGAGCGTTTTGCCGGCCAGCCCTTCAAGACGGTGGCGCTGGCTTTCACCGACAGCCAGGGCCGCACGTTCAGCCGCAGAGGTGAATTCGTGGCCACAGCGACAGGCGTCGAGGGCAGCCTGGTCTACGCCGCATCGCACCTGCTGCGCGATGAGATCGAGGCCCACGGCCATGCCACTTTTCATCTGGATTTGCTGCCCGACCACACGCCGGAACGCGTGCTGGTGGAAGTGCGCCATCCACGCGGATCACGTTCATTGTCCAGCCACCTCAAGAGCCGTCTGGGGCTCGATGGCATCAAGGCGGGCATCCTGTATGAACACCTGGGCAAGGACGGCATGAACGACCCGGTGGCTCTGGCACACGCCATCAAGGCACTGCCCATCACGGTCGTGGCCACACGGCCCATCGACGAAGCCATCAGCACCGCCGGTGGTGTGGCTTTTGAGGCGCTGGACACGCACCTCATGGCCCATGCCTTACCGGGCGTGTTCTGCGCGGGCGAAATGCTCGATTGGGAGGCGCCCACCGGGGGCTATCTGCTCACGGCCAGCTTGGCCAGTGGCCGCGTGGCGGGGTTGGGCGCGCTGCACTGGCTGCGCCAAGCTGCCGGAACTTGAACACGCTGAACGAAAGGTGCTTGCGCCTGAGGCGAAGGGCCTGGCCTCGCCAGGCAAGAGGACATCGCGAAGGATGTCGCCTATGGGAGGGGGCTGCGCGACAGCGCAAAAAAAGAAGTTGACGAGCCTTACCCCCGGCACTGACTCCACAGTTAGGGCTGCTTGGTTCCCCACCTGACCCGGTTGGCCGCTTCACCATGCGAGGAGGCCCGTCGCCGTCGATTGTACGACGGATGCGGATGCACTTTTCTGAACAGCCCCGCTGCCGTGGGCGCTGGAAGGACACTCGGCACAGCCCGTAGAATCTGCCGAATGTCCTACCTCGTGCTCGCCCGCAAGTACCGCCCCCGCAATTTCACCGAAATGGTGGGGCAGGAGCATGTGGTGCAGGCCCTCACCAATGCGCTCAACACACAGCGCCTGCACCATGCCTACCTGTTCACAGGCACGCGGGGTGTGGGCAAGACGACGGTGTCGCGCATTCTGGCCAAATCGCTCAACTGCCAGGGGCCCGACGGTCAGGGCGGCATCACCGCAACACCCTGCGGCGTGTGCTCGGCCTGTACGGATATCGACAGTGGTCGCTTCCCGGATTACACCGAGCTGGATGCTGCATCGAACCGGGGTGTGGATGAGGTGCAGAGCCTGCTGGAGCAGGCGGTCTACAAGCCAGTGCAGGGCCGCTTCAAGGTCTTCATGATCGACGAAGTGCACATGCTCACGAATACGGCGTTCAACGCCATGCTCAAGACGCTGGAAGAGCCTCCTGAATACCTCAAGTTCGTGCTGGCCACGACCGACCCGCAGAAGGTGCCGGTGACGGTGCTGAGCCGCTGTCTGCAGTTCAACCTGCGGCCCATGGCGCCCGAGACGGTCCTGAGCCACCTCACGCAGGTGCTGGCGTCGGAAAACGTATCGTCCGAGCCCCAGGCTCTGCGGCTGCTGTCGCGCGCCGCGCGGGGCTCCATGCGCGATGCACTGTCGCTCACCGACCAGGCCATCGCTTTTGGCAGCGGCCAGTTGCAGGAAGCCGCCGTGCGCCAGATGCTGGGCGCGGTGGACCGCTCCTACGTGTTCCGCCTCATCGGCGCGTTGGCCGAGGGCGACGGCAAGACCGTGGTGGAAACCTCGGACACGCTGCGTCTCAATGGCCTGTCGGCCGCCTCCACGCTCGAAGAAATGAGCGCCGTGCTGCAGCGTATGGCGGTGTTCCAGGCCGTGCCGCAGCTGGCAGGCGCCGTGGATGCCGACGACCCCGAGGCCGCAGAAACGGCCCGTCTTGCCGCGCTGATGCCTGCTGACGAAACCCAGCTGCTCTACAGCCTGTGCCTGCACGGGCGCGGTGAACTGGGTCTGGCGCCCGATGAGTACGCGGCACTGACCATGGTGCTCCTGCGCTTGCTGGCGTTCAAGCCTGTAAGCGGTGTTGGCGGCGTTGGCGAATCGGCTGAAAAAAAAACTCTGACGCGGGCTGAAGCGGCGTCTTCCAGCCCACCAGCAGCGGTTTCTGCCGCTCCCGCAGCGGCTGCCGTGGCGGTGCCAGCCCCCGTGGCGCGAACGGCGCCGACGCCCGCGCCTGCTCCCCAGGTGCCACCAGCGGTGCCTCCCGCAGCGCCTGCAGCAGGTGCCTCGCCCGCATTGCCACCGGAGATTTCTGCAGAACCCGCCGAATCCGTGGACTCCTCGGAGCCACCACCCTGGCCAGGCTCGGAAGAGCCGGGTGCTGCATCACCTGCAAACTCCGCCGCCACGGCACTGCCGGTGCGTACGCCCGAGAGATTTGGGCAAAATCAGCGTCCAGCGCAACCTCAGCAAGCGCAAGGCGCTCCTGAATATGTAGCAATCCCGGTGCGTGAATCGCCCGAACCAGGGGAGCGTCTGCAACCGTTGCCGCTTTCTGCGCCCACGCCCGTCTCTGCGCGCTACACGCCCACCGAGGAGGGCGATGTCTGGCATGCCACCGTGCAGCAGATGGTGGCGGCAGAATCGATTACCGCCCTGGTGCGCGAACTGGCCCTGCAGTCGCAACTGGTGGCGCGCGACGGAGGCCACTGGCTGCTGCGTGTGGAGCGTGAGTCGCTGAACCAGCCTACTGCACGCGAGCGCCTGCGCGCCGCGCTGGAGGCTGCGGGCCATGCCACCCAGATCAGTGTGGAGGTGGGCCACGTCATCGACAGCCCCGCCCGCCGCAATGCCGCTGCCGCGGCCGAGCGCCAGCGCCGTGCTGAGGAGATTGTGAACAACGACCCCTATGTGCAGTCGCTGGTGCGCGACTATGGCGCGAGAATCGTGCCGGGCAGCATCAAGCCTGCGTGAGATGAAGCGCCCCCTGAGTCGCCTGCGGCGCCTTCCCCCTCTCTCGCTTCGCGGGAGGGGGACGCACTCGGTGGCTTGGCAAAGCCAGCTCCACGAGTGCACTGGATTGGCGTGTGCCAGTTTCGAGGGCCGCTGACATTGCACAGCACAATACCGTGCATCTCGGATACCGAATCTCTCTCCCTTCGTGGGAATCGATCAACCAGAAAGAAAGCAAAGGAAACCACACCATGTTCAACAAAGGACAACTTGCAGGCCTCATGAAGCAAGCCCAGGCGATGCAGGACAACCTCAAGAAGGCGCAGGACGAGCTGGCCTTCATCGAGGTGGAGGGTGAATCGGGCGCGGGCCTGGTGAAAGTGGTGATGACGTGCAAGCACGACGTCAAGCGCATCACCATCGACCCGAGCCTGCTGGCCGAAGACAAGGACATGCTGGAAGACCTCGTTGCGGCGGCGTTCAATGCTGCGGTGCGCAAGGCGGAAGAGACTTCTTCGGAGAAGATGGGCAAGCTCACCCAAGGCATGCCAGGCCTCCCCGGCGGCATGAAATTCCCTTTCTGAGGGTTGGCTACCGAGCGGGCGATCTGCGTCGTTGGGCGGTGCTCGGAATCCTCACGTACAGGAAGTACGTTCCGGTTCCTGTGCTCCGTCCGCCTAGCAGCTCATCCCGCTCGCTACGCCCTTGAGGGTGGGGTGTGAAGGCAGAGGGCGAGCACCTGTTTGTCTTCCCTACATCCGTTTGGGCTGAGCTTGTCGAAGCCTGGCTCCGCCGCTCCCTACAACGTCACGCGCATCGCATCTAGTCTGTCCATGTCCACCACCAACTCCCTCGACGTTCTGATCCAGGCGCTGCGCCGCTTGCCGGGGGTGGGGGTGAAGTCTGCGCAGCGCATGGCGTTTCATTTGCTGCAGCATGATCGGGAGGGGGCGCTGGCCTTGTCGCGGGCGCTCGGCGATGCGGTGGGCACCGTGCACCATTGCGCGCGCTGCCACACGTTCACCGAGGCCGAGGTGTGCAGTACCTGCCTGGACCCTGAGCGCGATGCGACGCGGCTGTGCGTGGTCGAGACACCGGCCGATCAGTCGGCGCTGGAGCGCACGGGGGCATTCAAGGGGCTTTACTTTGTGCTGATGGGGCGGCTGAGCCCCCTCGATGGCATTGGCCCCAAGGAAATTGGCCTGCAAAAGCTCATGGACCGGGCCACCGACGGCACCGTGCAGGAGGTCATTTTGGCGACCAACTTCAATGCCGAAGGAGAGGCCACGGCCCATGTGATCAGCGAGGCGCTCAGGAGCCGGGGGCTGCACGTGACACGGCTCGCGCGCGGCGTGCCCGTGGGCAGCGAGCTGGAGTACGTGGACCTGGGCACGATTGCGCATGCGCTGGTGGATCGTCGCTAAGTGTTTGTTCGCGAAACTTGTGCCTGCGGCGGCTAGAATACTCACAATTTAATAGCTGCTAGCGCTTGTGTATCAAGCGCTAGAGCCAAAAAAGGCTTAAAAATGAATACCACCATGCATGTCGCACGGTTCACAGTGGCCTACTGGTGCGTGCTGATCGCAGCCCTGCTTCCCATGGGCTGCGCCTGGCTGGCCAAGAGTGGCAGCTTCGGCAAGTCGCGCAAGGACGGTGGCTTTGACAACCGTGACCCCCGCGCCTGGATGGCTCGGCAGACCGACTGGCGGGCCCGCGCCAATGCGGCGCAGGCCAACAGTTTCGAAGGCTTGCCGTTCTTCATCGGTGCCGTGATCATCGCGCACCTGCTCGGGGCGGGGCAGACGTTGCTGGACATGTTGGCGCTGCTGTACGTCATGCTGCGCATCTTCTACATCATGATGTACGTGTCCGACATGCCCACCGTGCGCAGTGTGGTCTGGGCCGCAGCGTTTTTGGTCAATATCGGCATCCTGTTCGTCGGCTACCGCTGATCTTTGCCAGCCCGGCCTTTGAAGAAAGGCTGGCGCCACTCTTTCGGGGGCTGCCTGTCGGGCTCCAGTTTCTTTTAACCCTGGTACGTAGAAACCCGCAGGGATTCCCCCTGATGCGGGTTTGTGGGCTCTGGGGCACGATTGTTGCAATGCAGCATTGCTGTTTCCACTGATTCTCACGGATTGTCATGACCCGCCCCTTGCTCACCCGCCGCGCCTTTGGCGCCGTCTCCGCCCTGTCGGCGGCGGGGGTGTTTGCGCCTGCCATTGTGCGGGCGCAGGCAGAGGGGGCAGCAGCGTTGGGCAACGTCACCATTGCCGTGGGCGGACAGGGCGTGCTCTACCACCTGCCGCTGGCGCTGGCCGACCAGCTGGGCTACTTCAAGGCGGAAGGTCTGGACGTGACGGTGCGCGATTTTTCGGCCGGCGCCCTGGCCCTGCAGGCGGTGCAGGAGGGTGGGGCCGATGTCTGTGCCGGAGCCTTCGAGCACACCATCCGGCAGCAGGTGCGTGGCCAGTCCTACCGCTCGCTGGTGGTGATGGGGCGTGCGCCTCAACTGGCGCTGGGGGTTTCGCAACGCTCGCTGCCTGCGTACAAGGATCTGGCGGATCTGCAGGGACGGCGCATTGGCGTGTCATCGGTGGGGTCGTCCACGCACCTGGCGGCCAGCGTGGTGCTGGCCCGAGCGGGCATGGGGCCGCGTGACGTGGCGTTTGTGGGCGTGGGATCTGGCATGGCCGCGATGAATGCGCTGCGTTCCGGACAGGTGCATGCGCTGTGCCATGCCGACCCGATCATGACGCTGCTGGAGCAAAAGGCAGACACACGCATTGCCGGCGACATGCGCTCACTCAAGGCCGCGCAGGAGATGTTTGGCGGCGCCCTGCCAGCCAGCTGTCTTTATGCGCCGCAGCCCTTCCTGCAAAAACATGCCGCCCAGGCCCAGGCACTGGCCAACGGCATCGTGCATGCCCTCAAATGGCTGCAGACCGCTGCCCCGGCAGACCTTGTCAAGGCGGTGCCTCCGGGCTACCTGATGGGAGACCGGGGGCTGTACCTGGCGGCCTTCAGCCGGGTGCGCGAGACCTATTCGACCCACGGGATGATGCCCGATGATGGCGCAGCCACGGCCTTGCGCGTGCTTTCGCGCGTGCACCCCGAGTTGGCGGATTTCAAGGTGGAGCTGGCACGCACCTACACCAACGATTTCGTGCGCAAGGCGCGGCAGAAATTCAACGTCTGAGCTTGCGCACCGGATACCCGCTGGGTCACTTTGGGGGTGACCACAGGGGAGCATTGGCAGTGCAGGACCCAGATTGATCAGTGGATGCCGCGCGCTGTCGCAATGCATCGGCATCCGGGTCGGGAAGATGGCTTACATTCGTCGGCGTTCGGTTTGCCGTAGCCTCAGCCTACCAGTCATCTACCTCACCAGGATTGCTCCATGTCTTTTACCCTCAGCATCGGCCCGCTTGTCTCTTTGATCGCGGGCATTCTCATCCTCGTCATGCCCCGTCTGCTCAGCACCATCGTGGCGCTGTACCTCATCATCATGGGCATTCTGGGGCTGCTGGGCATGCACTCGCTGAAGTTCTGAGGCGCCTGGTGACGCCTTCTTGCGCGTTGCCCGCGGCGTTTCAATGGCGTTTTAGCGGCGCTTGACCTTGGAGGGGGTTCCCCCTCGGCGTACAGGCGCAGCAGCCGAGCGCTTATCAGAACCGGAGCGGGCCACCGTGCCACGGGCCTGCGTGGCCTGTCGCACGGGCAGGTATATGACCACCTGTTCGCCCAGCTTGAAGGCCGCACTGGCGCGCACGTCGTTCCAGTCGGCCACGCTGGCAGCGCTGAGCTTGTAGCGCCGGGCAATGCTGGCCACGGTTTCTCCCTTGCGGGCTCGCACCGTGGTGCGGCGGGTCACGATCTCTGGCGAGAAAGCGACCTGGCCGTTGTCTGCCAGGTGCGAGGAGACGTCCTGCCGGATGGCGGATGAACGCGGGACCATCAACGCCGAGCCTGCCTTGATCAGCATGCGGGGAGGAATGTTGTTGATGCTGCGCAGGTCGTTCTCGCTCATGCCTGCCCGCTGCGCGGCTTCCGAGACCGTCATGGTGGAGGGCACGGACCACACGGTCCAGCTTGCATACTGGCCCTCGCGGCGCGCTTCAAGGTTGCGCTGGAACACCTTGGCGTTGTCCCAGGGCAGCAGGATTTGTGGTGTACCGGCAGCCAGAATGACAGGCTTGTTGAACGACGGGTTCAGCGCGCGGAAATCTTCCTCGCGAATGCCTGCCAGCGTGGCCACCAGCGCAACGTCGATGTCATGGGTGATGTCCACCGTCTGGAAATAGGGGTGGTTTTCGATGAGGGGCAGCTCGGTGCGGAAGGCCTCGGGGTTGGCTACGATGTTCTTCACGGCCTGCAGCTTGGGCACATACATGCGGGTTTCGGCCGGCATGTTCAGGTCGGTGTAGCTGGTGCCCAGTCCCTGCTTCTGGTTGCGGGCAATGGCCCGGCCTACGCTGCCTTCGCCCCAGTTGTAGGCGGCCAGGGCTAGGTGCCAGTCGCCAAACATGCCGTAGAGCTTTTGCAGGTAGTCGAGTGCAGCGCGCGTGGATGCGAGCACATCGCGGCGGTCGTCGCGGAAGGCGTTCTGCTTGAGGTCGAAATAGTTGCCGGTGGCGGGCATGAACTGCCACATGCCGGCCGCCTTGGCGCTGGACACAGCCTGCGGGTTGAACGCGCTTTCGATGTAGGGCAGCAGTGCCAACTCGGTGGGCATGCCGCGTCGCTCCAGCTCTTCAACGATATGGAAAAGGTACTTGCTGGAGCGCTCGGTCATGCGCTGCATGTAGTCGGGTCGCGTGGCGTACCACTGCTCGCGGTCCTGCACCAGTTCGTGCTGCAGGTCTGGCATGGCAAAGCCTCGGCGGATGCGGTCCCACAGGTCGGCGGGGGCCGAGAGCGATGCGACCTCGCCGCTGGAGGCCTGCGCGGCGGTGATGGGCCTGAGCGGGCCGTTGGGGATGACGGGGGTGTGTGCGGTCCGGGGTGGTGCACCGGTGGGTGTGGAGGGTGCGCTGTCAGCCGCGCTGTCCTGCGAAGGCCCGGTGGTGGCGCAGCCCGTGAGCCAGAGCGCGCACGCCAGGCAGGCGATGTGCAAAATTTTCATCGAAACTCGTTTTTCCATTGACGCAGTGCGGCCAGTACCGCCACGGCATCGTCTTGATTCACCTTTGCGTCGTAGCCATGGGCCGCCTGGGCCACTGCAGGCTGTCGCACGCGCAGGAAGGGGTTGATGTCTTGCTCCAGGGCCATGCGCGACGGCAGTGTGGGCTGGTGGTGGGCCCGCAGTGCTTCGCACTGGCTGCTGTAGTGGAGCAAGGCCGCATTGCCGGGTTCCACGGCCCGCGCAAATTTCAGGTTGGAGAGGGTGTACTCATGGGTGCAGCATACGCGGGTGTTGCCGGGCAACGCCGCCAGCTGGTCCAGGGAGTTCAGCATTTGGGCGGGCGTGCCTTCAAACAGCCGGCCACAGCCGCCCGAAAAAAGCGTGTCGCCGCAGAACAGCAGGGGCTCCCCGTCGATGTCGGGGCAGTAGTAGGCAATGTGGCCAGCGGTATGGCCAGGCACATCCATGACTTCGAACCGAAGTCCCATGGTTTCCACGGCATCACCGTGCGCCAGGCGGTGCAGCGGCTCGGGGATTTTCTCGCGTGCGGGGCCGTAGACCACGGCGCCGGTGGCGCTGCGCACGGCAGCCACACCGCCGACATGATCGGCATGGTGGTGCGTGACTAGAATGGCCTTCAACTGCACGCCAAGGTGCTGCAGGGCCTGCAGCACAGGCGCGGAATCTCCCGGGTCCACAACGATCGCCTGGCGGCCGTCGTGCAGCATCCAGATGTAGTTGTCGGTAAAGGCGGGCAGCGGCAGCAAGTTCATGAGCGATCAAATTATAGGTTCGGCCTATCTCCCTCTGGAGAGGGTGATCTGTCACACCAGCTGTCACCCCGGAGTGACAGAAAATCAAACGGCCTGCATCTTACGATGCTGTGACTTGGCCCGGTCGGCACGGTCCTTGATCCACTTTTCCAGATCCTCCCGCAGGACGTAGAGCGGCCCCTTGCGGGTGCCGTTGATGCGGAATGCCGGGATGGGGAGGGTGTTGGTCGCCGCCTTGCGCTGAGCAATCCGGGGCGTGATGTTGAACACGGGAGTAGCGATGTCAGCCAGGGGGATCATGTTTTCCCCAAGGATGTTTTTGGAGTCTGTCATGGTGTGGTTCTCCTGAGTTCTGCCACCTCACGTTCAAGCGCGCGCACCTTGGCTCGGGCCAGTGCCAACTCCTCATAGGGGATAGGGTGCTCGCCGTCTTTGGCGAGCAGCACAGGGCCGGAGCCACCATTGATGATCGCTGCATGGGCGAGCAGAGCCGAGTGCGCTTTCCCCACCTCGGCTTCGGCGCCTCGGTCTCTTGCAGCCCGCACGGCCGCCACCTGCAGGTCGAAGCAGAGCTGTGCGTGTTCTTCGTACCATGCGGCGGTGTCCACCACGGTGGGCAGGGTGCTCATCCTGTGGACTGCAGGGCTCATGGGCTGCGGCGCAACAGATGCGGCCAGTGCAGCGGCGACAAGGCTGCCTGGCTGCGGGGACTTGTTCCAGGGCGACAGGCGGGCGAGCTTTTCGAAGGCTGAGGTCATGCTGTTGTGCCTCCTTGGACGGATGCGAATGGATTGCCGCGCGGTGGGCTGCCCACCACCAGAGGGAAAGGCCAGCAAGCTGCCTCCCGTGCGCGCTGGGCCTTGATGGCTTCGGGGCGCTCATGGCTCAGCCAGACTCGCACTTGCACCGTCACGCTGCGGGCTACATTGCGCACCTGAATGACCTTCTTGCCAATGGCCTGGCCTTGGCCGTAGTTCTGGCCTCGCACGGCGCGCGATCCATCCGGGTTGATGGTGCGGATACCAGGAGCGTCCACGTCCTGGGCCCTGGCCAAGCCTGCCGCGACGATGGCGGCTGGCGTGCCGGTGTAGACGGCCTGGGCGTGGTCCATGTGGCGGAACACGCCGGGAGAAATTTCTACGCGGTCATGCATGGTCGGCACCCCCCGCCTTTCCGGCCTGAAAAGCCTCCATCAAACTGTCAACGTGGTCGTCCACGAGCCGCCTGCATCCATTCAGCAAATGGATGACGGCCCAGAGTGTCAGGTCATCAAGGCCATCACGGTTCACGGCGCTCGCTACATCCACCACGATCAGGTACTCGTCAGAGAGCCTCGGAAAATAGCCGCTGACGTGGTCGGAGAGGCTCTCTTCTGCTTCGTTATAGGCCCCGTCAACAAGCTGAGAAAGCCGTTCCACCAGAGCCTGCACTCCAAAGGCTGCACTGCTGTCCATGTAGTCGATCTGGGCCGCGAGGATGTGCTGCGCGGCTTGATGAATCCCGCCGACCTCGCTGATGACTGCTCGCCATGCCGGGATGGAGTCGGGCACTCCCGAACCGGCGGCTGCATCTGAAGTGCAAGGCTCGATGTTCGGAGAAAGCGACAAGTCAATGCTCAGCCGGTCCAGGTTGTTATCGCTTTCATCAACTATCTCGCAGACGCTAATGATGCTTGGGGAATGGATGTCTACCTCCATGCCCTTCGCCAGGGATGCGGCTCCTCGCAGGAGGGCACATGTTTGGGCGGTCTCGCCTCGTGCGTCTTCGCAGGCCGCTCCCGTGAGCGGTGCGGACTGCAAGTATTCGACCGATCTACCCACCCCACCTGCCGCCATGTCCAGCAGAAGCCCAACATCCGCCTCCATGGGGCCAATGGAGTTGGCAATCTGTGTGATGGTTGCCCGGGCCCCCTGCAGGTCGCCCCGAATGGCCTCCAAGAGGCTAAGAGAGGTGCTGGGCTTTGTAGCCGCACCGGTCTTTTTGGCAGTCTTGGCTGTCGTCCTGAGTGTTGGCGCAGCTACGGCGTTCATGCTGCACCTGCCTTGCCCAGCGCCGCGAAGTTGGGGCCGTAGTTCCACACGTCGTGGGTGCCATATATCTCACCGCCAACGGCGCTGTCAGCCATGCCCCCCAGCTGACGGGCGAAGAGTTGGGCCGTGTCTATCAACACACTTTTGTCCCAGCTATCTTCGGTTACTTGCGCGCTCATCAACACGCGGTCGAGCGTGAGCGCCACTTCCGCGATCCCGGTGATGATTGCGCACAACTGAGCGTGGTTGTAGGGGCCTTGTCCATCGGTCGGGCCGTCGGCGCGCCGGATAGGCGGTGTTGGCCGCTCTTGGAATTGGCGAAGTCCGGCTCGGATGCCCTCTGCCATAGCTTCGCACCCATCTTGCTCTAAGCCGTATCCGTGGGAAGCCGTGCGCAAGGATTGATGCACCACCAACAAGGGGGCGATGGCTGGGCTGCCGGGACGCTCGGCCCGTTCAACTGCGATAGCGCCGTACACCATCGCGACTGCTCTGTAGAGAGCCGAATCGCAATTTGGCAGGCTCACCAGGTCATCCGCTGCGGCCTGAAGCAGCTCGGATCCGTTGATGCTCATCTGCTCGTTGTGCATGTCATAGATGGCCTGCAACTGTTCTGCCATCGTCTGGACGACCAAGGACTCGTCCTCCGTAATGGCTCTGGTCGCTGGTGCGGCCGGGGCAATCACGGGGGCAGGTGCGAGTTTTGTCTTGGCGCGTGAAGTGGCCTTGGTTGCGCGTTCAGGCGCGACTGCTGTAGCATTCGACATGTTCTGGTTCCTTGCATGGGTTCTGGATCAAGAAGCCCTTGAGCGCTCTCACCTGCTCAGGGGCTTCGCCTTTCGTGGCTACTGCGCGCCGCTTTTGAGCGCTTTCTTTTGCTGCACGTCCTTCTCTACCGCTCTCACGATGAAGGCGTTCAAGCTAATGTGCTGGCTTTCGGCTTTTTCCTTCGCCTTGTCTTGAAGCACTTGGGGGATCCGAAGAGTGATCCGCGCGTGCTGCTGTTTTCCCAAGATCATTTGCTTCCTTTCGTGACACTGTTGTCGTGTCGATTGTAATTTTGCCGCTGACACAGTTTCGGTGTCAATAGGCGCTGACACTGTTTTGGTGGAAAATTACCGCTATGGACGATGAAGACCGCTACACCCGCATTACGCTGCGCATTCCGAAAGAGCTCCACAATCGGCTCAGTGCGGAATCCGAAAGAACCAGCAAGTCTTTGAATGCTGAGATCGTTGGGCGTCTCGAAGACACCTTCAGACTTATGCAGGTGACCGACTTCGCGCTTCTCTTGGCCAAACTCGAAACCTCGATTGCTGAGACCGAATTCGCTCTGCTGTCCACAAAAAACGACCTGGCGAACATGGGCATCCTGCTTGAACAGACAGTGGACGCTGTAGAGCGTGGCTCCGAGATCAGCAAAACTCGACTGGCTGGCCTCAAGAAAGCAGCGCACTGGGCCCAACAAGCTGGACACGTTGAAAAGGCTCAACTGGAAGTGGGCTATGAGCGCGCCTTTGATGCCAAAGCCCGGATGCGATCGGTCACCGAGAACTGGGTGGGAGAAGAAAGAGCCCAGCGCGTGGCCGCTCGTTTTGATACCACCACGGCACCGCTTACCCCGTTTGACTACCAACCGAAACCGAGCATCGTGCAGGTGCTGTTCGGGCCAGATTCCGAGCTCTGGGCGGAGCAACCAGAACCGATAGTGAAAAAGCGCGCCCCCCGCAAGACAAAACCCAAGTCCTGACCCCGCCACGAAACATTCGTTGGTGCGCGATGCGCTCAGGAATGAGCACATCTACTGTGGTGGGAATCGCCATACCCATCACTCCACCACATCAAGTCGCGGTAGCGCGCGCACTTCGTCCACCGTCAGCACGTCTTCTACCTCGCCCCGTGAGGTGGCCTGCAGGTCACACAGCTTCGCCAGCGCGCGCAGTGCCTTGCGCTCCACTTGCTTCGCCCGAGTGACTGCTGCATAGGCATCACGCATGACGGGCCGCCAGGGCGAGAGCACGCCACCCAGGCCTTTCCCTTCCTTGCTCAACTGCCGCAGGTGGCGGCCAGCCGCGAGGCGGGCTTTCTGAGAGCTCCGCCAGCGCTGGGCGGCGGAGGCAATCTCAAGCAAGAGGCGGTCGCTCATTTGGTAAGCCCAGGTTCATCGTTCAGAGCCGCTGGCCAGCGCTTGAGTCGCTTCAGCGTGCGGCTGATGGGCAGCACGCGGTAGACAGCCAAGACGCCGCCGAGGTTGCGCAGAACGATGTATTCCTGCCCGCCCGCCGTGGCAGGTCCGCTCAGGTCCGATGCTGGTTGCTGGGCGCCTGGCACGCGGCCAGTGTGGAGTTTTATCGCCCGCTGGATGAGGTCATGGAAGGTCGTCATGGCTTGATCTTTCCTGTAGCGATCAGGGCGCGGACAATGAACTGCTTTTGCGGGGCCAGGGACGCGTCGGCAACCCATGGCGCTCCCTTGGCCTTGGTGATGGCCTGCGCATCACCATTCCAGAGGAACGTGGCATTCATGTGGAACGTGCCAACCTGCGTGCTGGCCGGGTTAGCGCCAGCAGCCAGGTTTTCCACGATCACCACGGCGGCCGGGGCCTTGGCCGGGCGCACGTATTCCACCGCCGCCACGTAGCGCGCGTCCCAGCCGCCCTGCACCAGCTTGGCGCGTGGCGTTTCTAAGGGCGCGGACCACGTCCCCCACGCCGTACGCTTTTGGGTGATGACGCCCGCAATCCGCACGCGCTCTGTGAAAAGCTCGTCCACCACCCGTGGGACATCGATATAGACCCCAGCGTCCCTGATCCAGATACTGTCGTGCAGCATCAAGTCGGGGCACCCAGTCCAGTACATGGCGCCCGTGTAGGGGTCTGCCACGCGGTATTCAAACAGCACCACCGTCACAGTGGAGCCGACTGGCACAAAGGCATCAGACGACACCACCAGCCCCGGGGAGCTATCTGAAACTATCCGGGTGCTGTCAAAGTAATCATCCGGCACAGTGGCTGTGATGCCGCTGAGCCCGGGTGGCATCAGAACGTAGTGCTCAGTGCGCGGGTTCTCCAAGTGGAAACGGTAGCCGTACTGAGCCGATCCGTTGGCCGTCCAGCCAAACAGGTTCTCGGGCGGCATGAAATCCACACGCAGCAGGCGCTCGGGGTACATCTCGTTGTCGCCATCGTCCCAGCGCGGAATCGTGGTGAAAGGCTGCGCGTTGGTCAGGGTCGTCCTGAACGACAGCAGCGTCGAAGTAGAAACCGCTTCATTCGTGATAGTGCCGCCCGCCCCTGGGGCCGGTATGGAGCGGTACGCTACGTTGTAGGGGAAGGACAGGATGCGCGCCGTCAGGTGCCGGTCGCCAATGCCGCCCATCAGGTGGTCTTTGACGGCTGCCACCTGTGAGGGCCTGGCAGCGTTGCGGGCGTCTTGCACCGGAAACCAGGGGCGCTGCAGTGCCAGCAGGGCTTCACGCTGCTCTGTCCATTCAGCCAGGGCTGCAAGGTATGCGCCTTGCGCGGCCTCCCATGCGGCGTGGGCGGCATTCCATGCGGCAATGGCGGCCACGTTGTAACTAGAGGCTGCCATGCCTGCGCCAAGGCGAATGCCCGTGTTGACCCGTGGAACAAAAAGTGTCAATAACGGGGATTCGCTATTGCAGTGATCGGCAAGATGCTTCACCTCGATCCCACCCGTCACAGACACTATTTCGAAAATCGGCTTGACGTCGTAGGTGTACGTGAAGACCTCTGAGACACTATCGCCGCCCACGGCGTATGTATCCAGGAAAGGGAACTCATCAGACTGGGTGCGAACGCTCCCGCACTCTGCCGGGGTGACAATGAATCTCCCCTCAACAGTAGATTCAAAAATCCGACCAAGCCCAGGCACGCTAGCGAATGCGGTGAATCTTTGGATCGTGACACCCTCTGAGGGAGTTTCGGTTTCCGGTATCAGCCCCGTTTCTGCCAGCGGCGGATATTCCGGCTCAGGCCCAGGCGACTCTGGCTTTGGTGGCAGGTCGTCATAGGGGAAGTCAACCAGTGGACGTTCCCAGATGGGCAGGTGCGAAGAGTTGAAAAACGCCGTCCAGGCAATGAACGCGCCACCGCCGCTGCCCACCGGCCAGAGCAGCATGGTCTTGGCTTTGCCAACCACCACGATCTCATACCGGGATCCGTCTGGTAGACGACCCGTCTCACGTGGATTGGGTACAACCGATAGCCGCGCGCGGGTGCAGAACTGCACGAACGCTTGCTGTGCCATTTGGCGCTGAGCTGGGGTTGCTTGCCCGCCGATGACGCGCAGTTCCGGCGGTGGAGTTGGGCCCACCGGGTCGCCGGTGGGGGTGAGCGCGTATGGGTCGAAAAGAGTCATTGAGCGACTCCTTGCGATGCTTGGCAACTGTCGAGCTGCAGCTGCACTTCATGTGCGACAGCGGTAGTCCTGGCCAGTTGTGCCGCGAGGGCGGCCGACTTTGCCACCTCATCCGCCAGGGCCACCCTGTCGGCGTAGCGTGCCCGCTCGATCAAGCGGCGGGTTTGCGGCGGCATGCTTTCGAAGTCGACGGCTGCCCACAAATCGTCTGCGCCGACGAACAGCTGGGTGAATCGTGCGGTGGGATTCATGTTGCTGCTCCTCCATGCTCGGTGCGTAACACATTGGCCATGGCGCGCCGGGCGTGTACAGCGTGCTCCCGGCCCAAGTGGTGGGCCAGGGCCATCAGGCCCGCTTCAAGAGCTTCAAGCGTTATCGGTCCCGTTTGCTCCAGCAGCGTGCCGGGCTCCGTGATTTCGACGAGGGAAGGGGGGACGACGGATCCGATGCGGCCACTTTCGGCCTGGGCATCGCACCAGTCAGCCAGGCTGCGGGCCTGGATAGCCCAGTCTTGGGCTTGTGCGGCCGCGTGGCGCAAGCCGCAAGCAGCGGCTGGCCAGCGTTGCGAATCGAGGGCGCTATGTGCAAGAGCGCAGCGGCGGCTGTGCTCTTCGGGGGCCGCCTGCAGCAGGACGACCAAGTCGGTAGGTGCCATTTGTCACTCCATCGAGCGCTGCGAAATGCGGCGCGACGGCGTGAATTATCAGTCCGACTAAATTACCAAGTCAACAAAAAACATCAGTCAGACTAAATTTATTTGCGAATGTCGAGTTGAAGCTGGGAAGCGGCCATAAGAATTGCTCCCTCAAGACGAAGTCTTGATGCTTGGTCAAGGGCTGCAACTTTCTTGGGATCAACCTCGGGAAAGGGCCACTGATGCTCCTTGTCGCTGGGTTGTTGAGACAGGCCCAGGCTCATCGACTCCAACTTCTGGGCGATGTCGGGGCTGAATGCTTCAACGCCCACCCCCAACACTTGAGCGAAGCGTGATGCGGCTGAAGGATTGAGCGGGATACGTCCGTTCAGGTACTGATTCATCGCGCTCTGTCCCAGTCCCAACAGATCGGCGCAGTGTTCCTGCGACCACGGCAGATGATCTATGTTGCGCCTGGCCTGCCAGCCACGAAAGATGGCTTTGAGGCGTTTTGCGTCTTCGAGTTGGTCGGGAGAAAGAGGTTTTGCGGGCATGTCGAGAGCCTATAAGTCACACCACAGATAATCAAGTAGTCGGACTTGTTAAATTGTTTGGTCTGACTAATAATGCCGACCATGATTGATTTAAAGCTGCTTTGCCTTCGGCTTGACGCTTCGCAGGCCACCCTCGCTGATGCGTTGGGGTGCTGCCAAGCAAATATCAGCCACTACCGGCGGGGGCAGCGCATCCCCGATCACCGTGCGGCGAAGTTGATTGAATTCGCATCGACGCGTGGGTTGCCCCTGACTTTTGACCACATCTACGGTGATCTGCCGTTGCCAGAGTTGGTCGGCGCCAACCAGGAGCCCGCCCATGGCTGATACGCCGGACACCGAGAAACGTATGGATGTGGCAAAGCGCGGCCTCACGACGTCTAGCTTGCAGCTGTCTGAAGCATGGCGGAAATTGCAGCATCGAAGCCCGCAATCGTCTCGTCGGGAACAGCGTTCCCCAGGTGCTGAGAACGTACGTGCTCCTCAAGGTGCGCCAGAGCGTTTAGAAAAGATGCTCTTTGCTCTTTGGGCATGGTTACGAGGAGCGCGCTGATGGTTGCGTTGAGTGCTGACACCTCGCCTTGCAACGTCGCCAGCATCTTCTCTTGCTGCGTGAGTTTTTGCATGTCTGCCCCTCTCGGTGATGGTTGTGTGAGAACTCCATCGTACGTCCGGGAGAGGGCGGGCACCCATTCCCATCACAGCTCCCCCCGCCGCCAGCGCGGCATGCGCTTCGAATCGCCCCTGTCAATCAGCTTGGTCTGTGTCGCCTGCCCACGCAGCAGCAGCGAACCGCTTTGCCAGGCCATTTCCACTGTGGACGTGCTCAAGACACGAGTGCGCAAGCCAGTCGTGGGGTCGATGTTTGTGGACAGCGCCGTGCGGGTGGAGTGGTGGAACGGCCGGGTGTCCGGTGCTGCGGTGAATTCAGAAGGGCGTGATGTGTTCATGCCCTCTATTGTTTTTTTTCGCCCGTTCGCTGTCATTCCTCGGCGTTCCCAACTTTTGGGAAGGCCCGCGAACGCCGCAACTTTGGGAGTAAATCATGGGTGAGTACGAGAGCTTGAACCAGGCGCTCATTGAGTGCGTGAAGGTCGTCGGTGGCAGCAAGGTTGTGGGGCACAAGCTGTGGCCCGAGAAGGCTGTGGACGCAGCCCAGCGCCACTTGCTGGCCTGCCTGAACGAGGATAAGCCAGAGCGCCTATCGCCCGAGCACTTGCTGATGCTGCTTCGCTTGGCGCGCGATAAGGGCTGTTTGGTGGGTATTGATTTCATGCTGGGTGAGTTGAGCTGCGCGCCTGCCCAGCCCATTGAGCCAAAGGATGAAATTGCTGAACTTCAGCGCGCATTCATCGAGTCGGTGAATGCCCAGGCCAAGATCGCGGAGCGTATGGAGCGCGCTGCTGGCCGGGTCAGCGTGAGGGCCGTGGCGTGACCAAGCCGCCTACATGGCAAGAACTCCGCGACGCCGGTCGCGTGCTGATTGACCAACCTGATCGCGGCTTGGCCATCTATCCGACCACCTACGGCAACGTCGTTATTTGCGTGATGGGTGACGACGGGGCGCTGCACCTTGTGCCGATCCAGCTTTCCGAAATCGGCGACGTGGCCTACGTCCTCGCAGATTCCGAGGCTCGCGCCATAGCGGCGCAAGAGGTGCTCCAAGAGCGGGAATCAGAGATTGCTGCTTTCCACCTCATCCAGCGTGTGAAGGTTGGCTCATGACATCAGCCAGCAGCCCGGTACTGCCGTTGGTGCGGTGCGCAGCCATCGGACCTGAGTCGTGCCGACGAACCGCGTTGATTCTGGCCGAGGCCCAGGATAGCAATGGGGGCAAGTTCGACGCATCGATGGCATGTATTGCTGCGTGGACAGGACTCTCCAAGGTCCAAGCCAGAAAGCATGTGCATGCGTTGGTGAGGATGGATGTGCTGCGAGTGCTGGCCAATGCCAACGGCGGGGATCCTCTTGCCTGGCCTGTCTACCAGTTCAACGTTTTGCGCCTGCGCGCACTGGGGCAGCACCCAGGCGGGACGCCCGACATGTTCAGCGCTTCAGCCCCACCGCGCAGGAGTTTTGACGCCTTGAATGGCACCGACGGCGGCAAGGAAATTGTGGCGATGGCCATAGAAATCCTTGGGCGACCTGGGAAGCGCGAGGTGCGCTTTGTGCGCGAGGCCCCCCAGGGCGATATCGCCTATGGGCGGACTCACCTGCAGGCTCTGCTCCTGCCAACGTTCGCTAAAGGTGCCTGGACTGGCTGGCTAAACCCACAAGAAGGGGCGCCCGACTGGGCGGACCCTGTCTACACCCCATCCGAAACCGTGGAACGCCTTCGTCAGTGGGCGCAGTCCGTCGCCCTTGGCCGCGTAGAAAGCATCGAAACCGCATGAGCAACCAAATCACCAACCTCTGTCGGACCCTCAAGCTCACGCCGCCTCAAAAGTGCGTGCTTATGGCATTGGCAGACCGGGCAGACGACGCGGGCCTTGCATGGCCCTCTATCGCTTGGATCTGTGAATGGACATGCTTTGGCAAAACTGCCGTTATTGACGCGCTCAAGGGGTTGGAAGGCGCCCTACTGATCACCAATGTTCGGACAACCGGACGCAACAATCAGTGCAAATTGCACCTTGATCGCATCGCAGAAGTGGTCCACCAGCAGACCCAACGGACCGAGGAAAGTGGTCGTGATGACCGTCGGAAGGAGGGCTATGACCAGTCCGCCACGCGAACCAACCTGTCCGCCACGCGGACTAGTCCGCCAGACGGACAGGTTCGCCAGACGGACTACCACCAGTCCGCGTGGCGGACTACCACCAGTCCGCGTGGCGGACCAACCAGTCCGCCAGACGGACACGATACATCCTTAAACACCACACATACATCCATTAATACATCCATATCTTGTCCGAACAAGCCGCCAGCCATCGACCCGTCTTCGTTGTGGGGAACCGAGTTGCCAGACAGTTCTGCAACCGAGCTGAACAAGCCACAGTCGGCGTACAGCCCCAACTTCGAGGCAGCTTGGCAAATCTATCCGTCGCGCCCTGGTAAGTCGAAGCAATCGGCGTGGAAAGCCTGGGTTGCACGGTTGAAGGCCGGTATTACTGCAGAGGAGATGACGCGAGGAATTGAGCAATACGCAGCCTATGTGGTGGCATGCGGCACCAGCCCTCAATTCATCAAACAGCCCGACACCTTTCTCGGGCCTGGCCTGCACTTCCAGAGCGACTGGACGGTCCCGCAGATGAACAAGCAAGAGGCGCTTGAGCAGCGAAACCGAAACATTGCAGCGGACTGGGCGAGAGGGCCGCGCAAGCCATCGTCCCACTCCGGCTTCGACAAACTCAACTACAGCGAAGGCATTGACGAAAATGGTTACATCATTGGTTGACTGGCAGCCCGATCCTGATGGCGATCAGGGCTCGCTCCCTGCGCCAGCGGAACTCGCTGCGGTAGGACGCCAAGAGCAGTGCCCGGAGCACGGGGAATTTCTTTCCAAGCCTGTGTATCCCGGATCGCGCACGATGACCAAGTGCCCCGCTTGCGCGAAAGTTGCAGCTGAAAAGTACGCTGCGGAGGAGGCGAGGCGCAAAGCTGAAGCCGAAGAAGCACAGCAGAACGATCTGCTTCGCCGGAGGCTTGGCCAGAGTGGTTTGAAGGGGCGGATGCTGGCGTCAACCTTTGGCAGCTTCGAGTGCATCGGAAAAGCGCAGCAAGATGTGCTGCACCAATGTCGTGACTTTGTTGAAAGCCTGAATCCTGAAGCGGGTGGTGGGTTGTGGTTGATTGGCCCACCTGGCACCGGGAAGACGCACCTTGGCAGCGCAATGGTTCAGCACGTGATCCGCGAGCGCCGCATGTGGGCCTGTGTGCTCAGCGCCCGGGAAATCATCACCATGCTGCGCGCAAGCTGGGGCAAGAAGGTCGTCTCCAATTCCTGGGACTGGGCGCCACAGACAACGGAAGAGATTGTTGAGCACCTGGGCAACGTCGCGCTTTTGGTCCTGGACGAGGTTGGGAACAGCTTCAACACAGAGGCGGAGCAGGTGCAGCTGTTCGACGTCATCGACCTCCGCTACAAGCTCTGCCGCCCCACTGTGGTGATCTCAAACCTCCCTGCGCAGGAGATGAAGAAATCGCTGGGTGATCGCAGCTACGACCGTTTGCGCGAGGGCGCGAGGGTGCTGCAGTGCACGTGGACCAGCGCCAGAGGAATCAATCGGGCCCCTGTGGCCTAAACGAGTTTTACCCACCACCACCGGCTGACGCCGAGAAAGAGAAGCCATGACCACCAGCACAACCAACCCCGTCCCTGCAGCCGCACCAGCGCAGGGAGGCAAGAGCGTTGTCATGATGTACACCATCCCGGCTGGAACCGACCCAGCCCATTGCGGTGAGGGCATGGCTGCAGCTGTGGCTGCACTCGCGAAGGCTGCTCCTGCACTGCAGCCCGGCGCATCGGCCACCTCTACGCAGGGCGTGACCGTAGAAGTCGTGTCCGTTGGCGCCAGCCCCTGGAAGGTCTGACCACAAAAAGGAAAAGCCCACCGAAGTGGGCCTTCCCGGTCGATTTTGACCTGAGCAATCGAAATTGTACCGGGAGCACCAATATGACAGAAGCCCTTGCAACCACCGATGCCGTCGGCGCGCGACCGCCGAAACTGCCCATCGGCGCCATCGTTTGGGAAACCATCCTCCAGCTGGAGAACGACGGGCGCCTGATTACCCGCAGGAACCTTCGGGAGGTAACTGGCCTGAGCTATGAGCAGATCGACGAGTGCGTCAAGCGCTTGGAGGACAAAGGCACTGTGATCAAGGCCGGTGGCGGGCTGATCGAGGTGGTGCCGCAGTATCCGGCCGAGCGTGCTCAAAGCCTGACCGCGCTCCCCGATGGACGGGTGAAGTGGGAAATGGCAGACGGCGCTGAAGAACTGTTCACGCCATCCGAGGTCCGGCGCCACGCCATGCTGTTTGCAGGATTCGCGCGCCAGTTCGAAGACTTGGAGATGAGCAACAAGGCGCTGGTGCGGAGCGCTGAATTGAACGACCAGCTGCGGGACGTGCGCAGGGAGCTGAGACAGTTGAAGCAGGACTTGGGAGATTGACCATGACGAATCGAGTGAACTGGACGCCTGAAGCCATTGCCCTACTGGGGACGGCGCCCGACACAGAGGTCGCACACACCTTGGGGTGCGATGTCAGCACCGTATGGCGCAAGCGCAATCACTCCGGGATTCCCCGGTATGGTGGGCGGAGCCCTGAAGAACTTGCACTGCTGGGGACGATGCCAGATGCGCAGCTGGCAAAGCGGTGGGGCGTCAGGCGTGATAGCGTGGGCTATCTGCGTAGGAGCCGTGGAGTGGTGGTGTGTAGGGCCACAAGTTCCTGGACAGCAGAGAACCGCGCCCTACTTGGCACAGTGCCGGACACGCAGCTCGCTGGCATTCTTGGCGTATCTGCTGACACCGTGAGGAATGCGCGAATTAGTGCTGGGATTCCGGCATTCAGAACCTGGCCGTCGGAATGGATCGCATTGCTGGGCACTGCGCCGGACAGCCAGATCGCAAAGCGAATCGGAAGAGCGGCCTCGTCGGTGGCATCTATGCGGTACAGCCTTGGGATAAAGGCCTATCAAGCTCCAGTGTTGTGGACACCCGAGCGGATTGCTTTGCTCGGGACGGACACTGATGCGCAGGTTGCTCTTTCTCTCGGGGTCGGGGTGCATTCCGTTCGTGACGAGCGAAACCGACGCGGCATTCAACCCTTCGGTCGGTTGCGTCGATTGCCACCGGAGCGGGAAAAGCAGTTGGGGACCATGCCGGACGGTGATCTCGCAGCCGAGTGGGGCTGCGCCGCTGCGGCAGTTTCCTCCTTGCGGCGCATTCGAAAGATCCCAAGCTTCCAGACGCAAAAGCCTTGGACGCCTGAGGAGGTGGCATTGCTTGGCACCATGTCGGATGCGGCTGTGGCTCAGCGCGTGGGGCGCAGCAAAGGGGCTGTAACAGCGATGAGGCGAGTATGTGGGGTATCAGGCGCCAGCAAGTCGCTGCCACACCCGCACCTTGAGGACATCAAGCGCGAATACACGACCACGAGTGCGCCCACCACGGAGATCGCCGCAAGATATGGAGTGCCCGTTCGCTTCATCAACAACAAGGCGGGGAAGCGCGGATGGAGCAGGCCAGCCTGCGGGTGACTGGTGAGCTACTCCAGAAGCCACTGCACCAACGGCCATGCGGCCACCAGGAGTGAAGCAGCGGCGAACCAAAGGCTGAGGCGCATATTGCGGCGGGAGATTCGGGCCTCTTCTTGCGCTACACGGGCCTCCTCCTTGGCTGCCGACGTCCGCTGCCGCTCCGCCTCAAGAGCTGCCTCTGAGGCCTCAGCGTTGCGGCGCGCATATTCTTTCAGTTCCTGCCTGTCGATCCGTTCGGCCACTTCGAGTGCTATCTCGTTTTCAACGCTTTGCTTCCACGCGGCCGCTGCATCCGCACTCCTTTGGGCTGCTCGCTTCTGATCATTTTCCTGCATGAATTGCAAACTCTTAAGTTCGCGGGCGCTGGGCGTGCCCGACGGTGTCCATAGGCTCATGGAAAGCTGAGGCCGCGCGTCCCGGGATACGTCCGAGTGTTGTGTCTCTAAAGCGCAATCTGCCGCATCAGGTGGAGGGGCCGACAGTTCGCTACTCAAGGTATCAGTCGATGGTGGTGGTTTTGCGTTCATTCGCGAGTCTTTCGAGTTCTTGCTACATTCTCGCGCGCCCCCCAGTAGGGTTTCCGCAATCCGCGCACACACGGGACCATCCCGTGTAAATGGAAACAGGCAACCGCGAGAACTTCAGTTCAGTACCTAGCGCCAAGAAGGGTCGCACAGCCGCGCCCGCGAAGGTCATCGACTGGGTTGGGGTTGAGAAGGCTTACTGCGGCACTCGCCAATCCACACGCGATATCGGCAAGGCATTCGGCATCTCGCACACCATGGTGGCCAAGCACGCCGCCGCCAAAGGCTGGGTCCGGCCTTCCAAGGATCAGATTTCAGATCCGACCCCAAGAAAGGGGAAGGCTGAACTGGAGCCGCGCCAGGAGCGATTCGTTCAGGAGTACCTGATCGACCTCAACGGCACCCAGGCATACATGCGCGCCGAGCCGGGGACGACCGAGAAGAGCGCTCGCACCTTGGCATCCCGCATGTTGGCAAAGGTCAACGTGCAGAAAAGGATAGCGGCCGAGCGTTCAAAGACAGCGGCAAAGCTCGAACTGACCCGCGAGCGCGTCCTGGCTGAGTACACCAAGCTGGCCTTCTTCGACATGCGCCAGGCGTACCACGACAGCGGTGCCCTGAAGCTCCCCCGCGAGCTCGACGAAGACACTGCAGCAGCCATTGCGGGCTATGAGACCGTGGAGATGGATGGCGGGGGCAAGGATGCACCACCGCTGCAGGTGCGCAAGGTGAAGTGGGCGGATAAGCGCGCTGCACTGGACAGCATCATGAAGGCCCAGGGCTGGAACAAGTCCGATGTGGGAACTGCTGAGAACCCTCTGGTGATTCGCGACATGACCGACGCCGAGCGCGCAGTTCGGATGTCCGCGATCCTGCAGGCCAACCCTACGCTGGTCACCGCTTTGGCCGCCCTGATGGCTGGAGGTGCGCAGCCATGAAGCTGGCCGTGCCCACCTCCGAGCAGATCCTGGCGGCCTTCAAAGGCATGACGCCCGAGATGCGCGCAGCGGTGGACTCCTTCCTCATGGTGGCTGATCCTGCCATCTGGGTTCCGCAGGCCGGTCCGCAGTCGGCGGCGTACCACTGCCAGGCAGACATCGTGTTTTACGGGGGCAGCGCTGGTGGGGGAAAAACTGAATTGCTGCTGGGTCTGAGCCTGACCGAGCAGGAGCACAGCATCATCTTCCGGCGCGAGGCTGTGCAGCTCATCGGTATTGAAGAGCGCATGACCAAGATCCTTGGCTCACGCGCTGGATACAACGGTCAAGACCACCTCTGGCGCCTGCCAGGCAAGAGGGTGCTGGAGCTGGGCAGCGTGCAGCGTCCAGAGGACTGGCTGAAGTACCAAGGTCGGCCGCACGACTTCAAGGGCTTCGACGAGATCACTCACTTCACCGAGATGCAGTTCCGGACGCTGATCGGATGGATGCGGACCGACAACCCCAACGTGCGCCAGCGCGTGGTTGCTGCGGGCAATCCCCCGACCACGGCAGAGGGCGAGTGGGTCAAGCGCTTCTGGGCTGCTTGGCTGGATCCGCAGCACCCGAACCCAGCCAAGCCCGGAGAGCTGCGCTGGTACGTCACGAACGAGCGTGGTGAGGATCAAGAGGTCCCCGGGCCTGAGCCTGTGATGGTGGGCACCGAGCTGATGACGCCCAAGAGCCGCACGTTCATCCCGTCCAGCGTGGATGACAACCTGTTTCTGACCACCACCGGCTACAAGGCCACTCTGCAGGCCCTGCCAGAACCCCTGCGCTCCCAGATGCTGCGCGGCGACTTCAATGCGGGCGTGACGGACCCCGTGTGGCAGTTGATCCCCACCGAGTGGGTGAAGGCGGCCCAAGCCCGCTGGAAGGACCGCGACACCAAGGGCCTGATGACAGCCATGGGCTTCGACCCGTCACGCGGTGGACAGGACAAGTCGTCGGTCGCGCGCCGACACGGCCAGTGGTTCGACAAGATCGTGACCGCCCCGGGCTCTGTGACGAAGGACGGGCCATCTGCAGCCGGGTTTGTGGCGCCACTGATCCGTGATGGCGCGGTGGTGTGTATCGACTCCATTGGCATCGGTTCCTCGGCTCTGGACTTCATCAAGGGCCTCGGCCTGCACGTGCACTCGGTGGTGGGCTCTGAGGGCAGCACCTTGATGGACAAGTCTGGTCAGCTGCACTTCCGCAACAAGCGGGCCGAGATGTACTGGCTGTTGCGCGAAGCGTTGGACCCCACCAACCCCGACCCCATTGCACTGCCGCCCGACCAGGAACTGCTGGGCGACCTCACGGCCCCCCGATACAAGGTGGTGACCATGGGGCGCAGCGCCGCCATCCTGATCAGCAGCAAGGACGACATCCGCTTGGTGCTGGGCCGCAGCCCGGATAAAGGCGACTCCGTGGCCATGACCTTCGCGGCCGACATACCCAAACCCGAGCCCAAGCCCCGGGCCAAGAGCTGGCGCGACCGCCTCTCAGCTTCTGGCTCCGACAACTGGGACCAAGCGACTGCATGACCATGAACGACACATCACCCACCAGCCTGGCAGACGGCGCAGCGCGCGAGAACTGGGCGCGCTACCTCTACGGCAAGGACCGTGGCCATGTTGACTACCTGCCGCACGCAGCCCGCTGCGAGGATATGTACCTGGGTGGTGGACGCCAGATCACGCCTGAGCAGCGCGCAGCGTTGATCGCTGCCCGGCGGCCAGGTTACGAGTTCAACCAGATCAAGCCCAGCGTAAACGCTGCCATCGGCTACCAGATCCACAACCGCATGGACATCGCGTTCAAGCCGCGTGGTGGAGACTCGGACCTGTTCAAGGCCACGGTCCTTTCCAAGGTGACCATGCAGGTTGCAGACCTCTGCGCGCTGCACTGGTTGGAGACCCAGGTGTTCAGCGACGGTCTGATCCAGCAACGCGGCTACTACGACGTGCGGATGTCCTTCGACGAGAACATCAAGGGCGAGATCACCGTCAGCGACCTGGACCCGCTGGACGTGATCCCAGACCCGGACGCCAAGAGCTACGACCCCGACAAGTGGGGCGACGTGATCATCACCCGCTGGCTGACACTGGACGAGATCGAGCAGATATACGGCAAGACGGCCAGGAAGCGTGCGGAGCAAAGCAACGACGCGGGCCACGACTTCGGGGACCTCGGAGACGGGGTTGAGCGGAACAAGTTCGCCACACGCAAGGACTGGGGCTACACCGATGCGTGCGCCACCAAGGAAGACGGCCTTGAGCGCTACCGTGTCATCGACCGCCAGCGGTTCGTCTACGAGCTGACGCCTTGCCTTGTGTGGCCGGGCACGGGGGATGTGCAGGTGGAAGACACCATGGCCGCAGACTCCGTGGCTGACGCGCTGGCTAACGGTGCGGTTCGGGCAAAGCGAATGCGCCGCCGTGTGAAGTGGACGGTCACCACGTTCACAGCCACGCTTCACGATCACTACAGCCCCTACGAACACTTTACCGTGGTGCCGTACTTCGCCTACTTCCGCCGCGGCAAGACGTGCGGGATGGTCGATGACGCCATCGGGCCGCAGGAGGTTCTGAACAAGGCGGTGTCCCAGGTGGTGCACATCGTCAATTCCAGTGCCAACAGCGGCTGGGTGGTGGAGGAGAACTCCGTTATCAACATGACGATGAAGGAACTGGAGACCCGAGGGGCTATGAACGGCCTGGTGATCGAATACAAGAAGGGCGCGAAGGCTCCTCAAAAGATCCAGCCCAATCAGGTGCCCACTGGCGTCACGCACCTCATCGACCGCGCGGACAAGGCCCTCAAAGATGTGACGGTGCCAGAGGCCATGCGCGGCCAGCAGGGCCCCGAGACCTCGGGCATTGCTATTCAGGCCAAGCAGTTTGCCAGCCAGCAGCAGCTGTCTGTGCCCCTAGACAACCTGGCTTATACCCGCCAGCTGCTGGCCAAGCGCATCCTGAAGCTGATCCAGCGCTACTACGACACGCACCGCATTTTCCGCATCACTGAGACTGACCCTATGACGGGCAAGCCGAAGGAAGAGTTGCTGGAGATCAACAAGTTCGACCCGGCCACGGGCGGCTACATCAACGATGTGACCATCGGCACCTATGACGTGGTGATCACCGAGCAGCCCATGCAAGTCACGTTCCAGAACTCGCAGTTCCAGCAGGCGCTGGAGATGCGCAAGGCTGGTGTGCGGATCAACGACGCGACGATGGTGCGGTACTCCAACCTTTCGGACAAGGCCGAGATTCTGGAAAGCCTGCCTAGCGACCAACGGCCTCCCGATCCGTTGGCCGAAGCGCGCGTGCAATTGCTGAACGCACAGACCCGCAAGACGGACGCCCAGGCCACGGACGTGAAGGTGAAGACCCAGTACAGCGGCGTGCAGACCGCACAAGTGGTAGCGCAGATCCCCGCCACCGCAGCGCTCGCGGATGGCCTGCTGAAGTCGGCCGGATATGTGGACCAGGACGCGGGGCCCATCGTGCCCCAGGCGCCGGGCGGGCTGCCCACCGTTGCCATGCCCCAGAGCACCGATCCCATGAATCCCGCCAGCCCCGCCGTGGGCGCGAGCGATGGAATTGAAACCCTGGCCGCAGATGGCCTGTAACCCTGAAGGAGAACCACGAGATGACGACACAAGACCAAGCACAAGCGCCAGGGGCTACTGGCACCACCACCGAGGATGAGGCACTGGACCTGGGTAACGATGATCTGCCAAGCACCGGCACGAGCGAGGCACCTGCGCCCGCTCCAGCACCGGCTGCAACGCCTGCGCCAGCCAACGATGCCAGCTCAGGCGAAGGCACAGGCGGCACTCAGAACGTGCCCTATGCGCGCTTCCGTGAAGTGAACGAAAACAAGCGCCTGCTGGAAGAGCAACTGGCTGCCGTGCAACAGGAGCTTCAGGCGATCAAGGCAGGGCAACAGCCAGCGGCGGCCCCATCCCCGGCCGCCGCTCCGGCTCCAGCCGCCTTCGATGTGGACGCTGCCGAGGAGCAGTACGCGCAGGCGCTGCTCGACGGTGACGCCAAGGCTGCCAGCGCGATCCGGCGTGAGATCAACCAGCACATCGAGACATCGGTGATGAAGCGCGTTGCAGAGTCATCGCAGCAGGAACAGGTGCTCGCCAAGTCTGAGGTCGTGGTGGCCAACGCGATGGAGACTTATCCATGGCTGGATCAAGAAGATGGCACTGTTGCTCTGGAACTCATTGAAGCGTCAGTGCGAGCCAAGGTAGCCGATGGTGTCCCGCACCACATCGCCCTTGCGAACGCCATTGCCACCATCGCTCCGCGTTTCGCTCCAGACGACACCCCCAGTAGGGTATTGCCCAACGGTGGTGCGCCCGCTGACACTCGCATGGAGCGTGCTAACAAACGTGGCGCAGCGGATTCCCTGCTGCAGCCAGCAGCGGTGCAGGCGGGCATGGGCAACCGTGCCACGGCGCCCAAGATCGATGGCTCCACGAAGCTCAGCGACGATCAAATCGATGGGCTGCCGAAGGCCGACTTGGACAAAGCACTCGGCATCGGATAGCGCCTCAAGGCTGGCAAGGACTCACCCACCTTGCCAGCGTCATCCCTGGGTTGTCGCCTCTGACGGGCGTTAAAAAGTCAGGCGCTCTTGGCCGCCACAACAGCCATGTTTTCCGCAGATGGGCGGCGTCATGTCCCGAGAAGTAACCCTACTTATTGGAGATAGACATGGCATTCACTGCGTTCGGCGAATTGACGCCGATTCAAAAAGTCAACTGGTCCCGCGTCGTCTGGAAGGCCGCACGCGACCAGATGTTCCTCAAGAACTTCATGAGCGACACGGGCAACAGCGTCGTGCACCGCGTCACTGAACTCACCGAAACCGAAAAGGGCACCCAATGCCTGTTCCAGCTGGTTGCCGACCTGATCGGTGACGGCGTGCGCGGGGACGATGAGCGCGAGGGCAACGAAGAGGCGATGGACGCCCACAGCCAGATCATCCAGATCGACCAGATCAGCCACAGCGTTGGGAATAAAGGCCGATTCGATGATCAGAAGAACATCATCAACTTCCGTCAAACGGGTAAGGACAAGCTCTCGTTCTGGCTGGCCAACCGTGCCGATCAGCTCGCCTTCCTCACGATGTCGGGCATCAGCTACGCCTTCGAGAACAACGGCGCACTTCGCGTCGGTTCTGTTTTCCCCGAGCTGACGTTTGCTTCTGACGTGACCGCGCCATCGGCCAAGCGCTCACTGATGTGGGATGGCACCAGCCTGGCTGTGTCGAACACAGGCAGCATCACCACGGGCTACGTGCCCAAGTACAACATGATCGTGGACGCCATCGCCTACGCGAAGGAGCACCGCATCAAGCCCCTGATGGCTGGTGGCAAGCCGTATTACGTGATCTTCCTGGCGCCTGGCTCCTTGGCTGCTCTGAAGAAGGACGAGGCTTACCAGCGCGCGGTGGTGGCTGTGGCCACTAAAGCCGGTCAGGATTCGCCATGGTTCACCGGCGCAACCGTGACCGTTGATGGCGCCGTGCTGCACGAGCACACGCTGGTCTACAACACCAAGGGCGCTGCATCGGGCTCGAAGTGGGGTTCTGGCGGCACGGTCAACGGCACCCGCACGCTCCTGTGCGGCTCGCAGGCGTTGGCTTTCGCTGACATCGGCGACGGCCACTGGGTCGAGAAGCTGTTCCAGTACGACAGCAAGATCGGTCTGAACATCGACCGGATGATCGGCTTCAAGAAGCCAGTCTTCCCATCGATCTATGACGGCAGCGACGAAGACTTCGGACTGCTGACCATCGACCACTACCTGCAGTAAGCAGTGCCCCGGGGACGGGGCCTGCGGGCTCCGTCCTTTCATCCTCCCCTTGTTGTTGAAAGGAGCCCATCGTGGCTATCAAGAAAAACGCAGCGCGCCAAGAACTCATCGTGGCGCATCTCGACATCGGTTACGCCGATCCCGCAACCTACGGCACCGCTGAAGAAGCGTTCGACCTGCCCGGCAATGCAATCCTGTTCGGTGGCGATGTCGTGGTCAAAACGGCCTGGAACAGCGCCACCACGGCGACGCTGAAACTCGGCGATGCGACCGATGACGACCGGTACACCGCATCTGCAATCGACCTGAAGACTGCGGGCCGCACGGCGCTGACCCTCACGGGCTACAAGCACACCGTGGCCGAGGCGCTCAAAGCGCTGATTGCACAGACCGGTGCTGCTGCCACGGCCGGCGCTGCTCGCATCACCATCAGCTACTACGTCGAAGGTCGCGCAGCCTTCAGCCAGGGCTGATCTGTTTCTCAGTGGTGGGGCCCATGCGCCCCTTTGCCCGGCGGCGTCACACCCGTCGGGCGTTTTTCAAGGACACCATCATGAAATTCCGCTCCCCATCTGACCAGCCCATTCACATTGCACTGACCACTGGCCACACTGCGGTGGTCACGCCTGAGGGTGTGCCGCTGGACCCCATGTTTCACAAAGAAGCAAGCGCACGCGGCGCTGTGGCTTTCGATGACAACACCACAATCGTCCCGTCTCCGGAAGATCGCAAGGCGGCTATCGCGGCAGCTCTCACGGGCATGCTGGACGGCAAGGATGAAGACGACTTCACAGCCGAGGGCAAACCCAACCTGAATCGACTGAAGGCCAAGACGGGCTTTGCTGTCACGCGCGAAGAGGCCGACGCTATCTTCGTCGAGCTGACCGCCAAGGTGTAAGCCATGAAGGTAGCGGAGTTCATCGCCGCCTTCCGTGCCGACCTTCGGGACGGTGTTGAAGGGGAGTTGTGGAGCAATGCCGACATCGTCCGCTACCTCAACGACGCGGTGCAGGAGGCGTGCGAGCGGTCCAAGCTGATAGAAGACCGTCAGACGCCAGCCGTGTGCACCGTCACCCTGGAGCCGGACGTTTCCACGTACCAGCTACACCCTAGCGTTTTTGAGATCAAACGCGCCACGCTGCGTGGCCGCCCTCTCGACGAAACGAGCGTCGAAGAACTGGACGACGAATGCCCTGGCTGGGAGAACTGGAAAGGTTCTCCACGGTTGTTCATCTTTGAGCAGGCGAGCGGAGCGCGGCCGGCCAGTATCCGCTTGGTGCGCACACCCACCCAAGCCGACACGCTGGCCCTGACCGTCTACCGTGGCGCCATCAAGCCGCTGAGTGTCGACATGGACCAAGGGCGTCCAGAGATCCCCGAGCGGTTCCACGAACGCCTGAAAGACTGGGTCTACCGCTGCGCCTACCTCAAGCAGGACGCAGACGCATTCGACAAGTCCAAGGCCATCGAGTTTGAAGCATCGTTTGAGCGCTCGTTCGGCGCGCGGCCCGATGCCAACGTGCAACGCAAGCAGCGTGATCGACGTCCGCCCATCGTCGCCCTCAACTGGTGAAGTCGATGCCCCTGGTGGGGTTAGGCGCGGCGAGCCACAGACCCAAGAATTCCCCCAACACTGAGGGCATGACATGAAAACCTCCCACTCCACAGCAGCTCGTCGCCTTTTGGCACTCGCCCAGCCATCCGGCCCAGTGCAGCACTTCGCAGATGGCGGCCTCGTTGGCTTCGGCGCGCGAGGTCTCTCTGGCCTACGCGACCTCATCCCCAAGATGCAGGCCATGGGCTACCAGCAGGCCGCTCCGGCACGGGCCGCGTCAGCACCTGCCATCGACCCCCGTGCAGCCGAGCTGCAAGCCATGATCCCGCAGATGGAGGCCATGGGCTACAAACAGCAGCGCTTGGCCAACGGAGGTCACGTCCGTGGGCCAGGCACTGGCACCAGCGATTCCATCGATGCCAAGCTGTCAGACGGAGAGTTTGTGCTGCCCACTGACACGGTCCGTAAGGTTGGCGTGCGTCGGCTGCAGGACCTGGTGGACATGACGCACACCCCAGTCAAAGGTAGTGGCAAGCCCAATCAATTCGCGAACGGCGGCTTTGCAAAGTTTGATGTGGATGCTTGGAGCCAGCAGCAAGACCAGCAGCGAAATTCCAACACCCAGGCAGCGCAGGCTCAGGCGCAGGCAGCTTCGGACCAAGCACAGGCCGAATCGGACGCATTGGCACGCAAACAGGCGCCTGCTGTGCCAGCGCCGGGTGCGTCCGCCAACCAGTCGCTTGCGCAGCGGGTATCTCAGATCCCCACCGGCGGCCAGACTGCTCCAGCAGCTGATGGCTCGCAGAACAGCTGGGCGAACACTGAGACTGGGCGCAACTTGTCGAACATCGCTTCGGCGCTTCCCGGGTCGCTGGGCGGTGCCATTCCTGCTGTGGCAAAGACCGGGGGCGCGATCAGTGGCGGCATCGATGCAGCAACTCGACTCCTGAACGCAGGTGCTGGTGCTGCGGCAATCAGCGCCATCCCTGGTGCCGCCTCTGCACAGGGCGCAACGGCATCACCTGCAGGAGCAGGGCGCGGCATGGTGAACCCTCCCACAGTGAATCCGTCGGCACCGCCACCCGTGGTCGCGCCACCAACCGCTGCCACCATGGCGCCCACTACCGGCAGTCCAGCCACCACGAGCGATGTCACCCGCGTGGGCAACAGCTATTCGGGCACCAACGTGGCTGGCGACATCACGGTCAACGGGCGCACACCCAATGGTGGGTACATGAACACGGGCAACGCTGCTGCAGGTACAGGACAGCCGCAGTCGCCGGTGGGTATGTCTGTGGGCCAAGCTCAGAGCCAGGGCCTTGTGGGCGGGCAAGTGGGCTACAACCCAGCGTATGACCAGCGGCTGAATGGCACGCGCGGCACTCCCACTGCCCAGAATGCGGCGGCGGCTGAAAACCTGGCCGCGACCCAGGATCAGGGCGCTCGTGCTCGTTTGTTGGCCGCTGGTGCTGCGCCAGCACCCACTGCCCCAGGTGTGACTGCGCCAACCATCCTGAACTCAAGCAACTCTTGGCAAGCGCGCAATGACCTGCGTAATCTGGAGGTGTCCGCCAAGTCCATCACCAACCGGCCTGAGTGGAGTGGGGCGGGGATGGGGCGTTTCCAGAGTGGGCGTGGTGGTGGGTCCCCTGATGTTGCGGCCTATCAGGCGGCATTGGCCAATGACCTCGCGCTGAAAGCTGGCCAGCCTGCGGCAGACGTGGCGGCCATGCGTGAAAACGCGGGGTTGCAGCGCGAAGGCCTGCAGCAGAGCGGCGCAACCGAGCGCACCAACATCAATGCCCGCCGGGATGATGCCGCCAATCAGATCGCGCGCGGCCGACTGTCGCTGGAGCAGATCGCCGCAGGCTACACGAACCGGTCAGCGGACCGTATCGACCGGGCACAAGCAGAGCTGGAGAATGCCAAGACGCCAGAGGCCCAGAAATCAGCGCGTGAACGCTTGATGGCGCTGTCGGGCAGGGCGCCGCAGAACGAGTGGGGTGTGCAGATAACACCCACCACCAAGAACCTGGACGGCAGCACGACCCAGGGCAGCGTCTACCGGTTCAACAAGGCGACGGGGGAGACGGTGCGGGTGGATGAGGGGCAGGGGAGTGCCGGACAGGCTCCGGCCAAGGACAACATGGTTCGCGGCCAGGTCTACCAAACCAGGGGCGGCCCGATGCGCTGGAACGGATCGAGCTTCGAGCGAGTCGGCTGATGTGTGCGCTCAGCGCTTGGCTGGCAGGCCGAATGCCTCTTCGTAGGTGATGGTCTTCGGGGCACTGTTGCTCACTTTGACACCACCGTCCATTGTGGAGACGAGCAAGGCCAGAACGCCCACAGCCAGCGGCAGCAGCACCAGACCGGCGATCAGCCCGCTTTTGGATGTGCTGGTCCGCTGCTCCCGGTCGCTGGGCCATTTCAGGAACGAGACAATCCAGAGCACCAGCAGGCCCACGACAGGCACCAGCATCAGCAGGGCCCATGCTCCATTGAAGCCAGCACGCTGCAGGATGCGCCAGATGGGCACGACGAGCAGCGCCATGAGGGGCGTGATCATGACCAAGACGATGGACCAGTGTGTAGGGCTGAATGTTCCCACGCTGCTGTCTCCTGTGCGGACGAGTGGCCTGGCCGCATGAGAAGCGAACCGTTGCCGATGGTCGCTATCATAGATTTTGCGGCGTGTCTTGAGGCGAATCCTTCGAGACCTCGGGTGACGCAGTTCCGCAAAGTGATCTACACTTAGGGCTCAGCGGCACCTGTAGGTAACTACAAGGTGTGTGCTGGCAGGGCCTGTTGCCGATATTGGCGTTAGCAGGCCTCGCACTTTTTGGAGGAAATGATGATGCAACTATTCCGAGAAGGCGATGGCTACGCCTAAGGCAATTAAGCCAAGCATAAAACCCAGCTCTATGCTGGGTTTTTTGTTGTTTGGATTCGCAGTCGTCTTCGTTCTTGCTGTGGGCTGGCAAGCGTTTTATCTTCCTGCAAAGTCGCAATATCGATTAACAGCTAAGCACTGGGTTGTAGTGGTGCCTGCTGCCACAGCTTTCTTTGGCTGGTTAATCACGTCGTTACTTACTCTCAGAAATTCCATCAAGCAGCATACGATCACTACGCTGCTACAGTCCCGTCTTTCGGCGACGTACATGGGCTACGCAGACAAGGTGGGTGCGCACTACTCGGACTATGACAAGCGCAAGAAGGCTAGCCCCGAGATCACTGAGCAGCCAACGGATGGTATCGATGAGATGGCACTTCGCTACATCTTGAACTATTTTGAATTCCTTGCAATTGGAATTAAAAGAGGCGAATTTGACGAAGAGATGCTCAGAGATAGTTTGCGAGGGATACTGAAAAAGAATGTCTCGATGTCGCGAATGTGGATTGCAAAGGCAAGAAAAGATAATCCAAATTTATATATTCATGTGGTTTGGTTGCATGGTCGCTGGCATCCTGATGATGTGCGTCTGATGTAATTTGTAGCCCGCCCCGCGCGGGCTTTTTCACGCCCAGCTCCTACGGCCCAGCGACAAGCCATGACGATCCGAAGCTCTCTCTTTACGGCAAGGGTGTGGACGATGAGGCGATGGCTTGTCCGAGCATCGTGTAACCACTCACGCTGAGTTCGTAGATCTCCTTGCCGAACTTCACGATCTTCGATCCACTCTCCGCTACCTTTGCAGCCTTCGAAATCAGGTCCATCCCATTGGCTACAGCGCTCCGCGCTTCAGGACCGGCCTTCGCGACTTCGGCCACTAACTCCTCTGGTGCATTCCTCATCTCGCCAGACTGCTTGTTCACCGCGTCCACGATGGGCTGCACCCCATTCAGTCGATAGAGCATCAGCGCAATGCGCAACTCTTCCACTTGACCTTCAAGTAGTTCTCTCAAGCCTGCCGGCAGGTTCGCGCCTTGCAGCAGAGTTTCTTGGTCCTGAAGCGCCTGTACCAGCGTGGCCATCACCTTTGTATCAACTTCGTTCTCATCGAACTTTCCGAGCACCCAAGACATCCACGCGAGGCTAGCGCGGACCTCCGCAGCCGTTACTTTTGCGTGAACTTTGCCCCATTGCACGTGCAGGAAAGCTGTCCTAAAGGTGTCGGTTAGGCCTTTGATCGCTCCTGCGTAAAGGGGCTCTGGGACCTGGAGCTCGATCATTTTGCGTTCCAAGAGCCGAACTTCCTTACGAATCGCCTGAAGAGCGCGCATCACATTCTCATCTCGTGCTGCAGTCCCCGTCCCCTCAAGCCAAGTGTTCCATCCATCGACCTGAGGGTTGCCATGGGCAAGTGGTAAGAATGACTCTAAAACTGCAAGTATTCGAGTTGCTGGGTTCATGGTTTCCTCCTTGCTGCACTCTAGCAGGGCCAGTCAGCGTCAGAAGTGCGCCAGCCCCAGTAGGGTTCGACGCCAGCCCCTGAAGTCGGAAGACTGCAGGGATGGCCAAAGACACCATCTCCTACGAAGACGCCTTCGGGCTCACATCCACTCCAGCTGCACCCAGCGCTGGAACCGTCAGCTATGAGGAAGCCTTCGGCCTCCCTCCGACGCCGCCCAAGCGCCGCACCCTTGCCGCCATTGCCAATGACACGGTAATCGAGGCCGCGAACGCAGCGGCCGGCGGTGTGTCCGCAGCGGCCAACTTTGTGCGCCCCGGCAATGCAGTCTCCGGCTGGATCGACAAGAACATCGTTCAAGTGGGCGAGGCCAGCCAGAGTGATGCCGTCAAGGCGGAGAAGCAGCGCTTCCGCCAGGGTGTGGCCAACGCCGACGGCGTGATGGACGAGCTGGGCGCCGTGGGCAGTTACGTGGTGAACAACCCAGTGCTCTCCGCAGCCCAAGCGGTCGGCTCGTTCGTCGGCCCTGGCCTGGCCGTCAAGGGCGGGCGCACGCTGGCATCCATCGCCGGTCTGAACGCTGCGCGCGGTGGCTTGGCTGGCGGTGCTGCTGCTGGTGCTGCCATGGCGGGTGGTGATGCTGCTGGCGCGGCCTACGAGCTGTCGACCAAGGCGGGCGCGACGGATGAGCAGGCTGTGGCCGCCGGGCGCGGGGCCAGCGTCCTGCCCGCTGTCATCGGTGGTGTCGGCGGCGTGGTGGGTGCTGAGCGCCTTGTGGCCGGGGCTAAGGGCTTTGCGGGTAACGCAGCCTCCCGCGCGCTGAAGACCGGGGCGGTGGAAGGTGCACAAGAGGCCATCGAGGAGGGCGTCACACAGTACGAAGGCCAGCGCGCCGCGATGCCGTTTGACGCGACCATTGATCCGAGCAAGGGCGTTGCTGCTGCAGCCGGTATGGGGGCGGCCTTGGGCGCAGCAACCGGTGGTGGAGTGTCGCTGCTCACGGGTGGCCAACAGCAACAGGCTCCAGCAGCCGCGACCGTGAATGCAGATGATCCATCTGTGGGTGCGGCTGCAGCACCTGCACAGCCTGCAGTACCTGCCATCGATCCCAATGCAGGCCCACTGTCGAAAGCGGCATCGCTGGCTGGAGACCTGGGCCTCGCACCGACACCAGCGGAGCCCACGGCGCAGGAGCAGCGCGCCACGTTGGAGGCTGCAATTTCCCGGCTGCCCGAAGCTCAGCAGCGTGAAGCCCGCCTGAACCTGGCGGACCTGGACAACCAGTCGTTGCCCGCTGGTGTTCGCGCGATGCGTGATGCGCGCCTGCAGGATCTGGTTGGCGGTGCACCGGCGGCCCCCGTGGAGCTGACGCCCCAGGACATGGAGCGGGGGCGGGTGCTGCCGAACTTCGATGCACGTTCGGATGATGCGCCGCCCGAGAGGCTGTCCCTCGCGCCCGAGCAGGACCAAGCGCCCGTCGATGGGTTGGACTTCCCTGCGCCCACCGCGCCCGAGGGGCAGGTGAACCCAGACGCAGCGCGTGTCGCAGAACTTGCCCTTGCCGCCGACCTGGCGCCTGGCGAACCGATGCAGTTGAACAGGGCCCACGCGCTGCGCCGCGCAGCTGCAGCAGAGGGCATCGCCATATCGGTGATCCCTCACCCATCGGGACGCGGCTATGACGTGGCGCCCACCGCGCGCCTTGATCCCGCTGCGCGTGCCGCCATGCCCCAGGATGAAGCCGCAGCCATGCTGCCGTTCGACCAGAGCCCATCCGGGCGCATGCTGGCCAGCCAGGACGGCAGCGTGCGCGCCGAGACTCGGCCCGAGGCCGTGGCGCTCAGCAATGAGGCGACTGCGCAGCTCCAGCAGGTTGAAGGCGAACGCCAGCGCCGCACCGACCTGGGTATGAGCAACATCACCCCGGTGGTGCCGGTGACCGAAACAGGAAACTCTGCCTTGCCCCAGGTGACCTTCGACAACGCGCCCACCGGCCGCATGGTGGCGGGGGCCGACGGTGTGCGACCAGAGCTCGGGGCCGAGGTGGTCAACCGTGCCAACCAGCCCGCGCGTGCACCTCAGACCGTGGCCAGCGACAGCGGCGCGCCGTTCGAATCGCGGCAAGTTGCCCAGCAGGCCCTGCAGCAACAGCAGCTCGCGGGCACACACGAGGTGGTTCCAGCGGGGGGCGACGAAACGCTGGGCTTCGTGCTGAAGGAGAAGGGCAGCGCGCCAGTCCCGCAGCAAATGCGGGGAAATCCCACATTTGAAGGACCCGCATCACGCGCGCCCAACTGGCGCACCAACGCCATGCAGGCCAACCGCATCGCGCGCGGCCTGGGCATCGAGACCACGGGCAAGCGCTTGCCTCAGGTGGTGGCGGAGATCGAAGCCGCCGCCGACAGTGCTGCCAAGGGGAATATGGCCAGCATCCCGACCGCTAGCACGATGAGCAGCACGGGGGCGGCCAGCACCACGGTTCCCATCACCTTAAATGCTACTGAATTTGTAGCTGCAGGCGCTGATGAGTCAAGCGCTGGCCGCACTTCGGTCGCCCCCAAAATGGGCGGACAGCTGCAGGATCGCCCCCCACGGTCTGGCCCACTCCCTGAAACGGGTGGAAATCAGGTGCCCACGCTTGTGCAGGAAGCGCCAGAAGCTATGAAATCAGGAGCGGATTCTGCCCCGGCTGGCCCGCGCCCGGCGCGCGCAGCAGCACCACGGTCCACCACCAGGATGGAGGAGGTTGGTTCCACGCGATCGGACGGCGAAGGTCTTGGTGTGCTCTTCAGCAGCAGCGACCAGGTCGTCCCGGCGCGCGGGCTATCGCCTGAAGAGGCCCAGCAGGCGGTGCAGGAGGCCCTTGCGGGGCTGGCCAACCCGCCACCAATCGACATCGTGACCCGGAGCCAGGAGCTTGGGGTCGATGCGCCGGACGGCGTAATGGGTGCGGCGATACCAGGCGAGGGCCGCATCGTCATCGTTGCCTCCGCTCACGGGAGTGCTGACGCTGTCGCTGAGACGGTTTTCCATGAGATGTTTCACCTGGGTTTGCGCAATGTGTTGCCAGCGCCCGATTATGTGCAGGCCATGCTGGACTTGGCAAAGCGTGACACCCGCGTGCAGGAGTTTGCGAACCGGTGGAAACGGGAGGCCGCGGACGCACCCCAGCAGTTGCAGGCACTACGCGACCTGGGCCATGCCGGTAGTGAGCTGACCGCCCGCTATGAGGCCCTGGCCATCGAGGAAGGCCTGGCTGTCGTGGCACAAGAGCTGCGTGCCCAGAAGCAAGCGGGCACCCGCCTTGGACTTCGGGTCCGAGCCCTGGCCAGTTGGTTGGCCAGCGTTGCCGACCGCATGGGCATGGGACGCCTTGCCGAGCGCATCCGCAAGATGACCTACACCGAAGCCGAGCGCTTCGTCCTGAAGGCCATCGATCAATCCGGCACACCCGCGCCTGTGGCGGGAACGGGCGGCGACATCACGCGCTTTCGGACACAGGGGGAAAACTCTCTGGCTGGTCGGGTCGGGGAAACGCTGAAGGGCGTCACGATCACCGATCTGAAGAAGCAGGCCGGTTTTAAGGCAACCGATTACCGTGGCCTCGGCCTGCAGCTGCTAGGCCGCCGCCAACTGGTGGACGTGTACGGTGACATGCTGCCCGAGATGCGCCGGTACAGCGATCTGATGGCGCGCATGGACGCCGACAAGAACGAAGCAGGCTCTGGCGCTGATCAGCTGGCGCAGGACTGGGCCAAGCTACCCGACGAGCGCGCGCTGGCAGAGCTGATGCACGACTCCACCCTGGCGCAGATCGACCCCTCCAAGGACTTCGTTGAGGGGGACAACAAGACCGACTGGACCAAGCTGCAGGCGCGTTACAACACCCTCACGCCCGGCGCAAAGGACGTGTATGCACGGGCACGGGACACCTACCGCCAGCACATGCGCGACGTGCGCAGCGCGATCAAGGAACGCATCGAGCGCACCGAGATCAGTTCCGAGCGCAAGGCCGCCATGCTCAAGCGGATGGACGACGAGTTCTTCGGCCACATCAAGGGCGTGTACTTCCCGCTGGCCCGCTTCGGCCAGTACGTGGTGGTGGTCAAAGACGCCGATGGCAAGGTGGCCAACGTGAGCCGGGCCGAGACCATGGCCGAGGCGGATGCCACGCGCGGGCAACTGCAGCGCGCATTCCCTTCCAGCAAGGGCTTCAGCGTGGGCAAAGTCCTCAAGGCCAAGGACTTCGTGGCTGAGCGCGACAGCGTGGGCCGGGGTTTCATGGAGCAGCTTTACGGCGTGCTGGACAAACAGGGCATGGACACCAAGCAGCGCGCGGAGCTGGAAGATGCCCTGGGCCAGCTGTACCTCTCATCGCTGCCCGACCTGTCATGGGCGAAGCACGGGATCCACCGCAAGGGCACGGCCGGTTTCAGCCAAGACGCCCGCCGGGCCTTCGCACAAAACGTGTTCCACGGCGCCAGCTACCTGGCCAAGCTGCGCTACGGCGACCGACTGCAGGACGAACTGGGCGAGATGCAGCGCCGGGTGGACGCTGGATCTACCGACAGCGGCTTCGACTCCGTGAAGGCGCAGCAGGTGGTGGACGAGATGGTCAAGCGCCACGACGCGGCCATGAACCCCAAGACGAATGCAGTGTCCACCGCGCTCACCAGTCTGGGCTTTATCTTCCACCTGGGCCTGTCGCCTGCCTCCGCCATGGTCAACCTGACGCAGACCGCCCTGGTAGCCTATCCGGTGATGGGCGCGAAGTGGGGATTCAAGAAGGCCAGCGCCGCGCTGCTCAAGGCCTCGGGTGAAGCCGCCCGGGGAAAGAACGACATCACGGGTAGCCTGAGCGCTGAGGAAAAGGCCGCGTTCGATGAGGCTGTGCGCTCGGGCGTCATCGACGTGACCATGGCCCACGACTTGGCCGGTATCGCCCAGGGCGAGGATCAGAACGTGTCGTACAAGCTGCGGCCGGTGATGCGGGCTGCCAGCTGGATGTTCCACCACGCTGAGAAGTTCAACCGCCAGATCACCTTCGTGGCCGCCTACCGCTTGGCGCGCGAAGCCGGTGCTGGCGACAAGGCAGCCTACGAGCAGGCGGTGCAGGCCACCTACGACGGCCACTTCGACTACAGCTCCAACAACCGCCCCCGGGCGATGCAAGGGAACGTCGCGCGGGTGGTGCTGCTGTTCAAACAGTACGGACAGAACATGGTCTACACCCTGGTGCGCAACGCCCAGCAGTCGCTGAAGGGTGCATCGCCGCAAGATCGGGCACAGGCGCGCAAGGCGCTGGGTGGCCTGCTGGTGATGCATGGCCTGGCGGCCGGGGCCCTGGGCCTGCCCATGGTGACGACACTGCTGGCCGCTGCCTCGATGCTGGGCGGCGACGACGACGAACCTTGGGATGCCCAAGTGGCGCTGCAGAACATGCTGGCCGACACCTTCGGACAGAAACCCGCTGAGGTGATGGCGCACGGGCTGTCCCGCCTGACCCCCTGGGATATCTCGGGCCGGGTGGGCTTGGACAAGCTGATCTTCCCGGATGTGCAGGAAGGGCTGGAAGGACAGCGCCTGGGCGAGTCCGCCATGGCTGCCGCGCTGGGGCCCGTGGCCGGTATCGGCATCAACGTGCTCAAGGGCCTGCAGGACATGGGTGACGGTCGCTACCTGCGTGGGCTGGAGGCAATGGCGCCCGCCGTGCTGCGCGGGCCGCTGAAGTCCTTCCGCTACGGCACCGAGGGCGTGCGGGACAAGTCGGGCATCGTCGTGCAGGACGAGGTGGGCGCGGCCGAGCTGCTGGGTCAAGCATCTGGGTTCTCGCCGTCGAGCGTGCGAAATTCGTTCGAGGGCAAGAGCGCCATCGTTCAGCAGGATCGCTCGCTGATGGCGCGGCGCAGTGCCCTGGTGGAGCAGTTCGCCATGGCAGCCATGGCGGGAGACGAGGAAGGGAAGTCAGAGGCCCGCGAGGCCATCGCCAGGTTCAACGAGAAGAACCCGAACCGCCGCATCCAGGCCATGCAGCTGGCGCAGAGCGTGAACATGCGGCAGAAACGGATCCGAGAAGCGCAGGAGGGGGTGTACTTGCCGGGCAAGCGGAGGGATGCGCTGGAGGCGGGGCGGTTCGCGGTGCTGGATTGACCAACCGTGTTGCGACCCGGATAGCACGTTGCAAGCTTAGACCGCCGCGCTGTCAGGCGGCATCTTGCCGCGCTTTTCTCCCTCCCGCCTGCGTTGTCGAATGCCCTTCACATATGCGTCGGTAACCAAGTCATCTGGACCGAGGTCAAGCGCGCAGTTGCCCAAGGATGCCAAAGTTCTGTCCGAGAGCTCGAAATCGCGGGGCAATGGGCCATGGTTCCTGGCACTGTTCTCGCGCAGTAGCTCGAAAAAACCTTTGAAGAAATCGGATTTTGCAGCTCTGCCAGACGTAGCGGCTTGGGTGATCGGGTCTGTAGGCTGTGGCGTAGCGCCCCCTGCATCTCGCGCCAACTCCCGGACAAAGTCGGCAGGGGTGGGCCAATACTTCAGATCAAACCTTGAGCGAACTACATCAAGAGGCTCCTGCACCCATCCGTTGAACGCGGGAAGGTCTGTCGCGGCTTTTGCGATCACATCGACAACGTGATAGTGCGTCCCGCTTCCGAAGCCTGATGCGTTGCTTAAATCTGTGCGTCGATCCATGAGCCCCGCCAGTGCTGAGGCCTGCCGCTCAATCTGCCTGTTGAGCTCGATCAGCTCCTGGCAGTCTGAGCGGGCCTGCTGCATTTCGTCGGGATGCCAAACGGTCGCTGCGCTGAACAGGGTGTCGAAAAAGACGTCCAGCCCACGCCAGGTACTGCTGAGTTTCGCGTGAATCTCTGCGTACGCATCCACGAGTTCCAGGCGGCGAGCTAGAAACCGATCGGCGACTATCACCGAGCTGGGCCAGATGCCATTTTCAATGTTGTACCGACGGTCTCGATCTATGGCTTCTTCGCAAGCGGCGGTAGCGGCGGCCAAGTTTGAATGGGGCACGGGAGCTCCTTGTGTTGAGATGCTCGGAGAGTAGATCGAAGGAGTTTTTATGTCGGTATCTGAACGCGATATTTTCGTCTCCTCTTCAGGTACGCATCAGGTTGGCAGCCCCCTGCGGGGTTTCGATCCCAGGGGGCTGCGTGGAATATGGCGACCTGGGCAGCCCCTCCGACTTTGGCCCAGCATGGCCTTTCGGGGGTTGGAGGGCCGACCTTTCAAAACCGGTGATTTGCCGTTTTCCCGCTTTGTGTGGGCGAACCTAGGAGCTAACATCAACCCTCACCAATCATCTGGGGTACGCATGACCGACACATCCGCTGCCAAACGGGGCGATCCCGTTGATCAAGGCCGACTCGCTCTTGCAACTTTGGCGGCTTGCTTTGTGAAGACTTTCAGCGAGTCTGACTCCCAATTCGCGGATCGCTTCGAGAAGTACCTGAGTGAAGCGTACGACCAACTCGGGGACATGCCTGTTTCAAACGTTGGTGCAATGGAAACTCTGAAGTGGACTCGTGAAATGCTGCGTGACCGGTAGATCGTCGGACTCAGGATAATGAACATGGACGTGACTACCCAAAAAAGCATGTTCCTGACCGCGAAAGAGATTGCGGACCTTACAGGGATTCGCATTGGAAAGCACGGCAAGACCCGTGAGCAGCTGCAAACCGAGCAGCTCAACCGCATGAAAATCCCGCACTTTGTGAACGCCCGAAACTGTCCGGTGGTGGCGCGCGCAGTTATCGAAGGCGGCGCCCAACAGCCACCACCACAACACAAAGGCTGGGAACCGGCGCTGGGGAACGAAGTACGCTGAGAGCAGCAGGCCGGGCAACCAGTGACTGCCACAGAGGAAGTGGCACGATCTCAACGTCCAGGCTTCGGTTGTACCGACTAGCCGCCCAGATGAAGCCGCCAGGCCTGGGCCACCCAGTCGCCTTCTTTGGTCCGCTCCATGCCGTGGATCTCCAGCTCGCCGGACACCATGTCCACGATGCGTGGCTCAAACAGGCGTTGGGGGTTGAAGCAGTCCAAGTGCAGAGCAGGGACAGTGCCGAACCGGCCCTCAAGGCGCACCACGGTCAACTCCCCGGTGTACTCGTGCACCTTGCTGGCAAACGGGTGCCTGCCGCCGCGCACGTAGAGCGTCAGGACCGTGGCCTTGATGGGGCTGGAGATGTGGATGGGCGACATGATGTACTGTGGAAATTTACAGTACATCGGGGCCGTCAGGGGTAACGCCCTAGTTGAGCGAGTGGGCAAAAGAAAACCGCCTCGGTGGGCGGTTGTTCGAGATTAGCGCTGTTCTAAGCCGCCAGCGCGAATCGCTCGTCGCTTGCAGCGGCGATTTTGGATGCCCATTTATGTCGCTTCTCTGTCGCGACAATCCTTTGGTTGATCACGCGATCTACGAAGCTTGCCTTCGCGATGATTTCGGCCACTTTCACATTGCCGTTCAATTTCTCAAGAAGCATCATCCTAATGATGATCTCTGCGGCCTTTGGAACGCGTCCTCTGCGCTCCCAAAGGCTTACCGACTGCTCTGTGGAACCCACTAGTTTTCCCAGGGCAGATTGTGACAAATCGAGCATGGTGCGTATAAACCGCAATTCCTTTCCGGTGATGCTTCCTTCCTTGTCAGCTATAGCCAAAGCAAGTGCTTGATGCAATCCATCAACATCGCAAATGCTCACGCCAGACCCGTATTGGGTTTCGTGCTTGGTGTAGCCGTTTTCCAGCCACACGTTGAGCAATCCGCACTCCGTGTAGTGGTACATATTTCTCTCCTTAATCACAGTAAAAAACAGTCACGCAGACTAACAATGGGTTCTCATCTGAGAGGGCGACCACTACGCAAACATTCTTACCTGCTGTGTAATGTTCCATCCGGCACTCAAGAGATTGCTTTCCCAGATTTGGCTCTGGCGGGTGTTTGATAGTTCCCTTGCGTAGGGCCTCATAGACCGCTATCACATTCACCTTTCGTTCGCGCATGCGTGCTTTCGCATGGACCGTGATAACAACGTTCGCGCTATCTTCCGCCACGCTCCGAATGCGCTTCTCTAACTGGGCGTTAGAGAGCTTGATCGCCTTTTCGTAACCCATAAAAAGTATGCCTTACTGTACATCACAACGAAGTAGATGGGCGTAGTACAAGTGCTAAGGCCCTACTGTATTGTTGTTTACGCAACGCTCTCCGCCACTCCCACGGCGCCACGGCCTCCTGGCTCCATAGCCCCCGGCTCGCATCCCGCGCCTCGGCTTCCATCTCCTGCAGGTGCTCATACCCCTTCCCATATTTGACGTAGTACCACGCCATCCCTGATCGCACCTGCTCAGTGCCCACGTCTTGCCCCTGGCACTCCACTTCCCCGAGCGTGCGGCCGTACTTGTCCAGCGTCTTTGGGGTGATGACTGCTTTGGTGTTGAAACAGAGCTTCGCCAGGTGCTGGCGCGACACCTGCCCGAAAGCCTGGCGCTTCTCGGGTGCGTCGATGGCGCTAATGCGGACGGTGATGCGTACGTAGGACAGATCCTGATCACAGCGCGCGGTCAGGGTGTCACCATCGGTAATCGCAACAACCAAGCAGAGCAGGGCGGCGGTACTCAATTGCGGTCAGGCTGGAGCCAGTTGGTCGAAGTCCGCCAGCGGCATTTCGGTGCCGTCATGCGCCACCAGCACACCCGGCGTGGCATCCGACACCTCAATCGGGCTGCCGTTGAACTTGCCTTGCTCTGGCTTCGCGCCATCCATTGGCACGCAGCCATAGAGGCGGCACAGGTGCAAATCGTCGGCCTGCTGCTTGGTGAGAACCAGCTTTTTCGGAAGCGCGGCACCATGGGCGCGCCAGTGTGCTCGGAATGCGTTTGTGGCGCGGCGGTGGATGTCTGCCATGCCTGGGCGGCAGGGCGGGAGGTCTACGGTGTTCGGGGCTGCCATGCAGGGATTCTGCCTAAGAAACTGCCCGCAATGGACGGCTTCGCTACCTCTTGGCCTTTCCGGCGCCCAGCTTCTCCAGCACATGCTTTGGCTGAATGTGCGTGTACCGCTTGAGCGATTCCCAGCTGGTGTGCCCTGAAATCAAAGACACCTCGGGGATGGACAATCCAGCCTCGAAAAGCCTGCTGATCCCTTCGTGCCGAAGGTCGTGCAGTGTGATGTCTTCCAACTCCAGCAGCTTGGCTGCCCGCTGGAAAGCCGCACTGACCGAGGCGCCCCGGTACGGGAAGATGCGGCCCTTGGTGCGCGGCAGACCTGCCAGGATGGCCTGGGCAGCAGGCGGCACCGGCACAACTTCATCCCGGGGCATGGTCGGGTGCTTGGTGTCACGCAGCAGCAGCGTGTGGGTTTCAGGGTTGTAGTCTTCCCACATGGCGTTCATGACTTCCTCGCGGCGGCGGGGCAGGGCTACTAGAAACCGCAGGATGGTTGGGAGCGGGATCATGGTGCCTTCCAGCTTGCGCCACCACGCCTCGATCTGGTCCAGCTCCTTGTCGGACACGCGGCGGTCGCGTCGCTGGCTTGGGGCCACCACCTGCATGCGCCGTAGGTGGTCCATGGCGTTTGTGACCACTGCCATGTCCAGCGGGACGCCGTGTGCCACTGGGGCGGCCCGGTACGCTGCACGCACGGCCATCATGTGGTTCAGCAGGGTGGCCGGGGAGCGCCCTGGGGCGTGCTGCACCGCCCAGTCGATGAAGTCGGCCGATGTGACGGTATCCACAGGCTTTTCGGTGAACGGGTAGGCCCGGATGTTCTTGAACCTGTGCTCGACAGCTTCGTACTCGCGCCCGATCTTCTTGAGCATCTTCACATGCGTGTCCATCAGGTCTGCCAGGGAAATCTGCCCCTGCTTGCGCGCCATCACGCCATCCTTGGCGATCCGCTTTTCCAGTGCCAGCCCCCATGCCTTGGCTTGGGCGTGGGTATCAAACGTGGCACTCTCCTGGTGGACAATGACCCCGCCCTCTTTGATGCGGACCTGGGCTTGGTGGCGGCCGTTGCGAAGGCGGATGGTTGGCATGGCGGTGTGACAGATTGGTTTTGGCACACTGATTGTCACACCAGATGGTGCTTTGGTGTGCCAAATGGTGTTTTTAGAGGCCCGCTGTCACACCGCAAACTAGTTGTAATGTGTTGATTTATAACGGAAAGTTCTAGTACATGCCGAATGGTTCCGCGCTGTCATGGAAATTATAGGTTTGCACCACTGGTTCGATTCCCCGCCGGGCCGGTACCTGCTGGCGTGGGAGCAGGCGCGCTTCGATGAGGCGGTGGCCGATATCTTTGGCTACCACAGCCTGCAGCTTGGAATGCCCTTGCTGGATGGCCTTCGCACCAACCGCATGCCGCACCAATGGCTGGCGCTGGGGCAGGAGGCGGTGCGGGGTTCCATCGCCTTTCTAGAGACCGGTAATGGCGATGCCCCCCTGCAGCGCCGCGCGGTGGATCTGCTGACAGAGCCCGTGGCCTTGCCGTTTGCGGCGGCGAGCCTCGATCTGCTGGTGCTGCCCCATACCCTGGAGTTGAGCATTGACCCCCACGCCGCCCTGCGTGAAGTGGAGCGCGTGCTCGTGCCCGAGGGCCGGGTGGTCATCAGCGGGCTGAACCCGACCAGCCTGTGGGGGCTGCGCCAGTGGCGTGCCCGCATGATCCAGCGTCTGGGTGGGGGCACTTTGTACCTGCCGGATGTGGGCGAGTTCATTGGCTACCGGCGCCTGCGCGACTGGCTCAGGCTTTTGAGTTTTGAGGTCGAGTCGGCCCGGTTTGGCTGTTATCGTCCGGCGGTGCGCAGCACCCAGTGGCTGGAGCGTTTTGGCTTCATGGACCCGTTGGGCGAGCGGTGGTGGCCTATTTTTGGCGCGGCTTATTTTCTGGTGGCGGTCAAGCGGGTTCACGGCATGCGTTTGCTGGAGCCCGCCTGGCGGTCCAGCCGACAGCGTGCCGCCTCCACAGTGCCCATTGCCAACCGGGCAGGCCCGGCGGGTGCAACGGGTAGCACCTCGCGCATATTCACAGACAGCGACGACAGAGACAGGAACACAGTTTGAACCAGGTAGAGATATACACAGATGGCGCCTGCAAGGGCAACCCCGGCCCTGGGGGATGGGGTGCATGGTTGCGTTCGGGATCGACAGAAAAAGAGCTTTTTGGGGGTGAGCTGGGCACCACCAACAACCGCATGGAGCTGATGGCCGTGATCGAGGCGCTGTCGGCCTTGAAGCGCCCCTGCGCCGTGACGCTGTACCTCGACAGCGAATATGTACGCAAGGGCATCACCGAGTGGATTCACGGCTGGAAGGCCAAGGGATGGCGCACGGCCTCCAAGCAGCCGGTCAAGAATGTGGAGCTGTGGCAGCGGCTGGACGCGCTGGTGAGCACGGCTGGTCACCGTATCGAATGGCGCTGGGTGAAAGGGCATTCGGGCGATCCAGGCAACGAGCGGGCCGATGCACTGGCCAACCGGGGTGTCGAAAAAGCCCTGGGGCGTGGGTGACGGTGGGCGTCTATCGGTGCGCAGCGTCTGTGCACCACGGCATCAGAAGCCCCCTCCGGGGCTTTTTTTGTCTCTGCAGCATGTAAAGCCTGCGTAAATCTGCCGCAATTGCCCTTGTGGGTATGCCAAGGTTTGCTGCAGCGCAAGACACGCACTGATACATTGTTTGGCTGCCTTCCCCACATCACCCGCTTCATTGATCCATGGCGTCCAAGAACAAATACATCGTTTTCGCTGTCATCGGCATCGCTGCCGCGTCGGGCGCAGCCTGGTGGCTTCAGAAACCGGCCCAGTCCGTGCGCAGCGAGGCGCCTGCCGACGGCAGGGGTGGCGCCGCGCCGGCTGGTGCGGCGGCCAAGGGTGGGGGCGCAGGCCGCCCCGTGGCGGTAGAGGCCGTGGCCGTGCGGCAGATGGCCTTGCGCGACGATGCCGAGGCCGTGGGCAGTCTGCGGTCGCGCCAGAGCGTGGTGCTGCGCCCCGAGGTGAGCGGTCGCATCACGGCGCTCAACTTTCGCGACGGCGAGCGCGTGCGGCGCGGGCAGGTGCTGGTGCAGTTTGACGACCAGTTACCCCGCGCCCAGGTGCAGCAGAGCCAGGCCGAGCTCTCCATCGCCCAGGCCAACCACAAGCGCAATCAGGAACTGGTGGCCCAGGGCTTCATCAGCCAGCGTTCGGTGGATGAAAGTGCCGCCAACCTCGAAGTGGCGCGGGCCAAATTGTCCTTGGCGCAGGCCACGGCCTCGCGCCTGAAGATCGTGGCGCCGTTTGACGGCATCGCCGGTATTCGCGGGGTGAACGTGGGCGACTACCTCAAGGACGGTGCCGACATCGTCAATGTCGAAGACCTGGATGTGGTGTATGTGGACTTCCGCCTGCCCGAGCGTTTGCAGAGCAAGGTCCGCACGGGCCAGACCGCCCAGGTGGCGTTCGACGCCTTGCCCGGCGTGCGCTACAGCGCCGTGGTGCAGGCCATCAACCCCCAGATTGACGCCGATGGCCGCTCGGTGGTGGTGCGCGGCTGCATTGACAACCGGCGTCTGCAGCTGCGCCCCGGCATGTTTGCGCGCGTGACGGCCGTGTTTTCCGAGCGCAGCGATGCCCGGGTGATCCCCGAGGAAGCCATCGTGCCCGACGGCAGCAGCCCGTATGTGTTCAAGATTGTGGATGGCAAGGAGCCTGGCAGCCGCGTGGCGCGGCGCACACCCGTCAAGCTGGGTGCGCGCACCCCCGGGTTTGTGGAAGTGGTGGATGGTCTGGCCATGGGAGATGTGGTGGTGACCGCAGGTCAGCAGCGCATCCAAAAGGATGGCACCCCAGTGCGTGTGGTGGAACTGGGCAAGCCAGGCAAGCAGAGCAATGGCGGTGCGCCATCACCAGCGCGCGCAGCCGCCTCGGCCGGGGCGGCAGGTGCAGACCGTGCTGCAGGTGCCGTGGCACCAACCGATGCACCAGCGCCCACCGGGGCTGGCAGCGCCAGCAGCCCCCGGGCAGCGGCGCAGCCGATGGCAGCCGCACCCGTTGCCAATGCTGCTACCGCCGCCGCTGCCACTGCAGCATCGGCCAATGCCGTGGTGGCGCCGTTGCTCGGCCCCAACCCTTGCCAGCTTGCGGGCAGGCCCAGCCGCGCACAACAAGGCAGCCCACGCCATCCTGCGTGATCGATGAAGTTCCAGGACTGCCATGCAACTCGCTGAAATATCGATACGCCGACCGGTCTTTGCGACCGTGCTCTCGCTGCTGGTGCTGCTGATCGGCGCCGTGAGCTTCACGCGCCTGTCGGTGCGCGAATACCCCAAGATCGACGAACCCGTGGTCACCGTCAGCGTGCGTTATGCGGGCGCGTCGGCCGAGGTGATCGAATCCCAGGTCACCAAGCCGCTCGAAGACTCCATTGCGGGCATTGACGCGGTGGACGTCATCACCTCCATCAGCCGGGCCGAGCAAAGCCAGATCAGCGTGCGCTTTCGCCTCGAAAAAGACGCCGACAACGCCGCCGCCGAGGTGCGCGACCGCACCGCGCGGGTGCGCAACCGCCTGCCCGATGCTGTGGATGAGCCCGTGATCGCCAAGGTGGAGGCCGATGCCTCGCCCGTGATGTGGCTGGCTTTCAGCAGCGAGACACGCACGCCGCTGGAGATCAACGACCTTATCAACCGCATCGTCAAGCCGCGGCTGCAGACGGTGACCGGTGTGGCCGATGTGCCCATCTACGGCGAGCGGAAATACGCCATGCGCGTGTGGCTGGACCCCGAGCGTTTGGCGGGCTACCGCCTGACCACGCAGGACGTGGAAGACGCCATCCGCCGCAACAACCTGGAGCTGCCCGCAGGCCGCATCGAGTCGCAGCAGCGCGAGTTCAGCGTCACCTCACAGACCGACCTGGCCACGCCGTCGCAGTTTTCCGAGGTGGTGATCCGCACCGTGAACGGCTTCCCGGTCCGTATCCGCGACGTCGCGCGGGTGGAAGAGGGCGCCGCCAGCGACCGCAGCCGTGTGCGCCTGAACGGGCGCGAAGCCATTTCCGTGGGCGTGATCCGCCAGGCCACTGCGAACCCGCTGGAGCTGTCGCAGGGCGTGCGCGCCATGCTGCCCACGCTCAAGGCCGACCTGCCACCGGACATCGGCATCGACATTGCCAACGACAACTCGCTGTTCATCGACCGGTCCATCAAAAGCGTCTACACCACCATTGCCGAGGCCGTGGTGCTGGTGGCCCTGGTGATTTTCGTGTTCCTGCGCACCTTCCGCGCGTCCATCATTCCCATCATCACCATCCCGGTGAGCCTCGTGGGCAGTTTTGCGCTGATGTCGCTGGCGGGTTTTTCGATCAACACCCTCACGCTGCTGGCGCTGGTGCTGGCCATCGGCCTGGTGGTGGACGATGCCATCGTGATGCTGGAGAACATCTACCGTCACATCGAGGAAGGGCTGGACCCGTTCTCAGCCGCCATCAAGGGCGCGCGCGAAATCGGCTTTGCCATCGTGGCCATGACGCTCACGCTGGTGGCGGTGTATGCCCCGCTCGCCTTTACCCCGGGCCGCACGGGCCGGTTGTTTGTGGAATTCGCATTGGCCTTGGCGGGCGCGGTGGTGGTGTCCGGCTTCGTGGCGCTGACGCTGTCACCCATGATGTGTTCGCTGCTGCTCAAGCACAACCCGAAGCCCAACTGGTTCGACCGCTCGATGGAGCGCTGGCTCACGGCCTTGTCAGACGCTTATGGCCGCCTTTTGCGGTGGCTGGTGACCGCCCGCTGGTCGGCCAAGGGCAGCGAGCGCGGGGGCGTGCGCGGCGCCATCTTCCAGGCCCGCTGGATCGTGCTGGCGGTGATGGCGGTGAGTGGTGCGGCGCTGGTGGTGGTGTACCCCAGCATGCGGCAAGAGCTGTCGCCGCTGGAAGACCGAGGCACCATCCTGGCCAGCGTCACCGCCCCCGACGGCGCCACGCTGGACTACACCAACCGCTACGCACTGGAGCTGGAAAAGATCGGCCAGGACTACCCCGAGTTCGACCGCATCTTCGCCAACATCGGCAACCCCACCGTGGCCCAGGGCAGCGTGATCTACCGCACTGTGGATTGGGAGAAGCGTGACCGCACCACGCTGGAGCTGGCGCGCGAACTGCAGCCCAAGTTGTCGGGCTTGCCTGGCGTCAACGCCTTTCTCATCACGCCGCCGTCGCTGGGTCAGGGCTTTCGCTCGCGTCCGCTCACCTACGTGATCCAGACCTCGGACAGCTACGAAAACCTCAACGCCGTCACCAACGCCTTCATGGCCGAGATCGCGCAGAACCCCGGCATCGTCGGCCCTGACGTGGACCTGCGGCTGAACAAGCCCGAGCTGCGCATCGAAGTCAACCGCGAACGCGCCGCCGACCTGGGCGTGAGCGTGGATGTGGTGGCCAAGGCCATCGAGACCATGCTGGGAGGGCGCACAGTGACGCGCTACAAGCGCGATGCCGAGCAGTACGACGTGATCGTGCAGACCGAGGCCAGGGGCCGCACCACGCCCGAGAACATCGACACCATCTACGTGCGCGGCCGCAACGAAGCCATGATCCCGCTGTCCAGCCTGGTCAACGTGCGCGAAAGCGTGAGCCCGCGCGAGCTGAACCACTTTGGTCAACGCCGCTCGGCCACCATCACGGCCAACCTGTCGCCTGACTACTCGCTGGGCGAGGCGCTGAGCTTCATGGACGCCACGGCGGCGAAAGTGCTCAAGCCCGGCTACACCACCGAACTCAACGGCACCTCGCGCGAGTTCAAGAGCTCGCAGGGGGCGCTTGGCATCGTCTTCGTACTGGCCTTGGTCTTTATCTTCCTGGTGCTGGCCGCGCAGTTCGAGAGTTTCATCGACCCGCTGGTCATCATGGTCTCGGTGCCGCTGTCGATGATTGGTGCGCTGCTGGCGCTCAAGTGGAGCGGCGGCTCGCTCAACGTGTATTCGCAGATCGGGCTGATCACGCTGGTGGGGCTCATCACCAAACACGGTATCTTGATCGTGGAGTTCACCAACCAGCTGCGTGAGCAGGGCATGGAGATGGTGGATGCGCTCGTCAAGGCCTCGGCCCAGCGCCTGCGCCCCATCCTGATGACCACCGGCGCCATGGTGCTGGGAGCCATCCCGCTCGCGATGGCTTCAGGCGCGGGCGCCGAGACGCGCACGCAGATCGGCTGGGTGATTGTGGGAGGCATGTCGCTGGGCACGCTGCTCACGATCTTTGTGGTGCCCACCATGTACACCCTGTTTGCGCGCAAGGCAGTGCCGGGTGCGAACACGGCCGTGGCTGCCGAGGAGCCTGAGCATCCGCTGCACCCGCCGCACGATTACGTGGCCAAGTAGCCATGCGGAGCCCCAATGGCGGAGCGTTGCGACCCAATAAGAAGCCCCGATGGGGCTTCTTCCTATTCGGAGTCGAACGCGTGCCTCATGCAGGTGCCGAGACGGTGTTTACGGCGTCCAGAACGTCTTGCTGCCCCTGCGGCCGCACCAGGCGAGCGACCTCCTTGCCGTCCTTCAAGAACACCAGCGTGGGCCACAGCTTGACGCCGAAGGTGCGACCCAGGCGCTGGCCGGGGCCATCTTCCACCTTGATGTGCGCTACGTCTGCGCGGTCCTTCAGCGCTTGTTCGATCAGTGGCTGCGCGCGCTGGCAGTGGCCGCACCAGGGGGTGCCAAATTCCACAACGGCGGCGCCTGTCAGGCGGTCCACCTCGTCACGGGATGGGGGTTGCGCAAGGTGCTGGGCGGTGTAGGGCATAGGCGCAAGATTTCCAAACGGGTGCAAATGAAAAGAGCCATTGTGCTGTGCTTCGCCCGCGCGGGGTGCCAAGGGCGCGGCTCCTGTGAGGGATGCTTAGCAAGGGCCGCCCCGCAGTGAAGGCGTCGGCCCCCCTGGGGGAAGGCGCGAAGCGACTCAGGGGGTCAAATAACGCCGTCAAACACCATCACATCCACCGTGTCGCCCACGGCCACGTTGCCCTGGCCGTGGTGCAGCACGATGAGTCCGTTGGCCTGCACCATCGAGCGGAGCACACCCGAGCCCTGGTTGCCCGTAGTGCGCACCTGCAGCGTGCCGTCGGCTGCGGTGGTCACGGTGCCGCGCTGGTATTCGGTGCGGCCCGGCTTCTTGCGCATGGCTTCGGTGCTGATGGCGCGCAGCAGCGGCGGGGCGGATTGTGTGCTGCCCATCATGCGCAGCAGGGCGGGGCGCACAAAGGCGAGAAAGGTCACCATCACGGCCACGGGGTTGCCGGGCAGGCCGAACAGTACCGCGCCGCTGTGGGGTGGTTGGTTATCATTTTGATAGCTTCTGGCGCTTGATGGATAAGCGCTAGAGGCCAATTTGGCTTGATTTTCTGGGGCGGCAATGCTCCCCACCGCCATGGGGCGGCCCGGGCGCATGGCAATGCGCCAGAAGGCCACGTCGCCCAGCTTTTTCATCATGGTGCGTGTGTGGTCGGCCTCGCCCACGCTCACGCCGCCGCTGGTGATGATGGCGTCCGCGCGCTGCGCTGCGTCGCGAAAGGCCGCCTCCAGCAGTGCGGGTTCGTCGCGCACCACGCCCAGGTCGATCACCTCCACGCCCAGCCGCGTGAGCAGGCCGAACACGGTGTAGCGGTTGCTGTCGTACACGGCGCCTTCGCGGGGTGGCTCGCCGAGGCTCAGGATCTCGTCGCCGGTCGAGAAATACGCCACGCGCAGGCGGCGGTACACCGTGACGGTTGGCAGGCCCAGGCTGGCGACCAGGCCCAGCGCAGCAGGCGCCAGCAGCGTGCCCTTGGCCAGCGCCACGCTACCCTCCATCAGGTCTTCGCCCTTGAAGCGGCGGTTGTCGCCGGTCTTGAGCACATCGGCCGCGATGGTGATGTGACCGTCAGCTGCGGCGGCCGTGGTGAACTCCTGCGGCACCACGGTATCGAGTCCCGTGGGCATGATGGCGCCGGTCATGATCTTGACGCACTCGCCCGCCGCCACGGTGCCCACCCAGGCTTTGCCCGCCAGCGCCGTGCCCACCACGCGCAGCGTGAGAGGCTGGCCTGCGACCAGTTGGTCGCCCGCAAACGCATAGCCGTCCATGGCCGAGTTGTCGTGGGGTGGCACGCTGATGGGTGAAATCACGTCCTGCGCCAGCACACGGCCCAGGGCGCTGAAGAGGGGCAAGTCTTCGGTGGCGCTCACGGGCTCGACCAGCCGTTCCAAGAACGTGTTCACATCGGCAGCGCTCAGGGCCTGCGGGTCGTAGCCTTGCAGTTCGGCGGCAATCTGGGCAATGGTTTTCATGGGTCTCAGTAGCTTTCAATCAGTCGTACAGCACGCGCACCATGTGCAGCTTGTCAAAGCCAACGCCGTCCACCACGATGGCGTGGGGCAGCAGGCCCCAGGCGCGGAACCCGGCCTGCTCGTACAAGCGCACGACATGCGTGTTGGAGGCCGTGACCGTCAGCACCAGCTGGGTCAGTCCGGGCACGCGGCTGGCGGCCTCAACACAGGCGGCTACCAGCTGCTGGCCGATGCCCTGGCGCTGGGCTTGTGGCGCAACCATCATGCCTACCAGCGTGGCGAGGTGCCGCTGCTTGGTGCGTTGCTCGCGCTCACAGCCCAGGCAGCCGACCAGCTGGCCTGCGGCATCGAAGGCGCCGAGGAAGAACTGACCCGACTCCGGCGCGCCAAAACGCGCCACGTACTCGCTGGCATCGCGGCCCACCGAGGATTCGTAGTCGGACGTGAACGCATCCGGCGCGGTGCGCAACGCCTCGTCGCGAAGGGCTTTGTAGGCCACAGCGTCCGATGCGACCAACGGGCGGATCAACACTGCACGGGCGACCGCAGGCGTATGCGCGTTCATCGCAGCGGTGCGTGTCAGGCCTGCGGTGCGCTCGCGCTTTCCAGCGCGTGCAGCTCAGCCAGCGTGTTGGCGTTGAAAAAGGCCTTGGGGTCGTCGCCGGGCTGGTCAAACGGCACGATGGCGCAGCGGTGCTGTGCCGTCCATGCATCAATCTTGCGGCCACCGGCCTGGGTGAAAGCGACCAGGCTTTCGAGCAGGTCCACGCGCAGCAGGCAGAACACCGGCTGGGTGCGCACGGTGGTGCGGCCCGTGCCATCGTCCTCGGGCGCTGCGGCCATGGCGATGTCGGCGTCCTGGGCGTCAGCCGCCGCCGCCAGGCGCTGGGCCAGGTCCAGGGGGAACAGCGGGGTGTCGCAGGGCACTGTCAGCAGCCAGGGCGTTTCGCAACGCTCCAGTCCTGTCAAAAAACCTGCTAGCGGCCCGGCATAGTCGCTCAGCACGTCGGGCCACACCGGTGCGCCGAAGGCTTCGTAGGCGGCCAGATTGCGATTGGCGTTGACCATGGTGGCGCCGGTCTGCATCTGTAGTCGCATCAGGGTGTGCAGGGCCAGGGGCAGGCCCCGAAAGTTCTGCAGGCCTTTGTCGACCCCGCCCATGCGGGAGCCGCGGCCGCCGGCAAGGACGATGCCGGTAATGTCTTGGGTGTCAATCTTGGTCATGGTGCGCGCGATGGAGCGTGAAATAGAGGGCTACCGCAGCGGCCGGGTACGCAGCGCGGTCAACTGCAGGCAGGAAAGGACAGCCGTGCCGACCAGCAGGCCCAGGGACACAGGTTGTACAAAGGCCTCATGTCCCAGGGCAAAAAACAGCCCGTGGATCACCACGGTCAAGGCACCGAGGCAAGGCATGAGTTTGTAGAACATCAGGGCCGCTGAATCCTCGCCACGGGCCACTTGCGACTGCGCGTACAGCACCAGCGCAATGATGGGCAGGTTCAGCAGCAAGTTGACCTGGTTGCCGCCGGGGATGTGAAACAGCTCCCACTCGTGCCAGTACGCGGCGTCGATCTGGTGGGTGACCAGAACGGCAGCGTTGGCCAGAAACAGTGCGCGGTGTTTGGGTTGAAGGGACATGGGTGGCTGTAAGGACAACGCGAGGACCGAAGCCACCGATGGTGCCCTAAAAAGTCGGCACTTTGCTTACCCGCCGATGTAGCTCATTTCCACACGCCGCACCCCTGGCGTATTGTCTGCCGGCAGGGTGCTGCGCAGCTCGGAGTAGCGGTCAGCGCGCTGCTGCCAGATGGGCGCGATGGCCGAGGCGATCGCTTCGTCGCTGGCGCCGCCGCGCAGCAGGGTGCGCAGGTCGTAGCCTTCGGAGGCAAACAGGCACAGGTACAACTTGCCTTCGGTGGACAGGCGCGCGCGGTTGCAGTCGTGGCAGAAGGCCTGGGTCACGCTGCTGATCACGCCCACCTCGCCCAGGGCGGGGTCATATTGGCCTGCGGCATTGGCATAGCCCCAGCGCTCGGCGGTTTCGCCGGGGCTGCTCGGGTCGAGCTGCACCAGCGGCAGCTCGGCGCGCAGGCGCTCGATCAGCTCGGCCGAGGGCAGCACTTCGTCCATGCGCCAGCCGTTGGTGGCGCCCACGTCCATGTATTCGATGAAACGCAGCGTGGTGCCCGTGCCCCGGAAGTGGCGGGCCATGGGCAAAATTTCGTGGTCGTTGGTGCCGCGCTTGACCACCATGTTGACCTTGATGTGCGACAGCCCGGCGGCGTGTGCCGCTTCGATGCCCGCCAGCACGTCGGCCACCGGAAAGTCCACATCGTTCATGCGGCGAAACACGGCGTCGTCCAGGCCGTCGAGGCTCACGGTCACGCGGTTCAGGCCCGCGTCTTTCAGCGCTTTGGCCTTGCGCGCCAGCAGCGATCCGTTGGTGGTCAGCGTGAGGTCGGGCGCCAGCCCGTCCACCGTGCGCAGCTGGGCCAGCTGCGCCACCAGCGCTTCCAGGTTCTTGCGCAGCAGGGGCTCGCCACCGGTCAGGCGGATCTTGCGCACGCCATGCGCCAGGAAGAGCTTTGCCAGCCGCGTGATCTCCTCAAAGCTCAGCAGCGCGCCGTGCGGCAGGTAGGGGTAGTCCTTGTCGAACACTTCCTTGGGCATGCAGTAGTTGCAGCGGAAGTTGCAGCGGTCCGTCACGCTGATGCGCAGGTCACGCAGCGGGCGGCCCCGGGTGTCGGTGAGCAGGCCTGTGGGGGCCACGGGGTGTGTGGGCACCCGCGCCGCCAGAGCGGCGATGCGTTGGTCCACCAGAGGAATCACACGTTCGGCCATGGCGTGATTTTGCCGCAAGGGGGCCTGCAGAGGGGGCAAGCCCCTGCGCGCGGAGTTGATCGCGGTCAAGTTTTGCCCAGGCGCTGGTATGGCCCGCCTTTGACATGGCGCAGGGCGCTCTGGTTGCTGCGTTGCAACAATCTGCCTATTCGATTTCAAGGGGATTCCCATGTTGACGCGCGAATTTTCTGCCGATGCCACGCCATGCCAGCGCCGTGTGGCCCTTCAGCGGGTGGCGGCGGGTGTTCTGCTGCCCACCTGGGCAACTTGGGCGACTGGAGCCCAGGCGCAGATGGGGTTGTCGGGGGCCATCAACTATGCGGGCTGGTTTCGTGCACTGTCGCAGCGCATGGCCAAGGCCTATTGCCAGCAGTACCTGCAGGTGCTGCCTGCTGCGGCGGTGGATGTGATGGGTTTGGCGCGCAAGATGGTGCAGACGGGCAGCGGCGAACTGGCCCGAGGCATGCAGTCGGGCCAGTGGCCTGCAGAAGTCGGGCGGCAGCTGGCAGAAGTGCAAAAGCAGTTTTCCCTGCTCAACCAGATGACTTCGGCGCCCGCCACGACCACGGCCCTGGTAGCGGCGGCATCGGAACAGGCCGATCGAACGCTGCTCATTGCGCAGGCCGTGACCGAGGCCATCGAAAAAATGGCACAGGCCCCCAGTGCCCGCCTGGTGAACCTGGCGGGCCGCCAGCGCATGCTGTCGCAGCGCCTGGCCAAGAACTACTTTTTGAGTGCTGCCAAGGTGGATTCCAAGGTGGTGCAGGCGCAGCTGGCGTCCGATGCGGCGGACTTCCGCCAGGCCTTGCAGACATTGAAGGCGGCGCCCGTGTCCACATCGTCCATCCGCAACGAGCTGGAGTTGGCCGACTCACAGTGGCTGTTTTTTGAATCCGCGCTGCGCCGCCCGGCCGATGACGCGGGGCTGAACGCCGTGGCCACCACCAGCGAACGCCTGCTGGGGGTGATGGACAAGCTCACCGGCCTGTACGACGCTGCCCTGCGCGAGGTGCTGGGCTGAGAGGCAGGGAGCGGCCGGGGTCACCCGATCAGCCGCCCCAGCCCGCATGCTGCATGAAGTCCGCCAGGCGGCAATCGCGCCCCACCAGCACCAGCCGGGTGTCCAGCGCGTTGAAAAACCCTGGGGGAGGTGGAAGCGGCAGCTGCTGGACGCGTTTGTGGGTGTCGATGCGCGCCGCTGCCAGTTCGTAGTCGCGTGCCAGGGCCATCCACAGGCCATGGGCGCCGGCCGACTGGCGTGCGCCTGTTATCAGGCTCCTCCCTGAGTCCAGCCACCATCGGTAGATGGCGGATGCAATGCCCATGCGGCGGTAGCCGTCCACCACCTTGGTGTGGGGCGCACGCAGGTGGCGGTCGGTGCGGCGGTCCACCTCGACCAGCCGGTTGAACACGGTGTAGGCCACGATGCGGTTGCGCTGCGGGTCGATGGCATACACAAAGTATTCGCCGTCGGCCTCGCGCAGGCGAAACACCAGCCCATGCAGATGCAAGGGCAACGGCTGCATCGCATCGCGCGTGCGGTGGTTGGTGCGGATGCGGTCGTACAGCGCCTCGAACTCGCGCTGGATGTCGCGGCCCGACAGATCCACGTCGATGCGCAGTTCGGTCAGCCGCTCGGCCCACCGGCCCAGCAAGCCCTGGCCGGGACACGTGTTGGCGATGACGGTGGCGTCGCGTGGGTCGCACAGGCTGCAGGCGATGGCCATCATGGCGTGTTCCCCTGGCCATCGGTCCAGCAGCCGCTCAGCAGGCGTGCAGGCTGTTCGCGGGCGCACACCTGGGCGCTGTGGGGCCAGTCGGGCAGCGGCACCACCAGGCCTGCGTATACGCCGTAGGCCTCACCCGCCGCAATGGTTTCGCCCGCCCACAGGCTCTCGCCCGCACGGATGGCCCCTCCGGCGTGAATGTGCCCACCGGCCCGCACACCCCAGCCCACTTGCAGGTGGCCCTTGCAGTCCACGTCGCCCGTTACCCACACGCCCCGGGCAGCCTGCACGGCAGCATCGGTTTGCAAGTGGCCACCCACCTTGATGCCGCCGTCGCAACCCAGGTCGCCTACCACCCGCAGATCCTGGGTCACCCGGCAGTGGCCACCGACGTGGGCGGCAGCCCCGCAGTCCAGCTCGCCGCCCACACGCAGGCTGCCTGTGCACTGCAGTCGCTGCGCCACTGTCAGCGACCAGCCCACGCGCGCATCGCCGTGCAGCCGCGCGCTGCCCTCGCAGCGCACCGCGCCCGCCACGCGCAGGTCTTCGCCCACGCGCAGCGCGCCGCCCACCCGCAGGCCGCCCAGCACGCTCAGGCTGCGGCCGGTGCGCAGCACACCCTCCACGTCGGCATGGCCCCGGCAGCGCACGCTGCCCGCAAACACCAGCGCGTCTGCCACCAGGTGGTCCACCTCCAGCACGTCGTTGGTGGGGCCGAACTGGTCCAGCATCCAGCACGCGTCTTCCACGCGGCCTTCGCGCACCAGGTCGTCCAGCAGCGCCTGGTAGTTGCTGGCGCCCTCCTGGCGGCGCAGGTACCAGCGGTAACCATCGGCACAAGGCCGCTTGGCGCGGATGAAGTGGCGGGTGATGTCGGTGGCGGCAGACGCGTTGGCGATGGCCTCATCGGCGGGCAGGCTGTGCGCAAGGGCGCATGGGGCGAGCGAAATCTCGCCCGAAGGGAACGGGGGCATGGACACTCCTGACGTCCGCGCCCCAGCGGTTGCCAAGGCGCAAGCTGGCGCTGGGCGTGGGGCCCGGCGACAGGAGGTGCGCGAAAAGAATGCGGAGGGGAGGGGGTGTCGCCGGGCTCAGGAATCTGCAGCGAGGGTGCAGACTTGGCGGTCACCGGCCTGGAGCGTGGCCTGCGAGCGCGCGGCACGGCGCAGCGGCGCTGTGGCGCTGGCGGTCGTGGCGGTGGAGTGGCTCGCAAACATCGGCGGCACTATAGGCAGCGGTTTCAAGACCGTCAAATCAATCCGCACTGCCTTGGTGCGGATTGGGCGCGCGCGCAAACGCAAGTGATGGTGGCTTGCGAGCGCGCTCGGGGCCTTTACACGCAGCGTCCGCCATCCACCTCGATGCACACGCCGCTGATGAACGACGCCTCGTCGCTGGCCAGGTACAGCGCCGCATTCGCCACGTCCAGTGCGGTGGAGAAGCGCCCCAGCGGAATGGTGGCCAGAAACTTGGCACGGCGCGCCTCGTCCACCGGGCCGCCCGCAAACTCGGCGGCCAGTCCGGTGTCGGGGTTGAACACGGGGTTGATGCAGTTCACGCGGATGTTGTCCGGGCCCAGCTCGGCCGCCATGGACTTGCTGGTGATGATGACGGCGCCCTTGGAGCCGTTGTACCAGGTCAAGCCTGGGCGCGGACGCAGCCCGGCGGTGGAGGCGATGTTGATGATGCTGCCACCACCGGCTTGGCGCAATGCAGGCACGGCGTGGATGGCCGACAGGTAGATGCTCTTCATGTTGATGGCATAGACCTTGTCGAACTCGTCCTCGCTCACTTCGAGCATGGGGCGGTTGCGGTGCGTCCAGCCTGCGTTGTTCACCACCACGTCCAGGCGGCCGTACAGGCGCACGGCTTCGTCGACCATCGCCTTCACTTCGGCGGACTTCGTCACGTCGGCCTTGAAGAACGCGGCGGTGCCGCCGGCGGCCGTGATCTCAGCCACCACGCGCTGGCCACCGGCTTCATTGATGTCGTTGACGATGACCTTGCCGCCCTCTGCGGCCAGGCGTTTGGCGATGCCTTCGCCAATGCCGTTGCCAGCGCCGGTGACGATGAGGGATTTGTTCTGCACACGCATGGGTGTCTCCGATGGGTTGTGGTGATATATCAAAATTGATAGCTAGCAGCGCATATTCAACTAGCGCTAGCGCCCGATGGGGCTGAAATTTCAGTGGCAGGAGCCGTAGGGGCTGCCGGGGCGGGTGCCTTGGGCTCCCTGCCATAGAACTGCGGAAAGAACTCTTTGACCCCCTGGCCGTTGAAGTCCCACCCCGTGCACTGGCCCAGGTGGCGCGGTGGCTCGTCGGGGTGGCTGGACGAAAACACGGCGGGCACCGACTGGAACGCCGCGGTGGCCAGGTTGAACAACAGCTCGCGCAGGTGGGTACAGCTCGCCACGCCGCCCAGGTGCTTCTGGATGGACTGGCGCCAGCCGCGCGCCATGCTGCAGCCCACCATGTGCTGCAGTGCAGTTTGGGCCTCGGTGCAGCCCTGGAGCGGGTGCGAATCCATCGCCACATCGATCGCCTGCACCACCAGCTGGCGGTTCACGGTCACGCGCAGCCACATGTGGTGGATGGCCTCGCCCGCGAGGCGCTGTTTGGTGGGGTCGCGAAAAGAGGTGGCGTCGTAGGCCTTGCTGTCGTGCAGCTCGCCTTCAATGTCCCACAGTCCATCGTCGCGTTCAAAGCCCTGGTAGTTCACCCGGCGGACATGTTTCAGGGTGCGGGGGACGGGGGGACTCAGGGGCATGCGTTTTTTTATGGTGACTAGGTAGCGAGAGACTGGAACTGGCGCGGCCTACGCCAGGGCCGCCGCGCAAGGGCCGCCCCGCCGCGCTGGCGGCGTCCCCCCAAGGGGGAAGGCGCGCAGCGACACAGGGGGTTATCCATATTTGATGGCAACGGTCTTCAAGGTGGTGAAGCCGTACAGCGCCTCAAAGCCCTTTTCGCGTCCATAGCCGCTGGATTTGACGCCGCCAAACGGCAACTCCACACCGCCGGCCGCGCCGTAGTTGTTGATGAACACCTGGCCGCTGTGCACACGCTTGGCCATGCGGAACTGGCGCGCGCCGTCACGCGTCCAGATGCCGGCCACCAGGCCGAATTGCGTGGCGTTGGCCAGCTCCACCGCATGGTCTTCGTCCTGGAAGGCCATGGCCGACAGCACGGGGCCGAACACTTCCTCCTGCGCAAGGCGGTGGCCTACCGGTACATCGCGCAGCAGGGTCGGGGCCTGGTAGTAGCCGGTCTCGGGCGCTTCGTCCACCACCACGCCCTGGGCCACCATGGGGATGCCGGCCACTTGCGCGTCCGACAGAAAGTCCCACACGCGCTGCTGCTGCGTCTGGCGGATCAGCGGGCCCACGTCCAGGTCCATGGCGGCGGGGCCGACGCGCAACTTTTCAAACGCCTTGCCCAGGCGCTCCAGCAGGGGTTCATAAATCAGCGAGTCGATCAGCACGCGCGAGCCGGCCGAGCAGGTCTGCCCGGCGTTCTGCACGATGGCGTTGATGACCACGGGGATGGCGGCATCGAGGTCCGCATCCGCAAAGATGATCTGCGGGCTTTTTCCGCCCAGCTCCAGCGTCACGGGGCAGTGGCGCTCGGCGGCCACCTGTTGGATCAGCGTGCCGATCTTGGGGCTGCCGGTGAAGCTGATGTGGTCGATGCCGGGGTGGCGCGCCAATGCGTCGCCCACCTCATGGCCGTAGCCGGTGACGATGTTGAGCGCGCCGGAGGGAAAGCCCACCTCGGCCGCGAGCTGCGCCACGCGGATCAGAGACAGGCAGGCGTCCTCAGCAGGCTTGACCACGCACACATTGCCCGCCGCCAGCGCGCCGCCCACGCTGCGGCCGAAGATCTGCATGGGGTAGTTCCAGGGGATCACATGGCCCGTGACGCCGTGGGGCTCGCGCCAGGTCAGCACGCTGTAGCCGTCGGGGTAGGGGATGGTCTCGCCATGGAACTTGTCGCACGCCCCAGCGTAGAACTCGAAGTAGCGCGCCAGCGCAATCGCGTCGGCGCGTGCCTGCTTGGTGGGCTTGCCGCAGTCGCGCTGCTCCAGCGCCGTCAGCTCGTCCGCATGCTCCAGGATCTTGGCCGAGAGCTTTTGCAGCAGTCGGCCGCGCTCCACCGGGGCCAACTTCTGCCACACCGCGTTGTAGCACTGGCGGGCCGCATGCACCGCCGCGTCGATGTCGTCGGCGTTGCTGCGCTGGATCTCGTCGAAGGGCTGGCCGTCGGACGGGTCGATCATGGCAATCGTGCGGCCCGAGGCGGACGGCACCGAGGCGTTGGCGATGTAGTTCAGTTGCATGGCCGTCATTTTGCCCGGAAATGAAATGTGTGCTTATTATTCAAGTAAAAAATGCTTCTGGCGCTTGTTGATAAAGCACTAGTAGCTATATATTTAATAGCAATTCAATAGCAGGTGGCGCGCAGCGCCGCCAGGTCCAGAATCTCCAGCTCGCCGCGTTGCACGCGCACCAGGTGGCGCGATTCCAGGTCCTTGAGGATCTGGTTAGTGGTTTGGCGCGAGATGGCCAGCATCAGCGACAACTGCTCTTGGGATATGGACAGCACGCGGCGCGACCGCCCCTCGGCCGTCCACTGGCCGTAGCCCTCGGCCATCATCACCAGGCGGCGCGCCAGGCGTTGTGGCGCAGGCAACAGGGCCAGCTCTTCCATGGCCACAAAGGCCGAGCGCAGCTTGTCGGTGAGCAGCAGCGCGAGGGCATGCCAGTGCTGCGGGTGGGTCTGCAGCCACGCCTGCAGCCGCTCGTGCGGAATGTGCAGCAGCGTGGTGGGCTCGGTGGCCTGCGCGTCGTGCGTGCGTGCGGAGTTGTCGAACACCGAGATTTCGCCAAACCAGTGCGGCGGCTCCAGGCGGATCAGCAGCGCGGCCCGCGCCTCGTCGGCCCGGCCGCCCGTGCCCGAGATGCTGACCGCGCCGCGCACCACCGCATACAGCCCGCAGGGCGAATCGCCACGCAGAAACAGCACTTCGCCCGTCTGCAAATGGCGCACCTGTGCCATGGCCAGCAGCGGCTGGGCAAAGTCGGGCGGCAGGTGGGCAAACCAGCGGCCGGACTGGAGGACGGGCAGATAGGTGGCGGGGTCGGTCATGCAGTGCAGATTGGGCGCGAGGCAGGGTGGGGCGGTGCCGTGGGAGTGTGCCTTTTTGTCGTCTGCACGACAGACGCTGGCAATGCCCCGGGGGGAGTATTGATGCTGCTCAAAACAACAGCCGGAGACACCCATGAAAACCCTGATCGACCACCTTGCGCAGTACGCCGACTACCACCGCGACCCGCGCAACATCCACACTCATTTTGTGGGCGTCCCGATGATCATGTTTGCGGTGGTCATCCTGCTGTCTCGCCCGACCTGGATGGCGGGCGCGTTGCCGCTGAGCCCTGCGCTGTTCGCTGCGCTGGCGGCCAGCGTCTTCTACTTCCGGCTGGATATGCGTTTTGGCCTGGCCATGGCGACCCTGCTGGCGGCCATGCTGGTGGGGGGGCAGTGGGTAGCTTTGCAGAGCATGGCGGTGTGGCTGGCCACGGGCATCGGCTTGTTTGCGGTGGGCTGGGTGATTCAGTTCGTGGGCCACTACTACGAAGGTCGCAAGCCCGCGTTTGTGGACGACTTGGTGGGCCTGATCGTCGGCCCGCTGTTTGTGGTGGCCGAGTGGGCCTTTGCGCTGGGTTTGCGCAAGGAAGTGCAGGCGGCGATCGAGCAGCGCAGCGGCCCGGTGCGACTGCGCACCGGCCAGGCACCTGCATAAGCCCCGCGCGTGACCCATGAGCTTTGTTTCCATACTTCCCACCTTGTTGTTCATCGCCCTGGGGCTGGTCATGTTCGGCCTGGGCCTTTCGCTCACGGTGGGCGACTTCAAGCGCCTGCTGCAGCATCCGCGTGCCGTGGTGCTGGCCCTGGTGCTGCAGGTGCTGGTGCTGCCATCGGCCTGTTACGCCCTCATCGTGCTGCTGGGCGTGGCGCCGCTCTACGCGGTGGGGCTGATGCTGCTGGCGGCTTCACCGGGTGGGGTGTCGGCCAACCTGTTCAGCCACCTTTTTGGTGGCAATGTGGCGATGAACATCTCGCTCACCGCCATCAACACCGTGTTGTCCATCGTGAGCCTGCCGCTCATCACCAACTGGGCGATCAACACCTTTGCGCACACGGGCCAGGTGGTGCCGCTGCAGTTTGGCAAGGTGGTCGAGGTGATCATCATCGTGCTCGTGCCGGTGGTGCTGGGCATGGCGGTGCACCGGCGCGCGCCGGCCTTCAGCGCCCGCATGGAAAAGCCCATGAAGATTTTCAGCGCCGTGGTGCTGGCCGCTTTTGCGCTGATTGCGATTGCCAAGGAGTGGACGGCGCTGGTCGAGTCCTTCGCGGGCATCGGTCCGGCCGTGTTGTTGTTCAATGCGATCAGTCTTGCGTCGGGGTACTACCTGTCGCGGGCGGCGGGGCTCGACAAGTCCATGGCCACGGCCATCAGTTTCGAGATCGGCATCCACAACTCCACGCTGGCCATCTTCATCGCGCTGTCGGTGCTGGGCAACTTTCAGCTGGCACTGCCTGCGGCCATCTACTCGGTCAGCATGTACATACTGGCGACGCTGTTTGGTGGTCTGGTGCTGCGGCGTGGTGCCCAGCCAGCGGCCGCCGTCAGCGCCTGAAACCGCATTCTGGCGTTGTGGCTCAGCGTGCGCCCACGGGCACGTAGGCGTCGCTGTGCTGGGCCAGCCACTGCTGTGACAGGTCCGTGCCGTGCTGGCTGGGGTGAAAGTCGCGGCGCAGGTATTCGCGCCATGGGCGCCAGGTTTCGCGCACCAAGCCACCCTTGCCAAACAGCGTGCGCGCCGCACTGGCCCAGGTGGTCCATTTCCACAGCGTCCCGTCGCGGCGCAGGTTCAGCACCGTCTGGCGCAGGGCGTCGCCCAAGAAGACGAGGGTGATGCGGCGGAACCAGGTGACGCGCCACTCGTGGTTGCCGCCCAGCGCCTGGTAGATGTCGAACGCCGTGTTCTTGTGCTCGGCCTCTTCGGCGCAATGCCATTGCCACATGGTGGCCAGGCGGGGTTCGGCGCCCGCCAGTGTTTCGGGGTGGGCCAGCAGCCATTCGGCCAGCAGCGCGGTGAAGTGCTCGTTGGCAGCCGTCACGGCCAGGGGATGGCGTGGGTCGGCTCCGGCAAAAAGCTTCATGCGCTCCTGCGCGCGGGACGCCCATTCGTTGACCAGGCCCTGCTTTTCGAGGTGCCCATTGAACAGCGCATGGATGCGGCGGTGAGTGGCCTCTTGTCCGATGAAGCCGCGCACCTCGTCGGCAAATTGCGCGTGTTGCTCGGGCGGCATGGCTTTGTGCCCGCCCTTCACAGCGTCGATGAAGAACTGTTCGCCCACCGGGAAGCTCATCGACAGCGCATTGAAGAACGCCGTGCGAAACGCATCGCCGCCGCACCAGTGGCGGTCAAAAGGCGTTTCCAGGTCAATGAGCAGGCGTCGCACGACGAGTTCGGTCATGGGGATGGATCTCCGGGAGCTCGGTAAAAAGATAACGTCTTTGTGGTTTGGTACGTTGTAGTACCAGCGGTGAGGAATCATGGAGTGCGCATGTGGTACTGTCAAGTACCTGTTAACCCCAAGGGAATCTGCCAGCATGACCGCACTGCAAGCCGCACCCCGACCTGGCGCCACCGAGGGTAGGGAACATCGGGATCGCCTGCTGCAGGGCATGGCCCGCGCCGTGGCGATCAAAGGCTATGCCGATACCACGATTGCAGACATCGTGCGCGAGGCTGGCGTGTCGCGCCGTACTTTCTACGAGAACTTTGCCGACAAGGCCGAATGCCTGACAGCGCTGTACGAATCGGCCAGCGGCAACGCACTGGCAGTGCTGCGTGGCGCCATCAACCCCCAAAGCGATTGGCAGGCTCAGGTGGAGCAGGCGATGTCGGCGTACTTTGGTGCGCTGGCCTGCAATCCGGTTCTGCTGCGCACTCTGTTCATTGAAATCCTGGGCCTGGGCATGCCCGGCCTGGCCGCGCGGCGGCGCGTCAACCAGCAGTTGGTAGACCTGATGCTGGAGGTGGTGAACAACCGCCCGGGGGCGCCCCTGCGCAAGGCCCCGCTGCAGCCCATGATGGCCATGGCGGTGGTGGGGGGTATCAACGAGATGGTGCTCCAGTCCATCGAACAGGGGCGCGCCGGACAGCTGCAGGAGCTGGTGGCGCCCGCTGCATCGCTGCTGCGCGCGGCCACCTCGACGGATCTTTGACCGTTCACACTTCGTTGGCGATCTCGATCAGGTTTTCGTCCGGGTCATAGATGTAAACCGACAGCAACTTGTGGCACGCTCCCGTAGCACCCACCGGGCCTTGCACGATGGAGACGCCTTCAGCTTGCAGATGTGTCACCACTTCTTCCAACGGGGTTTGCGTGAGAAAACACAGGTCGGCAGAACCCGCGGTGGCATGTCGCACGTTCGGGTCCACCACCGTGCCTACTTCGTGCAGATTGATCTTTTGATCGCCGAAGTGCAGCGCATACCGCCGGGGCTTGAACTCCCGCGCAGTCATGCCAAGCACACGCTCATAGAACGCGATGGTTTTTTCAATGCTGGCAACGGTGAGTACAACGTGGTCGAGCGATTCCAGAACAATGGGCATGGTGTGTGGCGGGATGGTCAGACGGTCGGATGATTGTGCGCCAGCGTTGGGGGGCGGAGCCATCGTTTGTTGGCTGCAAAGAGCCCTGTCAATGTCAACCCGGCCACCATCGCCATGAGCCAATGCAGGGGCGGCAACGGCGCAAACTTGAAGGCTGAGGCCAGCCAAGGTACTGTGGTGATGGCAGTCAGCGCCGCCAGTGTGCCGCCCAGCACCCACAGGCTGACGGGGGTGAGGCCCGCCCACAGGCTGCGCCAGCTGGTCTGGTTGCTGCGGCTGGGCAGGATGAGCGCTGCGTTGGCCGCCACCAGCACCACGAAGGCGGCCGTGCTGGCCGTGGCAGCATGCGCGGCCTGGCCCAGCAGCCAGGCATAGAGGCCCACCACGGCAGCCGTCACCACGCCGCCCTGCATCAGGCTCAGCAGGATGTGGCGGGCTGAAAGCAAGGGTTCATCGGCGCGGCGCGGCGGCTGCCGCATAAGGTCGGCCGCACCTTCCTCGGCCTCAAAGACGATGGAGCAGGCCGGGTCGATGACCAGTTCCAGAAACGCAATGTGCAGCGGTGCCAGCACCAGCGGCAGCCCAAACAGCACCGGCAGCAGCGCCAGCCCGATGATGGGCACATGCACGGCGAGCGTGTAGACCATGGCCTGGCGCAGGTTGGCAAAGGTCTGCCGCCCCCGGTGGATGGCCTGAACAATGGCAGCGAAGTCGTCGTGCAGCAGCACCAGCGCTGCGGCCTCGCGCGCCACGTCGGTGCCGCGCTGGCCCATTGCGATGCCGATGTGGGCGGCCTTGAGGGCGGGGGCGTCGTTCACACCATCGCCCGTCATGGCCACCACCTCGCCCTGGGCCTTGAGGGCTTCGACCAGCGCCAGCTTCTGGTGCGGCTTGATGCGCGCAAACACGCTGACCTGCCGGACTTTGCCGGTGAGCATGTCGGGGGACATCAAGGCCATTTCATCGCCGGTGACGACCTGGTCGTGGGCGATGCCCGCCTGGGCTGCAATCGCGCGTGCGGTGCGGGGGTGGTCGCCTGTGATCATCACCACGCGGATACCCGCCTGGTGACACTCTGCAATCGCCTGTGGCACCTCGGGTCGCAGGGGGTCGGCCAGGGCCACGAGGCCCAGCCATTCAAAGTCAAAGTCGTGCTGAATGCCGGGCCAGTCGTCTTGCACGCTGTGCCGGGCCTTGGCCACGCCCAGCACCCGAAGGCCCTGATCGGCCAGCCGAGCGGCCTGGGCGCTGACGGTGGCGCGCTCGGCGTCAGGCAGGTGGCACAGGTCGGCCACGGCTTCGGGCGCACCCTTGGTGGCCACGGTGTCGTGCGCGGATGTGCCGTCGCGCCACAAGTGGCTCATGGCCAGCAGCTGGGGCGAGAGCTCATATTCGCGCGCCAGCGACCAGGCGGGGTGCAGGTGCTCGGTGCCTGCCAGATGATTCCCCGCCATGCGGTGAAAGGCCTGCTCCATGGGGTCGTGCGGTTCGATCTCGCTGGCCAGCACGGCGTATTCGAGCAGTTCGTGAAAGGCCTCTGGCAGCGCCGTGCCACCTGCTTCGGCTGCTTTTTCGGGCAGGTTCTGCACATCCAGCTCCTCGCCCGCAATGCACAGTGCGGCCACGGCCATGCGGTTTTGCGTGAGGGTGCCGGTCTTGTCCACGCACAGCACGGTGGTCTGCCCCAGCGTTTCGATGGCGTTGAGTCGCCGCGTCAATACCTGCTGCGCCGCCAGCCGCCGTGCAGCCAGGGCCAGGAAGACGATCATGATCACCGGCAGCTCTTGCGGCAGGATGCCCATGGCCAGCGTGATGCCTGCCAGCACGGCTTGCAACGCGTCGCCGCGCAGTGCCCAGAACAGGGCCACCAGCAGCACGCACAGCGACAGACCGATCAGCACGAGCTTGTGGGTGAGCCGTGCCATTTCTTCACGCAATGGCGAGGCCTGCAGCGCAATGGTGTCAAGCGACTGGCCAATGCGGCCCAGCTCGGTATGGCGCCCCACGGCCGTCACCTGCAGCAGGCCCTGGCCGCTGACCACCAGCGTGCCTGCAAATACCTTGTCGGCAATCTGCTTGGCCACGGGCTCGGATTCACCGGTCAGCATCGATTCGTTGGTGGCCAGCTCGTGCGCCTGCAGCAGGGTGCCGTCAGCCGGGATGCGGTCGCCCTCGGCAATCATCAAGAGGTCTTCGCGTACCACATCGCGGCCTGCGATGCGCACCATGGTGCCGCCTCGCAGCGCCAGCGCGCGGGGGCTGGAGAGGTCGCGCAGGGCGTTGAGGGTGTTGTCGGTGCGGCGCTCCTGCAGCACCGTGATGGTCATGATGATCACCACAAAGCCCAGCAGGATCAGGGCCTCGTGCGCGTCGCCCATCGCCAGGTAGATGCCGCCTGCACCCAGCAGCAGCAAGAACATGGGCTCGCGCACCACGTCCCAGGCCATGTCGCGCAGCGTGCGGCGCTGGCTGATGCCCAGTTCGTTGGGGCCTTCTTCACGCAGGCGCTGGGCGGCAACGGCCGGGTCAAGGCCAGTCTGTGGGGGTTGTGCGGGCATCTGGGGGCGTGTGGAGTCTTGAGGCGATCTTTCTTATACCTTTGATGCGTGAAAGTGTCAGTGTGCTGGTGCAGCTGTTTCCCAGATCACTCCTTGCACCTCACACCTCGCACAGCACAAAGTCTGCCTTGCCCACATTGCACTCTGGGCACCGCCAATCGTCGGGCACATCGGCCCACAGGGTGCCTGGCGCAATGCCCTCATCGGGCAAGCCTGCAGCTTCGTCATAGATCCAGCCGCAGACCACACACATATAGATTTTCATGGGTTGATCCTGAAAGTTGTTTTGACGGGATTCAGTCGTCATCGTGGTGTCTGCTGCGCTCGCTCGTCGTGCCGCTGGCAATCAAACCATTGGGCGATTGCTGCCACTCCCATGCGCCAAAGGCCAGCACTGCCAGCAGCAGCGCGGCCGCCAGCCAGGTGCGGTTTTTCTGCACCAGGTTGGGCCCGGGGCCTTCCACGCGCCCGGTCACCATGGGCAGCGCCTGATTCTTGCGCCGCAGCATGCTCAGGCCGGCAATCAATGCGAGGTGGGCCAGCACGACAAACAGCATGGCTTCTCCGAAGAACTCGTGCACTTCTTCGATCCAGTCGCCACCCAACACGTCGCCCCAATCGTTGTAGGTGGCATAGCCGCTCAAGGTGATAGGAACGACCAGGACCAGCAGCAGCACCACCGCCAGTGCCATCAGCAGGTTTTGCCCCTGGCGCCAGTTCACCTGGCTCACCTGGCTGGCAGAGCGTGCTTGGGACAGGGTGCGCAGCCATGCGGGAGCCCCGGCCAGCTTGCGCCACAGCAAGCCCAGGCCCGAAGTGCGCGGGCCAAAGATTCCGTACAGCACGCGAAAGCCCAGCAGGCCCGCCATGGTGTAGCCCAACGTGACGTGCAGCAGCCGCCAGTGCTCGCCATCGGCGGTGGCGTAGGCGCCCACAAAGCAGAGCGCAAACAGCCAGTGGAACATGCGCGTGGGCGCGTCGGTGACCCGGCGGCTGGGGCCCTTGGCAGCGGCTGGCTGCGCTGCGGCGCTGGCGGGTTGGAGGGAAGGGGTGTTGTTCATAGTGTTTTCCTTGATGGGATGCATCTCAGATTCACCGCTCTCAGTCGTTCCAGGCGCGGCGTGATCGGGCATCCAGCCCCGCCGGCATGCGCAGGTCGTGGTCGTCAAATTGCCCTTGGTCGGCACCCGTGTGGCAGGCCGCGCAGTTGGCGGCGCTTTTCACGCCGGCAAGCTTCCAGGCGGCGGGCTCGATCTTTCGGTGTTTGCGCTCAAACCAGGCTGAGCGGGTGATGCGGTCCTCGGGGGGCTCCTCGTTCACGCGCTTGTAGGTGCCGGCGTGTGCCTGCAGCCACTGGTTGAGCTGGCGCACGGTGGCCGCGTCCAGCGATGCATCGGTGCCATAGTGCTTGTCGAGCCCCGTCATCACGCGGTTCCACGACGCAGAGGGCAGCAGCCCGGGCGGGTAGGCGGTGTGGCAGGCGGCGCATTCCTGCGTGAAAGCACTGGGCACGTTGCGGGGCATGGCGCGCCCGCTGTCGGCATGGGCGCTGGGGAGCGCCTGCAGGGCCAGCATGCACAGTGCTGCGGCCATGGGGGCGGGGCGAATGGGGGTAAGTTTCTTCATGGTGTTGAGATTCAAGGCTTGAGTGCGTTGAAGGCGCTAACGTAGGCCAACACATCGGCCTTTTCCATGGCCGTGCATTCGCGGCTCAGCACGTCGTTGCAGTTGCGGCGGAACCATTTGTCCACCTTGGCGGTGTCGGTGAATGCCTTGGGGTTGAAGGCAGGGGCCAGGGGCGCTATCGACTTGCCGGTGCTGGCGTGTTTGCCCTGGGCGGTGGGTGGCGTGCCGTGGCAGGATGTGCAAGACCACTCGCCACCGTGGCGGGTGGTGAAGAACACCTTGCCCTTGTCGGCATTGCCGGGGCTGCCTGCCTGTGCGCTCCAGTGCGCGAGCTGCTGGGCGGCGGTGGTGTCGGCGGCGTGGCTGGGGCTGGCCGCAGCCCAGAGGCACAGTGCAGCCAGGGCCAGAGTGCGAACGGTTGTCATCGCGGTGTCCTTGTGGGTGTTGGTTGTCCTATGCAGCCATTGTTGAAACCCCAGCCTGAACGGCGCGTGAAAGGGCTGTTCATCGGCCGTTCAGACACTGCGCGGGACAATGCACCCATGCTTTTTTCCCCCCACCGTGCTTCAGAGCGCCGCCACGCCATGCGCTGGGGCGCTGCAGCTTGTCTGCTGTGGGCGGCAGCGGTAATCGCGCCAAACGCCTTGGCCAGCGGCAAAGACGACCACGACCGCGCCCGCCAGGCCGTGCAGGCGGGCCAGGTGCTGCCGCTGCCTGCAGTGCTGGAGCGCCTGCAGCGCGAAGTGCCTGGCCAGGTGCTCGAAGTGGAGCTGGAGCATGAGCGGGATCGCTGGATTTACGAGATCAAGGTGCTCACACCTGCGGGGCAGTTGACCAAGGTCAAGCTCGATGCACGCACGGCCGAGGTGCTGCGCGTCAAATCGCGCGACGATCAACGTACCGGCCGAGAACACCGCTAAGACTGCCCCGCGTGGGCTCGTGCCCATGCAAGCAGACGAGGCTTCCAATCGCCCGATTTCATTCCAACCCTTCGGGCAAGGTACTTGTGCGACCCTAAAAAGACACTGAACAGGTTCTATAGCCCATGCGCATCCTCCTCGTAGAAGACGATACGCAGCTGCGCACCCAGTTGCGCACCGCGCTGCAAGCTGCGGGCTACACCGTGGACGAGGCCGACAACGGGCGCGACGCGCAGTTTCTGGGCGACACCGAGGCCGTGGATGCCGTGGTGCTGGACCTGGGCCTGCCGGTGGTGGATGGGCTCACGGTGCTCAAGCGCTGGCGGGCCGAGGGGCGCAACATGCCGGTGCTGATCCTCACCGCGCGGGACAACTGGCACGAGAAGGTGGCGGGCATTGATGCGGGTGCCGATGACTATCTGACCAAGCCCTTTCACCTCGAAGAGTTGCTGGCACGCCTGCGTGCGCTGATCCGCCGCGCCAGCGGGCAGGCGTCTGCGGTGCTGCAGTGTGGCGACTGGTCGCTGGACACCCGCAGCGGCCGCATGACCTGCGCGGGCCAGCCCGTGGCGCTCACGGCGCACGAGTACAAGGTGCTCGACTACCTCATGCACCGGCCTGGCGTGTTGGTGTCACGTGCCGAGCTGACCGAACACATCTACGCGCAGGACTTTGACCGGGACTCCAACACCATCGAAGTCTTTGTGGGGCGCCTGCGCAAAAAACTGCAGTCGCCGTCGGCCAGCGCGGCCCGTATCGAGACGGTGCGTGGCATGGGCTACCGCCTGGTGCCGCCATGAAACGGGGCGCGAACCGGGGCGGTTTGCACTGGTCACGCTCCCTGCGGTTCCGGCTGCTGGCCGTGACCGTGGCGGGGCTGACGGTGGCGGTGGTGCTGGCGGGCCTGGTGCTGAGTGGGCTGTTCCGCGAGCATGTGCAGCGCCAGTTCGAGGCGGCCCTTGTGCAGCAGCTGGACCAGGTCACGGCGCGGCTGGAGTTTGATGCCCAGGGCCAGCCGGTGATTGCCGCGCAGGCTTTGTCAGACCCGCGCTGGCTCAAACCCTATTCGGGCCTGTATTGGCAGGTGGACGCCATGGCGCCCGATGGGCGCGGCCGGGCTGGGGTGCTGCGTTCACGCTCCTTGTGGGACACCAGCCTGGCCCTGCAGGTGGATGCGCTGGCTGACGGTGCCGTGCATGTGCACGAAGTGGCAGGCCCGCAGGGCGCGCCCTTGCTGGTGCTGGAGCGCACCGTGCGTGCCGAGGGCACGGATGCGGCGCGCTGGCGGCTGATCGTGGCGGCCGATCTGCAGGCCACCCAAGCGGCCACCGCGCAGTTCACGCGCGTGCTGGCGCTGTCGCTGGCGGCCTTGCTGGTGCTGCTGGCAGCGGCCGCGTGGGCCCAGGTGGCCGTGGGCCTGCGGCCTCTGCAGGCGTTGCAGCGGGGCTTGCAGGATGTGCAGCAGGCACGCACCACACGGTTGCAGGGCGCATTCCCTGCCGAGATGCAGCCGCTGGTGGATGACTTCAACGCCGTGCTGGAACGCAATGCAGAAGTGGTGGAGCGCGCGCGTACCCAGGCAGGCAATCTGGCGCATGCCCTGAAAACCCCGCTTTCGGTGCTGGAGAACGCGGCCTGCGCGCCAGCACCCAGTGATGGCGCAGCGCTGGCTGCACTGGTGCGCGAGCAGGTGCAGGTGGCGCGGCGCCACATCGACTGGCACCTGGCGCGATCCCGCGTGGCTGCATCGGCACACCTGCCGGGCCAGCGCACGGCGCTGGAGTCGGTGGTGGGCGGACTGGTGCGCGTGATGAACAAGGTGCATGCCGGGCGCGGGGTGGACATCACGGTGGCGCTGCCCGATGCCCCGCTGTTCTTTGCGGGCGAGGCGCAGGACCTGCAGGAAATGCTGGGTAACCTGCTGGACAACGCCTGCAAATGGGCGCAGTCCACCGTGCGCTTGCAGGCGCAGGTCCTTGGCGGGCAGCCGTCCCAGATGGTCGTCAGTGTCGAGGACGACGGCCCCGGCATCGGTGCGGCGCAGCGTGCGCAGGCGGTGGAGCGTGGCGTGCGGCTGGACGAAACGGTGCCGGGCACGGGGCTGGGCCTGGCCATCGTGCAGGACCTGGCGGCCCTGTACGGCGGGCGGCTGGATCTGGAGCCTGCCGACCTGGGCGGCCTGCGTGTGGTGCTTGTGTTGCCCGCCGCTCGGGAGACGGCGTAAAAAGCCCGCCTGTCAGCGAGAGAGGCGTAAAAAAGCCCGCCGAAGCGGGCTAAGGCCCTGACAAATCCCTTCAATCTCTCGAATGTCGCAAAGCCTTGGACTGGACGCCCCCAGCGTAGCACCCCCGTTGGAGTTTGACTACCCGGGGAACACCAGGGTGTGCCGCGAAGGTGGCGGGCCTTGGCCGGATGGCCAAGGAGATGGGATATTAATTTTGATTGAAAATGGGCTCTAGCGCTTATCCATCAAGCGTTATAAGCTATTTTTCTAGGAGTAAATTCATAGCCTGCTCTCCACGCTGTTGCGCATGGCCGCCTGTGCCACGGCGTCCAGGGCGCCGTCCACCACGGTCTGCTCGGTCAACACCTGCACGGCGCCCTGGTGGAAGAGCCGCTCCAGCAGCCGCAGAGTCATCGATTGGGTCCGGCCCGATGCGCTGGTGAAGAGGAAAAGCTGGCCTTGCGAGCCGATCCAGGACAGCTGGGTGCGTTCCCACTGGCCTGCCACTTGCAGGTTGACCCAGGTCCCAACAGCCAATGGGGCCAAGGGCGCGCTTGAGGCCAGGTGGGGCAAAGTGGCCGGGCCGCTGGTGGTGCTGGTGGATTCGGGCACAAGCTCGGCGCTCTCCGATACCGGGGACTGTGAGATGTCCACATAGCCGGATTCCTTGGCCTCGGACGGGGCGACCCACGGATCGTCATCCTCCAGCGGGGCGGGCTGCGCCACAGCCGGTGGTTGGGGCGGCGGGGCGGCGGGCTTGGTGGCCACCCGGGGCCCGGGCTTGAAGGCTTGCTGGTGCAGTTCCATCAGCAGTTCGAAGACGGCCTCGGTTCGGGCGGCCGGGTAGTCGATGGACGCCAGGCCCTCGCGCAGCTTGGCCAGCAGTTTGGGCAGCAGGCGCGCCAGCTGGCCTGTGTTCGCGCGGGTCAAGGTGGGCTGCGTGCTCCAGATCAGGGCGTCCACCAGCTCCTCGTAGCGGCCTGGGTCGGCGCTGCGGGTGGTGTCGGTCAGGCGCGCCTGGGCCATGACTTGGGACCAGGGGCCGAGCAGAAAACGGGAAATTTCGTCGGGCACCTTGCCGAAATCAGGCCGCAGCGAGAGGTCGCGCGAAATCCGGGCGGCCAGCAGGTGGCGCTGTTCCGCGTGCTGCAAGGCCTCGATGGCGCGCTGGCGTTCCTGTTTGCGCTGCTGGTCCTTTTCTGCCCATTTGGCGTGCAAGTGCTGGAGCACATGCTCGAAATCGTCGGGCCCGTCGATGGTGGCGGTGGCCAGCGGGCCCGCGATGTTCATGAGCGAGCGCATGAAGCTCTGGAAGCCGGGAGCTTCGGGGCTGTTGAAGGCCAGGCTGCGGTCGGTGATGTCTTGCAGCAGTCGGCGCGCGGGGTGCTCCTTGTGGCTGAAGAAACGGGGGTCGGCTACGGCCAGCTGTATCAAGGCCGGCTCCAGCGCGCGGATGAACTGTTGCACCGGCCACAGCAGCCGACCATCGCGCGCGATGTTGTCCACCATCAGCGCCACCACCTCCATGCTCAAGGCCTCTCCCAGTCCACCGGAATGTTTGCGCGGCGGGGCTGCAGGGTTGCCCTCTGTGCTGCTGCCGACCTGCTGCGGGCGCTGGCCACCCAGTCTCTCCATCATGTGGCCGACCTGGTTCATGGCCTGCAGCGCTTCGAAGGCGGCGGGCACGGTGGCTGCGAAGTCCGTGGCGGGTGGGTCGATGGGGGGAAGCTGGTTGGGGTTATCGAACTCGCGTGCGAATTGGTCCGCGAAGTTCTCGTCTGAATGGGGGGAGGGCGTGTGTGTCGGCGCCGACGTGGGGGCCGGGTTCTCGCTGAACTCGCCCAGCAGCAGGCGGCGCAGGCGGTCGAGTGTGAGCAGGGAGTCGGCGTGGCCTTCCGCTGTGGACAGGTCGTTGTCTGCTGCAAAGCCGGGGGATGCGCCGCCTTCGGTGGGCGCCACGTAGACCACCTGGCCATCGGCCTGGCGCATCGCATAGCCCACGGGCTGCACGCCGCTGAGCTTGAGCCGATCAATCTGCGCCAGATAGAGCCCCCGCAGCTCCGTGCCCAGCGCCTGGGCCATGGGGCCCATCCAGTCGTGCCGCACCTGCGGCGTGACCTGCATCTGCGACACCACGGTCTGCAGCGCCTGTAGAAAGACTTCGGGGCGCAGGGGGTTGTGCTCCGGCTGAACGCGGGCCAGGCCCAGGGCCGCGCACACCAGGGCGTCGAGGTCGGCCAGCGGCCCTTCCACGGCCGAGAACAGCACCTGCCGGGCGCGGGCGCGCTCCACGCTGTCGTTGATCTGCGCCTCGTCCATCAGTTCAAGGTCGTCGAAATGGACGGTGAACAGGGAGCGTGTGGGTTTTTCCTGGTTCTGTGCCGCCTCCTGGTCGAGTGCCTTGCGCAGCGCGTCGGGGTAACGCTCGCCCATCACGGACGTGAGCCGCGACAGCTGCTGCCGCGCTTCGTGCATGGCGTTGTGTTCGCCCGGTGTGCGGGCCTGGTCCTGGCGCGTGAGCAGGGACATGCGCGTGGCCTCGGCGACGCGCTCCATCAGGGGCCGGGCCTGTGCCAGCACGTCGTGCACGATGTGCTGGTAGGGCGTGGTGTCGCTGGCGGAGGGGGCAGGGGCCGACGGTGTGGTGTGTTTCAAGGCCATCTTCTGGGAGGACGGGAACCGGTGCCCGCCATGGTACGCGGCAAAAAGGGGCCCGCGGCCCCTTGTTTACCTGGATTCCCGGCTTGTCAGACCGGGGCTGTGGTTTCACCCACCGTGAAACTTGACCACCAGCGGCACGATGAGCAGCGCCACGATGTTGATGATCTTGATCAGCGGGTTGATGGCCGGGCCGGCCGTGTCCTTGTAGGGGTCGCCCACAGTGTCCCCGGTCACTGCGGCCTTGTGGGCCTCGCTGCCCTTGCCGCCATGGTGGCCGTCCTCGATGTACTTCTTGGCGTTGTCCCATGCGCCGCCGCCCGTGCACATGCTGATGGCAACGAAGAGGCCGGTGACGATGGTGCCCATGAGCAAACCGCCCAGCGCCTTGGGCCCCAGCAGCAGGCCCACCACGATGGGCACCACCACAGGCAGCAGGCTGGGGATCACCATCTCCTTGATGGCGGCGGTGGTCAGCATGTCCACCGCCTTGCCGTATTCAGGCTTGGCGGTGCCCTCCATGATCCCGGGAATATCGCGGAACTGTCGGCGCACCTCCACCACCACGGCCCCGGCCGCGCGGCCCACGGCCTCCATCGCCATGGCGCCGAACAGGTAGGGGATCAACCCGCCGATGAACAGGCCGATGATGACCAACGGGTCGGACAGGTCAAACGTGATGGCCTTGCCGTAGCTCTCCAGCTTGTGCGTGTAGTCGGCAAACAGCACCAGCGCGGCCAGGCCCGCCGAGCCAATCGCATAGCCCTTGGTCACGGCCTTGGTGGTGTTGCCCACGGCGTCCAGCGGGTCGGTGATGTCGCGCACGCTGCTGGGCAGCTCGGCCATTTCGGCAATGCCGCCTGCGTTGTCGGTGATGGGGCCATAGGCGTCCAGCGCCACCACGATGCCCGCCATGGAGAGCATCGACATGGCCGCCACCGCAATGCCGTACAGGCCCGCCAGCTGGTAGGCCGACAGGATGGCCAGGCACACAAAGATCACCGGCCAGGCGGTGGAGCGCATCGACACGCCCAGGCCCGCGATGATGTTGGTGCCGTGCCCGGTGGTGGACGCCTGCGCGATGTGCTGCACGGGCGAATACTGCGTGCCGGTGTAGAACTCGGTGATCCACACCAGAGCAGCCGTCAACACCAGCCCGGTGGCGCAGGCACCGAACAGCTTCATCTGGCTGCCGGTGGCGGTGATGGAGTTGTCCGGCATGATCCAGACGGTGACAAAGTAGAAGGCGACGAGCGAGAGCGCACCCGCAATCGCCAGGCCCTTGTACAGCGCGGGCATCACATTCTTCATGCCGGGCGAGGCCTTGACGAAGAAGCAGCCAATGATGGATGCAATGATGGACACAGCCCCCAGCGCCAGGGGGTAGACCACGGCGTTGACGGGCGCGGTGGCCACCAGCAGCGCGCCCAGCACCATGGTGGCGATCAGCGTCACCGCATAGGTCTCGAACAGGTCGGCCGCCATGCCGGCGCAGTCACCCACGTTGTCGCCCACGTTGTCGGCGATCACGGCGGGGTTGCGCGGGTCGTCTTCAGGAATGCCGGCCTCCACCTTGCCCACCAGATCGGCGCCCACGTCGGCGCCCTTGGTGAAGATGCCGCCGCCCAGGCGCGCAAAGATCGAGATCAGCGACGAGCCAAACGCAAAGCCGATCAGCGGGTTGAGCAGCGTGGCCAGGTTGGCCGTGGGCGTGAGGTTGCCATTGCCCGCCAGGAACCAGTAAAAGCCCGTGACGCCCAAGAGGCCCAGCCCCACCACCAGCATGCCGGTGATGGCCCCGCCGCGAAACGCCACGTCCAGTGCCGGTCCAATGCCGTGGGTGGCCGCCTGCGCGGTGCGCACGTTGGCGCGCACCGACACGTTCATGCCGATGAAGCCACAGGCCCCCGACAGAAAGGCGCCCAGCACGAAGCCAACGGCCGTCGTCATGTCCAGAAAGATGCCTATCAGGATGGCCAGCACCACGCCCACGATGGCGATGGTCTTGTACTGGCGGGCGAGGTAGGCCGCCGCGCCGGCCTGGATGGCGGCGGCGATCTCCTGCATGCGGGCGTTGCCCGGGTCTTTGGAAAGAATCCAGCCCCGAGCCCAGATGCCGTAGGCCACCGCGATGAGCCCGCAAACGAGGGCGAGGATGAGAGGGGATGTCAGTGCTGAACTTGCAGCCATTCAATTCTCCTAGGGTTGTGTTGCACGGAGGGGGACCAACGCATCGGTGGCATCCCCGCTGCGTTGCTTCCTCGTGCTCCCCGTGCGTTGTGCGGTAGGAGTCGATTGGCCAACAGGCCCAATTTACAGGCAAACGCCGGTTTGCAAGCGGGCAGAAAGGGGCGTGCGCCTAAAATCAGGGTTAATCCCGACGGTTCGTTGCGCTGTGTCAGCGTCGGCCGCTTCGCGGGTTACCGTCAACAAACCACTCTCCAAAGACATGTCCCTCAACAACGTCCCCCCAGGTAAGAACGTCCCCGAAGCCTTCAACGTGGTCATCGAGATCCCGATGAACTCTGACCCGATCAAGTACGAAGTGGACAAGGAATCGGGCGCGATCTTCGTGGACCGTTTCATGACCACGGCCATGCACTACCCCACCAACTACGGCTACGTGCCACAGACGCTGTCGGGCGACGGCGACCCGGTGGATGTGCTGGTGATCACCCCCTACGCGCTGCACCCCGGTGTGGTCGTGCCGTGCCGCCCGCTGGGCATCCTGATGATGGAAGACGAGGCCGGTGTGGATGGCAAGGTCATTGCCGTGCCCACCTCCAAAGTGTTGCCCATGTACGACCACTGGCAGAACATCGACGACGTGAATGCCATGCGCCGCAACGCCATCGCCCACTTCTTCGAGCACTACAAGGACCTGGAAAAGGGCAAGTGGGTCAAGGTGCTGGGCTGGGAAGGCATTGACGCCGCCAAGAAGGAAATCACGGACGGCATCGAGGCTTTCAAGAAGTCGAACGCCTGAAGAAAATTGGGCATCAAATAGCCTCCAAGGCTTTTTGGTAAAGCGGGATTAGCTACAAATACAATAGCCTTCCAGCGTTCCCGACAAAGCATGCGCGCCACAAGCCCGCATGCTTTTTTTTGGCCGCGCGGTGTTGTTCTGTAAGGGGAAAGCCCACTTTGCAGCGCGGCAGGCACTGCTAGACTGCATTTGGTTACAAGTATGCGGTGCTGAGCAATACAGATTGGCATGCGTCGAAGTGCCTTTTGGGCAAACGCAATGTGAAGGGTGATCCATGAGAGTTTCCGATCTGCGCATCGGCGTCAAGCTGGGAGCGGGATTTTTGGCGGTGGTGCTGTTCACCACCTTGCTGGGCGTGATGGCGCTGGTGCAGATGTCCCGCATCCACCAGGGGGCGGACCAGATCGCCACCAACTTGCTGCCCAGCGTGGCGCAAACGGGGGAGCTGCGCGTGTTGCTCAACCGCATGCGGCGCTCCGAGGCGGGGGTGGTCACCTCGCGCAGCGTGGCGGAAGTCAAGGCGTTTTCCGAGCAGGTAACCCTGCGCCACAAGGATCTGGACAAGGTCGAGGTTGCGTACGAGGCCCTCATCGACATGGACAAGGAGCGCGAGGTCTATACCGCCTACAAGCAGCGCAAAGCCGAATACATCAAGCTCCAGGCCAAATTGCTGGAGATCGCCTCGGGCGTGGACTTCACCAACGCCGAGACGCTGGAACTCACCGGCGACGCCCTGGGCATGCTCTATGCGGGCGAGTCGGAAGCCGCTTTTGTCGCCGCGGCAGAAACGCTGGGCGAACTGCAGAAGATCAATTCCGAGGCCGCGTTGCAAGCCAGTGCCGAAGGGCGTGAAGTATTCGCCACGGCGCGCCTGTGGCTGCTGGGCACCCTGGCGGTGTGTGTGGTGCTGGCGGCCTTGCTGGGTGTGGGCATTACGCGCACCGTCTCCCGGCCGGCCCACCATGCTGTGCGGGCGGCCCGCGCAATTGCCGAGGGCGACCTCACCACCGAGGTGCCGCCTGGCGGCAAGGACGAAATGGGCCAGTTGCTCACCGCGCTCGGTGACATGCGTGCCAACCTGGCGCACGTGGTGTCCGGCGTGCGCAGCAACGCGGAAGGGGTTGCCTCGGCGAGCTCACAGATTGCCTCGGGCAACAACGACCTGTCGGCACGCACAGAACAGCAGGCCAGCGCGCTGGAAGAAACGGCAGCCTCGATGGAAGAGCTGGGCTCCACCGTACGCCAGAACGCCGACAACGCCCGGGCCGCCAACCAGCTGGCGGTGAGCGCCAGCACCGTGGCCGTGCAAGGCGGCGACGTGGTGGCCGAAGTGGTCGAGACCATGAAAGGCATCAACGACAGCAGCAGAAAGATCGCCGACATCATCAGCGTGATCGACGGCATCGCCTTTCAGACCAACATCCTGGCCCTGAACGCCGCCGTGGAAGCCGCCCGGGCCGGAGAACAAGGCCGGGGCTTTGCGGTGGTGGCCGGCGAAGTGCGCAGCCTGGCAGGGCGCAGCGCAGAAGCCGCCAAGGAAATCAAAGCCCTCATCACCGCCAGCGTAGAGCGCGTGGAACAAGGCACGGCCCTCGTGGACAAGGCAGGGGCCACCATGACCGAAGTGGTGGCCTCCATCCGCAGAGTGACGGACATCATGGGAGAGATCAGCGCCGCCAGCAGCGAACAAAGCGCAGGAGTGGGCCAAGTGGGAGAAGCCGTCACGCAGATGGACCAGGCCACGCAGCAAAACGCAGCGTTGGTGGAAGAAATGGCGGCTGCTGCCAGCGCCCTGAACGCCCAGGCCGGCGAACTGGTCAACGCCGTTGCCGTGTTCAAGCTCGACGCCAACGCCATGCGCAGCGCGCCAGCACCGGCACCCCGAGCGCCCATCGCTGCCCCGGCATTCAACGCACAACGCAGTGCAGCCGCGACCAAAGGCGCCAGCAAGATCGGCAGTGCAAAGCCCGCCAAACCCCAGGCCAGCCTGGCAGCGCCCAAGGCCAGCGCAGCCGCCCCTACAGCCAGCACCAGGCCCCCGGTTGCCAGCGCGCCAGCGCCTGCAGCCGCAGCCAAGGGCGGCAACGACGACGAATGGGAGAGCTTCTGAGCGGGCATGCCCCCGCCTGAGGGAGAGCGACGAGGGATATGGATAAAAACAGGCCCTGGCGCTTGCCCATCAAGCGCGGGTAGCTATCAAAAGAAAAGCACGCTGAGGGGCATCCTCAGCGTGCTTTTTTTGTTCTCTGTTTTCTATTTCTGTGGGCGGACTGGCTGCACAGCCCCGCGCAAGTCGCTTAGCGGTGGGGATCTGGATACACCAGGTGCAAGCCCGGAACCCGGGGGCGCTGAAAAGGCTGCCAGACCACTTCCGGCCCATGCGGTTGCCGCAGGCGGTCGGCCACGGCCCACCAGGCGCTGGGGTTCAGGCCGATGCCAAAGTGGCTGGCCACCACTTCGATGTTTTCGGTGTGCGGGTTGTGCGCCGCCGGGGCCTGGATGCTGCCGCGCCAGGCCACCACACCATCTGTGCGCGAGTAGATGCTGGTGGTGGGCACGGGGGGCGCTTCGGGCAGGTTGTAGCTCTCGGTTTCGCGCTCGATGTTGCGGCCGCTGGCGAACTGGTAGATGCGCCAGGCATTGGTCGAGGTGTGGTGCCCTGCGAATGGCGTGCCCAGTGTGATCACACAGCGCACCAGGTCGGGCATCTCCTTGGCCAGCTCGCGGGCATAGACGCCGCCCAGGCTCCAGCCCACCAGGCTCACCTTGCCGCCACTGGCTTGGGCGGCCTCCTGCAGCTGCCGCTTGGCGGTTTCCAGCACGCCATCGCGGGGGCCCAGGTTCAGGCCCTGGCCCCAGCCCAGGGTGTCGTAGTTGCGCGAATCCAGGTAGCGGCGCAGCGGCACGGTGGTGGCGTCACCTGCCGTGAGGCCCGGGAACACGATCACCGTGTGGCCGTCGCCCAGCGGGGCGCGCTGCAGCACCGGCCAGGCGGGCAGCACCGCGCCAAACTCCCAGGGCGCCCGCAGCTCCAGCGCCAGCAGGGGCAGGCCCGGGGCGGGGATGTGGTTGGGATCGGTTTCTTTGTTGCTGAAAAGGGGCATCGGATCGTCAGTCAAAAGCGGAGGGCGCACCTGCGGTAGGGCCGCTGTGGAAGGTAGCATTTTTTTGCCTGCGCACCGGGGCTGGGACTGGAGCTAGCTCTCCAATCCCAACCGGGCAGGCCGGGGCCGCGGCGGGGTGGGGAACGCACTGAACCGACCGGATGCGGCGTTTTGTCAATAAATGCCTGGGCGAGTGCAGGGTGATCTGTGGCGCCCAGGTCGGAGTTGCTGCGCCGCGGCGAAATAGCACTGGTGACAAAGATCGCTCACGGCTAAGGTGGTGACAGCCAAAAAAACCACCTTCAAACCACCACCAGTCCAGAGGAGAAGCAGGATGAATCAGCTGAAGATATCAACCCGACTTACCGTAGCGTTTGCCGTCATGGTGTTGTTGCTCATCGCGCTGGGGGCGGTCAGCCTGATCCAGTCTGCGAGCCAGCGCGCAGAGCTGAAGGATGTGATTGACGTTCGCATCCCCATCACTAAAGCACTGGGCACGTTGACCGACCGGGTGAATGTGCAAGCCATCCAGGTGCGCAATCTGGCGATTTTCACGACCGAGGCCGTGACTAAGTCGTCCATGGACCAGATTGCCGCGTCGAGGGCGGAAGTGGACGCGCAGTACAAAACCCTTGACGCGCTGATCGTCTCGGAAAAAGGCAAAGAAATTCTGGCGCGCATGCAACAGCGGCGCGCAGACTTTGCAAAGATTGGCGTGCAGTACCTCACCATGATCCAGCAAGGGCAGAAGGACGAAGCCACCAAGCTGCTGGAAGAGCAGTATCGCCCCGCGCAGCTTGCCTACCAGGCGGCTATTCAGGAGCAGGTTGAGTTTCAGGCCCAGACCACGGTCAAAGCAGGTGAGCGGGCCGAAGCTGCCGCCGCTGCGCTGCAACGGGATGTGTTGATCGCTGGCGTGCTCGCCATTGCGATTGCCGTCTTTCTCGCCATCACCATCATCCGCTCCATCACCCGCCCCCTGGCGCAGGCCGTGGAGGCTGCCGACCGTGTGGCCAGCGGCGATCTCAGTGGCCAGATCACCGTGAGTTCCAAGGACGAAACCGGCCACCTGCTGGGCGCCTTGCAGCGCATGCAGCAAAGTCTGGTGAACACCGTGGGCTCGGTGCGCCAGAACGCGGAAGGGGTTGCCTCGGCGAGCTCACAGATTGCCTCGGGCAACAACGACCTGTCGGCACGCACAGAACAGCAGGCCAGCGCGCTAGAAGAAACGGCAGCCTCGATGGAAGAGCTGGGCTCCACCGTACGCCAGAACGCCGACAACGCCCGGGCCGCCAACCAGCTGGCGGTGAGCGCCAGCACCGTGGCCGTGCAAGGCGGCGACGTGGTGGCCGAAGTGGTCGAGACCATGAAAGGCATCAACGACAGCAGCAGAAAGATCGCCGACATCATCAGCGTGATCGACGGCATCGCCTTTCAGACCAACATCCTGGCCCTGAACGCCGCCGTGGAAGCCGCCCGGGCCGGAGAACAAGGCCGGGGCTTTGCGGTGGTGGCCGGCGAAGTGCGCAGCCTGGCAGGGCGCAGCGCAGAAGCCGCCAAGGAAATCAAAGCCCTCATCACCGCCAGCGTAGAGCGCGTGGAACAAGGCACGGCCCTCGTGGACAAGGCAGGGGCCACCATGACCGAAGTGGTGGCCTCCATCCGCAGAGTGACGGACATCATGGGAGAGATCAGCGCCGCCAGCAGCGAACAAAGCGCAGGAGTGGGCCAAGTGGGAGAAGCCGTCACGCAGATGGACCAGGCCACGCAGCAAAACGCAGCGTTGGTGGAAGAAATGGCGGCTGCTGCCAGCGCCCTGAACGCCCAGGCCGGCGAACTGGTCAACGCCGTTGCCGTGTTCAAGCTCGACGCCAACGCCATGCGCAGCGCGCCAGCACCGGCACCCCGAGCGCCCATCGCTGCCCCGGCATTCAACGCACAACGCAGTGCAGCCGCGACCAAAGGCGCCAGCAAGATCGGCAGTGCAAAGCCCGCCAAACCCCAGGCCAGCCTGGCAGCGCCCAAGGCCAGCGCAGCCGCCCCTACAGCCAGCACCAGGCCCCCGGTTGCCAGCGCGCCAGCGCCTGCAGCCGCAGCCAAGGGCGGCAACGACGACGAATGGGAGAGCTTCTGAGCGGGCATGCCCCCGCCTGAGGGAGAGCGACGAGGGATATGGATAAAAACAGGCCCTGGCGCTTGCCCATCAAGCGCAGGTAGCTATCAAAAATAAAGCACGCTGAGGGGCATCCTCAGCGTGCTTTTTTGTTTTCGCCCTGGCTCAGACCCGTGTCTGTGCCGGACAGGTTGTGCTGCAGTGGCCGCTCTATAGATTTGAGCTGTTGGTGCACTCACCAGGGGGTGTGCGCGCACCCTCGGCCGCCAGCACAGTTGCCAGACGGCCCACGCATTCCAGGGCGGGTTGCAGGCGGTCGTGTGCCGGGTGCCCGTAGTTGATGCGCACGCAGTGCGCAAAACGCCGGTCGGCCGAAAAAATCTGCCCGGGCGCCAGGCTGATGCCCTGCGCGAGTGCCTGACGATGCAGCGCCAGTGCATCGACCTCCTGCGGAAGCTCTGCCCACAAAAAGTAACCCCCCTCGGGCCGCGACACGCGCGTGCCCCGCGGGAAGTGCTGGGCCACCGCCGCCAGCGCAATCGCCTGCTGCTGTTCCAGGCTGCGGCGCAGCGCGCGCAGGTGCCGGTCGTAGCCGCCCTGGGCCAGGTATTCGGAAAGCGCCTGCTGCGATGGTGTGGCGGCTGATAGGGTGGTCATCAGCTTGAGCCGCTGCACCGCCGTGGCAAAGCGGCCCGCCGCCACCCAGCCCACGCGGTAGCCGGGCGCCAGGCTTTTGCTGAACGAGCTGCAGTGCATGACCAGTCCCTCGCCATCAAACGCCTTGGCAGGCGGCGGGCGCTGGGGGCCGAAGTGCAGTTCGCCATACACGTCGTCCTCGATCAGCGGGATCTGGTGGCGGGCGAGCAGTGCCACGAGTTCGCGTTTTTTGTCCTCCGGCATCAGGCTGCCCAGCGGGTTTTGAAAGCTGGGCATGAGCCAGCAGGCCTTGACCGGTTGGTGGGCCGGCTGGCGCTGCAGCGCCTCGGCCAGCGCAGCCAGGTCGATGCCGTCGCGTGGGTGGGTGGCGATCTCCAGCGCCTGCAGGTTCAGCCGCTCCAGCGCCTGCAGCGCGGCGTAGAAGGTGGGCGATTCGACCACCACCACATCGCCCGGCTGGGTGACGGCCTCCAGGCAGAGGTTGAGCGCCTCCATCGCGCCGTTGGTGATGATGATTTCTTCCACATCCACCGCGCTGCCGTGCAGGCCGTAGCGCAGCGCGATCTGCTGGCGCAGGCGCTCGTCCCCGGGCGGCAGGCTTTGCACGATGTTCCAGGGGTCGAGCTTGCGCATGCCGCTGGCCAGGCACCGCGCCAGGCGGTCCAGCGGAAACAGCTCCAGCCCCGGGAAGGCCGAGCCCAGCGGTACCAGATCGCGGTCACGGGCCAGGCCCAGCACCTCGAACACCAGGTCGCTGATCGCCACGCCGGTGGAAGTGGCGGCGGGCTGCGAGGGCAGGGGCTCGGCGGGGCGGGCCTCGGCCGTGCTGGGCAGCCGGGCGCTCACGTAGTAGCCCGAGCGCGGCCGGGCGTGGATGAGGCCCTGGGCCTCCAGCAGGTAGTACGCCTCGAACACGGTGGACGGGCTGATGCCCCGCGTGCGGCTGGCCTCGCGCACCGAAGGCACGCGGTCGCCAGGCCGCAGCGCGCCGCTGTGGATGAGCTGCGCGATGGTGTCAGCGTGGCGTTCGTAGCGTTTCATTGTGGTGGTGGGGCTGGCTGCTTGTCAAACTGATCTGTATTTTTAACAGGAAACTGAATCTGTACTGTTTTTGCCGCTGGGCGTAGAGTGTCGGCTTGTGTTGGTGCATGCCCCGAGCGCACGGCTTGTGGGTGCCCGCCGACCGTTTCCCCACGGAAAAATCCCCATGATCGATTGCCTGCGCGGCTTGCTGCGCCCTGTTTTTTCCGCACCCGGCGCGGCTGCCCTGGTGGCGCTGGCGTTGACGGCTGGCGCTGCGGCCCAGACGGTGCCCGCCAGCACGCCTCCTGCCACCCCTGCGGCCACGGTGCCCGTGTCGTCCATGTCCTCGCGCGTGCTGGCCTGTACCGCGTGCCACGGCAAAGAGGGCCGGGCCACGCCGGACGGGTACTTTCCGCGCATTGCGGGCAAACCGGCGGGCTACCTGGCCAACCAACTGCTCAACTTTCGGGACGGGCGGCGCAGCTACCCGCAGATGACTTACCTGATTGAACACCTGACCGACGACTACCTGCGCGAGATGGCCGAGCACTTTGCAGCGCTGGACTTGCCTTACCCGCCGCCGCCCGCACCACAAGCGCCCGCCGCTGTGCTGGAGCAAGGCCGCAAGCTGGTGCAAGGGGGCGATGTGGCCCGCAACATCCCCGCCTGCGTGGCCTGCCATGGCGCAGCCATGACGGGTGTGACCCCGTCCATACCCGGCCTGCTAGGCCTGCCGCGCGACTACCTCAACAGCCAGCTGGGCGCCTGGAAGACCGGCCAGCGCCGTGCGCATCTGCCCGACTGCATGGCCGACATTGCCCGCCAGCTCACGCCCGACGATGTGAGTGCTGTCTCGGCCTGGTTGGCCGCCCAGCCCGTGGCGGCGGGGGGCAAGCCCGCCCGCACCTTGCCTGCTGCGATGCCCGCGCGCTGCGGTGGTGTGGCCGAAGTGCCCGTGGCCGCTGCGGCTGCACGTTGAGAAGGGATGCACCGATGAAACGCATCCTCTGGACGATCTCTTCCATTCTGGCCGCGTTGGGCATTGCGGCAGCACTGCTGATCAGCCTGAACTTGCGCGGCGAAGAGCCTCTGCCCGCTGGCGAGACGCTGCAGAGCACACCTGAATTGATTCAGCGCGGCGAATACCTGGCCCGCGTGGGCAACTGCATGGCCTGCCATACCACGCAGGGCGGCGCGCCTTTTGCGGGCGGGCGCGGCATCGAGACGCCGTTTGGCGTGGTGCACAGCTCCAACCTCACGCCCGACAAGGCGCATGGCATCGGCAGCTGGACCTCGGCCGAGTTCTGGCGCGCCATGCACCACGGCCGCAGCAAGGACGGGCGGCTGTTGTATCCGGCCTTTCCGTACCCCAACTACACACAGGTGACGCGCGAGGATTCGGACGCCATCTTTGCCTACCTGCACAGCCTGCCCGCCGCCGCTGAGTCCAACCGCGACCACGCGCTGCGTTTCCCGTACAACACGCAGGCGGCGCTGGGTGTTTGGCGGGCGCTGTTCTTCACGCCCGGGGCTCCTCAACCCGAACCCACGCAGTCGGCTGAATACAACCGGGGCGCCTACCTTGTCAACGGCCTGGGCCATTGCACCGCCTGCCATACGCCGCGCAACGCATTGGGCGCCACCACCGACGCCAAGGCCTTTACCGGCGGGCTGATCCCGGTGCAGAACTGGTATGCCCCTGCGCTCAATGCCGCGCATGAGGCGGGCGTGAAGGAGTGGGCGACCGACGACGTGGTGGCCTTGCTGAAAACCGGCGTGGCCCCGCAGGGCTCAGTGCTGGGGCCCATGGCCGAGGTGGTGTTCCGCAGCACGCAGTATCTGAGCGATACCGATGCGCGTGCCATGGCGGTGTATCTGCAGGTGCTGCCGCAGCAAGAACACAAAGCGCCTGCTGCCGGGGCCGCGCCCCCGGCCAGCGCCCTGGCGCGCGGCGCCAAGGTGTACGAACAGCACTGCGCCCAATGCCACGGCGACCAGGGGCAGGGCGAGCCCGGCGCCTTCCCCGCGCTGGCGGGCAACCGCGCCGTCACGCTGGCCGACCCCACCAACCTGGTGCGCGTGGTGCTGCAGGGCGGCTATCTGCCTGCCACGGCGGGCAACCCGCGCCCGCACGGCATGCCACCGTTCCAGCAGTTTCTGTCCGACGAGGACGTGGCGGCGGTGACGACCTTTGTGCGCAACAGCTGGGGCAACCAGGCGCCGGGTGTGGGTACCATCGAGGTTTACCGCGCCCGCGAACGGCGTGGTTTGTAGCGCGGGGCCTGCTGTCTTCACAGGGCTCCCGCCACGCCAGCCCCAGGAGCCCGTTTGATGTCCAGCCCCGCCGCATTGCCCCCGTCCTCCCCGCCAAGCCCGGCGGCCGCCACGCCCGGTGGTTGGTGGGCCGTGTGCCTGTGCGCAGCGTGGTGTGGCACCTGCGGCATCTACCGCCCCCTGTTCGACGAACTGGCCCGCGCGCATCCGGACGTGCGGTTTGAATGGGTGGACATCGAGGACGAATCCGATCTGGCGGGCGACCTCGACGTGGAAACCTTCCCCACGCTGCTGATTGCCGACGGCGAGCGTGCGCTGTTCCTGGGTCCCTTGCTGCCCCAGGCGCCGGTGCTGGCGCGGCTGCTGGCCAGCCTGCAGTCGGCCACCCCCGGCAGCGGTGCCGGGGCAGGGGCCGATGCCCAGGGCGTGTTCGAGCGCGTGCGGGCCGCGCGCGGGCGCTGAGGCACTGCGAGTTTTTGCTCCTGTTTTGATAGCTAATTGGGCTTGATGGTCGCGCGCAAGAGGCGTTTTTTCTTTGAACTTTGTGTCTTCCTCCTCCGCACCCTGGTTTCCCATCAACTCGCTTCAGGCCTGGTGCGAAAAAGGCGCTTGGTCGCGGGGCATGGATCTTTTTCGCCAGGCGGCGGTGGTCCACATCGACATCGAGGAACGCGGCGACAGCGCCTTCACCATCCATGGCGAGGTGCAGGGCACCCAGCCCGAGCCGTATGGGCTGTCGGTAGAACTGCAATTGGCGCCCAACGGCCAGGTCAGCGCGTGGTCGGGCGAATGCAGCTGCCCGGTCGGTGAAGACTGCAAACATGCTGTGGCGCTGACGCTGAAGGCGGCGCATCTGCGCTCGGGCCCGGCACTCGCACCCTCATCCGCGCCCCTGTCGGCCCAGGCTGTGCAGGCGCTGCAGGCCATGCAAGACCGCGTGGCCGCCCAGGCCCGCGCCGAGGCCGAGGCGCGCCTGGTGCGCTGGCTGCACGACTGGGACCTGGCCGCCGACAACGCTGTGCCGCCCCCGCCGGGCGCGCGCGCAGACCGGCCCGAGTGTTATCTCTATCTGCTCTCCACCGTGGGGCGCCTGCGCTCTGGCGCGCCGCAGCTGCAGATCGAGGCCGTGGTGTCTTACGCCAAAGTGACCGGCGGCTGGGCCAAGCCCAAGACCATCCGCACCCAGCCCGGCCCCGGCCAGGCGGTGTACGACCGCGCCACCGATGCCGACCGCCAGCTGCTGCAGCTGCTGCGTGCCATGCCGCGCAGCCTGGGTTACTACTCGGCCTACAGCGGCGCGCCGTCGGGCGTGCTCGAAGGCACGGTGGGCCTGCTGGCACTGCAGCAGGCCGCCGCCACGGGCCGTCTGTTTGCCGATGCGGGCGGCGCCACGGTGGGGGCGCCCCTGCGCTGGGGCGAGCCGCTGCCCATCGCCTGGGCCTGGAACGAAACCCCGGCCCCCCAGGCCGACGGCGACAGTGCCTGGCGCTTGCAGGCCCGCCTGCCCAGCCCCAGCGCCACGCTGTGCGCCAACGACCCGCCGCTGTACCTGGACACCGACCAGGGCCTGTGTGGCCCCGTGCTGGCCGAGGGCCTGAGTGCCGCACAACTGCAGCTGCTGCTGCAGGCGCCCCCGCTGGGCACCGCCGCGCTTCAAAAGCACCACGCCGATGTGGCCAGCCGCCTGGGCGGCATGCTGCCGCTGCCGCCGGTACTCAGCCCCCTGACGCGTTTGCAGGGTGTCAAGCCCGTGGCGCGCCTGCACCTGGCGCCCGTGCCTGAATCCGATGTTCCCTACCTCGGCCTCATCACCGCCCAGCTGCGGTTTGACTACCAGGGCCATGTGGGCTGGTGGGCCGGGCAGGAGCTGGGCGTGCTGGTGTCGGGCGCTGACGGCGGCCAGGTGCTGTTGCAGCGCGATGCGATGGCCGAGCTGGATGCCATCGAGCGCCTGATGGACCTGGGCCTGCTGGGGACGGACGATGGCCTGTTCGGCATTCCCGGCGAGCAATCGCAAAACGACTGGATGCACTGGGCCGACAACGGCTTTGCGGTGCTGCGCGACGCGGGGTTTGAACTCACGCGGGATGCCGCGCTGAACGGCTGGATCACCCATGCCGACACGTTGGACGTGGCGCTGCAGCCCAGCGGCGACGATGAGGCCACATCCCCCTGGTTTGCGCTGTCGCTGGGCATGGAAATCAACGGCGTGCGCCACAACGTCCTGCCCTGGCTGCCCGAGCTGATTGCCGCCGCGGCGGCCCAGCCGTTGGACCCTGCGACGGGGCTGCCCCAACTGCCGTCGCATGTGTACCTGCCATCGCACAACGGCCCAGGCTTTGTGCGCCTGCCCACCAACACCCTGCGCCCCTGGATGGCCGCCTTGCTGGACCTGGTGGGCGACCGCGCGCACGATTTCAAGGGCGAGAGCCTCAAGCTCTCGCGCATGGACGCGCTGCGCACCAGCGCCGCGTTGGGCGAGGGCGCGGTGTGGCAGGGCGCCGATGCCTTGCGCGCCATGGTGGCCCAGTTGCAGGGCGTCGGCGCCTTGCCGGAGGTGCCTTTGCCCGCCAGCGTGCGGGCCACCTTGCGGCCGTACCAGCAGCAGGGGCTGAACTGGCTGCAGTTTCTGAGTGCCCACGGACTGGCCGGTGTGCTGGCCGACGACATGGGCCTGGGCAAGACGCTGCAGACCCTGGCACACATCCAGGTCGAAAAAGACGCGGGGCGGCTGACCGCACCTGCGCTGGTCATCGCACCCGTGAGCCTCATGGGCAACTGGCAGCGCGAGGCGGCCCGCTTTTGCCCTGGGCTGCGTTGTCTGGTGCTGCATGGCGCCGGCCGACACGGCATGGCAGATACAGTCACCGAGCATGACCTGGTCATCGCCCCGTATTCGCTGCTGCAGCGCGACCGCGTGCGCTGGTTGGCGCACCAGTGGCACCTGGTGGTGCTGGATGAAGCGCAGAACATCAAGAACGCCAGCACGCATGCCGCGCAGGTGGTCAGCCAGCTGCAGGCGCGCCACCGGCTGTGCCTGTCGGGCACGCCCATGGAAAACCATTTGGGCGAGGTCTGGAGCCTGTTTCACTTTTTGATGCCAGGTTTTCTGGGCAGTCAGACACGCTTCAAGGAGGTGTTTCGCACGCCCATCGAAAAACTGGGCGACGGCGCGCGCATGGCACAGCTGCGCGCGCGCATCACGCCCTTCATGCTGCGCAGGACCAAGGCCCTGGTGGCGGGCGAGCTGCCGCCCAAGGTCGAGTCGGTGATGCCCGTGGAGCTGACCGGCACGCAGGCCGATCTGTACGAAACCATCCGCCTGGGTATGGAAAAAACCGTGCGCGAAGCCCTGCAGTCCAAGGGGCTGGCCAAGTCGCAGATCACCATCCTTGATGCGCTGCTCAAGCTGCGCCAGGTGTGCTGCCACCCGCAACTCGTGCCGCTGGATGCTGCTAAGAAGGTCAAGACATCGGCCAAGCTGGACCAGCTGATGGCGCTGCTGCCCGAGATGCTGGCCGAGGGGCGGCGCATTTTGCTGTTCTCGCAGTTCACCAGCATGCTCACGCTGATCGAGGCCGAGCTGAAAAAACGCAACCTGCCCTGGGTCAAGCTCACGGGGCAGAGCCAGAAGCGCGACGCGATCATCGAACAGTTCACCAGCGGGCAGGTGCCCCTGTTCCTGGTCAGCTTGAAGGCGGGCGGGGTGGGGCTGAACTTGCCGCAGGCCGACACGGTGATTCACTACGACCCCTGGTGGAACCCGGCGGTGGAAAACCAGGCCACCGACCGCGCCCACCGCATTGGACAGACACAGAGCGTATGGGTGATCAAACTGGTGGCGCAAGGCACGATTGAAGAGAGAATTTTGGCGCTGCAGGAGCGCAAGGCGCAGCTGGCGGGCAGTCTATACAGCGACTCCGCTGCACGCAAGGAGCCGCTGTTCACCGAGGGCGATCTGGCCGAGCTGCTGCAGCCGCTATCACAGTCATAGCTGCTTGCGCCGATTGGATAAGCGCCAGGTGCCGTTTTGGCACCACATCGTCCGGCAGGCCGCATGCACACTGGCCTAGGCGCGTTGACAACAGTTTTGCCCGTCCGCGCCTTTGCAAATCAATACTTTGCGCGCTACAATACGACTCTCACGACCAAACGGGCGGGTACCAACCGCCCGTTTTTTTTGGTCGAACGCTTTTGGAGCTCGAAGCTGTCGGGGAAGAGTCTCCGGGGGTTATCGGGTTTTTTGTTTTTCCGGGATTGAACTGAACACGTGGCATTGCAGCAAGTCGTTGAACAAATTGTGACGGGCCTGGGGTATGACCTGGTGGAGATCGAACGCTCCGCTGGCGGTTTGCTGCGCGTCACCATCGACTTGCCCTGGGTGCAGCCGGCCGCTGATGCGCCCCAGCCCGTGATTGAGCAGTTCGTGACCGTTGAGGATTGCGAGAAGGTCACGCGCCAGCTGCAGTTTGCGCTGGAGGTCGATGGCGTCGAGTACAAGCGCCTCGAAGTGTCGTCCCCCGGCATCGATCGCCCCCTGCGCCATGAGCAAGACTTTGTCCGCTTCGAGGGTTCGGTCATCGACGTCACCCTGAAGGCGCCCATCGGCGTTGCGGCGGCGGCGGGGCAGGTGAATGCCACCCGCAAGAAATTTCGCGGCACGCTGGAGCGCGCCGAGGCTGGGGGGTGGCAGATCGTCTGGAGTGACGAGCCGCCGGTCAAGCCAGGTCAAAGGGTCAGCAAGAAACGTGTGCCCGCCCCATTGCAGGCGCTGGGCTTTACCTTGGACGAGGTTCGGGATGTGCGCCTGGCGCCCATCGTGGATTTCAAGGGGCGTGCAGGCAAGGCTGGGGCGGCACCCGCCTGAGTGGCTGCTGAAAAATTGGGGTGGGTGGCAGCCGCGCGCAGCCTCCGCCTTCGGGTGATTGAAACAGGAGAGTCGTCGCATGAATCGCGAATTGTTGATGTTGGTTGAGGCCATTTCGCGCGAAAAGAACGTGGAGCGTGATGTGGTCTTGGGCGCCGTGGAGTCGGCCCTGGCCCAGGCTACCAAGAAGCTGTACCAGGGCGAGGTGGACATTCGCGTGTCCGTAGATCGCGACAGCGGCAACTATGAGACTTTCCGTCGCTGGCTGGTGGTGCCCGATGATGCCGGCCTGCAAAACCCCGAGGCCGAAGAGCTGCTGATGGATGCGAAGGACCGCATTCCGGACATCGAAGTGGGCGAGTACATCGAAGAAGGTGTCGAGTCCGTGCCCATCGGCCGCATCGGCGCCATGGCTGCCAAGCAGGTCATCCTGCAGAAGATCCGCGACGCCGAGCGTGAAATGCTGCTCAACGACTTCATGTCGCGCGGCGAGAAAATCTTTACCGGCACCGTCAAACGCATGGACAAGGGCGACATCATTGTCGAATCCGGCCGTGTGGAAGGACGTCTGCGCCGTGGCGAGATGATCCCGAAGGAAAACCTGCGCAGTGGCGACCGTGTGCGTGCCATGATCATGGAAGTGGACCTGACGCTGCGCGGCGCTCCCATCATCCTGTCGCGCTCGGCCCCCGAGTTCATGATCGAACTCTTCCGCAACGAAGTGCCTGAGATCGAACAAGGCCTGCTGGAAATCAAGTCCTGCGCCCGTGACCCCGGCTCGCGCGCCAAGATCGCCGTGCTGAGCCACGACAAGCGCGTGGACCCCATTGGCACCTGCGTCGGTGTGCGTGGCACCCGCGTCAATGCGGTGACCAACGAACTCGCTGGCGAACGCGTGGATATCGTGCTGTGGTCCGAAGACCCCGCACAGTTTGTGATCGGCGCCCTGGCCCCGGCCAACGTGTCCTCCATCGTGGTCGATGAAGAAAAACACGCCATGGACGTGGTCGTGGACGAGGAAAATCTCGCCATCGCCATTGGTCGTGGTGGTCAGAATGTGCGTCTGGCGTCCGATCTGACGGGTTGGAAGATCAACATCATGGACGCCGCCGAAAGCGCGCAAAAGCAGGCCAACGAGACCGACACGGCCCGCAAGCTGTTCATGGAAAAGCTCGATGTGGACGAGGAAATCGCCGACATCCTGATCTCCGAAGGCTTCAACAGCCTCGAAGAAGTGGCCTATGTGCCGCTGCAGGAAATGTTGGAGATCGAAAGCTTCGACGAAGACACCGTCAACGAGTTGCGTGCCCGTGCCAAGGATGCGCTGCTCACGATGGAAATCGCCCGTGAGGAAAGCGTGGAAGAGGTCTCCCAGGACCTGCGCGACCTCGAAGGCCTCACCCCCGAGCTGATTGCCAAGTTGGCTGAAGGCGGTGTGCACACACGTGACGACCTGGCCGATCTGGCCATTGATGAACTGACCGACCTGACCGGACAGTCTGAAGAAGATGCCAAAGCCTTGATCATGAAGGCGCGCGAACACTGGTTCGCGGGGCAAGAGTAAAGGTCAGGGAGGCACGAACCACATATGTCCAGTAATACTGTCGCCGAGTTTGCAACCGAACTCAAAAAATCGCCTGAAACCCTGCTCGACCAGCTCAAAGCTGCGGGCGTGGGCAAGGCCGCCCCTTCCGACGCGTTGACCGAGTCGGACAAGCAAAAGCTGCTTGCTTATTTGCAGGCCAGCCACGGCACGGCTTCGGCCGACCGCAAGAAGATCACGCTGGTGAAGAAGTCCACCAGCGAGATCAAGCAGGCGGATGCCACGGGCAAGGCCCGCACGATCCAGGTGGAAGTGCGCAAGAAGCGCACGTTCATCCAGCGCGACGAAGGTGCCGAGGCATCTGCCGAATCCCACGCGCCCGCCGCTGCGGAAGAGGCCGCTGTTTCCAGCGAAGACCTGGAACTGTCCCGCCGCGAGGAAGAAGCTCGCCGCCAGGCCGAGCTGATCCGTCGCCAGGAGACGGAGCTGGCCGAAAAGCGTGCTGAGCGTGAAGCGCGTGAGAAGCGCGAGCGTGAAGCTGAGGAGCGCGCTGCCGCCTATGCCGCCCAGGAAGCCGAGAAGAAGGCACAAGCCTCTGCTGTCAAGCAGGAGGCCACCCGCGAGCAGGCGGCCGAAGCCGCTGCACGCAATGCAGCCCAAACCGAAGCCCGCGAAAAGGCTGCCGCTGAATCCAAGGCACGCGCCGACGAGGAAACAGCGCGCGCTGCTGACCTGGACGCCCGTCGCCGCAAGGCCGAAGCGGAAGCTGCTGCGATCCGGTCCATGATGGCCACGCCCAAGAAGGCGGTCATGGTGGCCAAGAAGCCAGAAGAACCCAAGCCAGTGGCCAAGCCCGCTGCTGTGGGGGATGCCAAGAAGGGCACCCTGCACAAGCCGGCTGTTGGCACCGGTGTGGCGCGCGCAGGCGCTCCCGCCACTGCCGGGGCAGGCGCAGGTGCGCCAGGCGCTGGCAAGGAAGTGAAGTCGGCCAAGCTGTCCTCCAGCTGGGCCAACGACACCGCCAAGAAAAAAGAAATCAAGACCCGTGGCGACAGCAGCGGCGGTGTCGGTCGCAACAACTGGCGTGGTGGCCCGCGTGGCCGCCGTGGCGACAGCCGCGACCATCGCGACGATCACCAGCAGTCTGCACCGGTCGAGGCGCGCATCATTGAAGTGCATGTGCCCGAAACCATCACGGTGGCAGAGCTGGCACACAAGATGTCGATCAAGGCGTCTGAAGTGATCAAGGCGCTGATGAAGATGGGACAGATGGTCACCATCAACCAGCCGCTGGACCAGGACACCGCCATGATCGTGGTGGAAGAACTGGGCCACAAGGCGGTGGTGGCAGCGCTGGACGATCCAGAAGCCTTTACCGACGACGATACGACCCAGCAGAACGTGGAATTGTTGCCACGTGCTCCTGTGGTGACCGTCATGGGCCACGTGGACCATGGTAAGACCTCGCTGCTCGATTACATTCGCCGCGCCAAGGTGGCTGCGGGTGAAGCCGGTGGCATCACGCAGCACATCGGTGCCTACCACGTGGAAACACCACGCGGCATGGTGTCGTTCCTTGACACCCCGGGCCACGAGGCCTTCACGGCCATGCGTGCCCGTGGTGCCCAGGCCACGGACATCGTGATCCTGGTGGTGGCGGCCGACGACGGTGTCATGCCCCAGACCAAGGAAGCCATCAAGCACGCCAAGGCGGCTGGTGTTCCTATCGTGGTGGCGATCACCAAGGCCGACAAGCCCGATGCCAACCCCGACCGCGTCAAGCAGGAGCTGGTGGTCGAAGAGGTGGTGCCTGAAGAGTACGGTGGCGATTCGCCTTTCGTGCCGGTGTCTTCCAAGACCGGCATGGGCATCGACACGCTGCTGGAGCAAGTGCTGCTGCAGGCCGAAGTGCTGGAACTCAAGGCACCGGTCGATTCATTGGCCAAGGGTCTGGTTATCGAAGCCCAGCTCGACAAGGGCCGCGGCCCTGTGGCCACGGTGCTGGTGCAGTCCGGCACGCTCAAGGTGGGCGATATTGTGCTGGCTGGCCAGACCTATGGCCGCGTGCGCGCCATGCTGGACGAAAACGGCAAGGTCGCCAAGACGGCAGGCCCGTCGATCCCGGTGGAAATCCAGGGTCTGACGGAAGTGCCGCAGGCCGGCGACGAATTCATGGTGCTCACGGACGAACGCCGTGCCCGCGAAATCGCGACCTACCGTGCCGGCAAGTTCCGCAACACCAAGCTGGCCAAGCAACAGGCCGCCAAGCTGGAAAACATGTTTGCTGACATGACGGCGGGCGAAGTGAAGATGTTGCCCATCATCGTCAAGGCCGATGTACAGGGTTCGCAGGAAGCGCTGGCGCAGTCGCTGCTCAAGCTCTCGACCGACGAAGTCAAGGTGCAGCTGGTGTACGCCGCCGTGGGCGCCATCAGCGAGTCCGACATCAACCTGGCGATCGCCTCCAAGGCCATCGTGATCGGCTTCAACGTGCGGGCCGATGCCGGTGCGCGCAAGCTGGCCGAAGGCAATGGCGTCGATCTGCACTACTACAGCATCATTTACGACGCTGTGGACGAGCTGCGTGTGGCGATGTCCGGCATGCTGGCCCCCGAGCAGCGCGAAGAGATCATCGGTACCGCCGAGATCCGCACGGTGTTCGTTGCGACCAAGATCGGCACGATTGCCGGTTCGTACATCACTTCCGGCATGGTCCATCGCAACGCACGCTTCCGCCTGCTGCGCGACAACGTGGTGGTCTACACCGGCGAAGTCGATTCGATCAAGCGCCTCAAGGACGATGTCAAGGATGTCAAGGAAGGCTTTGAGTGCGGTATCAAGCTCAAGAACTACAACGACATCAAGGAAGGCGATCACCTCGAATTCTTTGACATCAAGGAAATCGCGCGGACGCTGTAAGGCATCGGTGACGACGACATGGCTGCGAAGAAATCTTCCACCCCCAACCGCGCCTTCAAGGTCGCCGATCAGATCCAGCGCGATCTGACGGAGCTGATCGCGCGCGAGTTGAAAGATCCGCGTGTGGGCATGGTGACGCTGCAGGGTGTGGAGGTGACTCCAGACTATGCACATGCCAAGGTGTTCTTCAGCCTGTTGACGGGCGACCCTGTGGAGACACAGGCGGCGCTCAACCAGGCTGCGGGTTTCCTGCGCAACGGCTTGTTCAAGCGCCTGCACATCCACACGGTGCCCACGCTGCACTTCGTGTTCGACCGCACCTCCGAGCGTGCGGCCGACATGAATGCCTTGATCGCCAAGGCAGTTTCTTCCCGCGCAAAAGAGGAGTAGTCCATGCACGCGCCTCGCACCAGGGTGCAGCGGCGCCCTGTGCATGGGGTGTTGCTGCTCGACAAACCGCTCGGCCTTTCGAGCAACGATGCCTTGCAAAAGGCGAAATGGCTCTTGCGCGCCGAAAAGGCGGGCCATACCGGCACGCTGGACCCCTTGGCCACCGGCGTGTTGCCGCTGTGTTTTGGCGCGGCCACCAAGTTCAGCCAGCTGCAGCTGGATGCGCCCAAGACCTACGAAGCCGTTGCACTGCTGGGCACCACCACCACCACTGGCGACGCCGAAGGCGATGTGGTGCAACGCTGTGATGTGGACTTGGCACAGCTGACCCCTGAGCGTCTTGCGGCCGTGCAAGAGCAGTTCACCGGCCCTATTCGCCAGGTGCCGCCGATGCACAGTGCGCTCAAGAAAGACGGCAAGGCGCTGTACGAGTACGCGCGAGCAGGTGTCACGGTAGAGCGTGAAGCGCGCGATGTCGTCATTCATGCATTAAAACTGACCCTGACGCAGACAGATAAAGCGCAAGTAGCTATCAAAATAATAGTAACTTGCAGCAAAGGCACCTACATCCGCACGCTGGGTGAAGACATCGGGGCGGCGCTGGGTTGCGGCGCGCACCTGACCTTCTTGCGCCGCATCGACACGGGTGGAATCGGTGTGGAGCGCTGCGTCACGCTGGCCCAGCTGGAAGCCATGCCGGAGGCGGAGCGCCTGGCCAGCCTGGAGGCGCCCGAGTCGCTGCTGGCACAACACGTGCGTGTCACGCTGGACGGCGAGAATGCAGCCCGATTCCTGTCGGGCGTGCGTCGCCGTGGCACCTGGCCCGATGCCAGTGCCGTGGCGGTGTTCGGCGAGAATCCTCCGGCACTGCTGGGGGTGGGCCACATCGTGGGCGGGGAGCTGGTGCCGGACAGGCTCCTGAGTCCGCTGGAAATTCAACAAATTTTGGAAGGCATGCCGCACCCTCAAGCCAGCGGCACATTGGAAAAACTATGACGACGAAACAAATCCGCAATATCGCGATCATTGCCCACGTTGACCACGGCAAAACCACCATGGTCGACCAGCTGCTGCGCCAGTCCGGCACCTTCGCCGACCACGAAAAGGTCGTTGACACCGTGATGGACAACAACGCGATTGAAAAAGAGCGTGGCATTACCATCCTGGCCAAGAACTGCGCCGTGAGCTGGAAGGGCACGCACATCAACATCGTGGACACCCCCGGCCACGCGGACTTCGGCGGTGAAGTGGAGCGTGCGCTGTCCATGGTGGACAGCGTGGTGCTGCTGATCGACGCGCAAGAAGGCCCCATGCCCCAGACGCGTTTCGTGACCAAGAAGGCCCTGGCTCTGGGCCTGCGCCCCATCCTGGTGGTGAACAAGGTGGACAAGCCCGGTGCCAACCCCGACAAGGTGGTGAATGCCGCTTTCGACCTGTTCGACAAGCTCGGTGCCACCGACGAACAACTCGACTTCCCCGTGGTGTACGCCTCGGGCATCAACGGCTGGTCGTCGCTGGAAGAAGGCGCGCCGGGCGAGCAGTGGGGTCCCGACATGTCGGCCCTGTTCGACACGATCCTCTCGCACGTTCCACCGAATACGGGTGACCCAGCCGCTCCGCTGCAACTGCAGATTTCGGCGCTGGACTTCTCCACCTTTGTGGGCCGCATCGGCGTGGGCCGCATCAGCCAGGGCACCATCAAGCCCGGCCAGGATGTGCTCGTCATGGAAGGCCCCGATGGCAAGTCCGTCAAGGGCCGTGTCAACCAGGTGCTGACCTTCCAGGGCCTTGATCGCATGCAGACGCCGCTGGCGGGCCCTGGCGACATCGTGCTGATCAACGGCATCGAAGACATCGGCATCGGCGTGACCGTGACCGACCCCGCCAACCCGTCACCGCTGCCCATGCTGAAGGTGGACGAGCCCACGCTGACCATGAACTTCTGCGTGAACACCTCGCCCCTGGCCGGCCGCGAAGGCAAGTTCGTGACCAGCCGCCAGATCTGGGACCGTCTGCAAAAGGAGCTGCAGCACAACGTGGCCCTGCGCGTGTCTGAGACCGATGAAGAAGGTATCTTCGAAGTGATGGGCCGGGGTGAACTGCACCTGACCATCCTCTTGGAAAACATGCGCCGTGAAGGCTACGAGCTGGCCGTGTCCAAGCCCCGCGTGGTGTTCAAGGACATCGACGGCGTGAAGCACGAGCCTATCGAGCTGGTGACGGTGGACATCGAAGAAGGCCACCAGGGCGGCGTGATGCAGGCCCTGGGCGAGCGCAAGGGCGAGCTGGTGAACATGGAGTCCGACGGCCGTGGCCGCGTACGCCTCGAATACCGCATCCCCGCACGTGGCCTGATCGGTTTCACCAACGAATTCCTGAACCTGACACGTGGTTCCGGCCTGATCTCCAACATCTTCGACAGCTACGAGCCGCACAAGGGCGACATCGGCGGCCGCAAGAACGGTGTGCTGATCTCCATGGACGATGGTGAAATCTTCACCTACGCCCTGGGCAAGCTGGACGACCGTGGCCGCATGTTCGTGAAGGCGAACGACCCCGTGTACGAAGGCATGATCGTGGGCATCCACAGCCGCGACAACGACCTGATCGTGAACGCCACGCGCACCAAGCAGCTGACCAACTTCCGTGTCTCTGGCAAGGAAGACGCGATCAAGATCACGCCCCCGATCGACCTGACGCTGGAATACGGCGTGGAATTCATTGAGGACGATGAACTGGTCGAGATCACGCCCAAGTCTGTGCGCCTGCGCAAGCGCCACCTGACCGAGAACGAGCGCAAGCGCGCTGCACGGTCCTGATCGGCGGAGCGTTCAGAGAAGCGCTCAGAGCACGTTCAAAAAGGGGCCACTGCGACGCAGTGGCCTTTTTGCCGTCTGAATCCTGGAGCCTCTGTTGAAATTGACACATTCCCGTGCCGTGGCGCTGATGGTGGCCGTGACCCTCATGTGGTCCATTGCCGGTGTGGTCACGCGCCACCTGGAGCATGCGGCGAGCTTTGAGGTGACCTTCTGGCGCAGCTTCTTCACGCTGCTGTCGCTGCTGGTCATCCTGCCTGCGCTTCAGGGCAGGGCGGTGTTCGCCTCCATGCGCCACAGCGGCCGTGCGCTGTGGATCTCTGGCGTGTGCTGGAGCGTGATGTTCACGGCATTCATGGTGGCGCTGGTGCTCATGCCGGTGGCCAACGTGCTGGTCACGATGGCTGTGGGGCCGCTGCTCACCGCGCTGTTTGCAAGGGTTTTCATTGGCCACCACATCGCCCCGCGCACCTGGGCCGCGATTGCCGTGGCGGGGCTGGGCATTGGGTGGATGTATGGTTCGCAGATGGCGGGCCTGCCTCTGGCAGGTACGCTGGTGGCGCTGTGTGTGCCGGTGGCAGCCGCCATCAACTGGACGGTGGTGCAGCATTCGCAGCGCCACGGCCATGCGGTGGACCTGGTGCCTGCGGTGCTGGTGCAGCATTCGCAGCGCCACGGCCATGCGGTGGACCTGGTGCCTGCGGTGCTGGTCGGCGCGGTGATCTCGGTGGTGGCTACGTTGCCGCTGGCGCTGCCTTTTCAGGCTTCAGGGCATGACCTGGCCCTGCTGGCGCTGTTGGGCGTGGTGCAATTGGCCATCCCTTGTGTGCTGGCCGTGCGCTGCGGCCGTGTGCTCAAGGCGCCAGAGATGGCGTTGCTCGGCTTGCTCGAAGTCATCTTTGGAATTTTGCTGGCCTGGCTGGGCGCAGGCGAAAAGCCTGCTCCGGCGGTGCTGACGGGAGGCGTGCTCGTGATCGGTGCGCTGGTTTTTAATGAACTGTTGGGTTGGAAGGAACAAAAATGACGGAGACGGTATTGTCTGATGTGTTGAGTGAAGTGCGAGGCCAGGTGGGCTTCATCACGTTGAACCGCCCGCGTGCGCTCAATGCCCTCTCGCTGGGCATGGTGCGTGACCTCATGGGCATCTTGCTGGCATGGCAAAACGATGCGCGGGTGCTGGCCGTGGCCATCCGTGGCAGCAACAAGGAAGGCCCGTTTGGTGCATTCTGCGCCGGTGGAGACATCCGCTTTTTGCACCAGGCGGGCAGCCAGGGCAACCCGCTGATCGAGGACTTCTTCACCGAGGAGTACGCGCTCAACCACCTGATCCACAACTACGCCAAGCCCTACATCGCCTTCATGGACGGCATCGTGATGGGTGGCGGCATGGGCATCAGCCAGGGCGCCGCCCTGCGCGTGGTGACCGAGCGCACGAAGATGGCCATGCCGGAGACGGCCATTGGCCTGTTCCCGGATGTGGGGGGGGGCTATTTTCTGAGCCGGTGTCCCGGTCGTGTGGGCGAATGGCTGGCGCTCACCGGCGACACCATTGGCGCCGGTGATGCCATCGAAAACCGGTTGGCGGACGGTTGTCTGCCTGCTGACCAGCAAGCGGCCGTGTGGGAGGCGCTGGGCATCCAGAGCTTTGCCAGCGGTGCTGCCGTCAAAGACTATGTTGCTTCTAAATTTGTAGCTGCTAGCGCTTTGCAGAAAAGCGCTAGGGGCCAAATTGACCAATATTTTTCGTTGGGCAGCGTGGGCGAGATCGTGGCGGCGCTTGAAGCGGCCGACAGTGACTGGGCACGCGCCACGGCGGCCACGCTGCGCAAGCGCTCGCCCCTCATGCTGCACGTGGTGCTGGAACAAATCCGCCGCGCACGGGACATGGGCTTGGCCGACGACCTGCGCATGGAGCGCGACATGGTGCGCCACTGCTTCTTCCTGCGCCCCGGCCAGAGCGAAACGGTGGAGGGCATCCGAGCCCTGGCCGTGGACAAAGACCATGCGCCCCAATGGAACCCTGGCCGCATCGAAGACGTGACGCCCGATATGGTGGCGCAGTTCTTCACCAGTCCCTGGCCTGCACACGCCCACCCGCTGGCCCATTTGTCCTGATCGGCAAAGGTTGTAGCCGGGCAGGCCACCCGGAGAGTCCCTGGCGGCGCGTCAGGTGTTCAGCTGCTGGTACGCCGCTGTCGCCAAGCTCAGCAGCTCGGTGCGGGACAGCTGTCCGCTCAAGGCGTAGCCAAAGCCCGCGTCCGTCCAGTAAAAGCCTGGCACCGGGCCATCTTGCGTGAACTGGAATGCGGTCGCGCTTGCGGTGGTCGGTGGCTTTGGACGGGGCGTGTTGTCGCTGGCAGGGCCAGGGCTGGTGGATGCCGCAGCCAAGGCGCCCAGGTACAGCGTGATGCGCTGGCCTGCGCTGTTCTGGTACATGAACTGCGCGCGTACCCCGGTGTCGCCAGGCAGCAAGCGGCCACCCACCAGCTCATAACCCTGCGCGCCCAGCGCGGGGACCTTGAGCGGGCGGTCCAGCCGCTTGGACAGCCATTGCACCAGGTGGTCTTGCTGGGCGGCTGTAACTTCCACGGGGTGGCGGACTTCGGGCTGGTACACCGCGTGGGCGACTGCGGCTTGCTGGGCGAAGCGTTGTGCCGGTTCGGCAGCCAGCAGCGTGGTGCCGTTGCCCGTCGCCAGCGTTTTGCCGGGTGCCACGGCGGGCCACTGGCCGCGTCCCGTCCACCCCAGCACAAAGGCCAGCAACACGGAGGCGGCCATGCTACCCCAACGCCACCACTGCGCCTGCTGCTCCCGGCGGTCCGTGGCCCGCAATGCTGCGGCCATCAACGTATCGGGCACGGGGGCGTGGAGCAGGTCCTGGTGCAGGGCGTGTAGCTGCTCTCGCTGTGCCTGCCAGTGCGCCAGTGTGGCCTGCGCTTCCTGATCATCCTGCAATTGCTCGCGCAGCGCCTGCGCCTGTGCGGGCGGCAATTGGCCGTCCACGAGGGCGTGCCAGGTGCTGCTTTCGCCAGCGCGTGGGTGGGGGGCAGGGTGGATCGGGTCCATGGTGGGGGGGCGGGTCATGGCTCTTTTTTATTTGAGGCGACGCAGCGCAGGCACTGAGCCTGCTGCGGGTGCGTCTGCGTGGGCGGCCGGTATAGGGCTGGGCGCGGGCTCTCGGTCCATCAGCGCGCGCAGGCGCGTGCGGGCGCGGGACAGGCGTGACATCACAGTGCCTGCCGGAATGCCCAGAATGCGCGCGGTGTCCTCGTAGCTCATGTCCTCCATGGCCACCAGCAGCAGCACGGCCCGCTGGTCGGCGGGCAGGCGCTGCAGACAGCGCTCCAGATCCAGGGCGTCATCCGAGGGAGCGCGGGCACCCGGCAACTGGTCGTGAATGTCGTCGATGTCCACCTGCGCCAGCGCGGGCAGCGCACGGCGTTGGTTGAGGTACAGGTTGTGCATCAGAGTGAACAACCACGCGCGCAGGTCGCTGCCCGTGCGCCACAGCAACCACTTGCTGCAGGCACGTTCCAGCGTGTCCTGCACCAGATCATCGGCCGCCCAGGCATCGCCTGTGAGCACCCGCGCGTACCGGCGCAGGCCGGGCAGTTGTTCGATGACCTGGGTGCGGTTCATGCCGTGTGGGGCCTGTGCGGCGTTGAAGGGTTCTCAGGGCCGTGCGGTGCGCCAGACCTGGTTCACCCCGTCGCCGGTTTTGTCGCCGGGCTTGGTGTCCTTGATCCAGTAGTAGAGCGGCTTGCCCTTGTAGGCCAGTTGGGTCTTGCCATCGTCACGGGTGATGACGCTGTAGTCGCCACCGGGTGCCTTGCTGGCCAAGAGTGGTGGCCAGTTGGTGGCGCAGGGGCCGTTGCACACCGACTTGCCACTGCCTGCCGCGTCGCGGTCGAACGTGTACAGCGTCATGCCGCCCGCTCCGACCAGTACGCCGTCCATGGTCTTCACGGGCGAGTCGTTCATGGTGGCGCAGCCGGCCAGTGCGGCTGCTGCGACGAAGGCGGCCATCGAGATCAGTTTTTTCATGGGTTTCTCCAGGGTGTGGTGCAGGCGGAGGCGAATGCTGCCTTGCACCGGGACAAACACATGGGCGCAGCGGTTTATTCCACGGCGTCACAAAAAAATCTCAAGGGCTGGGCTGGGTGAGCGCAGACCGCATCGCACGCATGCCTCAGCGGCTGCGACTTTTCATGGCGCGCTCCACCTCGCGCTTGCCTTCGCGGTCCTTGATGGTGTCGCGCTTGTCATGCTCAGCCTTGCCCTTGGCCAGGGCAATTTCGCATTTCACAAAGCCGTTTTTCCAGTGCAGATTGAGCGGCACCAGCGTGTAGCCCTTTTGCTCGACCTTGCCGATCAGGCGCTTGATGTCGTCTTTCTTGAGCAGCAGTTTCTTGGTGCGCGCCGATTCGGGGTTGACGTGGGTGGAGGCGGTCTTGAGCGCATGGATCAGGCAGCCGAGCAGATACAGCTCGCCATCGCGGATCAGCACGTAGCCATCGGTCAGCTGCACCTTGCCCTCGCGCAGGGCCTTGACCTCCCAGCCGTGCAGCACCATGCCCGCCTCGTGGCGTTCCTCGAAGAAATAGTTGTAAGCCGCTTTCTTGTTGTCGGCAATGCGGGACGTAGGATCGGGTTTTTTGGCCATGAAGAGGTAGATGCGGCACAAACCGGGAGTTAAAAGGCCTCCCTACAATGTGTGGGTGTCGCTGGCAGCGATTCTAATTTCCTCCGCTTGGCGCACACCGATGCCAGGCACAGTCTGCATGAAAACCGTTCACAAGTCCGTCCTCATTTGGTACAGCCCCGAAGAAATGTTTGCCCTGGTCACCGGGGTGGAACACTACCCCCAGTTTCTGCCATGGTGCGATCACGCGGGCGTGCTGGAGCAGACCGAGGACGGCATGACCGCCGAAGTGGGCATTGCGTTCAGTGGCATCCGCCAGACCTTTGTGACGCGCAATACCCACGAGGCAGGTCGGCGCGTGCAGATGCATCTCATCAAAGGGCCGTTCTCGCGCCTGGATGGCGACTGGCACTTCCACCCGGTGGGCGACGGTTCGCAGCGCGCATGCAAGGTGGAATTGCTGCTGAACTACGGTTTTGACAGTGCCACGCTCGCGGCGCTCGTAGGCCCGGTGTTTGACCGCATCGCTGGCAGCATGGTCGATGCCTTTGTGAAGCGTGCGGAGCAGGTGTATGGCTGAGCGGGTGCCGGGGAGCACTGTGCAGGTCACGGTGTTGGTCTGTATTGCTCCTCGCAAAACGCAGGAATGGGTACTTCAGCTGCCCGAAGGTGCCACCGTGGCTGATGCACTGCGGGCGTGTGGGGCGGATGGCGCATTGGGGCCGCAGGGCAGTGCAGACCGGCCGACCCTGGGCATCTGGGGTCGCGCAGTGTTGCCTGACGCCGCAGTCAGGCATCTGGACCGTGTGGAGGTTTACCGCCCACTGAAAGTGGACCCCAAGGTGGCCCGCCGTGAACGTTTTGCACGGCAGGGCGCGCGGACCACGGGGCTTTTTGCACGCCAGCGGCCCGGGGGTAAGTCGGGCTACTGAGGTCGCCTTGGGGGGCTCGGGTTAGCGCTTGCAGTCGGCGGCAATGATGCCGTCGAGGCGTTTGGATTCGGCCGCCCGGCCAGCTTCGTCGAGGAAGATGCGCTCTCCCTGGGCATTGGACTGGGTGATGGGTCTGCCCGAATCAAACGCCGCCTTGGCCTGGCGCGCGCGCGTGCAGTTGTCTGCCTTGGCCTTGGCCAGCTTTTCTTCGTCTGCTTTTTTCTTGGCCGCTTCGGCCGCTTCTGCCTGGGCTTTTTTCTCTTCCAGGGCTTTGTCCTTGCCGGTACCCGGCGCGCTGGCGGCAGGCTTGGTGGCCGAGGCGGCAGCGGTGGTTGCGGCCACAGGGGTTCCTTCCGCTGGTGCGGCTGCCACTGGAGCGGGTGCTGAACGCGGACCCCCGCCACCGGGCTGCTTCAGGATGTTCTTTTCCGGGGTATCTTGGGGTGGGGGTCGGTCGCTGAAGACCTTGCGGCCGTCCTTGTCGATCCACTGCCATTGCGCCGCCGCGCCCATGGCCCAGGTGCAGGCCACGGCCAGCAGGAGAAGCTTGTGCATTTTCATGCGGACAAGTTTATCCATGTGACTCACCCCCCGCCAGTGCGTTGAAGACGGGCGGGCGCGTTTTCACCACACGCGGCGCGGGTACAATCCGTCTTTTGGAGCTTTCTCATGCGCCTTCTTGGAAAAGCGCTCACCTTCGACGATGTGTTGCTGGTGCCAGCGTACTCCCAGGTCCTGCCCAAGGACACGTCCCTCGCGACGAAACTCTCCCGCAATATCCAACTGAACCTGCCGCTCGTGTCCGCCGCCATGGACACCGTGACCGAGGCGCGTCTGGCCATTGCCATTGCCCAGGAGGGCGGCATCGGCATCGTGCACAAGAACCTCACGGCGCAGGAGCAGGCTGCTCATGTGGCCAAGGTCAAGCGCTATGAGTCTGGCGTGTTGCGTGATCCCGTGGTCATCACCCCCGAGCACACGGTGCTGCAGGTGCTCCAGCTGTCCGAACAACTGGGCATCTCGGGCTTTCCCGTGTGCGACGGCGGCAAGGTGGTGGGTATCGTCACCGGCCGCGACCTGCGCTTCGAGACCCGTTACGACGTCAAGGTCCACCAGATCATGACCCCGCGCGAGAAGCTCATCACGGTCAATGAAAAAGAGGGCACCACGCCGGTCGAAGCCAAGGCGCTGCTCAACAAGCACAAGCTCGAACGCATCCTGGTCGTGAACGACGCCTTTGAACTCAAGGGCCTGATCACGGTGAAGGACATCACCAAGCAGACCAGCTTTCCCAACGCGGCCCGCGATGCCGCAGGCCGCCTGCGCGTAGGCGCGGCGGTGGGTGTGGGTGAGGGTACCGAAGAACGCGTCGAAGCCCTGGTCAAGGCCGGTGTGGATGCCATCGTGGTGGACACGGCCCACGGCCACAGCAAGGGCGTGATCGACCGCGTGCGCTGGGTCAAGCAGAACTACCCGCAGATCGACGTGATCGGTGGCAACATCGCCACCGGCGCTGCAGCCCTGGCACTGGTTGAGGCCGGTGCGGATGCGGTCAAGGTCGGTATCGGCCCCGGTTCCATCTGCACCACCCGCATCGTGGCGGGTGTGGGCGTGCCCCAGATCATGGCCATCGACAACGTGGCCACGGCCCTCAAGGGCACCGGGGTGCCGCTGATTGCTGACGGTGGCATTCGCTACAGCGGCGACATCGCCAAGGCCCTGGCCGCTGGCGCCGGCACGGTGATGATGGGCGGCATGTTTGCAGGCACCGAAGAAGCGCCCGGAGAAGTCATCCTGTTCCAGGGCCGCAGCTACAAGAGCTACCGCGGCATGGGCTCCATTGGCGCCATGCAGCAGGGCAGTGCAGACCGCTACTTCCAGGAGTCGAGCACCGGCAACCCCAACGCTGACAAGCTCGTGCCTGAAGGCATCGAAGGCCGCGTGCCCTACAAGGGCTCCATGGTTTCCATCGTCTACCAGATGGCGGGCGGCGTGCGTGCCTCCATGGGCTACTGCGGTTGCGCCACGATCGAAGAGATGAACAACAAAGCGGAGTTCGTCGAGATCACCACGGCTGGTATCCGCGAAAGCCATGTGCACGATGTGCAGATCACCAAGGAAGCGCCGAACTACCGCGCTGATTAAGGGACAACCCCCTGAGTCGCTTCGCGCCTTCCCCCTTCTCTCGAATGGCTGCGCCATTCGGGAAGGGAGACGCAGCCAGTGCGGCGGGGCGGCCCTTGCACGGCTGCCCTAGCCTGGATCGCGGGCGTTAGCAGGGCATGGGTCTGATCTACCTTGGGAGATACCGAGTCTGGCCTGATTGAAAAAATCTGGTCAGACTGATATAGTCTGGTCTGAATTCAGCATTCAGGCCAGACTTTTTTATTTATGCAGTCCGTTGGCATCTACGAAGCGAAAAGCAGGTTCTCTGCCTTGATCGAACTGGTCGAGCAGGGCGAGGAAGTGCGCATTACGCGCCATGGCAAAGAGGTGGTGCGCATGCTTCCCGTGCGTCGGCGCCCAGTGATTTCTGACGAGCAGATTGCGCGCGAGCTGGGCCAGATGGATGCACTTCATGCCAGCATTCAACCCGCAGGTTCATCGACGGTGGATAGCCTGCGTCGCACAGGTCGGAGTAACGCATGACCGCCTTCGTGCTGGATGCCTCGGTCACCGCCGCCTGGCTGCTGCCTGACAGTGCTAGCGAACATACCCGCCGTCTTTACACCCTTATCCGCCGCGATGAGGTGGAGCCCCAGGCGCCCAACCTCTGGCACTGGGAGTGCCACAACATCCTGGCCAGTGGCGTGAACAGCGGGCGCATCCCCGCCACATCTGTCGAAGGCCTGTGGGGCGTACTCGAAGCCATCCGCCACCGGGTGGAGCTCCATGAATTGGCCCCTGCCCAGCACAAGGCCGTGCTCGACGTGGCACTGGAGACCGGCCTGCCCACCTTTGATGCGGCCTATCTGTGGCTCGCCCGCTCGCTGCGCTTGCCCCTGGCCACCTTTGATCCCCAACAGGCCGCTGCCGCACGGCGCAGCGGTGTCCCACTTCTCGACCTCTCCCGCCTCTGACGGACCACCACCATGCAACACCAGAAAATCCTCATCCTCGATTTCGGCTCGCAAGTCACCCAGCTCATCGCCCGCCGCGTGCGCGAGGCCAATGTGTACTGCGAAGTGCACCCCTGCGATGTGACTGACGAATGGGTGCGCGACTATGCCAAGGACGGTTCGCTCAAGGGCATCATCCTGTCGGGCAGCCACGCCAGCGTGACCGAAGACACCACCGACCGCGCGCCGCAAGCGGTGTTCGATCTGGGTTTGCCCGTCTTGGGCATCTGCTACGGCATGCAGACCATGGCGCAGCAGCTGGGTGGCAAGGTCGAAATGGGCCACAAGCGCGAGTTCGGCTTTGCTGCCGTGCGCGCGCGCGGCCACACCGCGCTGCTCAAGGACATCGCCGACTTCACCACGCCTGAAGGCCACGGCATGCTCAACGTGTGGATGAGCCACGGCGACAAGGTCACCGAGCTGCCCCCGGGCTTCAAGCTCATGGCCAGCACCGACAGCTGCCCCATCGCCGGCATGGCCGATGAAAGCCGTCGCTTCTACGCCGTGCAGTTCCACCCCGAAGTCACGCACACCGTGCAGGGCAGGGCGTTGCTGGACCGTTTCGTGCTCGGCATTTGCGGCACCCGTCCCGACTGGGTGATGCGTGACCACATCGCCGAAGCTGTGGAGCAGATCCGCCAGCAGGTGGGTGATGAAGAAGTGATCCTGGGTCTCTCGGGCGGTGTGGATTCGTCCGTGGCCGCCGCGCTCATCCACCGCGCGATTGGCGACCAGCTGACCTGCGTCTTCGTCGATCACGGCCTGCTGCGCCTGAACGAAGGCGACATGGTCATGGACATGTTCGTCGGCAAGCTGCACGCCAAAGTGATCCGCGTGGATGCGAGCGACCTGTTCCTGGGCAAGCTGGCGGGCGTGAGCGACCCCGAAGCCAAGCGCAAGATCATCGGCGGCCTGTTCGTGGACGTGTTCAAGGCGGAAGCCGCGAAACTGAAGGCGGGCGACGGGGGCCACAAGGGTGCCACCTTCCTGGCGCAGGGCACGATTTACCCCGACGTGATCGAGAGCGGCGGGGCCAAGAGCAAGAAGGCCGTCACCATCAAGAGCCACCACAACGTGGGCGGTCTGCCCGAGCAACTGGGCCTCAAGCTGCTGGAGCCCCTGCGCGATTTGTTCAAGGACGAAGTGCGCGAACTCGGCGTTGCCCTGGGCCTGCCGCCCGAAATGGTCTACCGACACCCCTTCCCTGGCCCCGGCCTGGGCGTGCGCATTCTGGGCGAGGTGAAGAAGGAATACGCCGACCTGCTGCGCCGTGCCGACGCGATCTTTATCGAAGAGCTGCGCAACTTCCGTGACGAATCCAGTGGCAAGACCTGGTACGACCTCACCAGCCAGGCCTTCACCGTCTTCCTGCCCGTCAAGAGCGTGGGCGTGATGGGCGATGGCCGCACCTACGATTACGTGGTGGCCCTGCGCGCCGTGCAGACCAGCGACTTCATGACCGCCGACTGGGCTGAACTGCCCTATGCGCTGCTCAAGAAGGTGTCAGGCCGCATCATTAACGAAGTCCGCGGCATCAACCGCGTAACGTACGACGTGAGCAGCAAGCCGCCAGCGACGATCGAGTGGGAGTGAAATCAGGTCTTTTGAGGACTATCGCCAGCAATCGAAAAACTGCCGTAACGTGTTGATCTAAAAGGAAATACGTCGCGGCACCTATCGGTGGCTATCGCCGGGCAGCAAAAAAATCTGACGAAAGCTCTGACGGTAAAAATCGGGGCGAAATTAAGACAATTTCATTCACTATTCGGACTTAACCCGTCTTTGACGGTAAAAGTTATCTCGGAAATGCTTGTTTCACGCGGCTTTCCGGGCATCAGCAGGTCTCCTGGGACCCAGACGGAAATACCGTCACAAAACAGGAGAAAAATTGCCATGCTGACCGACACTGCGCTACGAAATTTGAAGCCTAAGTCCAAGGTTTATAAGGCTTCTGACAGGGATGGGATGTACGTGACGGTATCGCCGGGCGGTACCGTCACCTTCCGCTACGACTACCGCCTTCACGGTCGCCGAGAGACGCTGACCCTGGGTCGCTATGGCCCCGCAGGCATTTCGCTGGCCATGGCGCGCGAACTGCTCCTCGATGCGCGCAAGGCCGTGCTCAAGGGCGTCTCGCCCGCGATCGAAAAGCAGCGCGAGAAGCGCCGGGTGGCGTCCATCAAGACGTTCGGGGAGGCCATGGACGCATGGTTTGCCAATGCCAAGTTGGCAGACAGCACCCGTGCCATGCGCAAACACATCATCGACCGCGACATCCTGCCGGCGTTTCGCAATCGCCTGCTCACCGAGATCGAGCCGGAGGATCTGCGCGCCCTGTGCAACAAGGTCAAGGAACGCGGCGCGCCTGCCACGGCGGTACAGATCCGCGACATCGTGAAGCAGGTGTACGTCTACGCCATCGCGCATGGCGAAAAAGTACCCAACCCCACCGACAGCGTGGGCGCTGCCTCGATCGCAACTTTCGTACCCAAGGATCGCGCGCTGTCGCCTCTGGAGATCCGGCTCGTCGTGCAGCAACTGGACCAAGCCGCGACCTATCCGACCATCAAACTGGCATTGCGTTTGATTCTGCTGACGCTGGTGCGCAAGAGCGAATTGATCCATGCCACATGGGACGAGGTCAATTTCGAAAACGCGACGTGGACGATTCCAAAGGAGCGGATGAAGGGACGCAATCCGCACGTGGTCTACCTGTCGCGCCAGGCGCTCGACATCTTTATCAAGTTGCACGCCTGTGCGGCTGGATCGAGATACGTCTTTCCTTCGCGCTACGACGCAGAGCGTTGCATGTCCAACGCCACATTGAACCGGGTCACGCAGCTCTTGGTGCAGGCAGCCAAGAGCAAAGGGCTGCCGCTGCATCCGTTCACCGTCCATGACCTGCGCCGCACAGGGTCGACGCTGCTGAACGAAATCGGCTTCAACCGCGACTGGATCGAGAAATGCCTCGCACACGAGGACGGTCGTTCCTCGCGCTCAATCTACAACAAGGCCCAGTACGCGGAGCAGAGGCGCCACATGCTGCAGGAGTGGGCCCATCTCATCGATGCCTGGGGTGGGGGACAGAACTACGTGCCGAAGTTGATCCCAAGGGACGTATTCGTGCCGGCAGTGACTGCGTCGGATTGAAACGCGCTTGGTTGTCACTTGACAACCGTGGCGATCATCCTCACACTGGAGATCACTGATGGCACGTCCCTCTCATCCGAAAAAGGAAGTCGAGGAAGCACTCAGGCACGCCGAAGGGCAGGGCTGGCGCGTAGACGTCGGCGGTAGCCACGCCTGGGGGCGGATCTATTGTCCTTACAACGACGCGGAGTGCCGCTGCGGCGAGTTCTGCATCACCAGCATCTGGAGCACGCCGAAGAGCCCTGGGAACCACGCGCACGCCGTCCGGCGCGTCGTGGACAACTGTACGACCCACCGCAAGGAGCAGGAGGCGGCCGACGATGCGCAGGAGTAGCACGATGGAGTACACCTTCACACTCAAGTACCAACTTGCCGAAGACGATCGCGACGCCGAAGCGCTGGTTGAGCGCCTGGGCGAGGCCGGCTGCGACGATGCCCTGGTCGGCATCGGGCAACCGGGTCGCCTGGCACTGGAGTTCACCCGCGAGGCGGTCGATGCCGATCATGCAGTGCGCAGTGCGCTGGCCGACGTGCGGCGCGCCGTGCCATCGGCCAAGTTGATCGAGGTTGCGCCGGATTTGGTCGGGCTGACCGAGGTGGCCGACATCGTGGGGGTATCGCGGCAAAACATGCGCAAGCTGATGCTGGCTCATCCAGGCAGCTTCCCGACACCGGTGCACGAAGGCAGTGCGTCGATCTGGCATTTGGCGGATGTACTGGCTTGGCTGCAGGCCCGGGGCAGCTACTCGCTGGCCAAGGGCGTGCTGGAGGTCGCGCGCGTGGCCCTGCAGGTCAATGTGTTGAAAGAGGGACAGCGGCTTTCAGGGGCCGTTGTGGAGGATCTGGAAGCACGTGTGGGGTGAGGTCGCCGCGAGCCTTATTCGCGGCTGGAACCCGCCCGAACTGGGCGGGTCTTTCGCAGGTGGACATCCGGCTTGCTGACGCAGGTGCGAGGTGTATTTCTGCGTTCGTTGACCCAGGCCTCCACCTCGGCCAGATCCCACACTACGCAGCGTGGCGTCAGATTGAATCGCTTTGGGAACTCACCGCGGCGCTCCATTTCATAGATCGTGGTTTCAGCCAGTGGGACGATCTGCCGCAACTCATGGCGGCGAATGGTGCGCCGAAATGGAAGAACGCCATGCTTCGGGAACTGCGGGAGATCGTCGTAGCCGCTCGAGCCGGGCAGGGGCAGGGGTGCAGGCGGCGGTGGCACCTCGCTGCCGCTGATCTGGTTAATTTTTCTCGACGCGCTATTCTCCATATTGAGCTCCTGATGTTCGGCGATGCGCGGATCCCCATCGCATAAAGCTATGGTGGCTTTCTTTGGCTATCGCGGAAACTCGCAGGAGCGTAGAGAGGCGTACTGAAGACAAATAGGCGAGGGCATGAGCGGTCAGATGGCTTGAATGGGCTTCAAGGAAACTCAAAGAGAAACTCATGGCTGATATTCCAATTTTCAGTTCACAACATCTTGAAGCCGCCTGCCGGGTTCTCGCTGATACCGAACGAGGTTTAACCGGCACACAGATCGCGAGGTTGCTGGAGGACATCAACGTCGCCGACATGTCACCCGGTATGACGAAGTGGAAGCGACTATTCAATGCGCTGGCCGGAGCGCAGAACCAGCATCAAATCGGTAACCACCTCATCATGTTCATCAACCGAGTTATGAACCCGGTGAGCTACGCGCGAGATGCTGCAACCTTCGCATGGCGGCGCGACGAACTAAACGTCGTTCTTGCCTTCTCCGGCTTTTACGTGCGCGAAGATGGCAAGGTCGCACACGCCGATAAGGCCACAACGCTCGATGCCGCCCGCGCCCGAGCCGGGCGACTCAAGGCAGCTCTGGAAAACCGCCTTGTGCATGCCGAGGTGCTGAACTACTGCCGTGCCGAATTGCTGGACGAAAACTATTTCCATGCCGTCTTCGAGGCAACGAAGGGCGTCGCAGAGAGGATTCGCCTGCTGTCTGGTCTGAACGGCGATGGCGCGGATCTGGTGAACAAGGCGTTCGCTGGCCAACAGCCCGTTCTAGTCTTGGGACCGCTCAATACCGAGTCCGAAAAGAGCGAACAGAAAGGCTTTGCCAATTTGCTGATTGGCCTATTCGGCGCCGTGCGCAATCCGCTGGCACACGCGCCCAAGACGAATTGGCCCATGTCCGAACAGGATGCGCTGGACATTTTGACCTTGGTGTCTCTAATTCATCGCAAGCTGGATGGCACCATGAAAGCAGCGGCCATATCGCCATAAGCGATGAGACAAGCGTCATCTAGACTTCGTCGTCCCGCCCACGAACCCAGTCGTGGTCGGGGACGATCAAGGATCCAATGATGCCGCTGGTCCGCTTCTCCATACTTTCTTCATGTTGCGAAATCGAAAGCGCAAGCATTTGGATGGCCGACCGGGCAACACGTAGAGCACGTAGAACTTCCTGTGTGAACGGCTCCCTTTGGTGGCGCTCGATTTCAGGCGCTTGTCTGCTGAGCGCCGGATCGCCCGAGTCATGCAGCACCACGAATCGATGGGTGCCCGCATTTCGAAGGTCCTTTTGAGAACGCAGGATCCCTGCACTGCCGTCATAGTCATCAGCAAGCTCAACAAGGCCATAGAGCGCGCTTGTGCCTCCACGAATCGCCTTCTCCACCTTTTCGGCAAGGGGGTGGGCCCCGGTGCTCTTGTTAGGCTTTGCTCGCCACAACTTCCCGAAGTAAACCTTGTCAGGTGGTTGCCCAAGCTCAAAGTAATGGTTCGCGGTTACGGCGATTTTGTCGAGCAAGTCAAGGGCAGTTCGGTGTGTCAGGACCAGTGCAGACACATCAGGGCCATAGGTCGCGTAGTCGAGCGTGTCGCCATACCGCCCAGTTATTGGCCACGCATCCTCTGCAACAGCCCGCCATAGCAGGTCCCGTGCAAGGATGTAGTCGCTCTTCAGCATATTGAACATGGCGAACACCGGCGGCGGCATCATGCCGGCATTCGATTCACGTTCCAGAATTCCAGGAAGCATTAGCCAGTCCAGCGTGCCCAAGTTAGGATCGACAAGTTCGACGACTGGCGCGAGTGTCAGGCGTTCACGCTCTACCCAACTGATGAAGGGATCTCTGTGAGGTGATCGAGGGGGTGGGTCATCCAATTTACTTGCGAATTCCGAGATCCTTTTTGCGACCTGTGTGCCAGCGTATTGGATTACCCGCTCCCTATGCCGGTCTGCAATTTTGGCCAAGAAAATGGCCTCAACATGCGTAAGCTCCGAGCAGCCGCCTCGCTCGTAGTGCCAGAGCAGATTACGGGCCGCGCAAATTGCCGCAACTCCGTTTTCCGGATCTATCTTCAGGGCGGCAAGCCATCCATCGTGTGCTTCTCCAAGGCGATAGCTGTTGCTGAACTGGTTGGCGAGGTTGGTCCAAGCTTGCGTTCGCAGTGGTGGATCGGCATCTACGTCCTGAGCTACTCTCCAGAAAAGCCTTCGTGCTTCTGCGCGGCGCTCTCTGGAATGTTCCTGGTGGTTCAACCAAGTCTCATCATTGGGCGGAGAGCTTGTCGCGGAAACCAATCCGTTGGCTAGGTTGTAGGCGATGTCAGCAATCGGAAACCGGTTGTAAAGCTCACGAAACAGCGCGATTCCTTCTTCAATCGCATCCTGCTGTTGGATCAATGCGCCTCCGTCCACAAGGATGGCGGCCCGCAGACCCATCAGATTGAAGTGCTCGTCCGTATCGGGCTCGAGCTTGATTTCACGCGCCTGCCTCACGGCCTCTTCAGGGTTGTCGTTCAGCAAAGTGTTTAGATAAGCAGCAAGCTGATGCCACCTGTCCATCATTGATGGCATGACTTGGATCCTTGGTTGTAGAGTCGATGTAATAGTCGAAGTCAAAGATGCAGATAGCAAGTCAAACCGAGAACTCGACCGCATTGGCCATTTCATCCCCCACCGCTCAGATTCCCAACCCTTCTGCCCTCACCGTGGAACCGAGCACGGACAGATGCCTGGTGACGTCAGCAGCAACACTGAAATGCTCAATAGTGGCGAAATGAGGGTCGCCGGCATAGGCCGAAATCACCGTGTCGGGATCGTCAAGTCGACAGGCTGTCGGAGACCCTTTGCGCGAAAAATGAACTGCCTGACCGTCGACAACTCCCACGCCAATGGCGGGACGTCCATCAAGAACGTTGACAAAGGTCTGTTGGTCGTAAACCAGAATACCTTCCTGAAACGCCAGGCAGTCCATGACACCGACATTGTGCAGGACGACGGGAACGACATGGTCAAGCTCATTTGATTGAATGCCGCTGGAAAGGAGCTTTTCCCTGACCTTTGAATCTGATTTCGCCAAAGACTTGAATGCCTCGAGTTGGGTGATACCGTAGGCCAAACCCCTGTCAACGTGAGCGAAGCGACTGATCCAATAGCGCATGCCGCCTTTGTCGCTGTACTCAAGGTGCTTGAGCTGCACAGCGAAAAGAATTCCTTGTTGCTTGTCGCGAACGAAGAAGTCAACGTCAACATGCGTCCCGTCGGAAGTGTCGTGCTTTTCGATTCCAACATCGATGGTCTGCACGTGCGGAATGTCTCGCAGCCTGCCAAGAAGGTATCTCTTTTGCGTATTCGAAAGTTCCTTGTTGTGCCAGTTGGGTCCGAGCAGTTCGTAGGCCATTTTTTCGGCGATCAACAAGAGCCCGGGAGCAAGTTTTCTCGGTCCAAGGATCAGGCCACCATTGCGGACATCAAATGCTCGATCAAACAATTTTCGACTTGTCTGGTCTTTCAGTACGGCATCGAACGCCATCCTGAAATTCTCAGTGGGAAAATCAGCGCGAAGGATTGGCCGCCGAGTACCGTCGCGCTCGGCTTGGAGAGCAGCACCGGCGAGCAAGATCAGCGGCCACAGGTGGTTTTCCATCAGTCTTCCGACCGGCCCCTCTTCAACCGGCAAGCGCCAGTGTTGAGGAAAAAGAGACAGGGCGTGGAAGAATGCCGTTTCGACCTCACCAGAAATGTCTTGGCCACCAGCTGCTAAATAGGCGTAGACCTCCAGACTCATCTGAGCCTTCCTGAGGGATAGCTCCTCAAAGGCCGAAGCGAACCACAGACGTCTAAGGTGCGCGATGGCGCCGGTGCCACTTGGTTTGATGGTAATTTGATTGGGGCTGTCGACTTCAACCTTGGCGAGACCAAGCGCCACCAGAGCGAGATGTTCCGACAGCCAGGCACTGGCGATTGCCAAGGCTATGCCGTCCGGCGCGACCGCACCTGTCGCAATACTCGGCATCGCCTCAAGCGCCTCTTCGATGAGGCTGCGATCAAGTATGCGGGACAGTTCGTCGATGTGGGTTCCGGCAACCGCTGAGCCAACATAGGTTGTCACTGGCACGGAGCCTGATTGCAGTGAATTGCGCCGGTCCCAAACTTCGGCGAAAGGCAATGGCAGGTGTGATTCGAGCGCTGCCTGCGTTTCTATGAGCTTGGCTATCAAACGCTGGCTGCCCTCAGATGGTGGCAGCAGCCGCTGAAGCCGCTGTTGGTTCCCGACGTTCAGACAATACTGATGAGGATAGCTGAGGAGCGTATAGGCTAGGCGAAGGCGATCCGTGTCTCGAGTGTCAAAAAATGTCTTCGTCGGAGAAGCTGGCGAAAGAGAGCACGCCGGCTCTGCTGTGATAGTTGTCCAGGAAGTTTTCATTTTTTTCGATTTTGGCGAAGGCTTGGTTGATATGGCGAGGATTTTTGGGAGAGCCCCCCTGTACGCAGGGCGTAGGTTGAAATCGCTACATCGAATCCAGTGAGTTGGGGCAGGTGAGGAGCCAGTTGAGGATTGCCGAAATAGGTTCCGCCCGCAGAAAACGCTTTGTTCTACGGGAACCTTGCTGCGGTAGAGTGCCCGAAGTCGCGATGCGCTTCCACAGTGGCTCGAATCGTGTTCCTCTCGCGCAGGGCATCGTGCGCTTGGCCATTCTCCATCTTCACCTTTGAAGTCGTATTCATGACCCGTCAGCAAACCTGTGCGTGCGTCGAATCTCTCCTGTGCTGTGCGGTTGTGGAAAGAAGTTCCGCAGGAATGACTTGAGCAGCGCACCACGAAGGCCATTGGCCGCAAAGTTTGGGCCTTCATCATTAGGGAGCAACTGGCGTAAGAAGGAATGATTGCCGCATCAACCGCCGCTTCGCGCGCGAGAGGCGACTACTCCTGGTACTTGCATTTGCAGTCGCAGTTCCAGAAGGCGATGACTGTTGGCCAAATGCCGCAGTCAGATTCCATCTGCACGGAGGTGGCAGGGCAGAGGGGCCGCGCAGTTGCTGCTTTCGCGTCGCGGGACACCTTGCTGCGTCCAGAGGAGCGTTGCTGATTGCCCTCGATTTCTCGATTTCGCCCAACAAAAGAACACCTTACAGGCTAGCCCACATCCCGATCGGGTGCTGACGTTTCGACACTAGTTGGCTAAAAGCGTGGTATGGCCGTTTGCTGCCCAAATTTTCGTAAGGAGAAGAATTAGAGGTAGCTACAATTCGGCCGACCACGGAGGGGATTTGATGTCCACTGACTTCGAGCGCAAGGCCAGCGTCGACGGCCTGACTTTCAAGCTATACCGGGGTGAGGGAGCAGCTCTGCTCGCCTTCGACCTTGACGAAGGCAATGCGACCGACGATTTCGTTGGCTTCAGCATTGAGGTGAAGTATCCAGGCGCCGATAATTGGGGGGCGCTGAAGAATCGTCCCACAGGACGTGGTTCATTTCGTATGCCGGCTACTGGAAGTGATCGCAAGAGACTCGCAAGTCATCGTAGTCGGGTCTTCTGGCCGGGATCTCGGAAGTGGTTCAATACAGATCGTCTCGGCACCTCAAGGGCACAATTCTCTCGCAGGTTACAACTATCTGTACGCGGCGCGCCGACCCAATCTAGAGCGACCGAAGCAGTTCCAGTGGGTCAAGGGAGCGACGTTCCACAAGCAGGAGAACCGCACCTGTGAGTTCAAGGAGGTCAAAGGTGGAAACCCACTTGGCGCCATCAGGGGTGTCGTGGATCAGTACGCCGTTGCCTTTCTGAATGCGGGTGTTCCGCAAGAGGGCGCAATCTTCTGGGGAGTCCGCGATGAGGATCGCGTCATCATTGGTGTTGAATTGCGTCAGAAAGAGTGCGATGAATTACGACGGATCGTCACTGAGCGTCTGCATCAGATTGTTCCTCCGATCGCTCCAACGGCATATCGAGTGGAGCTCCACCCGGTTAGCGACGGAGCGGCCCGGATTGATGACTTGTACGTCGTTGAGGTGCGTATCCCATCGATAAGGCGCACGTTGCTCTTTGCCACCGGCGGGCAAGAGGTCTATGTAAAGACCGACGCGGGCAAGAGGAAACTGTCCTCGCTCGAACTGCAGCAGGAACTCATCCGTCGTCTTGGGGTGGATCCGGATTTTTGAGACTTACATTCGACGCATTCACTCGTTTGCAGAAATTGAGCGACGCAAGTCGCCGCTGCAGGGGAAGTTTGATTCGACTCACTCAATGTTCAAGGGGGCTGCGTGTCAGGTTTGACTGATAAGACGATCAAGAGACTTTTTGCGATGTCCGGCAATGTCTGCGCATTCCCCGGTTGTCCGCTGCCCATCGTCGAGAGCGCTGGCACCATCACTGGTGAAATCTGCCACATAAAGGCAAAAAGTGCCGGAGGCCCGAGATTCGACCAGGCCCGAGCGGAAGAGGACCGGCATGGTTTCGACAACCTGGTCCTTCTATGCCGGCGCCATCACAAGGTGGTGGATTCCGAGCCGGATGTCTATACGGTGGATATTCTGCGGGAAGTCAAGGAAATGCACGAAAGTAAGGCGGGTCGCCCTGAGCAGGCAACCGACGGATTCTTTGCGAAGATACTTCTCAACGATCTGAGAAGAATCGAGATCCACCATAACTCGGGCAATGTCGCGATCAACAGCCCGGGAGCGATCTTGGCGCAAACGGTCACTGTAAAGGCGACTCGACAAACCGTGAAGGTCCAAGCCCCGCCTGGAACCATAGGAGCCGACCAACGCGCCAGTAGATACATCCAACATCTGATTGGACGCTACAACGAATTTGCCAGCGCGGACACCACTCGCGCTACAAAGTTCAGTTATGGCGCGATATCGAAAAACATTGAGACGAATTTTCGTGCGCCCTGGCGGCTTCTCTCGATGGGGGATTTCGATGTCCTGTGCACATATCTCCAGAACCGGATTGGAAGGACGCGCATCGCCAAGTCGAACTCCGCCAAGGGCCATCGGTCTTACTCCAGCTTTGAGGAGTTCAGCGGTGAGATTCCTTGAGGACGTGGTGCGATCCTGCTGGCTGGCAGCACACTGGTATTTTTTGATAGACGGCCGTCCTTTATCGAGCCCACACTCGGTCCACGAAATCTCAACACAATGCATGCCGTCACAGGGGCGCTGAAGGCCAGCGGCCACCTGCGCGCGGCATGCATGCGCAGCCCTTGACGGCGAGTACGCCGTGGTACGGTGACATGAAACCCCGTCTTCCGCAGCGAAGGGTCATGATCGCGCTGCATCGGCTAAGGTATTGATTGCAAACACAGTCGACCCAGCTCGATTTGGTGTCAGATGCGTGTCAATTTCGACGCATGGCCATTCGTCACAAATTCCTTTGACAAGACCGAATCGTGTGATTGAATCCGTTCGGCGAGAGGGTTCTTTCGGCGCGGTATTGACGGCAGATCAATTTCACAAAGCCTAACGATGGGGGGATGCTATGAACGGCAACGACTTGCTGCAGCTCGTCGCTATTGGTGCGATCGCAGGTGCATTTGGACAAGGCCTTCGCGCCATTGTCGGAATCAAGAAAGCGAGCGAAGAGGCGGCAGCCCAAGGATCTACATTGCGTTCGGACGGCCTTGATGTCGGACGCCTCGTCTTCAGTTTGTTCATCGGAGCAATTGCGGGCGGTGTCGGAATCTTCACGATCACCGGGTTCAAGCCCGGGGCTGCAGCGAACATCACACCCGAGATCTTTTTTGGTGTGATCGGCATCGGCTACGCTGGCACCGATTTCATCGAAGGATTCATCCGTACGCAATTGCCCAAGGGCATGCCGAGCGCGAACACGGCTTCTTTAACCGAAGCCAACCTGGTGGCGGCGTTCGAGCGCGCGAACGCTTTGGGAGCTGCAGATCGCGTCAAGCAAAGCTGCGATCGCCTGCTGAAACTCCCGGCCAATGCCGGGGACTGCTCTGCGTTCGCCAAGGCAGTTGCTCAGGACTTTTCGGTCACGCTTACGGGGCAGGCGAACGACATCGTCGACCAGCTTAACGCGTCCAATGGCTGGACGGTACTTGGTGCAGACGCAGATGCGGGTCAGCGCGCAGCCGCAGCCGCGGCAAAGGGCGAGTTCGTGGTCGGCGCGCGAAAAGAAGCCGGAAATGGCCATGTCGTGATCGTCGTGGCCGGGAGCCCTCTCGCGCACGGCAAATACCCGTTCGCCTTCTGGGGAAAGCTCAACGATCCTGCCAATGCGGGCTTCAACAAGACCGTCAACTGGGCGTGGGACTCTGGTTCGCGGGACAGCGTTACATACGCAAGTCGACGGATAACGTAGTCCCCGCTTCGGCTCGCGTCGACCAAAGCCAGAGAACTTCCTGGGTGCGATCTCTCGCCACCCGATATCTATCCCACGCGAGCGCGCAGGTCGCATCTCGACGTTGCTACACCGTGAAGCCATAAGTGTCGTCTATCTCGGATGAGGATAGATGTCGCAATGCTATGAAACCGACTGAGGAGCCGAGCATGGATCACTTTCTGGCTTTCCGCTTTGTGGGCGAATTTGCGTGGCCACCTGTGTCGAGTGCATCTGAAAAAAGTAGCACCCGAGAAGGACTCGTTGAGATCCACTACCAACGCGACGGCAGCGTGTGGGTTGCCTGCGTCCGATGGGTGCCCAAAGCGGCCTTTTCAGACGAAGAGGTGGAGGCCGGTAATTTGTGGAAGCCTTTACGACCGGAAGAGCGTCAGGTCAACAAACTCGTGCAGGTCCTTCGAAGGGAAGATGCTGACCTCATCAAGGACTTTGAGGGCGTAGCGCATGACGGAACTCTGATCTATCGCTTTGACGACGCTCCGAGATTCTGGCGGCGAGAGTTTGGAAAACTGCGCTTCGAAGGTATTCGCTTGCTAGAGCAGTTCGAGGCGACTGCTACGGATGAAGGTGCTATCCCATCGCCGAGCCTGAGACTGCCACTCGTGCGTAATCGAACGGTCCCCGAACAGGATGGGGGGAGCCCCAGAGATCTGCACAGCAGTGTCCAGATTGGTCGCGGTGACTATCAATCCAACTCGCAGATGCAGTTGGATCTGGGGATTCTGGTGCCACTTCCCGCCACCGACCCCCAATGGCAGTCAGGTAGAGCGTGCTGCCCGCTCGGCGCGACATACAAATCTACCCTTGCTAGAAATGATCTTTCAAACTGGGGTAAGGGCGCAGTCGCCGAGTCACTGATGTTCGGACCTCGGAAGAATGATGTTCCGGTTACCGGCACGCCCGTCCAACGTCTTGGCGAATGCGATATCTCCCTCTTTGCGCTGAAAGACGCTTCCACATTGTTTCCGAGCGTTGACTCACTTCTTTGTCGGGCACTGCCCGCGATGGGCATCGCGGTTGCTCAAGATGGAGATACAAGCCCGTCCGTGGCGTTCGCGAAGGGCCGGATAGGCGGAGACGGGAGGCAGAGGCCATTTCCAGGCTTGAGAATAGAGGCCACCGCCGGCGGTGGATTTGCGGTGCACCAGCGCTTTGCACTGAAGCTGGTGCGCCAATCTGCCGCAATCCTGGAAGATGAATCGGATCTACGGGTGCGCCCTGATCAAGTCCAGTTTCGCGTGCGAGCCGAACCGGATGAGTGGGTTTCGCTCGGCGGGCAGTTTTACGCAGCGGCCATCCTCAGGGGGCGTGTCCCAGACGAGAATGGGTGGAAGCTAAAGCCCGCTATCTTGGATCGTGTGGACGTGACGGTTGGCAGTGGGCAAGCATTTGATGGTACAAGAACGAGCGATGAAGCACCGCCATTTGCGGGTGCTGCGCCGAGCCTGTCTTGGTTTGTGCAAAACGGCCTTGCGGCAACACGTGCAAGCCACAATGCACTGAGGCAGAACCAGGGGCCGCAGCCACAGTCGGTCGTGCCCCACATTTCCCTGATCGAAGGCGGCAAGAGCACGAAGCATTTCGGTCTTTTTTCCGGACTGGCGAATCCCAAGCAGACGGATTCCGAATTTGAGCTTGGTCAGCCCGTCCTTGAGCAAGGCGATAGCGCCAATTCACTGGCCAAAGGCTTCTGGGCCAGTTTGCAAACCAAGGATGTAGCTTTCGACGGCCATGCCGTCGAACTGACGCAGCTCGAGTTTCAGACGCGCTGGCCATTGTGGGACCTGCGGGCGTCCTCGCGGCTGCGCTTGGCTCACTGTGCCGTTCAAGGTTCTGCGAAGGCGACTTTCCTTGTCCTCAAATTCGAGGACATCGACAAGGCTGATCATCGAAATGGATTGCAAAAGGCTGTGCTTGGGGGCGTTGTCCTCACGCATCGGCGAAATGACAAGCATGGCGTTTTCGACGACAGCAATCCCTCCCTTTTGCGGATCGGATATCGCAAGCCGATTGGGCAGAATTCCACGGCGTTGGCCCGCATTCGCGTAGAGCTGTCGTTCGGAATCGGACAGGTTGAGCCTGTGGGGGTTGATGAGCCCAGATTCGACAGAACCGGACGCAGTCAGCCGTTGATCCTTCGGAGCGAGGGCGAGCAGGGAGATTTCGGAATCATCGTCGCGGAAAGCTGGGATGCCTCGTCTGAGCGGCGGCTGACGGTGCAATTGCTTGAGCGCGTCCAATCTCGCCAATCCGGTGCTTCGCCAAGGGTGCTGCTATCTGAACAACCCTTTGCCTTCCATCGTTTCCATTCGCAGCCCTTGGAGACTCGTGGTGCCCAGGAGAATGCTGCCGTCGCCACCTACGACAGCGATACGGGGGTGTGGTTGCTGAAGCAGGTTGCACGCGTCTATGCCTACGCCATGGCGCCGCAGTCTATCGGCGAAAGTATGGACAAGCCGCGCCGGCTCGAGCTGCATGATCAGGAAATGGATGGCGCCGAGTTCCTCCGCCCATATCCCGACGTGCCCGATGATGAGTTGCCCGGTTTGTCACGGCGCGCGGTGGAATTCAGGCTGACTCCTCCTGCCGAACTCTGGATTCGCCCGGGCGATGTGCGGCGCAGCTTTGTCTTGCCCGAATGGGCCAGCGGCGACATTTTCCGTCAACGTGGTGAACAGGGGCTTGGTGCCGCACTCGATGCCTTTCGAGGCGAGTTTGTATACGGTCTGGCTGTCGGCGTTCGACCAGATCTGGAGCGTGGTCCCGCACGACGCGCGCGGGTTGCCGAAATCGAGGCGTTGACCGGACGTATCATCGACAAGGCGCCCGACGATCCGAATGGCTTGGAGACCCGTTGGAACCTGTTGCATACGGCATTCCAGAGCCGACCGGAGCGCCTCGAGTTCTGGGCCGATGATCCGGACAGCACTATGCCGTTTGCGCCCGCCCGCTTCACGCGCGGCGCGAGCTTCGCGCTGCGATCAACCGCGCTGCACAGGCCGGCTGTTGCCGAACTCGATCCCGGCATGGCTGAAGGACCCGCGAAGCCCAAGCAGCGCGTCCTTGGCCTCTCGCCGCGACTGCACCCGCTGGGATTGTCCGGGGGGGCGTTGTGGCCAATCGAGTCGCGAAACGTGCTCAACATGGTGCTGGATGCGCCATCTGCAACCGGTGGATCCATTGAGTCGATCGCCCTGACACCCCTCGGCGGAGACGCCGATCAGACCGTGCGCTTCTGCGGCAACCGTGTGGCCATCATCACGGAGACCCGAGGCGGCTATGTGCAGCGCCAGCGTGTGGAGGTCATCGGCCGCATCGGTGCCTGGTGGCATCGCGCCAAACATGTCGTGATCTATGAGCGGACGGTCAATCCATCGGCCCAGTTCGCTCCAGATTCGGCGGAAGTCGAGAATGACGACAAGCTTCGTGGCCCCCGTTCACGCAGGCCGGTGCTGCGCAAGGTCAGCGAGTTCGTCGAAGTCATGCAGAACGAACGTCGCTATCCCGATTTTCCGAACGTGGATGCACAGACGCGTGCGTTCATGCGCGGCATGCGTTTCAACAACCCGATCATTCCAGTGGATAGTCTCTGGGGCGAGGACGTGGGCGATGTGGGGTGGAAGATTCCGCTGTGGAACCGCCATGCCGCGCTGATCCGACCACAGGTGTACCGGATGCCGGATGTCGCGTTTCTCTGCGCGGCGGAAGGCCGGGATGCGGATGCGGAAGGCGCACAGGAGTGCCTGAATCCAGAAGCACTGTACTTCTATGCCGACACCACGCCGGGCGCCACCGATGAAACCGACATCTGGCCGGCGGCACTGGGTGTCGACTACATCAATATGGTCCGGCCGACGGGAGCATTCGAAGAGAGAAGCGAAGACGCCAAGGCCTTGGAATCCTCTTCGACGAAAAGCGCCGAGCGTGTACCGAAAGGATATGCAGCGTTCACATGGCTGCTTTCGCCACCAGCGCAACGCGCAGTCGTCAATGCGCATCGGGGCGATGATCCGGTTTATGCCGCGGTCGAGTCCGTGACCTTCATGCGATCCGGTCCGACCAGCACAAGCGCTGTTGGTGTGCAGGAGAAGATTGAGGTGTTGAAATCGGCGGACGCGCTGTCGGCTGGCGTGCATGGTGAGTGGGATTTTCACCCGATTTGGCGCAAGGGGCAGAAGCTTGAAAGCGGTCCTGCTGCGTTGGTCGAACTGTCGGATCTCATGGCGAAGTGGCAGGACATGCCGCGGACCCAGGTGCCGGACGGAGAGTTGAGGAAACAACTGGAGGATCTGCGGACGGCGGTTAATCAGAAGTACAGCGCCTTGGGCGTGTCGATGGAGGAGGAACTGCGAACGCGATTCGAGAAGCTAAGGGCGTCAAGCAAAGCACTTGACGAGCATCTCAAAGCGGTGGTTCCCAACGGTATCGCGGGTCTATTCAAGGGCTCCGAAGTGTGCGAACGCTTGAAGGGTGATCTCAAAACATCCGTCATGGGCAAGCGTCTGGCGATCATGCAGGAGGTCCAGGCCTGGGAATCGGAGATCGCCCGTCTGCTAAGCACGCCAGATCTCGTTTTCGCGACAAGAGAGGAGCTCATCCGTGCGATGCATGCGCCGTTCTCGGAAGCCATCAAGCCTCTGTTCTCGGCGGCGGGAGTGGAAGTTGGAAAACTGTACCGTGGTTTCGAGGCGACGCGTGGATCCATCTCTGAAGTGCGCGTGAAGCTCAAGCAGGAGCTCGTGGTTGCGAAGGCGAGAGTAGCTGCGACCAGGCAATCGATCGACGCATCGAAACCTTGGTCTTCGTTGCGTGTTGCCGAGTTCCATCGATCCGTGGATGCCAACCTTGACCGGATTCAGGCGCAGGCGCAGGGCATCGTTGACGATGCATGCGCGGATCTCGCGGGGGGGCTGGATCGACTGGCGCAGCAACTCGGCAGCCTTGCTTCACTGGCATTGCAACAGTTGATCATGGGCGAGAGTCGCTTCAGATCTTTGATGCGCAGCCCGTCCGTTGAGCGGCGACTCATGATCGTTGCCGAGCTTCAGGCCTCGATTTCCGATCTGGTCGCGTCGGGTGGCCCGATCGACAAGCTGAGGGCGCTCGCCGAGAAGTACAAGAATGAATTGGGGACGTTCAAGCCCAGGATCGATGCCGCTGCGGATGCTGTCCAAAATGCGCTCAGCAAGTCGGAGAAGCTCCTTAGTGCTATCCCGATTCAGTATGAGGATTTCGGGAGCGACGTCAGTGATGTCGTCGCGAAGGCCGCCGCGGCTGCGCGAGACGGTCTCGAGCTTGCTCGGGCCGAAGTGGACGAGCTGTTCAAGAGCATCGAGAGCGAACTCGGTGGCGTTGGGGCGGTCATCTTCGACGAGCTGAAGTCGGGGACGACGGCCATCAAGGTGGATGTCCAAGCGGGCGTGACACGCATGCTGGATGCAGCTTCCAAGCAGACGGCAGTGATCGACCAGATCGTCAACGAAACGAATGCCGAGATCGACCGGCTGATCAGGTCCGTTGATGGATGGGTGGATGAGGTGGCGGACGTGGCTGAGGAGGCAATCTCTGATGCCCGTGCCAAAGTGGAAAACCTCGAGAGTGCTTTGTCGCCGGACAAGCTCCAGGCCGCACTGGATGAGGCATTCCAGCGGATTCTGGACGATCTGGTGAGCAGTAAGCTTGGTGCATGGTCTGCACCGCTGAACGTCGGGCGCCAAAGGCAGGTTCTTCTCGAACTTGCCTCGGATGCCGTCGACCGCATCGAGACGGTGGTTCGAGCGCCTGAAGCACTCATCGAAGGTTTCTCCAAACCGATCCATGATGCATGTGTAGGCCTCAGCGATGGGGTTCAGGATGCAAGGAAGTACCTTGAGAAGGAGGCTGGCAAATTTCTCGAAGATATGGTCAAGCAGATCGAGGATTCGCAGTTCGGGAAGTTTCTCGGAGGCGTCCTCGACCCGTTTGAGAATTTGGAAAGGTACCTCGAGTTCACCAGGGAATTCGACAATTTCGATCGCGATATTCGTCGTTTCGGCAATGACATTTCGGCAGCAGGAGAGATCACACGTGCCTACGCCGACAATGTCATCTCCGCGATCGGCAATCTCGGGTCGGGCGGTGTTCTGGCGATGCCAGGCAATGTCCTGAGTGCGCTGGCAGCCTACGGTGCCGGCCCCGAACTGCCCAATCTTGATCTCTGCAAGGCGAAGATCTGCTACTACTTCGACAAGGCATCGAAGTACATTGATGTCACGCCGGTGGAGGCGTATTTCGGCAGGATGGGAGACGGACTGAAGGCGATGGGCCTGTGTCTACCCGTTTCAGGCATTGAGGGCTACCTCAAGGCGCTAGACACATCGAAGTTCGACATCGGATACATCGTGCGCAAGTGCGGCGGAGCAGAGCTTGAACGCATGTGCCGGGGTTATCCCATGCCGCAGTCCATGCGAGACGCGGTCAAGGTCACCCACGGCTTCGACAAGAAAAGTATGAGAGCTTGGGTACAGGTCGACATGAACGTGCGACTTGAGGGACGACGATCGCTGTTCAGTTTCGGCCCATTCACGCTAGATATCCTCAATGCAAACCTGGTCGGACAGCTGCGCATAGATGCGACGCAGGACGGTGTGGTCGAGGAAGGCAGCTCAACGCTGCAGGCGGACTTTGCGGCCGTCGTCGGCGGACAGACGATGGTGACCCTGCAAAAGACCGCGGTGAACTATGACAAGGCCAACGGCTTGCAGGTGGAGTTCGACGCCAAGAACATCAAGCTCAATCCGGGGCTCCAGTTCATACAGAACACGCTTCGTTCGATCGTTGGCGACGAGATAGGTGGATTGAGAATCGTCAAAGAGAATGGTCTTCCTGTCGGCCTTGAACACCTGTTCACCATGCCGCCGATGAGCTTGATGTTTGGCACCAGTGGCGTTCAGAACATCCAGATCAACAACCAGTTCCAACTCGTTGCTTACCCGGACTTCCTGCTGTCCAACCGGTTTTCACTGGCCAAACCCGAGCTTCCGTTTCTGTTCACGGTGTTCATTATCGGTGGCACAGGCTGGCTCACGGTGGATGTCGAGTACCGGCCGTTCAATGACGACTTGATGGTTGTCGTGGATGCCGGTGCTGGGGGATCGGCTTCCTTGGCGTTCGCATTTGCGGGTTGCACGGGCTCGGTTGCGATCACCTTCAGTATTGCACTCACCTATCGGAAGTTGATGCGCCGATCTGGTGGCGGCGTGACGATCTCGGTCATCGTGCTGATCGTCGGCGTCGTGGATGTGCTGCGAATCGCTTCAGCGTGCCTCACGGTGATGTTGCGCCTAGCGTATCGCGAGAACGGCGACATCGATGCGACGGGAAGTTTCAGCATTTCGATTCGAATCTCGAGATTCTTCAAGATATCAGCCAGTGGCCAAGCTCAGTACCGTATGACAGGCGGAAAAAGCGAAACCACGAGCTCGTCGAGCATAAGTTCAGAAGTCGACTATCGCAAAGCCATGAAGCTTGCCAATGGACGGAAGGAGTAACGACATGGTCTGGTCATTGAACTGCTATTGCGAGGAAGAACCTGCTGGATTTCATCCGGATGGCGTGCGTGGATTCTCCGTGCGCCTCTCCGTTGGAACGGATGAAGTTGACCAGGTCAAGGCCCGCGACGAGCTCGTCTTGCTGCTGTCGCGACTGCAGGAGATCAACTCCCCAGAAAACTTTGTCATCTACCAGTTGAAAGCCGACAAGCTATCCATGCATGAGGTCAACGGCATGGAGCTTCTGTCGGAGGAATTCGATAGCGCGCTTTCGAAGCACTTTTCCGAATGGCTGGGCGCGTATCCAGACGATCCGCTCTTGAAGTCGGGCGCCAAGACATTCTTCACGAGCTTCAACGCCGATAGCTCGCAGCACGTCGCGACCGATCACTTGATCTGCGCGCAGGATGTCATCCTTGCGACGGCAAGCCGACTGGCCCCGCTCCCACAGGCGTTGCATCTTTCGTTTGTTTTGCGTATTCCATTTTCAAAGCTTCCAAGCGATCCCACAGATTCAGCTATCCTGGCCATCGTTCCTCGTTTTGATGGTGAATCTCCGAAAGAAACCTATGACGTAGAGCTCGATTCGAATCGCAATCCGCCCGGAGAGGTTGACGTCGAGATCTCGTCCGCCGGCGGCATTCGTCGCTGTCGAATGACGCTGATTCGGCGACTTGTCCTTGATGATCCCTCCACCAACGTCAGTCACGAAACGGGATTCTGCAAGGGATCTGACGAGACGGCGGCCGTGCACGCGGCATTGCAGCGGTTCGAGCAACGCGCTGGATCGCTGTTCACCGGCTTTGTCGCCGCAGGTGAGTTCCGCTGGCGCGGTGACGGTGCTCTGTTGGGCCTGCAGGATGCCGATCAGCGCAGACAAGCGGCGACACGGCACACGCTGCTGGACACGCAGCACGTTCGTCGATTGGCGTGGCGTGCAGTTACTTCCTTGGCGTCAGCGTTAGATCCGCTGCTGCTCGCGCTTTGCATGCCTGGCCGAACCCTGCGCGATGGTCCTCTATTGGCGCCATTGTTTGATCTGATTCTGGCCCAAGCCGAGGCCAGCCATGGTTCTGTTGTCGATCGAGCAAGGCTGCGTGCGGCGTTGAGAGCGGGTGTCAATGCCTTGGTGCAAGATATCAACGCCCAGGCAGCGAATAGTACCGGCCAGTTTGTAGAAGTGCTCTCCAAACTTTGCATCGAAGAGCCGGGTGAGGCGAAGGAGACCTGGCTGGGGCTGTTGCTCAAGGCTTTCGCGAAGCAAGATAGCTGGATCTCCGCCGTGGAAGGCTGGCAGGGTATCCAGACTGCACAACTAGATGACGCGCCCAAGATTGATCAGCAGGCACGAGAGCTTGAACGGAACCTAGCGGATCTCAACGAGCGGCTCATCGGTGAGACAGGCGTGGAGCGTGCTCTCATGTTGTTGCTGAGACAACCCGCTGTTCTCGAGCGCCTGCTTGCGTTTCTAAAAGGCGCGTTAAGTACCGGGGACGATGGCGCAAAGGATGTGCTTGAAACTGCTCTCCAAGCCTTTGAGAAGAAGCTTGGCTCGGAGATCAATGGCGCGCTGGTGGCGCGACAAGCAGCTGGTTCGCTGCTTGCAGACCTCTTGGTCAAGGGCGTAAGCAACAACAGTCCCATGGAGGTGGCGAACCTCAGATCCAGCGCTGCGGGTTGGCGATTCTGGCATTGGCGTTTCGGCCTTGAAACCGCGACGGGTGCTGATGCTGGAACAGTTCCAGCGATGATGCAAACGTTGATGTCTGCCTTGATTTTGCCAGTGCCCCGGCCAGCTGAATTCTTCGCTCAGATAGGTAGCGTTCCAGACGATTTTCAAGACGGTCCGTCGAAGCCGGTGACGGCAAAGCTCGCCTTGAGTGCGTTGGCTGACAACATGCAGGCCAGTGTCCTCGTCGAGATCTTTCCGGAAGCCGGTGACAGATTCATCCCAGACTCTTCGCCACGTCCCCTGGCCATCCACATCGCGGTCGACCCCGCAGCGGACGACAGCGAAACAGAGGCCGATGAGTTCTCGGCAGCGTTTGCAGGCATGTCGTTGCTGATGCGGAGGAGCTTTACCAACAAGGGCAACAGACCGCCGTGGTCCTATGCCAATCTGGCAGAGATCGAGGTCGCTGAAAGTACTCCGTCAGATGAAAATACCAAGGTCGAAGCGGTTTTCTCAGCTATCGGAATGCAGCCTTTGCCGACAACTGTTGATGATGGTCGAAGAAACCTCTTCCAGACTTACGATGGCATTCCATTTTCAAGCGCCGCTTTCAGACCTGAATCACCCGGGGCCATGTTCGAAACGGACTACCCTGAAAGGACGCGCGCTCCACAGTTCAAGCCTGCGCCAGAATTGGCCTATGGCGCGCATTTCGAACTGGTCGCGCACGCTGTGGGGCGATCAGGATCGCTGCCGATTTGGCTGCAAGATGATCTGCCGTGGAGGCCGGAGTCCACAATCGAATTTCCTGCGGACGGACTTCTCACACGTGTGCCATATGCGCGAACGACGGCGATCGGTCAGACCACCATTGCGGAGGTCGGAGACCGCAAGCGGATCGGAGTGGCTCCAAAGAACGTACAACCGTTGAGCGCGGACTATCCTCGGATCGCACTTTCGGCAGGGGACGCACCGTTTCTGGATGTCTTCAGGAATACGGACGGTAGCGGCGCAATTCCGCTGCCATCCATTCCCGGTCAGGATGTACGGCTGACGCTGCGCAATATCTGGAATTGGGGTGAGCAAAAGGGCGAGTTCCAATGTGCTGTCATGGAGTCGCCAGACGCCTCGCTGGATACTGCTAGTGTCATCGGAAATCTGACCTTGGCGCTGGCGCCGGGTGCAGTGGTGAGTGCCGCTGTCGCGATCGTACAAACGGCGGGCGGTGAATTCACTGTCAGCCTGAACGGAAGTACTCCGAGGACATTCAAGTCATCCCGGAACTCGGTCTGGTTGCGCTTGCGCTTCGATTCAAGTGAACCTGGGGCGAGCATCAGCATGGACGACCCCTCGGGCGACATGAAGGGTCACGCCGCTGCGTCACGTCCGATCCCGGAGAAGCTGCTGCTGCTCGGACTGGGTGACGCGTGGCTTGCCCCTTTCGGTACGGCCGCCGGCCTGTTGCTTGGGTTCCCCCGTGTTGGATATCAGGATTTCGAGCGCTGGATCAATAATCCATCTCTGAAGAAAAAGGTATTCGCTTCGCTGCCTCCAAAACAGGTCGAGTACTTCTGCAACTGTCTTGTGGCTTGCCAGATCGGTAGGGGTTTCAAGCGATACGAGCGGCTTGCAGCGTTGATGGATCGACTGCCGGATCCGGCCGTGACGGGCGTCCAACTGGAAGTCGCACCAGTGGACTGTATGAGGAACAGTCCTGATGCGCTCAAGGGAAGTTTCCCCGCACTGAAACGTTGCATATCAATTCCGTCACTCGGTCAGGTGTTGGCAGATGTGTTCGCCAAGGTTCTTGGGATGAGTCCCCATGACAACCCGCCGAAGTTCGAACCCGAGAAGTTTGAGCGTGTGCTTGCGGCCATTGATGATCGGTACTCAAGGCGTTTTGGAGCGACGTGTTCGGCTCAGGAGGACGCCGTGCTTGCCTGGGAACTTGGCAACGACTTGTCGCCAAATGGCGTTCGCGTGCCCGAGGGGCTCACTGTGCAACTCAGGGTTCGACCTATCGTGGACGACGCGCTCTTCGATGAGGGTGAGGGCGTCAGCGTCATCGATCGAAGGCTGCTTCAGTACGTCACCGGCCGTAGTGAAGGAGATGTGAAAGGGCTGCTCTTCGACGGAGCATCGCTGCTTGCGGAAGCGATGATTACGCTTGAGAAGCCGATGCCCGTGATGCGCGATCAGGTCCGTAGAGATCCGTGGCGCATGACGCGGCAGGATTGGACTAAGCATACTGATAGGATAGTTGACCACTATGGTGGGAGATCTCGCCAGTACGAACTTGCAGCGACACCTGGCGTGCAGGACTGGGCCTGGCGTCAGTTGGGATGGATTGATGTGCAAACCCAGCGGTGGCGCTTCATGGGCATGCCTGTCGACCAATGGCCGACGCGTCATGGCGCGTTGCACAGGATCAACGGAGACGTGTCATTCGTACCCAGCTCCAAAGGTGACGCCGGACGGGAGGTTGTTGCATTCGAATTGCAGGCATTTCATCGACGCCTCGATTCGGATGTGGAAGTGAAGACGACGCAGCTCTCCACGCTGGGCCACAAGACGTCATTGATCACCGTGAGGTGGGACAAGCCGACGGCGACCTGGTTCCGCCATCGTTTGGTGCTGCGGTCGAGGTATGCGGGGGCCATGGTGCTGCGCTCCAATGCCGAGTGCGAGGCTTGGCGAGAACGCGCGCCTGGCGATCCGTCCAACGTCGAACATTGGCGTCGAGTGGTGATGCTGGCGGATCGAGGTGCAATCAAGATGCCGCGGCCGCAATTGAGGGCGCTCATGCCGCTGACCGTAGCGCCCGATCTCGACGTCGACGGCACGCCACCGATCGCGGCCATTCTTCATGACGAGCCGTTCGCCTATGGCGGACTTGCCGAGCGTGTCATGTCAGAGGTGACAACTGGCGTGGGTTATGGCGGTGCATCGTTGGAGGGAACCGGCAACCCGCATGACCGCGTGCGTGCGCTCGATCTGAGGAAGGAGGTTGGACCCGACCCGCGCCTGTCGTACTCCGCGATGCCTGCCGCGGAGGCGCAACTGACAGTGCTGGCTCCGGAAGGGCCTCTCGGCCTGACTTTCGATCGTACGGATGGCACAGGCCAGGTGTTTCCCAATTCGAGTTGGCTGTTGCATCCGAGAAAACTCGTGCCGGGAGGGCACGTCCAAGGGCCCGTCGGCATGGAGGAGCATTTCGTCAGCGTTGCCATGCGCCGAGTCCTGGATCCCGTCTGGCTGGTGGACGAAGACAACGTGTCGGTGAGCTTCGATGACACATGGTGGAGCGAACACGCATGCACAGGCGGCAAGGATGTCATCATCGAACTTGCGGACGCCGCCGCCAAACTGGCGATCAACGCCATCTGGTGCGAGCCAGATGGGCCTGACATTGTCGTGTTCGTGGATCGTGCCGTGGTGGATCTCAGTGCGCTGTACGTCAAGCCGTCGGATCCAAGCGAACAGGTGACATTGAAACCTGATCCGAAGCCGCTGGTGCTGTGCCGTATACCCGGAGGAATTGCAGGCAAGGCCATCTTGGCGTTCATGCACACTCCGGTTGATCGACAAAATGCCTCGCTCTCCGTGTTCTTGCTGCCGCGATCGGATGACCGCGCTCATCAGAAGCACGGCAATCTACCGCTATTGCTGGGTGGCATCGACTGGTCGATTCCGGTGTTGCCCGCGGATCCCCAGCAAGCGGATGGGCCGAAGGCGATGTTCGTGATGCAGGCGCCGAACAACCGCGTCAGGACCAGTGCCAGTCAGCCAACCGCGATGAACTGGGTGCGGACCAACCGGAACTTCGACATGGTCAATGTCGGTGGTCTAGACGGCAGGGACAGACTCGACGTGAGGAGCATGGTCGCCATTAGGGGCACCGAAGAGGAAGAAGGATTGCTGTCCGTGATGTGCACTGCACGTGCTGATCGCGACAAGGACGTATGGATTCGAAGCAGTCAAAGCACAGGGAATTTTCCCGTGCATGCGCAACGCCATGTCGCCGCGCTATTCTCGACTTTCGATGAGGGGCTTGGGCGACCGGTGGAGCAACTGCTCTTCTCGCACATGCTGACAGGCGTGAGTACTGTAATCAACGATAAAGATGGATTTGCGCAAGCCTCAAAGTTGAGGTTGGTGGAGTTCGAGGTTCCTGCGCAGATCATCGGTTTTATTCCAGGGCAGAGTGCCGCACTTCCTGAAGCATTCAGGTTCTCATATTTTGATCTGATGTCCATCGGGAAAACCGCCGGCGATCGGTGTTTGTCACTTCACTTCAGGGTGATTGGTGCGAAGATTGCGCGCTCCAACTTGCGTTCTCTCAAAATTGGGTTGCGTGCGGATGATGCACGAGCATGGCAGCCCCTGGAGCTGACAAGGCCTGCCAACGCCAAGGCTGAAGTCGTTGCACTGCAGTTGGACCTCATGCTGGATGCCGAGTGGGGCGCGTCGATAAGGAGAGGTCGCTGGCTGACGGCAACGGGGGGGAGTGAAGAGCTTGAGTTGCCTGTTCCCAATACGACACTGCCATTGGCCTCATTCGACAGCGTGAAACCCGAAGGCTTTGCGCTGACCGTCCAGGACGCAGGCGAAAATGAACTCTGGTTTGAGATCGGACTTCTGGTCGCGTCCAGCCCGACTTTTGGCTTTGGCGGCGCCGTCGATTTCGATTGGCTTTTTGGTTCTTCAGGGAACTCGATCTTGGATGGCCTCTCTGCCGGAGCAACTTCCGAGTCGAGCCTCAGGATGATGTACGAAGCGCAAGCGCGTGTGATATCGGTGTCTCCTTCGCTCCCCATCCTGGACGAGCCACTGCGCACGCTGGACGTCAAAGATCGAATTGCCGGAGTGCCGGAAGAGGGCGGAAATGCTGGGGTCCGTCAATCTTTCGACCGTCGTGTCCATATGTGGGCTCGAGCCCGCGCCTGGGCACGCCGCGCGCGATATGGCGAGGGCCAGACATAGACCTGGCGACAGGTTCAGAAGTTGAGGCAGAGCTTGACCCTGAAATCATCGACAGCCTTTTTCCCACGCGATGCACAGCGTCGGCCTTTTGCAGGAGTGACATCATGAGAGTGAACTACGTAGTTGGCGGCATCATCAATCCCGTCGATATGGGCGACGCAACGCTGTGCTGGCTTGCTACGACGGCGACATTGCTGTCGTGGTCAAGTTTGAAACGCATGAGCATGGAGGAAACTGCCGCTCAGCTTGGCTCCCCCTTCACCGAATACCTAACGGGGGGCGATGCACTTGACGCCGCCGATGTGCCACTATTCTTGCGACGATCAAAGCTCGTAGCCAATCCAGGACAGTCGCGTCCTGCCAAGGTGTGGGAGGGCTTGCTCAAGGCCCATGGTCCATTGGGCGTCGGTGTCGATGCCGATAACCCTAACAACTACATGGCGCATCTCGTCACGATCTATGGCATTGATGGCGACGGTACGCCCAAGGGAACGACGATCAAGTTGATCGACCCGAACGGTGGCCGTGAATTGGTCATCACGTTCGAGGCCTTTGGAAAGCTGTATGGCGCGACGGATGCCGTTAATACGCTATTCAATGTGTTTCACAATCCATGAGCCTGAAGGGCCGCACTTGCGTTCGAATTTGCTTGCGACTCAACTTGGCTTGTTGGTAGCAGAGGTCACTCTTCCAAGGGAGAACTGAGGTGAAGTTGACGATAAAGATAAAGATAAAGTTGCCATCGGACTGAAAGAAGACGGGGACATTGACGCTCATCGATCCTTTGACCAGTCTGCCAATCTACGGCCCGGTTCCCGTGCTTGGGCGGGCGGCGCGCGACACCGCGAAAGCAAGGGGCAATCCCAGCGGCAATCCCTTGCTCGGCTACGGAGACACGCCAACAGGCGGATACCGCGTTGTCAACATCGTGGCCAACGGGGCGGGTACGACTCGGCCGATCTCGCAGTACGGGCAGAGCGGCTCCCTTGTCCTGGATCCCCAATCAGGGGAGGCTAAAGATGCGAAGAAGAATGGCCGCACCGGTCTTCTCATACATGCAGGGCGGCATGCCTTCTCATCTGTGGTCGGTCCTGAATCGCTGAAGCCTACGAATGGGTGCGTGCGCATGCTGGACTGGCAGCTTGCCCAGTTGATCGATGCGATACGTTCGCACACGTTGGTCTTCCCCGGAGATGTCGTCGTCGAGGTAGGAGGTCCGGAAGGTGCGACGGGCGACATCGACGAGACTGTGAACGATGTCGATCCGCCGCCTATCGGTGGGATCGTGGTGTTGCCCTGATCGCGTCAAGGACGAGCAGTCATGCAAGTGGTGAAGCTGAGGATCGGGAGCTTCGGACTCATCCATTTAATTTAGGAGTTTCCAACGTGCCTCTTACAGAAAAAGAGTTCACTGACCTAAAGAAATTGATCAAGGATCGGGTAGACAACTACCCTGACTTGGATGGGATGGTTGCAGCGGGCTTGCTCTCCCGTAAGTCTGGTTGGTATGAAGCCAAGAACAAGGAAGCCTATGACGCAATCATTCAATACGCCACCTCAATTCGCGTAAGCAAAGAGGGCAGGGCGCAGATCAAGGTAGCGAAGGCGAGCAAGAAACTACGAGCACTCGCTGACAAGCTGTAGATGGAGGGGCCTCTCTCCGAGCCTACCGACTGAGCTGCGTTTTTTCGGTATGCTACGCCCTGATTGACAATTGATTCGAGCTAGCCAAATTTCGCCAGATAGCGCTGCAGCCCTCACCAGCAAAAGCTCTGCTGTTCTGACGGTAAAAATGACGAAAACGACCCATGTCAATCAACCGAGAATCCTTTAACCATGCGGGTTTGCGGGGCCTATTGATGATCGAGTGGGAATAAACAAGCACTGTCACGCCAAAGACCTAGAAACAATGATCTGGCTTGATGCAGCGAGGGTCGTCTCCATCATGGCCGTGGTGGTCCTGCACGTGGTCGGCAGCGTGGTCACCGTGGCGGCGCTGGGTTCCCCTGGTTGGTGGTACGGCAATCTGTACGACGCCCTCGTGCGCTGGTGTGTGCCGGTGTTCGTGATGGTGAGCGGCGCGTTGTTGCTCGACCCGCGCAAGACCGAGGGCGTGGCCGAGTTCTACCGCAAGCGGGCGGCACGGGTCCTGCTGCCAATTGCCTTCTGGAGTGCTGTCTACATTCTTTGGAACCACCGGGGTGCCCTGGCCGAGCTGCGCGCGATGGATGTCTTGCACAGCGTTGCCAGAGGGTGGCCTCACTACCACCTGTGGTTCCTGTACATGATCCTGTGCCTGTACCTGTTCGTTCCCTTCCTGAGGACGCTGGTGCGCAACACAAGCCGGCGCGATCTGTGGTGGCTTGTGGCCTTGATGTTTGTGCTGTCTGGCGTGAACGAGTTTTCCCGCGTCTTTTCTGGCGATGGGGCGGGCCTTTTCATCAACTGGTTTCTGCCGTACCTGCCGTATTTCCTCTGCGGCTACCTGATCCAGACCAGTGACAGGAAAATCCCCCTGGCTGTGTTGATGGCGGTCTTTGGGTTGGCTGTGGCGGTCACCGCCGTGGGCTGCTACTGGCTGGGCCGCGCGCAGGGGCTGGACAGGGGACTGTATTTCTATGGCTACCTGAGCTTTTCCGTCATCCCCATGTCGATCAGCTTGATGCTGATGCTCAAACAATGCACGTTGGCGGGGGGATGGGCGCAGAGCGTTCAGAGGGTTGCTCCGTTAACGCTGGGCGTCTATCTGGTGCATCCGATTTTGCTGGAATCGTTCAGGGAATACGGTTTCAAGCCTGAGGACCACGCGCCGCTGCTCACGGTGCCGCTTGTGGCCGCTGTGGTGTTTGGTGGCGCGCTGGTGGTGGCGCTGGTGTTCCACCGTACCCCCTGGTTGAAACGGCTCATTTAGGAAGACCATGCCGGACCACGTCTTCCCCGCCCTGGGAAGACGGCAAACCCCAGGCCAGGCTGCGGTCAGGCCCTGGCTTCACCGGTGACCGGATCGTAGGCGGTTCCGTCGAAGTTGATGATGCTGTTTGTGGCCGAGTCGTAAGTGGTCAGGCGGTAGGTGTCGGCACCTTTGCCGTCCAGACCGATGTAGGGCGCTTGGGCGAGAACCAAGCGGTTGTCTTGGGGAACTACCCCATCAGCCGTCCATTTATTGCTCATCAGCCATTCAGAGGGGTTCACGCCCTCAGGCGTAGCGACGGTCCCGTCCGTGCGCATCTTGGCGAGTGTCGGGTCCATGTTGAAGCCTTCGGCCGCCAGCAGCATGTCGGGGTTCTTCTTGTAGAACGAGGCGGTCTCCGACGGCATTGCAGTCAGGTCGCTTTTGACGAGCGTCGAGCCATCAGTTGGGAACTGCGACAGTTTGCCGCTGCGAATGGCTTCGTAGTCCGCCGCAAACTCGGGGTGGTTCTTGAAGAACATGTAGCGGCCGACCACCTCCTGGTCGCCTCCGCTCAAAGACATCGCTGTCATACGCACATAGTCCGGCACTTCGTAGTCTTCGGCAAACGTATCGCCCAGACCACGCTCCCAGGCGCGGAATTCTTCCAGGTTGCTGAAGGGCGCCTTGACTGCGGCCTCGGTGGTCCCGGTGTCCACCGCATCTTTGGTGCTGTAGAGGGCGGCGGTGGATTGGTAGGGTTTGGTTTGTGCGGCCACCGTGGTGGCCCCTGCCGTGCTGGTGCCAGTAGCTTTTCCCTGTGCAGCCTCGGCAGACAGTTGTTCCAGCGTGGTCTGCAATTCTTTGAGAAAGGTCACGGGGTCCGCGCCCGCGTGGTTCTGGGCCGTGCGCTCTGCCGCCTTGGCCGCCATGGAACTGGAGACGCCCAGGGACGTCAGCATGTTGGTGGCTTGTGAAATATCGAGCATGTTGCGACTCCTCGGGTGATCTGGCAGTCCATGGTGTGGCATCGGGTGGATCACCGGGCCGATGGGGGTTCTGTGGACGTTGCCTTGATAGTCCCTGAATTCGATCAGGCCAATCCCGGGGTAAGCAGCGGAAAAACGGTGCTTTTCGAGAGGAGGTGGCCCCCTTTGCGTCCATGGGGCGGTATGGGTAGCGAGAGGCGTTCGCACACAGCGTAAGGCGTGAGGAGTGCGACAACTACACTCACGGACTGTGTCAACGCCGCGTCGCAACTTCCCGTGAAGCCACTTGTTGCCCACCCACATTCACCCCAGCATTCACCTCCCGTCTTCCATGGTCCGACCCTTGACGCTTCCCACCGCGCCGCCACAACGTTCTTCTTCCTGGGGCAGAGGTCCTTCGCATGACGCCAGCTGCTGATTTCTGGCCCGGATGTGGCTTTCAGGCGCTGGCCCGGGATGCGCGCGGCTGGCTGGTGCCTTCCGATGAATACTTGCAGTGGCTGCTTGCCCGGCCTGAACTGGCGCTGGTGCCAGAGTCCTGCGCCGCCGAGATCGCCCTGCACGAATCTCTGGCGTTATCGCCTTCACGGGTGGTTTTGTCGGCCGAACTGGCAGCGGTGCAGGACGACGACGCCCGTGAAAACTACACCGTGTTCCTGCGTTTTCGCGATGGCCTGCTGGCCGCCGGCACGCTGGAGGCGTACTACTTGCAGCTCATGCGCAGTGGGGTGGTGAACGTGCCCGCCGTGTTCATCGACGCCGTGGTGCAGGCCCTGCTGCGCAACCTGCTCGACAACTGCAACGACGCCTTCGAAGCCCGCGCTGCTGAAATGCTGTTTCGGTCGCAGCGCATTACCTTGCAAGACGGGCAAATGCTGGCAGGCGACCGGGCGACGCTCGACATGCTCAACGAAACAGCGGGCCTGGGCGAGGTGGGGCGCCTGCTGTTGCAAAGCGGTGCACTGCAGCCCACGGCGCAGGTCAAGGTGCTGTCGGCCGACAATGCGGCGCAATATTGGCAGGAGAGTGATCGCCACCACTTTTTGCTCGACCTGACCCATGAGCTGACGCAGGACCTGAGCCATGGCCTGACCTTCAAGATGACCCGTGCCCGATCGGGCCTGAAGGCGCTGGCCCGCGTGCTGGAGCGCTGGGTGGCCCACCTGCTGGGCGTGCAGGTGCACATCGAGCCCGTGCACCAGGTCACCGACAGCGCGTGGCGCTGGCATGTGGGGCTGGATGTGGAGTCCACCGCCATCCTTAACGACCTGTACCAGGACCGGCCCGTGGAGTCTGAGCGCATGGCGCGGCTGGTGAGCCTGTTCACGCTGACCTTTGTCAACCCGGCCGAGATGCGGGCCGATGTGGCGGGCAAGCCGGTGTACCTGGGGCTGGCGACCAACGCCGAGGGCGTGGTGCGCATCAAGCCGCAGAACCTGTTGCTCAATCTGCCGCTGGCGTCGGCATCTTGATTGCTATTAAATTAATAGCTGCTAGCGCTTGATGAATAAGCGCTAGCAGCCAATTTTATTCAAATTTCTCCAGGTTGGATGATGGCCCGATGCTGGGCCCTCATCCAATGGTCATCAGGCTCGCGTTTCCGCCCGCTGCGGCTGTGTTCACGCTCAACGCGCGCTCGATCAGCAGGCGCTCCAGCGGGATGTCCGTGGTACCGGGCTGCAGTGCCGTCACGCCCACGATAGGCCCCGCGCGGCGGGCGAGGGCGGTGCACACGGCCTGCAGCGAGGGGGCGTCGCCGTGGTGCAGCACAGCATCCAGCTCCAGCGTGCCGTCGTTCAGCGTGTTGTCCTGCAACTGGATCTGCGCCTGCACCAGCGTGGGCAATGGCGTGCGCAGGTGGGCCTGGGCGTTGGGCCACAGGGCGGTGCCACCGGTGGCGAGCACGGCCGCAGTCTGTACCAGCAGGTCATCCACACTTCGCGCCAGGCACAGCACCCGGGCACGGGGGGCCAGGGTGTAGACGTTGCGCTCGCCCGTGGGGCCGGGCAGGGTGCGGGCGGTGCCGCTTTGGGTTTGCTGGGCAAACTGTTGGCAGGTGTTGGCCAGGGCTGCATTGCCCTGGAGCTGCGCCCATTGCTGCAAGGTGGCCAGAGGCGCCAGCAGGCGCTCGCGCACTGCCTCCTCGGGCGGCGTAGTGCGGTCGGCGTCGGCAAAGGTGCGCGCCAGCGCATCGGCCGGGCGCTGCGACACCAGGCGCAGCAGGTACAGCGGCCCGCCTGCCTTGGGCCCCGTGCCCGACAGGCCTTCGCCGCCAAACGGCTGCACGCCCACCACGGCGCCCACCATGTTGCGGTTGACGTACACGTTGCCAGCATGGGCGCGGTTGACCACGCGGGCGATGGTTTCGTCGATGCGGGTGTGCACGCCTTGCGTCAGGCCGTAGCCGGTGGCGTTGATCTGGTCGAGCAACTGGTCAAGGTCGTTGCGGGCGTAGCGCACAAGGTGCAGCACAGGGCCGAAGACTTCGCGTTGCAGCTCGCCGATGTGATTCAGCTCGATCAGCGTGGGGGGCACAAAAGTGCCTTGGCTGGTCGCGGTCGCAAGGTGCTGCGGGTGCTGGAACACCCGATGGCCTTGGGCCTTGAAGTTCTCGATGTGTTGGGTGATGCCCGCTTGTGCTTCGGCGTCGATCACCGGGCCCACGTCCACGCGCAGCTCGCCAGGGTTGCCCACGCGCAGTTCACCCATGGCACCTTGCAGCATCTCCACCACGCGGTCGGCGGCGTCTTCCTGCACACACAACACGCGCAGGGCGGAGCAGCGCTGGCCTGCGCTGTCAAAGGCGGACGACACGGCATCGCCCACCACCTGTTCCACCAGCGCGGACGAGTCCACGATCATCGCGTTCTGCCCACCTGTTTCGGCAATCAGCGGGATGGGGCGGCCTGCGGCATCCAGCCGCCCGGCCACGGTGCGCTGCAGGATGCGCGCCACCTCGGTGGAGCCGGTGAACATCACGCCCATCACGCGGGCGTCACCGATCAGGCGGGCGCCCACGGTTTCGCCCTGGCCGGGCAGCAGTTGCACGGCGGCGCGGGGCACACCGGCCTGCCACAGCAGGCGCACGGCCTCGGCGGCGATCAGCGGGGTTTGCTCTGCCGGCTTGGCCAGCACGGGGTTGCCTGCGGCCAGTGCAGCCGCCACCTGGCCCATGAAGATGGCGAGGGGGAAGTTCCAGGGGCTGATGCAGGCCACCGGGCCCAGAGGGACGTGGGTGGCGTTGTCGAACGTGTTTTGCACCTGGGCGGCGTAGTAGCGCAGGAAGTCCACGGCTTCGCGTACTTCGGCGATGGCGTTGCTGGCGCTCTTGCCTGCTTCGCGCATCAGCAGGCCCAGCAGGGGCTGCATGCGGGCCTCCAGCAAGTCGGCGGTACGCAGCAGGGCCGCTGCGCGCTCGGCGGGCGGGGTGGCGGCCCAGGGGGCTGCGGCGGCCTGGGCGTGGGCCAGTGCCTGGTCCACATCGGCGGTAGTGGCCTCCTGCACGGTACCCACCACATCGCTGTGGTCGGCGGGGTTGCGCACGGGCTGCATGGGGCCTGCGGGGGCATCGGCGCCCAGCAGGGGTGCGGAGGTCCAGGCATGGGTGGCAGTGGCTTGCAGGGTGGTGGCCAGTTCGGTCAGCGTGTTTTCGTTCGACAGGTCCAGCCCGCGCGAGTTGGTGCGGTGCGCGCCGTACAGGCCCTGGGGCGTTGCAATGCGGGGGTGGGGCAGGCCAGCGGTGCCTTCTGCCGCAGCTTGCTGGTCCACCACTTGCACGGGGCTCTTCACCAGCTCGTCCAGCGCAATCGTTTCATCGGCAATGCGGTTCACAAACGAGGTGTTGGCGCCGTTTTCCAGCAGGCGGCGCACTAGGTAGGCCAGCAGGGTTTCGTGCGTGCCCACGGGGGCGTAGATGCGGCAGGGGCGGCCCAGCTTGCCCGCAGTGATGGCGCCCACCACCTGCTCATAGAGCGGCTCGCCCATGCCGTGCAGGCACTGGAACTCGTACTGCCCCGCGTAGTAGTTGCTGCCCGCCAGTTGGTAGATGGTGGCCACCGTCTCGGCGTTGTGGGTGGCGAACTGGGGGTACACGGCTTCGGGCGCGGCCAGCAGCTTCTTGGCGCAGGCGATGTAGGAAATGTCGGTGTGCACCTTGCGGGTGTAGACGGGGTAGTCCTCCAGGCCATCAACCTGGGCGCGTTTGATTTCGCTGTCCCAGTACGCGCCCTTGACCAGGCGCACCATCAGGCGGCGCTGGGTGCGGCGCGCCAAATCCACCACAAAGTCGATGACGAAGGGGCAGCGCTTTTGGTAGGCCTGGATGACAAAGCCGATGCCGTTCCAGCCCGCCAGCGTGGGCTCGTGGCACAGGCGTTCCAGCAGGTCCAGCGACAGCTCCAGGCGGTCGGTTTCTTCGGCGTCGATGTTCAGGCCAATGTCGTACTGCTTGGCCAGCGCTGTCAGGCGCAACACCAGCGGGTACAGCTCGTCCATCACACGGCCAAACTGCGCGCGGCTGTAGCGCGGGTGCAGGGCCGAGAGCTTGATGGAGATGCCCGGCCCTTCGTAGATGCCGCGCCCGGCAGAGGCCTTGCCAATCGCGTGGATGGCCTGCTCGTACGAGGCGTAGTAGTGCTGGGCGTCTTCGCTGGTCAGTGCAGCCTCGCCCAGCATGTCGTACGAATAGCGAAAGCCCTCGGCTTCCATCGTGCGGGCGTTGCGCAGGGCTTCGTCAATGGTTTCGCCGGTCACAAACTGCTCGCCCATCATGCGCATGGCCATGTCCACGCCCTTGCGGATCAGCGGCTCGCCGCCCTTGCCGATCAGGCGGCTGAGCGAGTTGCCCAGGCTGCCTTCGCTGTGCGTGGCCACCAGCTTGCCGGTGATGAGCAGGCCCCAGGTGGCGGCGTTGACGAACAGCGATGGGCTCTTGCCCAGGTGGGCATCCCACTGGCCGTGGCTGATCTTGTCGCGGATCAGCGCATCGCGTGTGGCCTTGTCGGGGATGCGCAGCAGCGCCTCGGCGAGGCACATCAGCGCCACGCCTTCTTGCGACGACAGCGAAAATTCCTGCAGCAGCCCCTGCACGATGCCCGCGCGCCCGGCGCTGGCCTTGCGTTCGCGCAGTGCCTTGGCAATGCGCAGGGCCAGTTGCTGGGCCGACGCTGCTTGATCAGCAGGCAGGCGGGCCTGGGCCAGGAGTGGGGCCAGTGCTTCGGGCTCGGGGCGGCGGGTAGCGGCGGTGATGGCTGCGCGCAGCGGGTTGGAGAGCGGCGTGCGGGGCGCGAAGTCTGCAAACGGGGCGGAGGGCTGCGTCATGACGGAGTCTTTCAGGGGTTTGGCGGGGCCCAACACGGGGGAAAGTGTTGGTGGGGCGCGTTATTGGCGATGATCCTTGGGTTGGTGGTGAATAAATGGTCGAAAATTGGCTTCTACACCGAATTAATCGCTAATCAAGATGCAAGCAGAACCCGATCTCGACCGGATTGACCGCAAGATCCTGTCAATCCTGCAGGAAGACGGCCGCATTGCCAACCTCAAGCTGGCCGAGGCGGTGGCTCTGTCGCCCACGGCCGTGCTGGCGCGCGTGCAGCGCCTCACGCGGGATGGCTTCATCCTCGGCTACGAGGCGCGCCTGAACCCCCTGAAGCTGGGCGCGAGCATGCTGGTGTTTGTGGAGGTGCTGCTGGACCGCACCACGCCCAATGTGTTCGACCAGTTCAAGGCCGCCGTGCAGGTGCACCCCGAAATCATGGAATGCCACATGGTGGCGGGCGGGTTCGACTACCTGCTCAAAACCCGCTCGGCCGATATGAATGCCTACCGCGTGTTTGCGGGGAACGTGCTGTGGCAACTGCCGGGCGTGCGCGAGACGCGGACCTATGCGGTGATGGAAGAGGTCAAGCACACCAACCATCTGCATTTGCGGTGAAAGCCACGGGGTTCGTGTTGCCGCACCGCAGCCTCCAGCGGCCACATTGGCGTTGCCTGCCAAAGCCCGCATAATGCCCGGCAGACCTGTCAGATTGAGGAGAAGAACCATGATCCGCTTTCCATACGCTACTACTGCCCTGCTGGCGGCGGCCTTTTTCAGCCAGTCGGCTGCAGCCTCGTGCTACGTGGTTTACGGCCCCGACCAGGACATCGTGTACCGCGCCCCCCAGCCACCGGTGGACCTGTCCTACCAGATCCACCAGACCCTGCCACAGGTTGCCCCGGGCTCCACACTGGTGTTCTCGCCTGACAACCACAACTGCGACCTCCCCATCAACAAGCTTCCCCTGGCGTCTGCTCAAGGGGCTACGGGTTCCATGGGCATGGGCGGTCGTCCCGCCCGCGCAGACCGCAGCTGAGCGCCCGGTTCAGCGGCCCGTGCGGGGGCTGTCCCGGGCCTGAGACAATCGGGGGATGAGCGAACCGAAAGAACTATCCCCCTCGTTTGAACCCACCGCGCAGGATTCCCAGAGCGACTTGCCCGAAGGCTGGCTGCAAGTGCAGTCCATGGACCTGGATGCCCAGGGCGTTGCCCGCAAGCCCGACGGCAAGGTGATCTTCATCGACGGTGCCCTGCCGTTCGAGCTGGTCACCGCCAACACCCACCGCAAAAAGAACAACTGGGAGCAGGCCAGCCTGGTGGCGATTCACCGCGAATCGTCGCAGCGTGTGCGCCCCGGCTGCCAGCACTTTGGCCTGCACGCCGGTGCCTGCGGTGGCTGCAAGATGCAGCACCTGCACGTGGGCGCCCAGGTTGCCGTCAAGCAGCGCGTGCTCGAAGACAACCTCTGGCACCTGGGCAAGGTCAAGGCCCAGACCATGCTGCGGCCCATCGAAGGCCCGTCCTGGGGTTATCGCTACCGCGCCCGTTTGTCGGTGCGCCATGTGATCAAGAAGGGCCAGGTGCTGATCGGTTTCCATGAGCGCAAGAGCCGCTATGTGGCCGACATGCAGCAGTGCCCCGTGCTGCCCCCCCATGTGGACGCCATGCTGATGCCCTTGCGCGCGCTGATTGCCGGCATGGATGCGCGCGACACCTGCCCCCAGATCGAACTGGCCTGCGGCGACACCGTAACCGCGTTGGTGCTGCGGCACCTGGAGCCGCTGAGTACGGATGACCTCGCCCGGTTGCGCGCCTTTGCGGCCGAACACCACGTGCAATGGTGGCTGCAGCCCAAGGGGCCCGACACGGTGAAGCTGCTGGACGAAGGGGGCGAGCTGCTGTCTTATGCGCTGCCGGACTTTGGCATCACCATGCCGTTCAAGCCCACCGACTTCACCCAGGTGAACCCGCACATCAACCGCGTGCTGGTGTCGCGTGCGCTGCGCCTGCTGGATGTGCAGCCGCACGAACGCGTGATCGACTGGTTTTGCGGTTTGGGCAATTTCACGCTCCCGCTGGCCACACAGGCGCGCGAGGTGCTGGGCATCGAAGGCAGCGAGGCCCTGGTGGCCCGTTCGCGCGAAAACTATGCATTGAATCAGGCCGTGGCGCCTGACCATAAAGCGCTAGCAGCTACTGATTTTGTAGCGCGCAACCTGTTCGAAATGACCCCGGAAATGCTGGTGGCCGACGGATCTGCCGACAAATGGCTGGTGGACCCACCTCGCGAAGGGGCGTTTGCCCTGGCCAAGGCCCTTGCCGACATCGAGCAGGCGCGCATCGGCGCCGAAGGCGCGGGCCCGCTGCCAACAGGGGCGGAGGGCTGGGCCCCGCCGAAGCGCATCGTCTACGTGAGCTGCAACCCCGCCACACTGGCGCGGGACGCTGGGCTGCTCGTGCACCTGGCAGGCTACCGGTGCACGGCGGCGGGCATGGTGAACATGTTCCCGCACACGGCACATGTTGAGAGCATGGCGGTGTTCGAGCGCGACTGAGCGAAGGGGGGAGGCCGACAACGGCGCTGCCTGCCTCCTCAGGTGTCGATTGCGGGGCGGGCTAGCTGCGATTGCGGCTGGCAGCCGGGTCGCGTGGCTCGGTTTCGATGTCGCTGGATCGTTCGGTGCGCTCGGGTTTCTCGACCTTGCCGAGCACTGACGGTGCGCCTTCGATCTTGTTTTCGCGCATGTAGGCGTCCATGTCCTTCCACCCGGCAAACACCGAGGCCTTGGGGGCCTTGGGGTTCAAGGTGTAGCAGTCTTCCAGGCCCCGCAGCGCGTGGCGGCAGGCGCCGCCGATGGCCTTGGCTTCCTCCTCGCGCTGGGCGACGCGCGGATCCGGGCCCAGGCCGGGAATCTTGTCGCAGGCAGTCAGCAGCAGGATGCTGGAAAGAGCCAGCAGCCGTAGTGCGTTGGAGGAAGGTTTGCGATACATGTACTTGCATTATCGGCACGCCGTGCGCGCTATTGAGCCCCGGGCTGTGCAAAGCCGCAAGAAAAAAGGCTCCCGAAGGAGCCTTTGAGGGAAATCACCTGCTTGCAGGTGCGCGGGTTACTCGCGCTCCCCGCCCATGATGCCCAGCAGGGCCAGCAGGCTCTGGAACACGTTGAAGATGTCCAGATACAGAGCCAGGGTAGCGCTGATATAGTTGGTTTCGCCGCCGTCCAGGATCTGCTTCAAGTCATACAGCATGTAGGCGCTGAAGATGCCGATGGCCGCCACCGAGATCGCCATCATGCCGACCGAGGAGCCCACGAACACGTTGATGACAGCGCCGACCATGAGCACCAGAGCGCCCACCATCAGCCACTTGCCCATGCCCGACAGATCGCGCTTGATCACGCTGGCCAGGCTGGCCATCACGAAGAACACGCCTGCGGTGCCGGCAAACGCCGTCATGATGAGGTCGGTACCGTTCTTGAAGCCCAGCACCATGCCGATCAGGCGCGAGAGCATGAGGCCCATGAAGAACGTGAAGGCGAGCAGCACAGGCACGCCAGCGGCCGAGCGCTTGGTCTTTTCGATCGCGAACATGAAAGCGAACGCGCCGCCCAGGAACACGATCAGGCCCACGCCGCCGCGCAGCGACTGGGTGATGCCTGTGGCAACGCCCACCCAGGCGCCGAGCACCGTGGGGATCATGCTCAGTGCGAGCAGCCAGTAAGTATTGCGAAGCACCTTGTGGCGCTCTTCCTGCGAGATGCCATAGCCCGCAGAGTGGCCCAGGGTGGTGACTTGGTCATTCATCTTGTGTCTCTCCTTGTTGGCCTGCACAACGCAGACATGACAAATTTTAGGTGGTGATGGTTTTTGGCCCTGCAATACCCGCATCCGGTCACCTACTTTTGGTAAGGGTTCTTTCACCCTGGCTGGGGGTGAAGGGCGGTTGGGATGCCGCTATGCTTGCCGCTTCTTGTGCCGGGCTGGCCCGTTGGCAGCCCGCACAGCCTCCATTTCATCTCTCTATTTCTCTACTTTTCCATTTCTCGGATCGCACCATGAAAACCAAACACGAACTCGAACTGGCCGACGTCAAGGCCGTCGCCGCAGCGGCCGAAGCCGAAGCCCTCAAGAACAACTGGGCAGTGACCATCGCCATCGTCGATGACGGCGGCCATCTGCTGTGGCTGCAGCGCCTGGATGGCGCCGCAGCGGTGTCGTCCCACATCGCCCCGTCCAAAGCGCGCACGGCCGCATTGGGCCGCCGTGAGAGCAAGGTGTACGAGGACGTGATCAACGGTGGCCGCACATCCTTCCTGAGCGCCCCCACGATCGACGGCCTGCTCGAAGGCGGCGTGCCGATCCTCAAGGACGGCCAGTGCCTGGGCGCCGTGGGCGTGAGCGGTGTGAAGTCCACGGAAGATGCGCAGATTGCCCGCGCCGGGATTGCAGCGCTGGGGCTTTGATACCCGCGGGTTGCTGGAGATTGCTATAGACTTAATAGCTGCTGGCGCTTTTCCATCAAGCGCTAGCAACCAAAAAAGCTTTAAACCTTCAGGGCAGACCAGCATCTCCCATAAAAAAACCGGCCACTGGCCGGTTTTTTTATGGGGTTCGATGAATCCTGGGGCGAGGAGAGCTGGGGAGAAAAAAAGCCTGGCTACGCGGGCGAACCCGTTGGCTGGCAAAAACGACCCTTTCGAGCTTGTTGCAAGCCCGGGAGTCGCCCCACGATGAAACTTGGTTCCTGGTGCAATTACTTGGTGAGGATGAGCTTGCCCAGCTTGGTGGCCTGCAGGCGATATACCGAGCCGTTGTGGCTGATCGCTACCGCTTTCTGACCCTGAAGCAGGGCACTGCTGTCCACGGCGCCAGCTACTGCGTCGGCAGGGTGGGGCGTGTCCCGATCTGTGCGTGGCACGGGCAGATCTGAAGGGGCAGTACGCAGGAGCGAGGCGGCGGTCAGTGTGGCTTGCATGAAGAGTATTCCTGTTGCGTTGCAGTGCGTTTTGTTAATGATAACGATTCGCAATTACGAGTCAAGCGGGTTTGGTGTTTCTTTTTGTTGTTTTTTATGGCCTGTGCGACCCTGAAAAGACTTTGAACAGGTTCTGAGGGCCTTCAACGCCTGTGCCCGGGCAGCGTTGCTGCACCGGGCACAGGCGTAAAAACGTTCTTGAAAGTGACCTGCAGGCGGTGCTGATTCGGGCGAAATGGATTCACTGCGCCTGTAAAGCCCGACCCACTCAGGACTGGGGCTCGGTCACGAACCCAATCTTGCGCACGCCGGCCCGCTGCGCTGCGGCCATGGCCTGGGCCACGAACTCGTAGCGCACGTTCTTGTCGCCACGGATGTGCAGGTCGGGCTGGGGTTCCTTGGCGGCCTCGGTCTGCAGTCGGGGGAAGAGTTCTTCCTCCGTGACCTCGAACTCGTTCCAGAAGTACTTGCCATCGGCCGACACCGACAGGCGCACGGTCTCGGGCTTGATGTTCTCGGGCTGGTTGGTGGCGCGGGGCAGGTCCACGTTCACCGAGTGTTTCATCACCGGCACGGTGATGATGAAGATGATGAGCAGCACCAACATGACGTCCACGAGGGGCGTCATGTTGATCTCGTTCATCACGTCATCGGCATCGTCTTGGGTTCCGAAGGCCATGGCTTAGCCACCTTTCTTCATGGGCAGGACCTTGCCTTGCTCGCCGGGCGCATTCACGCGGGCGCCGGTCACAAAGTAGGCATGCAGGTCGTGCGCAAAGCTGTTGAGGCCGCCCAGGATGGACTTGTTGCCACGCACCAGCGCGTTATAGCCCAGCACGGCAGGGATGGCCACGGCCAGGCCCAGGGCGGTCATGATCAGCGCCTCGCCGATGGGGCCGGCCACTTTGTCGATGGTGGACTGGCCCGAGGTGCCAATGGCCAGCAGCGCGTGGTAGATGCCCCAGACGGTGCCGAACAGGCCGATGAACGGCGCAGTGGAACCCACCGAGGCCAGGATGGCCAGGCCCGATTGCAGGCGTGCAGTGAACTCGTCAATGCAGTTGCGCAGGCAGCGGGTGACCCAGTCGCTCACGTCCAGGCTGTCGTGCAGGTGGGCCTTGGTGTTGCGGTGGTGGGCGGTGGCTTCGCGGCCTTCCAGCGCCAGGTGGCGGAAGGGGTTGGTGGGGTCGGCTCCCAGCTTGGTCAGGCCGGCGGCAAAGTCTTCGCTGTGCCAGAAATCCTGTGCGGCGCGGGCGTGTTTCTTGAACTTGATGATGTCCAGCGCCTTGATGAGGATGACGATCCACGATGCCAGCGACATGGCCAGCAGCAGGATGGCGACGGCGCGGGTGACAAAGTCACCCTGGATCCAGACGTTGGCGATGCCGAATTGCGATTCCATGAGAAAACTCCCTAAAGCGATGATTGGTGGTGAATGCGGTTATTCGAGAACGAAATTGACAGGGACCAGGTTCCACATGGTCTCAGGCACGCCGTTGCGTTTGCCCGGCACGAAGCGCCAGCGCATGACGGCCTCCTGGGCCTGCCGGTCCAGGCGGTCGAAGCCGCTGGACTTGTTGATTTCCACCTTCTGCGGGGTGCCATCGATGCCGATCAGTACGCGCAGCACCACCTTGCCCTGTTCGCCCATGCGTTTGCTGATGGCGGGGTAGCTGGGCTTGGGGTTGTTCAGGTAAGCGGCGTCGCTCGACGGCAGCTCGATCTTGGGCGGTGTGGGCGGAGCCGGGGGGGCTGGCGCAGGCGCAGGCGGGGCGACGGGCGCCTCCATGGGCGGCGCAGGTGGCTGGGGTGTGGTGATGCCCGTGGGGGCGTTGGGCGCCGGGGTGGGGTCGGCAATGGCCACCGGCATGGGTGCGGGGCGCGGAGCCACCTTGGGGGCGGGCTTGGGCGGTGGGGGTGGCGCTGGCGGCGGGGGGGTGACCTTGGGCGGAGCGGGGGGCGCGATGAACTCGGTCAGCAGTTCTGCTGGCACGATGACTTCGGCGGCCTTGCGCAGCAGGCCCGATTGCAGGGCCCAGAGGCCCGCAACATGCAGTGCGACGACGGAGCCCACGATCACGGTATTGCGGCTGAGGCCCCCGGGGGTGGCAAATCGATCTGGGTGAGACATAAAAATGATAGCAGCTAGCGCTTGTAAATCAAGCGCTAGCGCCCTAAAAGACCTCGATTATTTGCGAAAGATCCACCAGGCCGAGCCTGCGACGAGGATCAGGCTGCCTGCGAGTGTAGAGAGGAGTTCCATGACTTGCTTTCCAGGATGGAGCTGGCAAGCTGGATCGTTTTCGGCGCTGCCTCATTGTGCAGGGCGGCCACCGGACTCGATGCACTGCACTGCGCCACCACATCCCGGGCGCAGCTTTCGCAGCACCCGCATTGGGTGGCCACGCCCAGTTCGAACTGGATTTCGTCAAAGCTCATGCCTGCACGTGCGTGGCGGGCAATCTCACGGTCGGAAATCCGGCGGCAAACACAGACGATCATGGCGGCAGGCAGTGTGGCTGGCTGTTGAAGGTGATCTTATTATAAATACGAATCTATCGCATTTGCAATAAATCATTCCTGCCGTCAGGGGGAAGGGCGTTGATCGCCATCAACACTTCTCACCGGCCCAAGGCTATTCGCCAGCGGCCACGGCGGCGGCCCTCACCGGTTGGGGCGACGGGCTGCGTCTTCTCCGACATCCAACAGCGCAGGCGTGGCGTTGGTCAGCGTGGCGCAGCCGGTGAGCGCCATGGCAACTTCCAGCTCGTCGCGCAGCAGGCGCAGCACATGGGCTACGCCTGTGGCCCCCGCATTGGCCAGGCCCCACACGGCGGGGCGCCCCACCAGTACGGCCGATGCGCCCAGCGCCATGGCCTTGAGCACATCGGTGCCGCGCCGGATGCCGCCGTCCACCAGCACCGGCACTGCGTCGGCCACGGCCTGCACCACGCGGGGCAGGGCGGTGGCGGTGGCGGGCGCGGTGTCCAGCGTGCGGCCACCGTGGTTGGAGACGATCAGGCCCGCCGCACCCGCTGCCACGGCCTGGCGTGCGTCGGCTGGGTGCAGCACGCCCTTGAGCAGCACGGGCAGGCGGGTAATGGACTGCAGCCAGGCCACGTCGTCCCAGGTGGGCGCCTGGTGCAGCAGGCCGTCAAACAGCGCGCTCTGGCCGGGGCACAGGTCGGGTTGTGGCGGCGGGGGCAGGCCCGCTAGGTTGACCGGGCCCACGCCGGGTGGCAGCCGGAAGCCTGCGCGCCGCTCGCGGTCGCGCACGCCGCTGGTGGGGGCATCCACCGTGAGCACCAGGGCTTCGTAGCCCGCCGCCTCGGCCCGCTGCACCAGCGCCTGCGTAAAGCCCCGGTCATGCTGCAGGTACAGCTGGAACCACAGCGGGCCGCGCCCGGGGTCAGGCTGCACCGCGCCGGCAACGGCTTCGAGCGATACGCTGGCCTGGGTGCTGAGCACCACGCCCGCGCCCAGTGCGGCCGCTGCGTAGGCCATGGCCAGTTCGCCATCGGGGTGGGCCAGGCGCTGGAAGGCGACCGGGGCCAGCAGGATGGGGTGGGCCAGTGTGCGCCCCAGCAGCTGCACCCGGGTGTGGCCGCCCGCCAGCGGCCGCAGCACGCGGGGCCACAGGGGCAGAGTGTCCCAGGCGCTGCGGTTGGCGCGCAGCGTGATCTCGTCGCCCGCACCCCCGCTGAAGTAGGCCCAGGCGTTGTCGTCCAGCTGCTGGCGCGCCAGCAGTTCATGGTCGGCCAGGTTGGCGATCTCGGGCGGCAGCCTGTGGCGGGCGGGGGTGTCAGTCATACCAATAAAAAAAGCACCTTGCGCGCGTTCAGTATGCGCGAGGTGCTATTGAAATAGGAGTAAATCTGGCAAGGCAGGGGCCACGGCGCGCAGGGGCCGTGGAGCCTGGATGCCAGGAGAGGCGGGTCACACGTCGGCCCACATGCGCAGCAGGTTGTGGTACGTGCCCGAGAGCGCAATGACCGCCGGGTCCGTCTCGCCCACGCTCTGGCGCAGCCGCAGCAGCGACATGTCCATGTCGAACAGCAGCTGCCGCTGCTCCAGCCCGCGCACCATGCTCTCAACCCAGAAGAAGCTGCTGATGCGCTGCCCGCGTGTGACGGGCGACACCTGGTGCACGGTGCTGCTGGGGTACAAAACCATGTCGCCTGCCGGCAGCTTGATGCGTTTTTCGCCCCAGGCTTCGGTGGCCACGAGTTCGCCGCCTTCGTATTCGTCGGGCGGCGTGAGGAACAGCGTGCACGACAGGTCGCTGCGCACCCAGCCGTTGTCGGCCTTGGAGTGCATGACGGCGCTATCGACATGGTTGCCGTAGGCGTTGGAGCCACCGCCGTAGTGGTTGAACAGCGGGTTGTAGATGCGGCGTGGCAGGGCGGCCGAGAAAAACAGTGCGTTGCGATGCAGCGCTGCCTTCACCAGGCCCTGCAGCTGGGCCGACAGCTCGCTGCCCTGGGCCAGTTGCCGGTTGTTCTTCTGGTGCACGGCCTGGCCGCCTGCGCTGCGGGCGCCATCCACCCAGGGGGTGTCGGGGGCCCAGAGCTGTTGCCGGAAGAAGGCGACTTCTTCGGCGGTGAGAACGTGGGGAATGTGCAGAAACATGGAGTCCGATTGTGACTCCGCCCCAGTGAAGGGGCGGAGTCGTTTCGTCAGAACATCAGCGCATCAGCGCATCGAATGTCAGAAGCGCGTCTTGATGGACACCTGCACGGCGCGGGGTGCGCCCGGCGTGTAGAAGCCACGGTACAGGCCGTCGGCGTAGGTGCGGTCGAACAGGTTGCTCACGTTCAGCTTGAGCGTGGTCTTGTCGTCAAACGCGTACTCGGCCATGGCGTCCATCACGGCAAAGCCGCTGGCGTACACCGCACGCGAACCCTCGGGGTTCTGCTTGCTGCGGTAGGTCAGGCCAGCGCCCACGCGCAGCTTGGACGTGACGGCATAGGTGCTCCACACGCTGCCACTGTGCTTGGGCGTGAGGCCGGGGCGGTCGCCCTGCACCTGGGCACCGCCGCCGTTGGCCGCCAGCGCCACGTTGCTGCGGTCGATCTTGGCCGAAGGAATCCAGGTGTGGTTGGCGAACACTTCCCACTGGGGTGTGAGGCGGCCTGCCAGGTTGAATTCCATGCCGGTGGCGTGGCGCTTGCCGGACAGCAGCTCTTGCTGGGCAGCGGTGTCGGGGTCGGTGTTGCGCTCGTTGTACTTCTCGCTGCGGAACACGGCCACACCCAGCAGCGCGCGGCGCTCGAACAGCTCGAACTTGCTGCCGATCTCGAAATTGCGGCTCTTCTCGGGGTCGGTGTTGGCGGTGCGGGCCGTGTTGGCGCCGGGGTTGCCAAACTGGTAGGTGTCGCCAGAGGTGTTGTACGAAGTGCCGAACGAGGCGTAGTACGAGACCAGCTCGCTGGGCTGGAACAGCAGGCCCACGCGGGGGCTGACCAGGCTGTCGGAGCGGGAGTTGCTCAGTGCGCCGGTGGCGTTCTTGTAGGAGGCCTTGAAGTTGTCATAACGCAGGCCACCCACCAGCTTCAGGGTGTCGTTCAGCGCCATCGTGTCCTGGAAGTACAGGCCCAGGTTGCGCGACTTGAAGGTGTTCCACTGCACGGGCGCGCGGCCATCGGCCACCCAGGCGCCGTCGTTGGGCGAGCCGACGGTGGTGGTGGGGCGGGTGGTGGTGTTGGGATAGTTCTGGTTGCGCTTGGCATCGTCGTCGTAATAGTCGACGCCCGCCAGCACGGCGTGTTTCTTGCCGCCCCAGTTGAAGGTGTTGTTGTAGTCGCTTTGCACCTGCAGCACATCGCTTTCGCCCAGGCGGCCCTTGGAGCCACGGGTCAGCACGGTGTTGCCGTTGATCTGGTCGAGCGTGATGGCGCTGTTCTGGAAGCCGATGGTGCTGGCCAGCAGATCGCGCTCGTAGGTGCCGTAGCGCAGGCGCGTGTTCAGCTCGCCGTTGTTGTCAAAACGGTGGATGTGGCCCAGCGTGACGTGCTGCGCCGAGGTGTTGTTGTGGTCGCTGGCCAGGCCGTAGTAGTTGCGGGCTTCCAGCGGCGTGTTGATCTTGCCGTCCACCACGCGCCAAGGGTGGTTGTACAGCGGGCGGCCCTTGGATTCGAGGTAGTACAGGCCGATGGAGAACTCATCGCGCGTGCCGATGCCCCAGGCGAACGTGGGCGCAATGCCGCGCTTGTCCTGCTTGGCGCCGTAGTTGTCGAACTCCTGCACCATGGCGTTCAGGCGGAAGGCCGCGTTCTCGCCGGTCTTGAAGTTGAAGTCGCCCGTGGCACGGTGGTATTGGCCGGTGCCGTAGGTGTACGAGGCTTCGTGCTGGTCGATCAGCAACGGGGCCTTGTTGACCTGGTTGACCACGCCGCCAGTCGAGCCCTTGCCAAACAGCATGGATGCCGAGCCCTTGAGCACTTCGACGCGGTCGAGGTTGAATGTGTCGCGTTCGATCAGCGGCGCATCCTTCATGCCGTCCACATAGATGTCGCCCGCTTGGCCCAGGGAGAAACCGCGCAGGCGCACGTCTTCTTCACCCGTCTCGCCCGACTGGAAGGTCACGCCCGCAGTGTTGCGCAGCACCTCGCGGAAGTCGTCCATGTTGCGGTCGTTCATCTGCTTTTCGGTGAACACCGTCACCGACTGCGGAATGTCCTTGATGTCCTGCTTGCCCTTGCCGACCGTGGTCTTCTTGAGCAGCAAGGTGTCTTTGCCTTGCACTTCGGCGGCTTCTTTCACCGTCACGGTGGACAGGGTGGTTTCCTGGGTGCCGGTCTGTGCCATGGCGCCCACAGAGGCAGCCAACATGAGTGCGCCCAGCGGGAGCAGGGCCTTGTCGGACGACAGGCTGCGCGGTGTAGTTGACACGAAGGAAGGAGAGGATTGTTGTGGGCGCAGCACGGAGCTGCGGCGCTGAGCGCGTGGTTTTGCCAAGATGGCCTCCGTCGGTGGGGATGTGCTGATGGCGCGCGGGGCGCCAGGCGCAGGCGAGAGGCAGTGGCTAGATCAACATGGCTGTGCTTCGACTTGCTTCATTATGTTACATCAAATGCGGGTCATTCTCATTTGCATTGATGTTAATGCGCCACAGTCTGCCGGAGTACAGGCGAAAAAAAGCCGGCTGAGCCGGCTTCTTTGGTGCACCAGGTGCGGGGATTATTTGACGTGTTTGCCAATCAGGCCAGCCAGCTCAAACATCGAGACCTGGGGCTTGCCGAACAGCTCCTTGAGCTTGGCATCGGCGTTGATGTTGCGCTTGTTGGTGGCGTCCTGCAGGTTGTTGGCCTTGATGTAGACCCACAGCTTGCTGATGATCTCCGTGCGTGGCAGCGGTGCCGAGCCCACCACGGCGGCCAGCGCGGGGCTGGGCGTGAGCGCTTTCATGAAAGCAGCGTTGGGGGTGCGCTTCTTGGCGGGGGCAGCAGCCGTCTTGGCTGCGGGGGCTGTTTTTGCCGGAGCTTTTTTTGCAGTTGCCATGTTGGGTTTTCCTTGTTGGAAGTAAATTTTCACCAGCGAAAACTAGGCTTTCCCACTGGCAGGCTGATGCTACTGGGAAAAAAACGCGTTTCCAAGGGAGAAACGGCTTTTTTTGCCTCGATTTGTAGCCGTGGTGCCGCGTGCAGGCCAATAAGTAGCCCACGCAGCGCTCCTGCCTTGACAAAGCGGCCTGCGCTGGCCGCGTTTGAGGGCCTGCCCCTGGGGCTGTATGACAATGCGGGGCAACCTGCGTGGCCCGGCGCTAGGAGGCTTCGCGGCAGAAGGCGTCGAAGCGAAACGCGCGAAAACCGGGAATCGCGCGGTGCAGCCGACAAGCCCAGGGTGGACCTCTGGGCGCAGGAGGTAGTACCGCGCGATTCCCGGTTTATCGCACGTTGCAGCCGATGTTCCTTCTGCCGCGCAGCCTCCTAGCCGCTTTCCCTGTTGTCCATTCCGCCTGAAAGGCTTTCGAAACATGACTGCTGCACCTTCCTCCACCCCCTTCAGCACCTGTGATTTTTGCGACGAGCACAAGGGTGATATGAGCGGGTCTTTCCGCGTTTTGCCCCCCGTTTTCCAGAGTTTTGGCGGTGTGGCCGCGTTTGCGGGCCCCGTAAGCACCGTCAAGTGCCATGAGGACAACACGCAGGTCAAGGCAGCTGTGGAGTCACCGGGTGAGGGCCGCGTGCTGGTGGTGGATGGGGGTGGATCGCTGCGCCGCGCGCTGGTGGGTGGCAATCTGGCGGCTGCCGCTGCGCGCAATGGCTGGGCCGGCCTGGTGGTGGATGGCTGCGTGCGTGACGTGGCCGAACTGAACGCGGCAGCCGTCGGCCTTCGTGCGCTGGGGTTGATGCCATTGCCCACCGAGCGCCGTGGCGAGGGGCAGCGCGATGTGGCCGTGCAGATCCAGGGGGTCTGGGTGCGGCCGGGCGACTGGCTGTATGCCGATGCGGATGGCATCGTGGTCAGCACACAGCCCTTGGCTGCGTAGCGATCGCGGTCGGGCTATCGTCACCCTGCTTGATTGTCGCGTCGGCCGACACGCAGCGCTGTGCGTGAGGGCAGGGTGGCCAGCAGCATGCTGGCCAGCGCGATGGCAAACGCCGCCCATTGCCAGACGGTCAGTGATTCGCCCAGCACGAGCACGCCGACCAGGGCCGCGCTCAATGGCAACATGACCGAGAAGACGCCGCCCTGAGCAGCCGGCACGGCCTTGAGCCCGGTCATCCAGAGCCACACCGTCCACACGCAGGCGGCCAGCGCGTAGAACACCAGCAGCGTCCAGGTGCCCCAGCCTACGGCGGCAAAGTCAAAATGCCAGGCGGCGTACAGCCCGAAAGGCGTGGACAGCACAAAGCCCCACAGGTTGATGAGCGAGGTGATGCGCTTGGGGCCCAGACTGCTGGTGAGCATCTTGCCGATCACCGTGTAAGCAGCTTCGCACACCACCGCGCCCAGCAGCAGCAAGGGCCCCAACCATGCAAGGTTTTGAGTATTTTGGGTGCCTAGCGCTTGTCCAATATGCGCTGAATGCTCTTGTTTTGATAGCGAAAACAAGGCAATCCCCGCCACGGCACAAACCACGGCGGCCCAGGTGCGTGGCGCCACGCGTTCGTGCAAAAAGAGCCAGCCCATCACCGCCACAGCGGCGGGAATCGCGGCCAGGGTCACTCCGGCCGTGACCGCATCGGTGAGGCTCACGCCATAGATCATGCAGATGGTGAACAGGAAATTGCCCAGAAACGACTGCAGAAACAGCAGCCGCCGGGTTTGTGGGGCGAGGGGCGGCTCATCCACAGGTTTGCGGAGCCAATGCAGCATGGCTATGCCACCAATGCCAAAACGCATCCATGCGAGCAGAAAAACCGGCAGCACGGCGGCCAGCGGTTTGGACAGCGCCACGTAGCTGCCCACCAGCGCCATGCTGAGGGCCAGGCACAGGTAGGCAAAGGGGCGGCTGGGAGTGGTGTTCACTAGACTGGTGATCGCTCAACGCAAAGGAGGTGCGCATCATGCCCGACGAAACCCCGCCCGCCAGCCCTGCACGCCACGTCTTTGTCTATGGCACCTTGCGGCGCGGCGGATCCAATGACATCACCCGCCTTCGCCCGGCGCCAAGATTCATGGGGGCCGCCCAGGTGCCTGGGGGGCTCTACCACCTGGGGGCCTATCCCGGCATGGCGTTGGGCGGGCCCCTGGGGGTGGTGCACGGGGAGGTGTATGCCATCGAGCCAGCGCTGGAAGCCGTACTGGACGAGATCGAGGACCTGGGGGCGACCCCCAGTGACGAGTATGTGAAGCGCGAGATCGTGGTTGATGTGGGCGGGCAGGGCGTGCCTTGCCTGGTCTATGAGATCAATCCCCGGTATGTAGTCTCGGCACCCCGGATTGCCGGGGGGGACTGGCTGCAAGCGCCGCCTTTGGCCGCGTTGTGAATGCTGATCTCTGTTTTTTTGTAATGCGGAATTTTGATTCCTCAATGTGGAATACGATAGATGTTGCATTGCCGCATTTTTTCTCGATATGAGAAATCAATTTCTGTATTGAGAAATGCTGTGGTTAAGTTGTTGTTTTTCAAAGAGAAAATTTATATCTTCTATAAGACATAAGAGCTTGCGCAAGTCTTATAGAAGACTTAAAGTTGTCTCCAAGGGCGGCACAAGCAGCCCGGCGTTTTCAACCAACCTCTGGAGTGATCTCATGCCCCAATCCCTCAACGAACAACTGAGCCGCGAACAGCAAATTGCCGCCCTGGAAAAAGACTGGGCGACCAACCCCCGCTGGAAGGGCGTGAAGCGCGGCTACTCCGCTGCCGACGTGGTGCGTCTGCGCGGCTCGTTGCCCATTGAGCACACGCTGGCCAAGCGCGGCGCTGAAAAGCTGTGGGACAAGATCAACGGCGGCGCCAAGAAGGGCTACGTCAACGCGTTCGGCGCCATCTCCGCCGGCCAGGCCATGCAACAGGCCAAGGCAGGCCTCGAAGCCGTGTACCTGTCGGGCTGGCAAGTGGCAGCTGACGGCAACACCAGCGAAACCATGTACCCCGACCAGTCGCTGTACGCCTACGACTCGGTGCCCACCATGGTTCGCCGCATCAACAACACCTTCAAGCGCGCTGACGAAATCCAGTGGGGCCGTGGCATCAACCCCGGCGACAAGGAATTCATCGACTACTTCCTGCCTATCGTGGCCGATGCAGAAGCCGGTTTCGGCGGCGTGCTGAACGCCTTTGAACTGATGAAGAACATGATTCAAAGCGGCGCTGCTGGCGTTCACTTCGAAGACCAACTGGCTGCCGTGAAGAAGTGCGGCCACATGGGTGGCAAGGTGCTGGTGCCTACGCAAGAAGCCTGCGAAAAGCTGATCTCCGCACGTTTCGCCGCTGACGTGATGGGCGTGTCCACCATCGTTCTGGCCCGTACCGACGCTGAAGCCGCCAACCTGATCACGTCCGACCACGACGCCAACGACAAGCCCTTCCTGACCGGCGAGCGCACGCAAGAAGGCTTCTACCGCGTCAAGAACGGCCTGGAGCAAGCCATCAGCCGTGGCGTGGCCTACGCTCCCTACGCCGACCTGGTGTGGTGCGAAACCGGCGTGCCAGACATCGGCTTCGCCCGTGAATTTGCGCAAGCTGTGCACGCCGCCTGCCCCGGCAAGCTGCTGTCGTACAACTGCTCGCCCTCGTTCAACTGGAAGAAGAACCTCAACGACAAGCAGATCGCCTCCTTCCAGGAAGACCTGTCGGCCCTGGGCTACAAGTACCAGTTCATCACGCTGGCCGGTATTCACATCAACTGGTTCAACACGTTCCAGTTCGCCCATGCATACGCTCAAGGCGAAGGCATGAAGCACTACACCGAAATGGTGCAAGAGCCAGAATTCGCAGCACGCGAAAAGGGCTACACCTTCGTGTCGCACCAGCAGGAAGTGGGCGCAGGCTACTTTGACGACGTGACCACGGTGATCCAGGGCGGCTCGTCCTCCGTGAAGGCCCTGACGGGTTCGACCGAAGAAGAGCAGTTCCACTGATCTGAAATCCCCCGTACGGGGGATGGGGATACATGACCCGTCCTAAATAGCGTTGACACCCAGGACGGTTTAAAACTCAGCCGGACTATCCGGCCAACGACGCCCGATGCACCGCATCGGGCGTTTGCATTTTCAGCGATAGGTGTGGCCGCTCGCAGTTGTAGATGCGCACCGACTGCTCGACCATGCGTCTGGCCTGGGCGAGATCCGCAGGGCGCTGCAACAAGAGCTCGGTCTTCAGAATGCCGTTGACCCGCTCGGCCAGCGCGTTCTGGTAGCAGTCGTAACCGTCGGTCATCGAGCAGATCACTCCGTGGCGCTTGTGCAGGGCCTGGTAATACGTCGAGCAGTACTGGATACCCCTGTCGGAGTGGTGCACCAGCTGCCGACTGCTCTGTCGCCCCGATGGCGCCATCTTCATGGCCTGCGCCACCTCCTCGGTCTGCATGCTCTCATGCACGTGCCAGCCGACGATCTTCCTGGAGTACGCATCCGTGACCAGACTCAGGTAGACGAACTTGCCGTGTGTGGGCAAGTAGGTGATGTCTGCTACCCAGACCTGTTCGCTGGCGCTGGCGCGAATCTGCTGTGGCCCGGCTTTGAGCAGGTTGGGGTGGCGCCTGAAGCGGTGGTGGCTGTCGGTCGTCTTGTGGTACGCCCGCCGGGGCGCCACCAGCAGCCTGGCGTTGCGCAGGACGTCGAACATCGCATCCCGGCCCAGACCTATTCCCTGGCGCTGCAGCGGCTCCTGCAGCAGATAGTGCAGCAGATAGTGCAGCAGATAGTGCAGCTTGCGCGTGCCGATGCGTGGCTGACGCATGCGCTGCTCGCGCACCAACTCCACCACCGCCTGCGCATTCGCGAGGTGATCGGCCTCTCGGCGCCTGCCCTGGTAGTACGCCTGACGGCTGTGGCCCATATGCTGGCAAGCCTTCTTCACGCTCAACCCTGCGATGAGTTTTTGCGAGAGAACTTGCCCAAAGGCTTTTTTACGACGCGCACCCCGTAGTCCTTGCGCAGCACATCGATGACGGCTTCAAACAGCCTGGCCTTCTCCTGCGCCTGCTCGAGCTGCACCTGTAGCGCCTTGATCTGCTGCTCGGGCGTGAGCGGTCCTTTGGTCTTGTCTAGTGGCATGGCTGCGGATGATGCCGCAGGACTCCAGCCCAGGCGGCCGTGCTTGCGCAGCCACACCAACACCGTCGAGCGGCCCTGAATGCCGTAGCGCTGCTGCGCCTCTTTGTACGTGAGCTCGCCTTTTTCTACCTGCTCCACCACCGCCAATTTAAAGGCCAGCGTGTAGTCGCGCTGCGTGCGTTTGACACTCGATTCCATGACACATGCCCTTTTGAAAGGTCCACGTGTCAACGCTGGGTAGGACGGGTCAACAGCAAGAAAAAAAGCCACCCCTTGGGGTGGCTTTTTTCCGTCTCTCTTTTTCGTCTGGTGTTGGACGCATCGGGGCCGGGCGGTACGCGCACATGGGCTTTGCGTGGTCTTTCCGGGGAGTTCGCCCCCTCAGTGCGCAGTGATGGGACGGGTAATTGCCGAAACGTCGCAGTCCAGTGGGCCCAGCGTCGACGAAATGGTGGCGCCGTAGACTTGGCTTGCGGGCATGGTCAGTGTCCACTCCAGATCGTAGTAGTTGGAACCAAGGTACCGGGCGTGCGCGGTGGTCAGGGGTTTTTTGTACTCGGCGCCCTGCACCTTCCAATGGGCCTGTTGTTCGATGGGGTAGTCCCTGCCGCACCGCAAGGCAACACGCACGATGGTTTCTGGCGCAGGCGGGAGGGTGAGGGTCAGGCCTTCTGCGAGTCGTGCTGGCAGGAAGGTCATGTAGTCGATCTTTTTGTTGGACAGGACATTGTTTTCTGCCTTGCCATTGACCAGCGCACCAGTGTTGCGGACTGCATAAATCGCGCTGGCGCCCACTGTGGTCATGGCCTGCAAGCCTTTGGTGAAGTCGAACCGGAGTGCATCCTGATCGTTGGCGATGAAATAAAGGGTCTGCGAAACCTGCTCCGTCGTAGCCGGAGAGGGGCAAGGCGCGTCGAGCGTCCGGTTGACGGCGTTGCCTATCACCATGGGGTCCAGGCCGATGACTTGGTCCTGGCAAATCCCTCGGCTCGACAGGCCGTCGCGCATCGCATGCAGGTACTTGAATGTGTACCCCGGAATCTTGTATTCCAGGGGTTCGAGTTTGGGGAAAAACAGCGACGCGAGCAGGAGATCGTATTTGCCCCTTTTCTCGAACTGAAGGTAAAGGTTCAGATGGGCGACGACAACGAGGACCAAGGATGTTGTGGCTAGGGCATTGAAGTGCCCGGTCGAAAGTGACGCTTTTTCGCTGGCGCGCGCCAAACCATAGGCCGCCAATACTGCAAGCCACGGGTGCACCACGTCCAGGTGCCAAAAAGCGCCCTGGCTTAGAAAAGCCATGGAAACGATGAACCACAGCACCGTGGTGAGCAATATCCAGCGGAGGGCCCGCTCTTTTGCTGCAAAGACGATGCCCAGCAACACCCCTCCCAGCATCAGAGTCAGGTGAAAGGCCGTCAGTGCGCCCAGTCCACTGATGGCCGGCTGGATGCTCTCAATGGCGCTGTAGGGCATCAGGAAAACGTCACGCCATTTGTCCATGTCCAACAGATTGCTGAGCCAGCCATGGCCGGAGGCTGTGGCGGCCGACGCAGGCGCGGGCGACAACAGCTTCGAGACGGCCCCTGATTGACTTCCCCACACGGCTGTCAGCCCTGCAATGAGGAGCAGGGAAGCCAGCGTTCTACGGTTCAGGAGAACCTGGTAGTTCAGCAGTGCGTAGATTCCCAGGCCCAGCAACAATGGCGCTGCAGAGGGGTGGATTTGTACAAGCAGGAATGCCGCAAGCGGAAGCAACAGCCCATCGTGACGGTGCTGTTGCGCAAGGCTGATGAACAACCCCAGGACCACATTGCTCAATGTCATCACCAGAGCAGGATTCCAGGCGCTGTGGGTGTAGAAAGACGCAAAGACGGGGAATGCCAGCACTGCATAGGCAAGTGCACATCTGGAACCCAACTGTGCGTGGATGACGCGGAGCAGATACCAGACCGACAGCGCAAACAGAGCGCCGAATGTGATGAAGATCGCAGCCTCGGTGTCCCTGACCAGAAGGGGCAGGGCGAGCAGGTAGTAAAAACCTGGCGGCAGGTTGAAACGTTCCCCGAACAGCGGAGGACCGTTGAGCGGCCATTCCCGGTGATGGATCAGTCTGCGTGCTATTTCCACGTCGCGGATCTGGTCAGGGCCGTGGAATGTAATGTCAAAGAAGTAGACCTGTATGGCCCCCAGGATGGCGACAAAGATCAGCGCTATCCAGTAGCTTGATGTTCGCTGGCGGGTCATCAAAGCGGCTGTCTGCATGTCTACCCTTTTGATCGTCTTGTTGCCGGGGGCTGCGCCCTGTTCCTCGAAGGGCAAGAGAGCCCAAGACCCCTGTTGCGCGGGGTGTGATGGGCCGTTGCCAGAGCTTGTTTAGGGCATGTCCGAGGTCTTGTGCGTGAAGGTCCAGGCGTTGTTGAGAAGGAAATTGTTCAGTGCCACGGCGCCCACAGCTACAAACGCCCCCCAGCCGTACCACAGGCCCAGAAAATCCGTGAACAGCTTGATGATGAGGATGTTCAGCCCCAGGCCGATCAGCGACACGATGCAGTACCTGATCAGCGAAGCCCAGTAGCTGCCAACGTATCCAAAGGTCCAGATCCTGTTCATTCCGTAGGAGATCAGCAGTGCAAATACAAACCCTGTGGTGGTGGCAACGACCGGCCCTGTTAAGCCAAGCTCCACCAGCAGGAACAGGGTGGACATGTGCACCACGGCACCGATAACACCCACAACGCCATAGCGAAGCAGTTTGGAAAAGGAGGGCATGAGGGCAGTGGTGAATGTGAAATAGCGGTGCCGTGACCCCCGCGTGGTGGAGAAAGAAGGGTCAGTGCGCCATGGAGCGCTCAGGCGTGCGGCCTGCGTTGCCGGATCAAGGGCTAGCGGGGTTGTCGGGTTGGTTCAGAGGCAGCTTCTGGGAGACGATGTAGCGGGGTCGTTGTTTGACCTCGTCATAGATGCGCGCGAGATACTCCCCGATGATTCCGAGGCCAATCATCAGCGAGCTGCCGATGATCAGTAGCAGCAAGATGACGGTGGTAAAGCCGTTGATCGCCGCTCCCGATAACTTCATGTACACCGTGTGCATCCCCAGCATGACGGAAAATGCGAAGAAGAGCACACCAAAGATTGTGATCAGGTGCAGTGGAAAAGTGCTGAAACTTGTGACGGCAACGGCCGCAAGGCGAATCAGGCCAAAGACAGACCATCCCGAATCTCCAGCGATGCGGGGCTCCACCTCGAAGGGGATCTGCGTAGACCGGAACCCCATCCAGCTGATCATGCCGCGAAAGAAGACGTTGCGTTCTTTCATCGTGCGATACGCCTCGATGACCCGTTGATCAAGCAGTTTGTAGTCGGACGCGCCGTTCAAGTCGTGGCCGGAGAACGCCCGCAAAATAAGATAAAACAGTTTTGCCCGTGCAGCAGAGAGGCTGGATTCGTCGCCCCGGCTGGATTTGACCGCTTCCACGATGTCGAACTCGCCAGTGCGCCAAGTTTCGATCATGGTCGGGAGCAGGGAAGGAGGGTGCTGCATGTCGCCGTCCATGATGATCACCGCCTTGCCTCGTGCCGCCTCCAGGCCCGCCGACACCGCCGCTTCCTTGCCAAAATTGCGACTCAGGCGCAGACCCCGCAACCGGGCCATGGTTTGAGAGATGGCGGTAATTTCATTCCATGTGTTGTCTTTGGACCCATCATCCACCACCACGATTTCCCAGGTGGAGGCTGACACAGCCAGAAATTTCTCGACCTCCCCCAAGGTGAAGCGGATGCCGGCTTCTTCACAATAGACAGGGATGACAACGGAAATCTCAGGGTGCATAAACATTCTCATAAAGCCGATCCTGGCCGAAGATCAGCTACGAGCCAGTGTGGGGGGGGTACCGAAGTGCTGCCTTGGGGTGTGGCTGCGCAATCGGTGCTAGCGGGGTGCTGTTGCTTGACGCCCGTGTTACCGGGACGCCTGGCTTGGTGACACCCTAGTGCAGGACTTTCTCACATTTCGACGCACCGACTGTAGTTGCCAGATTGACTACCGCCAAAAATCATCGCACAGTTTTGCTCATGGGGCGGGCGTGTTCATGGGTGCTCCAGTTGTGTAAGCGAAACGTCTTTGATGATGTGCGCAAGCGCGTTGTCTGGGCAATCGATCCCGGGGCGGGGGTAAAATGCCAAAAATTCCACTTACAAGAGCGAGAAAGGCAATCTGGTTATGACACCGCGAACTACATCGGAGATGTTGACTGGCCGTTAAGGCTGGCTGTTCGCGCCTGCACGAGATTGCACTCCTCATCCAGAAAGCGCGGACCCGTTCCGCGCTTTTTTGTTTCTGGGCCTGGCGCGTGCCCGCATCCATTGCACTGATTGAAAAGAAAGAGTTACTCCCATGATTCACATCACGCTTCCTGATGGCTCGCAGCGCCAATTCCCGGGTCCTGTCACGGTGGCCGAAGTGGCGGCCTCTATCGGCACCGGTCTGGCCAAGGCGGCTCTGGCCGGCAAGATTGACGGCAAGGTGGTGGACACCAGTTACCAGATCACGGCCGACAGCCCACTGTCCATCATCACGGCCAAGGATGCCGATGGCCTGGAGGTCATTCGCCACTCCACAGCCCACTTGCTGGCCTATGCCGTCAAGGAGCTGTTCCCGGAAGCCCAGGTGACCATCGGCCCGGTGATCGAGAACGGTTTCTTCTACGACTTTGCGTACAAGCGCCCCTTCACGCCTGAGGACCTAGTGGCCATCGAAAAGCGCATGGCCGAACTCGCCGCCAAGGACGAGCCCGTGGTACGCCGCGTTCTGCCGCGCGACGAGGCCGTGGCCTATTTCAAGAGCCTGGGCGAGCACTACAAGGCCGAGATCATTGCGAGCATCCCCAGCAATGAAGACGTGAGTCTGTACCGCGAAGGCAACTTCGAAGACCTATGCCGTGGCCCCCACGTGCCCAGCACGGGCAAGCTGAAGTTCTTCAAGCTCATGAAGGTAGCGGGCGCCTACTGGCGTGGCGACCACCGCAACGAGATGCTGCAGCGTATTTATGGCACGGCCTGGACTTCCAAAGAAGAACTGCAGCAGTACCTCACCATGCTGGAAGAGGCCGAAAAGCGCGACCACCGCAAGCTGGGTCGTGAACTGGATCTGTTCCATATGGATGAGCATTCGCCCGGCACCGTGTTCTGGCACCCCAAGGGCTGGGCTTTGTGGCAGGAGGTGGAACAGTACATGCGCCGCGTCTATCGCAATAACGGCTACCAGGAGGTGAAGGGTCCGCAGATCCTGGACAAGAGCCTGTGGGAGAAAACGGGCCACTGGGACAAGTACCGCGACAACATGTTCACGACCGAGTCGGAAAAGCGCGAGTACGCGCTCAAGCCGATGAACTGCCCCGGCCACATCCTGATCTACAAGCAGGGGATCAAGAGCTACCGCGACCTGCCATTGCGCTACGGCGAGTTCGGTGCCTGCCACCGCAATGAGCCTACGGGCGGCCTGCACGGCATCATGCGCGTGCGCGGCTTCACGCAGGATGACGGGCACATTTTCTGTACGGAAGAGCAGGTGCTAGAAGAGTGCGCCAACTACACGGCGCTGGTGCAGAAGGTCTACAAGGACTTTGGCTTTACCGACATCATCTACAAGGTGGCCACACGGCCCGAGGCACGCATTGGCACGGACGAGTCGTGGGACCGCGCGGAGAAGGCGCTGATGGATGGCCTGCGCCATTCGGGTTGCGAGTTCGAGATTGCCGAAGGCGAAGGTGCGTTCTATGGTCCGAAGATCGAGTACACGCTCAAGGACGCGCTGGGCCGTCAATGGCAGTGCGGCACGATGCAGATCGACCCCAACCTTCCCGAGCGTCTGGACGCCGAATACGTGGCCGAAGACGGCAGCCGCAAGCGCCCACTGATGCTGCACCGTGCAACCGTGGGCAGCATGGAACGGTTCATTGGCATGCTGATCGAACACTATGCCGGGGCGTTCCCGGTCTGGCTCGCTCCGGTGCAGGTTGCGGTGCTCAACATCACCGACGCACAGGCCGATTACTGTCGCGAAATTGCCGCAAAACTGCAAAAAGCACTTCCGAATCAAGACCTTAGGGTGGCGGTCGATCTGCGCAACGAAAAGATTACGTATAAAATACGTGAGCATTCGTTGCAAAAGCTGCCGTACATCCTTGTCGCGGGCGACAAGGAAAAGGCCGCAGGAGCCGTCGCAGTGCGCGGCCGGGGCAATCGTGACCTCGGCGTGATGTCTGTTGAAGCGTTCGCTGAGCTGATCGCCCAAGACATTGCCACCAAAGCCTGATTTTTAGTGAAAACATGCTTCGGCGCCTGCCATGTGTACGGTTGTAGCTACAAAGTTTGTAGTATTTTGATTGAAGGAAGATAGCCATCGCTACTGAATTTCGTGATCGTCGCCACCGTGAAGAGCGCAAGCACCGCCTGAACCGTGAAATCATGGCTCCGGAGGTCCGTCTTTCGGGTCCTGATAACGAGCCTTTGGGGGTTGTCAGTCTGATGGAAGCCCTGCGCATGGCGGGCGAGTTGGATGTGGATCTGGTGGAAATCGCCGCTACGGCGAACCCTCCAGTGTGCCGCCTCATGGACTACGGCAAGTTCAAGTACCAAGAGCAAAAGCGTGCGGCGGAAGCCAAAGCCAAGCAAACGGTCATTGAGATCAAGGAAGTCAAGTTCCGTCCGGGCACGGACGATGGCGACTACAACATCAAGATGCGTAACATCCGCCGTTTTCTGGCGGATGGCGACAAGTGCAAGATCACGCTGCGATTCCGGGGGCGCGAAATCACGCACCAAGAACTGGGCTTGGCTTTGCTGAACCGGATTCGTGACGAATTGGCAGACAGCATCATCATCGAGCAGTTTCCCAAGCTGGAAGGCCGCCAGATGATCATGATGATTGCCCCGGGCAAGAAAAAGCCTGCTGGTGCCAAGCCAGCAGCAGAGGTTGCTCCGGCAACGGGCACCGCAGTCTGAAGTTGTGCGGGTTGGTATGAGATTTTGAATGCTGCTCCGTCATCGGGGCAGGGTTCAAAAAGGCAGTGTTTCGGCACTGCTGAGCGAAGGGTGCGAACCCTTCGATAAAAGTGGCTCGGGGCCAACAAGTTTGCAGATCGGTTTGCAAACGCCTCACGAGCACAAACAAAAGGAGCATTCACATGCCCAAAATGAAGACCAAGAGCAGCGCGAAAAAACGTTTCCGCGTTCGTCCCGGTGGCACCGTCAAGCGCGGTCAAGCCTTCAAACGTCACATCTTGACCAAGAAGACCACCAAGAACAAGCGCCACCTGCGTGGTGCAGTTGCTGTGCATGAGACCAACATGGGCTCGATCGCACAAATGCTGCCCAGTGCTGGCCTTTAATAACGACGAACAAGGAGTACATACATGCCTCGCGTCAAACGTGGTGTAACGGCCCGTGCCCGTCACAAGAAAGTTCTCGCCCTTGCCAAGGGCTTCCGTGGTCGCCGCGGTAATGTCTACCGTATCGCCAAACAGGCGGTAATGAAGGCTGGGCAATATGCCTACCGTGACCGCCGCACCAAGAAGCGCGTGTTCCGCCAGTTGTGGATCGCCCGTATCAACGCCGCTGCCCGTGAACTGGGCCTGACCTACAGCCAGTTCGCCAACGGCCTGAAGAAGGCATCCATCGAGATCGACCGCAAGATGCTGGCCGACCTCGCCGTGCACGACAAGGCTGCCTTTGGCAGCATCGTGAACCAAGTCAAGGCCAAGCTGGCTGCTTGAGATCACGATGAGCGGCTATCGTTCTGATAGCTGCTTGCGCAATAACAGCAAGGGCTAGAGCTTGAAAAGGCGCTAGCCCTTGTTTATTTTTCACGAGCGATAAAGAGTCGTATGAACGAGTTGGATTCCCTGGTCGAGAGCGCGACGCAACTGTTTGCCCAAAGCGCCACCCCCGCTGATCTGGAAAACGCCAAGGCGCAGTTTCTGGGCAAGTCGGGCCGCGTGACCGAGCTGATGAAGGGCATGGCGCAGCTGTCCGTCGAGGAAAAAAAATCCCGTGGCGCAGCCATCAATGTGGCCAAGCAAGCCATTGAAGCCGCACTGACCGCACGGCGCCAGGCGCTGGCCGACGCAGAATTGCAGCTTCAGCTCAAGGCCGAGGCATTGGATGTGAGCCTGCCAGGCCGCCAGCGCGGGCAGGGTGGTCTTCACCCGGTGTCCCTCACGCTCGAACGCATCCAGGGCATCTTTGGCTCCATGGGTTTTGACGTCGCCGAAGGCCCCGAGATCGAAACCGACTGGTTCAACTTCACCGCATTGAATACGCCGGAAGACCACCCTGCGCGGTCCATGCATGACACGTTTTATGTCGAGGGCGGCACTGCCACTGCCCCCAACCTGCTGCGCACGCACACCAGCCCCATGCAGATCCGCCACGCGGTGCAGCATGTCAAAAAGCACCGGGCTGCGCTCGATGCCGGTCAGGCGATGCCCGAGATCCGCGTCATTGCCCCCGGCCGCACCTACCGGGTGGACAGTGACGCCACGCACTCGCCCATGTTCCACCAGTGCGAAGGCCTGTGGATTGGCGAAAACGTGAGTTTCAAGGATCTGAAGGTCATCTTCACGGATTTTTGCCGCACGTTCTTCGAGAGTGACGACCTCGTGCTGCGCTTCCGTCCCAGCTTCTTCCCCTTCACGGAGCCCAGCGCCGAGATCGACATCCAGTTCCAGACGGGCCCATTGGCCGGCCGTTGGCTGGAGGTGGCAGGCTCGGGCCAGGTGCACCCCAACGTGGTGCGCAACATGGGCCTCGACCCCGAAAAGTACATCGGCTTTGCCTTTGGCATGGGACCGGACCGCCTGACCATGTTGCGCTATGGCGTGAACGACCTGCGCCTGTTCTTCGACGGCGACATTCGTTTCCTGTCGCAGTTCCAATAAAGCAAAAAAGTGAGCTGCTAGCGCTTGATTTCAATGGGTTTCATCGCCTTTTGACATTGAAATAAAGAACAAACAAGCGCAAGCAGCTATTTTTTCAGAGCAAACGCCAAAGAATCTCTTCACTATGCAATTCCCTGAGTCCTGGTTGCGCGAATTTTGCAACCCACCGCTGACCACCCAAGAACTGGCCGACACGCTGACCATGGCGGGTCTGGAAGTTGAAGAATTGCGGCCCGTGGCGCCGCCTTTCACGAAAATTGTGGTCGGCGAAATCAAGGAAGCCGTTCAGCACCCGGACGCCGACCGCCTGCGCGTGTGCCAGGTGGACGTGGGGCAGGGGGCCTTGCTGAATATCGTGTGTGGTGCTCCCAACGCCCGTGTGGGCATCAAGGTGCCTTGTGCGCTGGTGGGGGCCGAACTGCCGCCGGGTGATGACGGCAAGCCGTTCCTCATCAAGGTGGGCAAGCTGCGCGGTGTGGAAAGCCAGGGCATGTTGTGCTCGGCGCGCGAACTCAAGCTGTCCGAGGACCATGGCGGTTTGCTCGAACTCGATGCTTCTGCGCCGGTGGGCCAGGACATCCGTGAACACTTGAACTTGGATGACACGCTGTTCACCCTCAAGCTCACGCCCAACCTGGCGCATTGCCTCAGCGTCTATGGGATTGCACGCGAAGTGTCCGCACTGACCGGGGTGCCGCTGCAGCAACCCTCGTTCCCCGCCGTTGCTACCAAGCTTGCCGACCGGTTGCCGGTCAAGGTGAGCGCTCCTGACCTGTGCGGCCGCTTCTCCGGTCGCGTCGTGCGCAACGTGAACACGCGGGCTGCCACGCCCCAATGGATGCTGGATCGCCTGGCCCGTTGCGGCCAGCGTGGTGTGTCGCCGTTGGTGGATATCTCCAACTATGTGATGTTTGAGCTGGGGCGCCCATCTCACATTTTTGATCTGGACAAGATCCACGGCGGCCTGGATGTGCGCTGGGGCAAGCCCGGTGAACAGCTCAAGCTGCTCAACGGCAACACCATCACCGTGGACGACAAGGTGGGTGTGATCGCCGACGACAGCCAAGTCGAGTCGCTGGCGGGCATCATGGGCGGCGACGCCACGGCAGTGTCCGACGATACCCAGCACATTTACATCGAGGCCGCCTTCTGGTGGCCCAAGGCGGTGGCAGGGCGCTCGCGCCGCTTCAGCTTCTCGACCGACGCAGGCCATCGCTTTGAGCGGGGTGTGGACCCGAGCCTGACAGTGGAGCACATCGAGCGCATCACACAGCTTGTGATTGATATCTGCGGTACGCCTGACACGGTATGTGGCCCCATGGATGATCAGGCGGTGAATCTGCCGGTACCCCGGCCGGTCGCACTGCGTGTCGCACGTGCGGCCAAGGTCATCGGTATGCCCCTCACCCAGGCGCAATGCGCTGATGCATTGCAGCGTCTGGGGCTGCCCGTGGTGCAGGGCGAGGGTACGCTCACCGTCACGCCACCGTCGTTCCGGTTCGACGTCACGATCGAGGAAGACCTGATCGAAGAAGTGGCGCGCATGGTGGGTTACAACAACCTCCCCACCACCCCACCGCTGGCGCCCATTACGCCCAAGTTGCCGGCCGAGGCCACGCGCAGCCCGTTTGCGGTGCGCCGTTCATTGGCAGGCCTGGGGTACCAGGAGACGATCAACTTCAGTTTTGTGGAAGAGCGTTGGGAGCACGAACTGGCCGCCAACACACAACCCATCAAGCTGCTGAACCCCATTGCAAGCCAGATGAGCGTGATGCGCTCTACCTTGCTGGGTTCTCTGCTACAAGTTTTGAAGTTCAACCTGGACCGCAAAGCACAGCGTGTGCGGGTGTTCGAACTGGGCCGCGTGTTCCTGCGCGACGCGAGTGTGCGCAACACGGACACCACCGTGGAGGGCTTTCATCAGCCTATGCGAGTGTCAGGCCTGGCGTATGGCCCGAACGACACCTTGCAATGGGGCCGCAAAGAGCAGGCTATCGATTTCTTTGACGTGAAGGGCGATGTGGAGGCGCTCCTGGCGCCTGTGGAGGCCATGTTTGAACCTGCGACCCATCCTGCCATGCACCCCGGCCGGTGTGCGCGCGTGCTGGTGAATGGGCGTGCCATAGGTTTTGTGGGCGAGTTGCACCCTCAGTGGCGCCAGTCGTGGGATTTGCCACAGGCGCCTGTGATGTTCGAGCTGGAGCTCGATGCCGTGCTGCAACGCGTAGTGCCCCAGTTCAAGCCAGTGGCCAAGCATCAGGCTGTTGAGCGTGATCTGGCCGTAGTGGTGGCCGAGCGCGTGACGCACGCCGACATCATGGGTGCGGTGGAGCAGGCCGTTCCCGATGGCATGCTGCGGTCTGCCGTGCTGTTTGACGTGTACCGGCCCAAGGCACTGCGTGCCGGTGAAGAGACCCCCGCAGGTGGCCTGGCTCCCGGCGAGAAGAGCTTGGCTGTGCGTCTCACTCTGGGGCGTGACGAGGCCACGCTCACAGAGGCCGAGATCGAGGCGGCGGTGCAAGCCGTGGTCGCACAGCTGGCGCAGCGTGCGGGCGCACGGCTGCGGATGTGACGATGTCCAAAGGGAGTGATAAATCATGATCGAATTCGCAGTCGAAAGCCTGGAGACCCCAGCGCTGACCAAGGCGCAGCTGGCCGATCTGCTGTTCGACCAAATCGGCCTGAACAAGCGCGAGTCCAAGGACATGATCGATGCGTTCTTTGACCTGATCTCCCAGAGCCTTGTGGAGGGCAAGGATGTCAAGTTGTCGGGCTTCGGCAACTTTCAGATTCGGACCAAGGCTCCACGACCTGGTCGTAATCCGCGCACGGGCGAGGCCATTCCGATCAAAGCACGCCGGGTCGTGACGTTTCATGCCAGCAGCAAGCTCAAGGAGCAGATCCAGACGGCCGCTGCCTCGTGAATTTGTGCGCTTTTTGTGACCAGAATGTTGCCGATGGCTGGCGGTCTGTGCGCGTCTGCAGTACGCTAGTCGGCTGTTCGGTTTGAATCCACAACCCATGGGCACCCCGCTTCCTTCCATCCCTGCCAAGCGCTACTTCACGATTGGTGAGGTCGCGGAGTTGTGTGGCGTCAAGCCCCATGTTTTGCGCTATTGGGAGCAGGAGTTCACGCAGTTGCGTCCCATGAAGCGGCGCGGCAATCGGCGCTATTACCAGCACCATGAGGTGTTGATGATCCGCCGCATCCGCGATCTGCTGTACGACCAGGGGTTCACGATCAGTGGTGCACGCAATCGTCTGCAGGAGCTTGCGCATCCGGCCCGCGATGATTCCGGAACCGACGCTGCATTGAATGGTGATGGCCTGGATTCCCAGATGCCCAGCATGCTGGTGGATAGCGCGCGTGACCTTTCCATCGAGGCGATGGGGTTCACCCTGGACTCCAATGCGGTGCGCAAAGAATTATTTGAGATTCGTGCGCTGCTTTCTCTGAACTGAGGTTTTTTGTGCATATAATCTAAGTCTTGTCGGCGTGTAGCGCAGCCTGGTAGCGCACTTGCATGGGGTGCAAGGGGTCGCGAGTTCGAATCCCGCCACGCCGACCATTTATTCAACCGCCAGCGTCCGTAGAAATCCGGACCTGGCGGTTTTCTCTTTTGTGGCGCGGCTTTTCGCGTTCGGCATCGTCCGCCAGCGTCCGCAGGCAGCCGCCTATACTTTGGGGCAACTATTGGGGCAGCAATTGCCCCATGCCTCGGAGTTGCCCCACATGCCCCTCACAGACGCCGCAATCAAGGCGGCCAAGCCCTCGGAAAAAGCTCGCAAGCTGTACGACGCTGATGGCCTATACCTTGAGGTCGCCCCATCGGGCGGCAAATGGTGGCGTTTCAAGTACCGCATCGACGGCAAAGAAAAGCGCCTGAGCCTTGGGGTGTATCCCGAGGTGTCACTGCTGCAGGCGCGCAAGGCCCGCGACGATGCGCGCCGCCAGGTGGTGGACGGCATCGACCCCTCGGCAAACCGCCAGGCGCAGAAACGGGCAAGCGCGGTGGCGGCCGATAACTCCTTTGAAACGGTGGCCCGCGCCTGGCATGCGAGCTGGGCGCGCACGCGCACCAAAAAACACGCGGACCAGGTGCTGCGCCGGATGGAGTTGGATGTTTTCCCGCAGATTGGCGCGCTGCCCATTGCCTCGATCAAGGCGCCGCAGATCGTGGCCCTAGCCAAGAAGGTTGAACAGCGCGGCGCGCACGACCTAGCGCGGCGCGCAATCCAAATTTCGGGCCAGGTGTTCCGCTATGCCCTCGGCCACGGCCTGGCCGAACACAACCCATCGGGCGACATACAGCCTGGCGACGTGCTTGCGCCGGTGCGCGAGCAGAACTATGCGCGGGTGGATGTGGCGAAGTTGCCACAGCTGCTACGCGACGTGGACGACTATCGGGGCCACGTTCGCACTCGCTTGGCCATCCATCTGATGGCCCTCACGTTCGTGCGCACCAGCGAGCTGATCAAAGCGGAATGGGTGGAATTCAATCTGGCGGCATCACAGTGGCGGATACCTGCCCCACGAATGAAGATGAAAACGGAGCACATCGTGCCCCTGTCGCGCCAGGCTGTTGAAGTGCTGCAGGCGCTGCAGCTGGTTGGCACTGGCAATGCCCTGCTATTCCCCGGTGGCCATGATCACGAAAAGCCCATGAGCAACAACGCAATCTTGTTTGCGCTATACCGCATGGGCTACAAAGGGGAAATGACCGGCCACGGGTTCCGCGGCATTGCTTCGACGGTTTTGCATGAGCTTGGCCAGGAACATGCCGTAATTGAACTACAGCTAGCGCACCAAGAGCGAGACCGCGTGAGCGCCGCATACAACCACGCACAGTATCTGCCCCAGCGCACCGCATTGATGCAGCTGTGGGCGGATCATCTTGACGGGATGCGCGGCCGGCCCATCACACTACCTATTCGTGCAGCGTCAGTTTGAGTAGTAGTGCGCCACCCGCAATAGTTACACCTTCCCTATTGCTTTCGCTTTGGGAAGGGCCTTAGCCTTTTCATCCTTGCTGATACCTTTGCCAAACCGTTCCATCTTGAAGTTCAAAAGATCGTTGGGGAAGGCTCTAACAAGCAGCGCTTCTATGTCGTCGACCATTTCGGGAATGATTTCGTAGGCACTGAAATATGCCGCCAAATCATGTAAGCGCAGCATCCGGTCGTGCGGCTGTCGTACATACTGATGCGCTGGTTTGAACTCCACGTTGTTGATTGGGTGTTTAACCAGAGTCATCACTTGAGTGCTGCGATCCCGGTTGAACGCGAGATTCATCTCTTTCCAGATGTTTTGCTTCTTCGTCTGCCCCGCGTAGAGCGCTCTTCCCCGGGTGTCATAGAAAATATAGATACCCGCCTTGGTTGCATTGAGCACCTTTTGTAACTCAGTGCTATATCGCCCTTTGTCTGCAGCCGCATCAAATACTCGCAGTTGATTTCCTCCCGTCTTGGTGGGGGTGGGCGTGATTGGGAAGAACTCAACAATTGCTCGAATTGCGGTCCGGTGAATGTGCTGCTTCGTGTGCTCCGTGGCCTTCGAAACGATGTTTGCGACTTGAAGTGCGCTCAGCTCCTTGCCTTCGCTGCGCCAAGCCTGCATCTGTATTTTTCTCATACCGAGCGCTTGGGCCAACTCGACGTCAGTCTGACTTTGGAGTTTTTTTTCAAGATGTCTGAACAAATCGCCTGCATTGATTGACATTCGCGTCCCTCCGTTGGTGTTCCATTTACAGTCCATCATCGCTGGTGACTAAAGCCTTGTCGATGAATTCATAGTGGGCAATTTCTAGGAAATGGGTCTACGGCTTTGCATGAGCGCTGATACCAGCGACTTCACCTCTTCTTGTCTGAATCCCCGAATGGCTGCATCGTTAAAGGCTTGTACCTCGTTAGCCGGCCAGGCGGATGCGCGGGCACCCAGCTTGATGGGCGGAGTGAACAGCCCATCCTTGATGCGCTCATAGAGGGTAGTGCGGCCCACCCCAGTGGCTTGCAGCACGCTCGGCAGGCGCAGCAGAGGCACGACTTTTTCAACGGTTTGCATGTCGTTGTCCCTTCATGGTGCGCATTCCATTACTGCCGCGATGAAGACGCGCGCCGCTTCTGCGTTGATGGCGTTGCCGTAGGCGCGCAGACGTCCCACGCGGGAGGGAGCCCCATGAGCCAGCGGGAATGTGAAGGGTTCAACTGGCCTCTCACCATCGTCGCATTTGACCCATTCGGCGTTTTCCCAAAATCCGTTTGTTTGACCAGCCACACGACCCGACCCAGCAACGAGTTCAGCGGCACATTTGCCTGAAAGCCACCATCCTTCCAATCTCGCGTTGTTGGCGTGGGCCACCCAGTACGCCCTGTCTCTGATGTGCGGCGCACCGACGCCCGCAGACGGGAACGGGACCGCCCCGAAGCTGTAACCCAAGGCTTCCATGTCAGTGCATACAAGGTCGATCCAAGGGTTTGCATCTTTACTTGCAACCTGCTCTCCAAGGACCGTTGGAGGACTTCGCTCGCCGATGAGGTGGTGGAAGGCGGGCCAGAGATGCCGCTCGTCAGCAAACCCAGCGCCTTCGCCTGCCGCGCTGAAAGGTTGGCACGGACAGGAACCAGTCCAAACAGGTCTGTCATCGGGCCAGCCTGCGAGCCGGAGGGCATAGGACCACACTCCCACTCCGGCGAAGAAGTGGCACTGCGCGTATCCGTCAAGGTCGCTCGGTCGAACATCTTCAATACTCCTATCGTCAACATCGCCCGGCGCGATGTGCCCCGCAGCGATAAGGTTGCGCAGCCATTGAGCTGCATATTTGTCAAATTCGTTGTAGTAGGCGGGCTTCACTGCAACCGTTGTCGCGGCCTTCATTAAGCGACCTCTGCCATTGATCGGTCGCAGGGTGCAAGCACCAGCACTTCCAGAAAGTCGATGCACTCCATCACTGCAGTCGCCAAGCCTTCCAGCGAGCCAGAGTTCTCGATGTCCGCGTGCGACTTGATGGTGAGCACTGGCGCGCTGTCGGTGGGCTGCCCTGTCGCGGCGGCCAAGTCAATGCGGTGCACTCGCACCACCTTGGCCCCCAGCCGGCGCAGCATGGTTTCTTGCGTCGTGCTGGCTAGGTCGGGCACGACGATGCGCGACCAACCACAGCTCAGCAGCCGCCCGATGTGGCGCTCAACCTGGCGGCAGTAGTAATCGGGGATGAACCGGCAACGGAACTCCGACCAACGCTGCATGGCCCATGCCGGGGTGCGCGGCGGCGGCAGGATCTCGCCACCATCCGTGAGCCACAGCATGAAAGCAGGGTCGCTGCAGACTCCCGCAGCCAGGGCGTTCAAAGGGGTGTTGTGCAAGTGGGGTTCAGACAGCAAGCGCACGTCAAGGCGCCAGGCTTGTGCAACGTCGCGCCGCACGGCCTCGGTGAACGACACCACCGCGAAGCCCTGGCCAGGGGCCAGCATCGAGGCAATGGTCTTTTTGCCGGCGGCAGGCTTGCCGGTGAGGGCAACTATCAGGGGTTGTTTCATAGGTTTCTCTCTGTGCATGTGAATCAGTCGTCGAGGTCGCCAGCTGCAGCCCGCTTGTGGTCAAAGCGAGGCGGGCGCATGGCCATCGGTGGGACAGGGGGCGGCGAGCGGGCCGCAGCCTTCTCGGCGGCAACGCGCGTCAGAAACGTGGCCTGCAGGCGAACCAGGCGCATGCGCACCGGGTCAACCATCACGGCTTCGAAGTCGGAGGGCCATTCGCGGCAGGCGGGCAGACGGACCATGGACTGCAGTGCGGCGCGCAAGGCGTCGGCGGTAGGCGCTGTCATGCCGTGGCGCTCCATGCGTCCATGTGCATGTGGGCAGCGCCAGGGCCGCAGGCTTCCACGCAGCTGCGGGCAGTGGCCACCGGCTGCACGCCGAATACCTGGCGCACGGCCGGGGCGTGGCAGTGGCGCACGCCGTCGCGCTCGATGCCGTGCACGCACAGCGCGCAGCCGCGCAACGGGGGCACCAGCTGTGCCAGGGCCTGTACGTTCACGCGGCACCCCGCACCCGCCTGGGCATGGCCACCACCACGGCCGCCGCCGTGTCCGCCTCGGGCTCCAGCTCCAGCGCCTGCTGGGCGGTTTCCGCGTCGCGCTTCGCCTTGGCCATGGCACGGCGGGCACGCTTGAAGGTTTCCGAAATGTCCGTGCTGCTGGCGTTGCGATACCGGAAGCGCGGATTGGTGAGGCCCAGCGTGGGCATGGTCAGTTTTGCGGGCACGGTCATACCTCCTGCAGTCGTTCAGGGTTGAAAAAACTCGGGGGAAGGGTGGGCAGCGGGCCGCTGGGGTGGCTGCTGCGGGTCGGGTTCTGGGGTCCAGTCCTCTTTTTCGTGACGGCCCCGGCCCAAAAACGCTCTGCGTAGTTCGCCGGTCAGGCGCGCTCTACAGTTATTGAAACAAGTCCAAGGCGCCGACTTCGCGGCGCGGGCCTCGGGGTCCTGGCGGCCATCGGCTACCCGGTTCCACGACTGGCGGCGCGAGATCAGCCACCGGCCCGACTGCAGCGCCAGGCCTACGGCCACCTTCTTTTCCACGTCCTCGCCGTAGCGGTTCGTGGTCTGGGTTTCGCGGTGCGCCACTGTCATGGCCCACTCGCCGCGTTTGCGGCATGGGCCGCCCATCAGCTCCATGAACCGGCGCCAGTCGGCCTTGATGGTGCCCACCTTGTGAACGGCCCCATAGATTTGCCAGGCGATGGTGTCGCCCTCGATGCGGGCCTGCTCCACCTGATCGTGCGTTACGCGGCGCATTTCGCGCCAGGCCACCACGCTGGGCTGGCCAATGGGCTGAAACTGCCGGATACCCCAGGTCGCGGCCCAGGCATCCACCCGCACATAGCCGGGCACATCGCCCGCATCCACGTCGAACAGCTGGCCCTGCGCGTGGCCCTCGCCCTGGCCGTCCAGATGGTTGATCTGGTACGACCCGCCCACGTTCTTGGCCACGTATTTGGCGATGTAGGCAGCAGCGCCGCCAGCGTCCAGCCACTTCACGTTCACCCGGTTCTTGCGGGCTCCTGGCTGGCGCGTCTGTAGGTGCGCGCGGGTCTTCTTGCACTTCACCTCGGGGAACTCGTCGTCCTCGGGCTTGAGCCAGTGCTGGCGGATGATGACCGACGCCAGCCGCGCCTCTTCACGCGACTGGAACCAGAAAAGCGAATGCCAGTGTGGGCATCCATCGTGGTGTGGCTCGGCCACGCGAAAGCCGTAGAACCGAACGCCCGCCTTGTCCAGCGCTGCGCGGGCATCGGCCCACCGCTTGCACAACCAGGCCTGCCCCTCACGAGGGCTTGATCCGTCATATTTGGGGTTCTTGCGCGACGCCAGGCGCGTGCCCTTTGGGGGCGCCAGCATGGCGTGGAACCGGCTTGGCAACGTCTGCGTAAAGAACAGGCCCACATGGCCCGCCGCATCGGCGTATTCCTCGCAGCCGCGAATGCGCACCATCAGCTCGCCCCGCCGCACGTCGCGGTCAGACACGCCCAGCTTTGCCAGCTCGCCCAGGCGGTACACCTGCCCAGCCTCATTGCGCACCAGGGTGTGCTCCATCATGGCCGCAGCGCGGGCCAGCTGCTGCTGGCGGTTCTCCACCGCCGCGTTGCTGCAGTAGCCACCCTTCTGGTGGTTCACCACACCCAGCTTGATGGAGCCCAGCTCGCGCACGCGCGCTACCCGCTGGCGCAGGCGCTTGCGCCAGAAGGCCGCGTCCTGCCCCTTGCCAATCAAGCCCTTGATGGTGTCAGCCTCTGGCGGGTCCACGTCCATCAGCTTGCAAGACGTGCGCACCAGCACCACCTGCTCGGCCTCGGTCAGCGGCTCGGGCCAAAGGTCCATCAGGCGCGCAACCCCACCGGCCACTGCATCCGCCCATTCGCAAATGTCCGAATCGCTCATGCTCAAGCGCAGTGCATCGCCGTGCTCGGCCTTGAAGGCCTGCAGGCGCTCCAGCCAGGCACTGTTGCGCTGCCATACAGGGGTATCCGGTGGCGATCTGCGCAGCTCGGCCACGCCCTCGGCCCATTGCGTAGGCAGGGTGGCCGTGAGCTTGGCGGCCAGCGTGTTGGCCTGCCACCGCTCCACGGTGCTCCAGTCTTGGTACTGATTGCGCTTGGCCATCACCACCGCCCCGTCAGTGCATGCAGGCGGCTGAATTCGCGCCGCGCAAACCGGGCCTCAGCCTTCAAGGCCACGCGCTCGGGCTCGGGCAGTTCGCGCCAGTGGCGTTGAGCCAGCGCACCCAGGTCGCCATCCACACCGGCCAGCAACATCAACGCCATGCGGTGCGTTTCAGCCAGGCGCGCCCACTCGCGGGACTCCGCGTCCGACCACCGCTTCTGGCTGGCCACTTTCACGAACTCATCACGTAGGGAGCCATTGCCCACCCCGAACAGGCGCGCGTAGTGCACCTGTGCAATGGGTGAATGCAGCGGCTCGGGGCGCATAGCCTCAGACATGCTCAGCGGCCCCCAACCTCACGCACCGCCGCGATGTACCAGGCATCGCCGTACAGCCGCTCAACCCAGGCCACAGCCCTGGCGCGGTTCAACGCCTGCACGCGCATGCGGCGGCGGCGGTGGTGCACGTCTATGTGCGTCACGCGGTAGCAGCTCATGGGGCAACCCCCGCCAGCGCGGCCACGATGGCCGCCAGGCCTACCACCACCAAAGCAATGGCCAGCCAAAGCAAAGGGGCAGCACCCATGGCCACGCCCGGCACGGCTACGGCGCATGCCAGCAGGGTTACGCGAAAAGCAATCAAACGCATGGCAACTCCAAAAAACACAGGGCGAACGAATCCCCGCGAGGCCCCAAAAAGGGGCACCGTCAGGCGTGTGGAAAAGGGGAGGGGGAGGGCGCTACCCGGCGGCGGGCATCGCGGCGAAAAGGTCGCCCGTCACAAAGCCGCCGTGGCGCGGCTGATAGTCAGCCGATGGCATCGACTGCAGCTGCTGCTGCAGCAAGGCGCGCTTGATGTGCGATGACATGGGCAGCACCACCGTGGGGTCGGGCGTCGCGCTGGGTGAAATCGTGCGGTTGATTTCCGTCACAGCGCTGAACACGTGGCCGCATTCGTAGTTGCGGCAGTAGAAGATCGTCTCGCGGCTGGTGTTGGTCAGCTGGCCAGAGTGCCGCGTGTAAGCGTTCTGTTTGCAGTGCGGGCACATCATTCGCATGGGTTGCGGTCCTCAATAGCTGCAGTGGGCGTGACGTAGTGCGCACAAACGGCCTTTGGCTCTGCGCTCGCTTGCGCGAAGGTCAGCACAATGGCATCAAAGAGATCGGCGCCACGTTGGGCGGGCAGCTGGCTTTGCTGCAGGTTCTTCGCCATTGGGGCGACGCCCTTGCGGGCAAAGGTCAGGCCCAGTCGGTGCGCTTTCAGGATGACGAGGTGGCGTGGCACAGCGTGGCGGCTTTCAGGCGTTGGCAGCAAGGGCAGCGCGGCGGCGCTTGTGCTCTGCCACGCCCAGGCGGTAGGCATGCAGCGCAAAGCTACTGGCACTGCGGCTTTCCTCGCCAGCCAGCTGGAAGGCTTCGTCGCGTTCAGCCTGAGTCATGCGCAGAGCAATGGGCTTGTCATGAATCAGCCGCTCGGGCGCAAGTGCTGAGCCAGTGGCTGACGGGCGGGCAGCAGGTGCGGTATTCAGTGATGTGTACATAGTCAAACCACAAAGGAGGAAACCATGGAAGAAGTGAACTGGCCGGTGTTTCAGGCCGCCGCCGCATTGGTGGGCTGCAGGCTGGCGGCCAACAAAAGCCAACGCATCGACGAGGCTATCGAGCAAGACCTGCCGGATGCGTACCACGCGCTTCTGCAGGCTGCCCAGCGCATTCACCTGCAGGCGCTGGAGGACAAACAAGAGGCGCGTGCTGCGAGCAGTCAGAAGCCCTCTGTGAGTTTTTTCTGATTGCCTCTGTGCGGTGCAGCACCTCGGTTGATGCCCGAATCAAGGTAGCTCCGTTCCCGATTTCCATTCCAACTTCTGCGCCAGGTAGGTGCTGGTGCACCAGCTCCAGCACACCATAGGAGAGTGCTGCGCACAGGTCGGCAAAAGCAAGCAGGTCAGCGGGTGCGGCAGCCTCGCCCGGTCTGATTGCGAAGCAAACCAGGTCGGACTGGCCACGTGGGCTCGCTGTCATCACAGTGCGCGGCTTTGCTGCGCATTTGCCTTGCGGTGGATTGGTCGTGTCCATGTACTATCTGGAGTGAATTGGTTACAACGTAGAACGCATTTTTCACTCGTTTGATGGAATTGTCAAGCAGGTGTATTCATATGAGTGAATTTCACGATCGACTTAGGGAAGAGCGAAAGCGAACAGGGCTCACGCAGTCCGATCTTGCTGTGATTGGTGGCGTTCAGAAGAACGCCCAATCGTTGTACGAGAGCGGAGCGCGAAAACCAGACTCTGATTACCTTCAGGCCATTGCAGCAGCAGGCATTGACGTGGTTTACGTAATGCTGGGCAGACGCGTTGCCTTGCTAGGAGAAACGCTGTCTGAGGCTGAATCTCTACTCCTCGCGCGTTGGCGCAGCGGTAGTCCAGCCTTGCGCGGCTACCTTCAGGAGTTTGGGCAGGCGCCCGGTTCTGGCGGCAATACAGTCACCATCGGCGGCGATGTGGGCCAGCAGGTGAATGGCGATCAGACCATTACCAGCCCGATGACCTTCAAAGTGGGTGGAAAGCGCAAATAGGGCCGATGTGTGGCACAACAATTTCAATGAGGGAATGACATGACAAGCAAGACGCCGCCACCGCCACCGCCACCGCCACCGCCACCGCCACCGCCACCGCCACCGCCACCGCCCAAGTCGCAAAACTATTCCAACGTGACGCGCAGTACTCTGCCCACCCCGGCCCCTCCTGCGCCTTCGCGGAAGTAGTCATTCAGGTGAAGCCCTATGAGCGACGATAAAAAGAAGGTGGGATCTCCGGCGGCCGGTAGGACCATGCCAGATGACGAGATCAAGCGTTCGCGCAACCGGGTTGCCTCTGCTCAGAACAAAAGCAAGAGAGTCGAGGACTCCGGCTCTATGGGTCTCGTAATCACGCGAAACGCGGCCCCGCCTCCCGCACCGCCGACACCGAAGAGGACGTGAACACGTTGCCCCGCTTGGCGTGTTCGCCCAAAATGGACACCATGACTACCTCCGCATCTTCCGCCGCCACTCTTTCTGATGAAAAGTTTGATGAGATTTGGAAATGTCGGCACGAACTCCTCAACTGGGCATACATCACTTATCGATACCACCGTAAAAGGCAGCGGTTTTTCGATGTAGTGGACAAGCTCACTCAGGTGGCCGCGGTGGGCGGGGGTGTAGCGGTGGCAGGCAAGACATTGACGGATTACCTGCCCGCTGTAGGTGGTGCTATCGCATTCACTGGGGTGCTAGCTCTGGTGTTTGGTTACGGTGACAAGCGGCAGTGCCACAAGGAGCTGGCTGAATTGGCAATCCAGATGGTCGGCGACATAGCCAGTGTGCCAGTGCCTGAGTTGAGCGAGGCTGTCGTGTGTGCCTGGGAGAAAAATCGCACAACGATCAGCTTGCGTGAGCCAGCAAGTCTAAAAACGTTGGTAGCCAAATGCGAGTGGGAGCAGGCAGTTGCAGAGGGTCATAAGGATCATTGCAAACAGCCCGGTTTCATTGGTCAGTTGCACATGCATTTTTTCTAGGGTACAGACCCATCTCTGTTCTCAGATGTGCCAGAGCTTGCCCCTGCATACTCGGCGCCTTCAAAGAGAAGTCCCTCCAATTCATCGGCAGCTGGGACCGCCGCAAAGTAGATCATCTTGAGCAGAACCCGGCGAAGCAACTGGAATGAATCGACCAAGTCGGCAGTGTCGTGTTTCGGTGTGCCGTGTGCTGCACTTGACCGCTTGCCATAGAGTTTTTGCACTGCCTTATGCAGGTTTATGCGATCTTGCCCCGGTTTCTCCAGATAACAAGCTACTAGCGAGGACAGACGGTAGCTAAGTTCCGTCCTGCTTGTCAGAAACAGTTGCTCCATCGCGCCCCAGATCGACACGAGGGCAAGCGCTTGATTGTTGACGAATTGCGAGTTATCCAGTGCGTCGACTGCCAATCGGAATTTGGCGTTGTGCGCATACAGATGAAAACCAGCGGTCCAACGATCTTTGATCCACCCCAGATTCTCCATGCCCGCTAACACATTGGGAATGATCAGCGCTGTATGACGTGGTGTGGTTTCCAGCGGAAAAACGGTCTGACTCTCTGTGCGCTCCAAAAAGGGCTGTGTAAACGAAGTATTGCTCATGACTAACATACCAACTGCCGGGTTAATCCATAGGCGAATTAGCGCAACGATGAAGCGGGCTAGAGTAAATTGGGCGGCCCACGTAGTTCTACCGTCCCCAGGGACTACAAGTTCCGCAGTCAACTCAATGTTGTGTCCCGCCACCCGCACCATGGCGGGGGGTGGAAGCGGAGGGTAGCCATCCGGCCCCAGCTCTACAGGTCCTATGTAGGAACGTTCGCCTTTGTTGATCCAGATGAGAGGTGTACTGAAAGTTGAAGTTGCGCTTCTGAGAATTAGGCCGTTCCCAAAATCAAACTCAACATCTTGAAGCTGAAGTTCAGTGAGACCAATGTGCAGAAGCGGTATTGCTGCATTTGTCGCTTTCATAGATCAAGCCTCCCCTGTAATGCTGTTTGCACTTCTGCGAGCCCGCACGCCCACTGTATGACCTCGTGCAGGCATTTGATTCGGTACCCGATTGTTACAGCAGGATGCCTGCGCGGGCAGCCGTTTCGTGCCTCAGCTGTTAACTAGCAGTACCCCCGATACCTGGGGGGGCTTAGGCAGCGTAGACAACGAAATTCCCTCGCTGCACCGCGCACTGTACATGTGAGAATTTGTTCCTGCAGATCAACAACAAGGAACAACGTGCAGGGACAAGGGAAGGTAGTGATAGGCCGCGATGCTGGCCAGGTGGTCGCAGGCAACGCAGTGACCCACATCGAAAAATACGTTTCAAAAACAAGCCATGGCCTCACCGCCGTGGCTTTTTTTTGGGCGCTGTCAGCGTAGCGTTGGCGTCAGCGTGCATCGCTGCCGTGCTGGATACTGACACACCGCGCAACCCGGCCGCACCCGATCCGCCCACGGCCTGCCACTACCAGGGCGGCACCTACTCAGCGGGCGCCGTACTGCGCATGGGAAGGCTGGAGAAGGTGTGCACCATCGTTGACGGTGTGCCCACCTGGGTGCGCGGGTAGATTAAAGCAGTAGGAAAGCGGGTTTTATGGTGCTTGGCGGCAGAGCGCTTCATTCTGTTCTCGGGCGGCGTATCGTGAGCCGCAATAAAGTCTTTTGGCCCGTTGGTCTGACCGTGGGCATCCGGTGGATCCATGCGTGGCCTGGCATTCCGCAACCGTGCGGGCCATGCCAACAATAAGCCGTTCCGAGCTGTGTTGCATGGTGCCTTTGGCTACTGCATTTAACCGAAACCTCCGGTAATTTGGTGTTTCTTCGTCAGAGAACAACAATCTGCGGAGAAACGTTGCTTCATCATCTTTGTCAAAAATGTGAGCGACTTGCACATCTGGGTACGGCTCGGCAAGGCGATGCTTGTTCACGATGAAAGACGAGTCGAATACTATTGCCGATGTGCATGGGAAGGCATTGGCGGTGTGCTCTGCAAGTGCCCCGCCGAGAGAATGCCCGGTCGTGAGGTATGTTAGTTTTTTCTCAGTCTTGGGTGTCTTTGAGCGAATCTCTTGAACTACTTCTCGTGCATGGTCGTACTGATTCTTTATTGGTAGAAATTGTGTGAGCCAGGAAAAATTGGAATACCAATCAGATGGCGAGTCGAAGTCAGTTCCCCTAAACGCAATTAGTATCTGAAATTTTTCAGGGTGGCTATCATTGAAATAGTAGTCGAGCGCCAGACCTGATGATCTTTCAATTCGCCCTTGCTTTTTCCAGGTGTTGTCGAATTGCGCTAGTGTGAAGTTGCTGTATTCACCTGTCGCTTCATATATTTTTCCATCCTTTGATTTGTACTCATATGCGTTTAGTGAGGCAATTGCGTACGGGAGGTAGATATTTGAAATTTCATCTATGTCAAAAAAATTTGGCGGAGGGTGTAATTTTGAGATGTTGAGGACTTCAGTTCTGACGCAGCGTTCGTTGGCATCCTCTGCGATTTGCAAATCAACTCTTGTGACGTTTGCGCATCCAGACAAGAGAAAAAACAAAATTGCAGCGATAAAAAATCTCATGTTTCCTCCGACCATTGAAGTATTCTGACTTCGCCACCATGCGCCTAGGCCAGCTAGTGCAAACCGTTTCGGCAGGGCGGAGACTGCCATCCACGACTTCGGTGTAGCGACTTTCCGCAGCATGACGTGAACTCCAGTCCAGATGGAATCGTGATCTTGCGAATCTCATTTGTCCGCCTCCGTCATGATTTCTAGCATGACACCCTGGACGAGCCAATTTTTTAATGCGCGCGAGTTTTGAGTTCAATGCGCGTCTTTAACCCTCCATCTCCCAGGTTGTGCGTGAGCTTCACCACCAGCCAAGGCGTGTCATCAATCACATCCTTGAACCCTCGGAACACCACGGAGGTTTGAGGCATCAGCTCGGGGCGGCCGATGGCCAGGGTCAGCTCCATGGTGGCTTTGCCCCGCTCGATGCGCCCGTGTTCGGATCGTGCGGCGGCCATGGCGTCGGCCTCGCTGCCATAGGTGTCTTTCAGGCGTTTTTCGTTGTCCTGCTCGCCCACCAGCACGCTTTTCTTTTCGGCTGCGTTGGGGTGGTGCCAATAGGCCGCCACTCGGCCGTGTTGCAGATTCGCACGGTCGGCACGGGAGGATGTGCGCGCTTTGTTACTCAGTCTTACACTGCCTGCTTTCAAAGAGTGGGAGAAGGCCTGTGCCAAATCACAAAATACTCATCGGTGTGGGCATGTTTGTGCTTGCACTGTTCTTTGGCAATGCCCATTCAGCCACGTTGACGGTGCTGAACCTCAACGATGCGGGCCCGGGATCGCTTCGCGGCCAAATACTGGCCGCAGCGCCAGGCGATACCGTGGTTTTCGGTCCCGGCGTTACTGGAACCATTCCGTTGGCGTCCACTTTGACGGTTGCGCAGAACCTTGCGATCCAAGGGCCCGGCGCAGGCAACCTAACGATCAGCGGTCAGGGCGCAGTCCGTGTTTTTGATGTGACTGCCGGCGCGCTGACGGTGTCAGGTGTGACAGTAACCAACGGATTTTTTAGTGGACTTGGTGGCGCTTTCAGCGTTGCTTCTACTCTGACACTTCGCAATAGTGTGTTGAGTGGCAACTCAGCCCTAAACGGGGGGGCCATATCTGTAGCCAACGGTGGCACGTTGACAGTCATCGATTCGACTTTTGCGAACAATAGCGCAACGTCAGTCGGAGGGGGCGCATTGATAACTTTCGGCAACACGACGGTGACTGGCAATACCTTCATTGGCAACACAGCGGCGACAAACGGTGGGGCGATCAATGTCCAACCCGGAGGGACGCTGACAATTGTCAACAATACCTTCCGTGCCAACAGCACACCTGGCCTTGGCGGTGCCATGTCCAATCTTGGCACCACGACTGCCATCAACAACACGTTCTCGGCGAATCAGGCCAGCGGTGGCGCGGCGATAGCTACGGGCGGCAGCAATGCGACTTTGCACAACAACGTTTTTGCTGACCAAGTGGCCAGCACGACGCCTGCTGCACTTTCGCCCAGCGGAGGTTTTGCTACGTCAAGCAATAACGTTTTCTATAACAACCTCGCTGCAGGCATGGCGGACGACCAAACCGGCTATGGAACCCTGAACTTCATGTGGACGGTGACTCAGCCCCTCGGGGCGATCGCAAACAACGGGGGACTGACGCAGACGATGGTCCCGGTGGCTGGCGGTGCCGCGATTTGCGCCGGTTCGGCGGCGCTGTTGCCTGGTGGAGTCACGACGGACCAGCGCGGTAGCCCTCGAACATCGGGCGCTTGTCTTGACGCGGGCTCGGTGCAGCGCAGCGCCATCTCATCAATTCCAACATTGTCGACTTGGGCGCTGTTGCTTCTGGCTAGCCTGATGGCCATGTTTGGAATCCGTCGGTCCAGAGCAGTGAGGCACTGACTGCGGCGGCTGAACGCTCCTGCCGCTCTCAGTGGGACTGGTCGGTCTTGCGAGTTTCCAGCTCTATGCGCGTAGTCAGGCCGTTATCACCCAGGGTGTGCGTCAGCTTCACCACCAGCCAGTCGGTGGCATTGATCACATCTTTGAACCCACGCAGCACCACCGGGGTTTGCGGCATCAGCTCCGGGCGGCCTATGGCCAGGGTCAGTTCCATGGTGGCTTTGCCCCGCTCGATGCGCCCGCGCTCGGACCGCGCGGCGGCCATGGCGTCGGCCTCGCTGCCATAGGTGTCTTTCAGGCGCTTTTCGTTGTCCTGCTCGCCCACCAGCACGCTCTTTTTCTCGGCCGCGTTGGGGTCGTGCCAGTACGCGCGCACCCCGCTGTAGGCGTTGCGGTCGGCGCTGTGGTAGCGGTGCTGGTCGCCATCGGCGCGGGTGATGGTGATGGTTTCCAAGTCGTCGCCGTTGGCGGCGCGGGTAGAGCCTATGGGCTTGAACACCAGGCGGCCTTTTTTCACCGTCGCCACCGCGTCGTGCTTCGTTGCCAGGCGGGTGAGGAAGTGCAGGTCACTCTCGCGCGTCTGGTCGATGTGTTCCACCGGGGTGTTGGCCAGGCTGTCGTCAATGCGCACCTGCAGGCCGTTGCGCTGCGCAATGTCGCCCACGATTTCGCCCAGCTTCTTGCCGTGGTAGCTGCGCTCCGCGCGGGTGCGCAGCTCGCGACGCATTTCGGCAGAGCGGGCGCGAATGCTGATGGTGTCGGGCGTGCCGCTGTGCTCCACCTCGTCCACGTCGAAGGTGCCTTTGTCCTGCATGCCGCTGCCTTCCCAGCCCAGGGCCAGGGCCAGCTCGGCCCCTTTAGCAGGGATGCCCATGTGGCCGTCGCTGTCGTCAATCACCAGGTCCAGCTGGTCGGCTTCGCCGCCTCGGGCTTCCGTGAGGGTGAGCGATACCAGGCGCGCTTCCACCTTCTTTGAAATGTCCCGCCCGTCCACCACCAGCGAGAAGGTGGGGGCGCGGTGTAGCTGGCTGGTCTTGAGGTAGTCGGGCGCCATCATTCCCACCACTCCCAATAGTCATCCACCGGCCAGGGGTCTACCCCGCCCGATGGCTCGGCCTGCTGGTCATCCACGGCCGCCAGCTGCAGGTCGAACTCGATGCGCCGCGCGGCGCCGTTGTCGATCAGTACAGATCGGGTTTCGCTCAGGCTCTCGATCTTCCAGGCGCCGAACACCTCGCCGGCGCCGGACACCAGCGCCCAGGCCTTGCCACTGTCGGCCATCTTGCGCAGTGCATCCAGCGAACGCATGGACCCCGCGAACTCCGGCGCCAGCACGCCCGACAGGTTGATGGTGTCTTCGCCCAGGCCCACAAACTGGCGCGCAGGCCTGGCGCCCACCCGCGAGTTACTGGGATGCCGCCATGCCGTTTGCCGGCGCAGCTGGTCAATTGGCAGGGTCCGCAGTCCGAACGCGAACTGCCCCAAAGAAAACAGCATGTGGGGTGCTCCTATCCGTCGATGTCGCCGTACGTGGACAGCACGTTCGAGCGTTTGGCCCGCTCGCGGCGGTCCATTTCAAAGGTGATGGCGCGCGCCATCGCTTTTTCATCCATGCCGGGGGCAGCGTTCACCGTGATGTTGTTGGTGGTGGTGTTGCCGCCACCTTCGCCCCGTGGATTGAATTTCAGGGGCTTAGGCTCTTCAAAGAACCGCAGTGCACCCGGTCCAGCAACCGCTGGCATTGCGGGTAGCCCGGCCGCCAAACCCAAGCCTGCAGCGGCGCCCCGGGCGCCTTGTTGTGACCCCGAGAACATGCGCGCCAGCAAGCCAATCATGGGCAAATGCTGGGCCACTTGGATGATCTTGGCCACGATGCCGCCCAGCACTTCGCCCACCAGCTGGCCTGCACTGGCAAACCCGGCAAGCTCTTGTTGGGTGGACTGAATGGGGGCGATCAGATCAGTGAACCACCGCCATGCCTGGCCCAGCCAGCCCACCAGCGTGCTGCCGAACTCCAGCAGCGGCGCCATCTGCGCAAGCACTGGTGCCAGCCCAATGGCCAGGCCGTCCCAAACCCCGCCCAAGAAGGCCTTGATAGGCCCCCAATACTTGTAGATCAGCAGAGCCGCAGCGGCGATTGCAGCCACCACAGCGATCACCGGGCCACCTGCTGCCAGCATGGCCAGCAGGCCGCCGCGCAAGAACACCAAGGCGGCCTGGCCTGCAACCCGCAGCCCGCTTGCCAGCGGCCCAGCGGTCACCAGCCCGAGGCGCGCAAAGACAAAGCGCAACAGCATCACCTTGCCCGCGATCAGGGCCAGGGGCACCAGCAGGAACCCCAGCCCGGCAGTGAGTGCAGAGAAAGCCACGACTGCGCCCAGCACCCAGCCCACCAGGGTGGAGTGGTTTTGCACAAAGCGCATGAAGCGCTCGATCAGCGGATTGACGACCTTGAGCAGCTTGAGCAGTGCGGGGGTCAGGGCTTCGCCCACCGTCGCGCTCAGGTTGAACGCGCGGTTCTTCGCCATCTGCCACTGTGCCGACAGCGCGGCGTTGCGCGCGGCGGCCTCACGGGCCATGGAGCCCTGGGCCTGCATACCGTTGGCCAGTGCGCGCTGGCGGGCCAATTCTTCGGGCTTGTCCACCAGCTTGGCCAGGGTGTCGGAATGCTCCAGGCCCACCAGTTCCACCATCACGCCGATGCGCTTGTGTTCGGGCAGCTTGCCGATGGCCGCAATCACTGCATCCAGCGTGCCCGTGGCATCTTTGCTCATGCCCAGCTGTACGGCCTCGGCCGACAGGCCGATTTCATCGAGTGCAGAGCGGAATTTCTTGGTGCCCTTGGTGGCGGCTGCAAACTTCTGAACGATGGCATTGGCTGCCGTGCCCGCTGTCTCGGTGTGCTCGCCCAGCGTCAGCAGGGTAGAGCCCAGCGCCGCAGCATCCTTGGCGCTCATGGCCACCGTGGACACCACACCGCTGGTGCGGTTCAGAAAGTCGATGATGTCCGCGCCCTTGCTGATGGCGTTGTCGTCGAGGTAGTTGATGGAGTCCGCCAGCCCACGGATCTGGGTCAGCGGAATCTTGAAGTTCTTTGCCACCTTGCCCATGGACTCTGTGACCTGATCCGGTACGGCGTCAAAGGCGGTGGCCATCTCGCTGGCCAGCAGGGTGAACCCTTTCAACTCGCCCGTGGGCACCTCCATGCGCGCGGCGGCCGTCATCATCTTTGTGATTTCGGTGGTGAGCATGGGAATCTGCCCGCTCAGTTCACGCACCTCGCGCTCGGCCTGGCGGTACACCTCGGTCAGCTGCCCCATTTCGTTGCGGGCGCCGGGCACTTGGCGGGCAATGCCCAGCATGGCGTCTTCGTGCTTGGAGTAGTTGGTCACCGGCCCCATGCCAATCTCTACGCCACGGCGTCCAGCTGCTTGCATGGCCACGCCCGCACCGGCCGCCATGCCGGTGTGCAGCATGGCCTTTGCGTGCTTGTCGCGCAGCTCTTGCAGGTGCCGCTGTTGGGCGGCCAGGCGCTGCAGCTCCACGCGCTGCTTGCCCATGGCGGCCGTGGCGCCGTCAATGTCGGTCTTGAGGCGTGCCTGGGCCGCGTTCAAGTTGCCGGTAATGCCCATGACATTGAGCGCAGCGCGGGCCTTGACGGCTGCGGACTTCTGCACCTCCAGTGCATCGGCCAGTTTGCGCACCCCGCCTTCCTCGCGCTTGATCTGCGCGGCCGTGGCCGTGCCGCTGGCCCGCATGCCATCGAGCAGGGCCTGTTTCATCTTGAGGGCGTTGTTCAACCGGGCCAGCTCGGCCGCGTGCTTTTGCACGTTGCCCACGGCCCCTTGCTGGTCGTTCAGCTCCTTGAGTCTGTCGCGGGCGGCCTTGAGGGCGCGGGCGGTTTCCCCGCTGGCGCCGCTGATGCGCTTCATGGGCGCGAGCACGCGCTCGGCCATGTCCAGCACCACGCGCAGGCGCAACTGGTCAGCCATGGCGCACCCCACGGGCGCGCGGGGCGCGAAGGGTCAGCGGGTGGGGGCGGTTTCGGCCAGTAGCGCGTCGATCTCGGCCAGCTCGGCCGCACGCTGGGGCGCCAGCATCGCGTCGCGGTGCAGTATCCAGACGTACACCGGCACCATCAGCAGCCACAGGCCAGACAGCACCACGGCGACAAGGAGGGTGTACTTCAACACGGTGAGCATGGTTCATTCTTGCACATCCAGGGGCGCAGGGTTGGAGGAGGTCATTCCTGGCGTTCGTAGCGCTCGCGCGCCCGTTCCCGCCAGTCCATCAGCTCGGCCACGCTCATGGGGTCCATGTCGGCGAGCCGCCAATGGAACACCAGGGCCAGGTCGGCCATGGCGTCCTCTACGCGGTTTGGAAGCCCTCCCGCTGCGCCTTCGGAACCAAAAAACTGACCACCTCCGAACCCAGGCTTACCAGGTCGGCGGGGTCCATGGCGTCCACTTCTTGGCGCAGCAGGGGCGGCTCAGTCACACGGGGCAGCAACGCCTGCAAGGCCGTCACGTTCATCTGCAGCACCTCCACCAGCGACAGGCCGCGCAGGGCGCCCGCGTTGGGCTTGCGCACCTGCACGTGCGTGATGGTCTGGCCGTTGCGCTGGATGGGCGTATCCAGCGCGATGCCCACGGGAAGGCCTGGAGCCGTGATGGCGACAGCGGGGGCGGTGGCGGCGGCGGTGGTTGTTGTTGTCATAGTCTGGTGTCCTTGCCCATTGGGAATTTGATTGGGGCGATTGGGGTTGATTGGGGGAAGGGAGCGGCCCCGAAGGGCCAGCGGATTGGGTGGGCGTCAAACGCCCAGGGCGGCGCGCACTTCGGCCAGGCGGTCCACGCCGTTGACCATTTCGACCATGTTCACGGCGTCAATCTCGATCAGGGTTTCGCCGTTGATGCTCAGCTTGTAGTAGCTCAGTGCGGCCTTGTATTTGATGGCGGTTGCCTCGCCCGCCTTGGCGCTGCCTGGGTCGATTTCCACGAAACGGCCGCGCATGACGATTTCCAGCGAGTCCACGTTCTCGCTGTCGTCGCCCTGCAGCGCACCGGCAAAGCGCAGCAGCACGCCGTCATGGCGCAGCGTGCCCCAGCTGGTGAACAGTTCTTTCATGTACCCGGCGGCGGTCAGCTCGGCTTCCAGGCCTTCCATGCCGTGGTCGGTCTTCACGGGCGCGTTCATGCCGCCGCTGCGGTAGTCCTCTGTCTTGCGGGCCAGCTTGGGCAGGCTTACTTCGGGCATTTCGCCCACGAAGTTGGTGCCATCCACAAAGGTGGCAAAGTTCTTGATCTTGCGGGGCAGTCCCATGGTGGTGTTCTCCTGTGGTCAATCGGTCGGGGTGGTGGGGCCTTATTCGCCGGTGCCCACGCGCAGGGCGAAGTCGGCGTAGTAGCGGTCGGTAATGCGCTGCTGAAACGTGAGGTCTTCCAGCGGGGGCACGGGCGTGTAGTCGTAGTCCAGCGTCAATTTGCCGTTCTTGAGCGTGGCCGACACGTTCACCTCCTCGTCGTACCAGGCCTGGCCGTTCAGGATGTAGCCCAGGTTTTTCAGCTCGCGGAACTTGGCGTTGATGCCTTCCAGAATGTCTTTCACCAGGCTGGGGTGCAGCGGCTTGTCCACCGCCCAGAAGTGCCCCTCGGCCATGGTGTCGGCCAGGATTTGCGCCGTGCGCGTTGCGCTCTCGAACGCGAACAGCTCGTCGGTGGCGCAGGTGCGCGAACCCCAGAAGCGGAACCCCTGGTTTCGGATCAGCGTCGTGATGCCCGCGCCGTTGAGCAGGCCCGCGTCGGTGTCGGGGTTCTGCAAGTCCCAAAGCACATCCTTGTCGATGCCCAGCACGCCATTCATGGGCACGTTGGAAATCGTCTTGTGCCAGCCCTGCTCGGCGTCGATCTTGGCGCGCAGGCCCATGGCATAGGCCACGGGCGATGCGTCCACCACCACGCCCGTGCCAGGCGTTGCCACCTTCACGCGCGGCCAGATCAGCATCAGCTCGCGGGCATCGAAGTTCTGGCGGTAGTCCATCACCTCGGACACATCGGCGCCGTAGCCCTCGGCGTACACGAACGCGCGCAGCTTCTGCGCCACGGCCACCAGGGCGGTGGTCACTGCTTGTGTGTCCAGGCCTGGCGCGCCCAGGATGCGCGGTTGCACGCCCAGCTTGGCCTTGGCGGCCAACAGGGCCTGCATGCCGGTGTACTGCGAGTCGATGGCCGTGCCGATGACCTTGCCGTTCTGGTCGGTCAGCTTCGCGGCAGCGTCTGCGCCCTCGCCATCGGCCACGCGCACCACCACAACGACGGGGCGGGCTTGGTCGCGGATGGCGGTCAGTGCGCCGGACAGGGTGCCCAGCGTGCCGGCCTTGGCAATGGCGGCGTCCACCTTGGTGACCAGCACCGGGGTGTTGAGCGGGAACGCGGTGGCGTCCGCGTCGCTGGCCGTGCAGATCAGGCCCAGCACGGCCGTGCTGATGATGCGGATGTTGCGCTGTCCTTCGTTGATTTCGACAACGCGCACGCCGTGGTGGTAGTTTGCTTGGGTAGCCATGGGGTTCTCCAGGGGTATGGGTGGGTTTACAGGGTGGGCAGGTAAGTGGCGTGCAGCTCTGCAGGCACGTCAGGAAATGGGAGTGAAGTCACCAAAGACGCATGCGCCGCGTGCAGCACGCAGGGGTCAAAGCGGTGTGGGTCCGGGTGCGCGAGGCACGCCGCCACCAACTCAGAGCAGGTGAAGCGGCTGGCCTTGTGCGGAATCAGCCAGGCCACGTAGCCCGCGATCAGCTGCCAGTCGTAGGGCGCGCCTTCCAGTCGTCGGGCCACGGCTGCAGCCAGCAGGGCGTTGCGCTGCACGGGGATGCAGTGCCACCGGGCCGGGTCCAGGGTGATGCGCTTGAAGCGCACGCCACCCACATGGCCCGCGCGCCGTGGCGAGTGGGCGGGCAGACGCTCGGCGGCCACGCTGGAGACACACCACAGCGCGCCGTTGTCATCGGGGGCGGTGGTGCCATCGGGCATGAGGTGGTCCACGCCATCACCGGGCTGGAACACCAGCTCGCAGTGGCTGTAAATGCCGCCCAGTCGCAGACGGATCAGCACGTTGGCCAGGCCCTGCAGGCCGGGCCGGGTGGATTTGTAGGAGGCCAGCAGCATGGGTCAGCCCTCCAAACCCTTGACGTGCCGTTCCACCTCTGTGGTGGGGGTGGTCAGGATGGCGTCGCGCTTGGCGGCCGTCATGGGGCCGGAGCCTGGCCACACCGAGTTGGCTGCAGGCTGCGCGGTGGCGATCAGCACGCCCATCATTGCCGCGATGCGGGGGTCGCGCAGGTCGATGTATTTGCGGCCCTCCACCATGCCCACCACGCCTTTGCAGGCATCGTGTGTGCTGGCGTAGATGGCGGGGGCGTCCATGCCCAGGCGATCCTTGAACGGCCCCACGTCCACCCACCAGACACGCGGGTCTTCGACGGCCTCGGGTGCTTCCCATTCGCCGGTCGCCAGGTTGTGCACCTTGCCGATCAGCTCGGGGTCGTAGGTGGCAAGTTCCACCAGGTCGGCGCCTTCCAGCGGCCCCGTGGTTTGCGAGATGGCGAACGCACGGCGCCCGCTGTCGATCTGTGCATAGATGTGCATGGTCATTTCCATTCGGTCAGTTCCCAGGCCACGAAGCTTTGGGCGGCGGAGCTGTTGCCTCGCGTGGCCGTGATGGTGTTGCTGGCCGTCAGCGCTACGGTGCAGAACATGTCAAAACTGGCTATCCGATAGCCCGTCACCCGCAGCTCTGCCTTGTTCATGTCCACGGCGGTGATGGTCACAGTCGCCGTGCCGCCTACCATCAGGATGACGCCCCGCTGAATCGACTTGATGCCTTTGCCGTTGATGGCTGCCAGCACTTCGGCGGCCTTGTTGTTCACTGCGGCCAGCAGCTCGGCCAGCTTGGTGGTGGTGAATTCCCGGAACAGGCGCACCGCGTCCAGGTTGATGGGGTCGAACATCAGGCTTGCTCCTCGGTAGCGGCGATGGATTGCAGCCCGTCAGCGCCGTAGGTCAGCGTTTCAACGCGGGTGCGGCCGTCATAGGTGGTTGTGACAGTGCCCACGCGGCCCTGCGCGTCGTAGGTCAGCGTTTGCACGGCGGGCTTTCCTCCAATCGTTCGCGTGACGGTGGACAGGCGGCCCTGGGCGTCGCGGGTGAGTGCCACCGCGCTGGGGCCGTTGGCTGGCCCCAGGGCCAGGTGCGCGGGCAGCAGCGTGACGTTCGGGCCGGTCTGGCCGTTGATTGCACTCACCTTGGTGGCCTGCAGCGCGGCCACCGCGCCGTCCAAGGTGTCGAGGCTTTCGCCCACCGTGGCCATGGCGGCTTCCAGTTGGGTGTTGGTTGCCAGGTCGCCCACATTGCCAATCGCCGCTTCCAGTTCGTCGCGGCGCTGGCGCAGCTGCACCAGCATGGTGTTCACCTCGGCCATGGACGGCCCCACCAGCGTGTCGATGCGGGCCAAGCCAAACTTGGTCAGCTCATCGACCACGCCCTGCAGGTCGGCCCGGCGCGCTTCCAGCTCTGCAATGCGGTTGTCGATATCTCCGAAGACCCCATTGAAGAAGTCCTCGGACAACGGCGTTTGGCCGTCGCGCATGCGGTAGGCCTCGAATCGTTTTGGCATGCTGCCTCTGCCTTACAACGCAAGGTCGTAGCGCTCGGCCACGTGCCAGGGGTGGGCGCCCGTCACGCCCGCGCCGTCGATGCGGATGCGGTACGCGCCGGTATTGGCGCCCAGGGCAAACCGGAACTCGCGCCACAGGCTGCGGCCGTCCACAACTTCATCGCGGGACGAGGTGGCGGGCACGGTGGCGGCGCCCACGATCAGGCGGCAGTCCACGGTATGGCCAGCGGCGGCACTGAAGTCTTCGAGCAGCAGGCGCACCCGGATGTTTTGCGATGGGGTGCCCAAAACGCGGTCGGTGCTGACGTGCACAAAGGCCGTGCCACGGCGGCGCACCGTGACCTGGGCATTGCCAGGGCGAACGGCGGGCATCAGGTCCTGGGTGCCGATGAATACCGCGCGCAGCGGCACCAGGGCCGCCCCACCGAAGGCGGGCGGGGTGTCGGGAGTGACGGGGCGCCACAGGCCGCCCGTCTGGTATTCCCACACCAGGCGGCAACCGGCCGGCACTGCGCTGTCATAGAGCAAGTCCAGCTCTTGCACACCGCCCGCCAGCTGCAGCGGCTGCATCTGCACCACCGCGCGGGGCGACACGAACCGGGCGAAGTTCAGGCGCAGCATCAGGTCGCGCTCGGCCGCCTGGGTGAAGTAGGCGCCGTCTTGCGTGTACATCAGGATGCCCTGGGTGTATTCGGTGCCCTCGGTGAAGCCCACGCGGTGGCCCGCGCCGGTTACCAATGCCACGGCATAGCGCTTGCCCGCTTCTACCAGCAGCGGGTCGGGCAAGGCCACCTTGAGCCAGCCAGCCGTGACGGAACCCGGCGCCAGGGTGGCGCGGGAAAGCACCTTTTCCATATCGGGCTGGCCCAGGGCGGCCTCGGTCACCAGCACGGTGAGGCCCCCGGCCGCGTCGGCGCTGGTCACAAAGATTTCCACGCTGGTGAGCCAGCCCGTTTGCGCCATCAGCACGGTTTGCGCGAGCACGGAGCCCTGCACCACGTAGTTGGTGGTCACCATGTCCCAATAGGGTTCTTCCCAGCGGTCCACCCACATGCGCGTGACGCGCAGGAACTGGTGGTCGATGTTGGCGCGCGCTTGGTCGGCCGGGTCCACCGTCCACACTTCATCGCCACGGCGCAGGATGCCGGTAACCGGGTCGTACACGCCACTTTTCCAGAAGGCGCTGTTGGTGCAGTAGGTGAGCGTTTCGCCGGTGCGCACGCGCTCGCGGCTCAGGGTCTTTTGCACCGCGTTGAGGGTCTGGTACTGGTACTGATTGATGGCCAGCTCGCCCGCCCGGTTCTCCATGCGCAGGCGGGTGACTTCATCGAACGCGGGCAGCATCAGCCCGGCCGCGCTGGTGCGCGCCTCGGGGTCCATCGGGTTGAGCAGCGACAGGGTGCCGGTCTGCTGCGCAGCGATGGGCGGCCGGATGCCCTCGAATGCGTCGGCGCTGTAGGCCGCGTGGGTGGTTTCGCTCTCGCCCGTGTCGAGGAAGTGGTCCCCGCCGTAGAACTTGTAGTCGTCGGGGATTTCCATCCGCTCCTTGAGCTTGGCCATGTCCACGCCCAGTTGGGCCACGTGTTCCAGGCTGGCGCGGGTGGAAAGGTCCGAAGCCAGGCCCGCGATATCGCTCATGATGTGAGCGATGCGTGGCTCGGCGCCCAGAATCCAGCCTTCTGCCGTGCGCAAGCGGGCATCCACGCGCTGGAGGTTGGGCAGGCGGCGGCCTTCGGCCAGCACCACTTCTTGCACGCCCGTGGGCGACAGGCGCACATGCGCGATCAGCGTATAGCCGGTGGGCGGCTCGGGGCGCTCAGGGGTGGGGGACTCAAGGCCCTGGGCAATGTGTACGGTGGCCACGCGGCGGCGCTGCATGGCCACGGCCTGGGGTTCCACCTCGCGGGTTTGCAGGTCAATGAGGAAGTCGCGCGGCTCGATGCTGGTGTCTTCTTCCTGGCCAAACACGCTGACGGCCACCCACTTTTGATCCTGTAACGGGAGCATTGCGAACACGGATTGCACCTGTGCAACGTCCAGCGCGTACACCTTGCCCGTGGGGCCGTCGTACAGGCGGCCCACGGCCACTTCCAGCTCGGTGGCGCTGCGGCCGGACACGGTCAGGCCTACAAACTGGCGCTCGCTGGTGATGGCGTCGCTGACGATGTGGCGGCGGGCTTCGTCGCCCCAGGCCTGGGTGCTGTTGAGGTCGGCGGCCTGCAGCTCTTGGCGGTCGCGGTAGATGACGCTTTTTTCCATGGGGTTCAGCTCCTGTTGATGGTTTGACCGGCCAGCACGGCACCGGCTTTGTGAATGCGGCTGGCGCGCGCGGTGGCATGCAGCCGCGTGCGCACCAGCACCTTGTCGTGCGCGGCCCGCGCCCAGTCCATGGCGTCCAGTACCGGGGCCATGCGCTCGCGGGCGCCACCGGCCGACAGCGCGGCATTCATGGCACTGCCCGCCATGGCGAAGGGCTGGCGCTGCTCGGGCATGCGCACATGGGCCAGGGCGATGAATGGCGGGCTCGATAGGCGGGTGAACCCCAGGTAAGAGGGGCCGTGCTTGGGCACGTTGGCCACGGCCGGGTCGTGCAGCCGGATGCGGGCATACATGCGCCGGGCGCTGTCGCTGCGCACCGTGAAGCCTGCGAGGGGCAGGCCTGCGCACAGCACATGCGGGCGCGGTGCGCGCTCGGCCACGGGCTCGGCATCGGGCGACAGGGGCGCGAGCGATGGCGCCATTTGCTTGAGCGTGAGCAGCTGCAGGCGCTCGCGGTAGTTCACTGTCTGCACGCGCCAGTAGCGGGTGGATGCGTCGGCGCGGCTCAACACACCGGCCAGCGGCTGGCCCAGGTGCTGGCCACGGGCCACGGCGCGGCGGGCCATGTCCACTGTGGCGGTGTGCTCTTGGTCCATGGCGCTCCAGCCGTGGGTGGTGAGTGGCAATACCTGGCCGGTTGGGTAGCGGATTTCTGCGCGCACGGCGCTGCGGGCCATGGCGCTGGTGCGGGTGGGTGGCTCTGCCCGCGTGCCCACGTAGCCGTGGCCCAGCATCAGCCCCTCGCAGGGGGCGCGCTCGCGCTGGCTGTAGATGCGCATTTCTGGATGGGCGGCCAGCCATTTGGCGCGGCTTTCGGCATCCCAGAAGCCCAGGAAAGTTTTGGCGGGCGGCATTTCCAGGCGCTCGATGCGCGCACCTGCCAGGCGGGCCAGCTCGCGCAGGCCCTTGGGGGTGCCGATCAGTGCGTGCAAACGCGGGCTGGCCTTGATGACGGCGCGGCGCTCGGCCTCGCCTTGGGGCCACACGGGCACGTCTTCGGCCAGGCCCATGTGCGGCAGCAGGTGGGCGGGGATGCGCGCGGGATCTTGCAACGTCGAAAGCGCAGAGTCGCCCACGGTCCACGGTCCCATGGCAGACGATGCCGCGCGCTCCAGGGGCGTGGCGTTCGGGGGCAGCAGGTGGTGGCGTTCAGTCATGGCGCGCCTGGGGTGTGACGGTGATGGACGTAATGACGGGCACTTCACCGGCACCGGCCGCAATGTCGGCGGCGGGGGTGGCCAGCACCGCGTCGCGGATGCCCTCGCCCATGAGGGCGGCCACCAAGGCGGCGCGTGTCACGTCCACGCGGAAGGCGGCGCGCAGGCCCAGCTGGCGCACGCGCTGGGCGGCAGCTGCGGCCAGCACGGCGCCATCAGGGCCGGGCGGGTGCACCAGGGTTGCGGCCACGGCCAGCGGCAGGATGCGCGCGGCTGTCACGTCCACATCCACCGTCAGGGGGCGCACGTCTTCGGCCAGCAGCGCGGCTTCGGTCTGGCCCACGATGGCGTCGCCTGGCACCGCAACCCTCCAGCACATGGAATTGGCGCCCGCCTCGGGGTGTTCGCCAAACATGGCGCGGCCGATGGCCTGCTGCTGGGCGTCCACGTCTTCGACACGGGCGGCCACGCGGGCCAGCAGGGAGACTTTGACGCGGCCGGGGCGGTCGGACCACACGTCCACCTGGCGCACGTCCACCGACACCCGCAGCGCGCGCAGGCGCCAAGTGGTGGTGCTGGCCGCAGCAGACAGAGCGTGGTAGCCCATCAGCACGCTCTGACGCAACCTTTCGTCGTCTTCACCGGGCAGGCGCGCCAGGTCGTAGCGCGCGGCCAGGTTGTCCAGGTCGGTGCCCACGGCCCAGCCCAGCATGACGGCGCGGGCGGCATCGTTGATACGTGCGCGGATCACCAGCTCGCGGTAAGCGGCCACCTGCAGCAGCTTGATGAGGGGTTCGCTTTCAAGGTCGATCACCTCGGCGGCGGCCGGGTACAGGCGCAGCAGGTCGGCGCGCAGCTCGGCCAGCACGGTTTCGTAGTCCAGGGTTTCGACCACGGCAGGGCGGGGCAGGGCGGACAGGTCGAGGGTGTTCATGGGGCGCGGCCCGTCACGGAAACATTCAAGGACAGCGGCCCCACGCGCCCGCGCTGGTCGTAGGTGCCGTGCAGGCGGAACAGCACAGCGCCGGGGCGGTCGGCCTCGCGCAAGGATTCGATGCGCGACAGCCGGAAACGCGGCTCCCAGCGCATCAAGGCGCTGGCCACGGCCGCATAGACGCGCACCTGGGTGGGCAGGTTGTCGGGGTGGTCGATCAGCTCGGGCACCAGGGAGCCGTATTCGCGGCGCATGACACGCGAGCCAATGGGCGTCGTGAGAATGTCGCCCAGGGACTGGCGCAGGTGGTCCAGGCCGGTGATGGATTGGCCGGTGGTGCTGTTCATACGGGCGGGTCCGTTTCTTCACCGCCGCGCTTCACGCCGGGGTGCAGGTGGTTCGCCAGGCTGATGTCTTGCGCCAGCACATCAGGCGTGACCTTGAGGCCTTCGCCGTTCAGCGTGGCGGTCGCGCCCCCGGCTTTCATCACGATGGCATCGGGCGTGATCTGGATGGACGACTCCATCACGCGCAAAAGAATGCTTGTGATCGCTGCCAGCGTGAATTCGCCGGACGTGGCGTCGTGTTCCATGTAGCCCGCGCCGCCGAATTCCTGCCGGAACAGTTCGGGGTTTTCGCTGACCTGGGGGTTTGCGTCGCTGTAGGCGCCGGGCAGTACCACGGCGTTCATGAGGTCGCCGCCCGGTGCGAGCATCAGGCACTGCTCGCCCACCTTGGGCGGCCACCACACGCTGCCGGCTTCACCGGCCGCGCGGCCCGTTACCCAGGGAATCCAGTTGGTGGTGATGTTGCCGCAGCGGATGCGGCAGCGCGCGGGGCGGCCGGTGCGCACTTCGGCAATGGTCCCCACCCGTGCGATGTTCTCCAGGCGGCGCAGGATTTCAAACGGAGATTCGGGCTGATCGACGGGGCGTTCCATGCATTTGATGGTGCCCGCGCGTGCGAGAGAAAGCACGCGGTTTGCCCTGTGTGCGCGATGCACACATGCGCTACTTCACCGGCTCATTCGCGTTGTTGAGTCCGGTAGCGCTGTAGGTCGAAGAAACGGCCTACACAGAACTTTTCGCAGTTTGAACGTGGTGTTCTAAAAGACGCCGGAATTCGTCCATCTCAGCCTTGGAGGCAAAGAACCGTTTGGGTATGACGTGAGCCTGGTGGCCAGATATGTACACGGCGATGAAGCCAGGACGTTGCAACAGCTTGACGATGCCTGGCCAATAGAAAATGGACTTGTTGAACTTAGTTTCTTCAAGTAGTCCTTCGTCGGATATCTCTATGGTGTGTTCGACAAACATGGTCTTGTTCCTCTTTCCTGCGGCGGCAAACGCCAACACGAAAAAAACAGACAGCCAGATAGCCACCCACCAAAAAAGCGCGATCAAGAAGGCCGTCATGAAGTCAGCCTTGGAATCCGTCATGAAGGTCCAGATGATCCAGGCAGCAAACAGCCCGTGCGTGAGTTGATACCAAGGCGATCTGAAGGCGTGCGTAATGCTGAACCAAAGAACGTCCCAGTAGGTTGTCTTGAACTGAATTCGCATGGTTGTCCTCCCTTTTTTTTGAATCGACGCCTGATTCTGCTTCACGTTCGTGGCGCCTTGGATAGCCGACTAGAGGCTAAGGCTCGCAAGCAGGATTTCATGCAGACGTTTTGCACTGTCGCCTGAAATTCCTAGCAAGGGGCGGGCCGGGTAGTCGTATTCCGGGCCGCCCGGCTTCACGCTGTCGCGCAGGCCGAAGTGATGCACGCGCGCAATGCGTTCGGTGCGGCCCGCGAAGCCCACCACCGCGTCGCCGCCTTCGACCTGGGCGCGCAGGTGTTTGGCGCCCGCCAGCTTGGCGAACATGCTCTGCGCCTTGCGCTTGCGCAGCTGGCCGCGCTGGTCACGCAGCGGGTGCTTGCGCGGCGCCCAGGCTTCACCATCGGGGCCGTGCTGGGCGCGGATGGTAGCGGCGTTCTCGCGGCGCAGCTCGCGGGCCACGTCCAAGGCGAGTTTGCGGCGCTCGCCCTCGGTGAGGCGGTCCAGCAGTGGCTGGAGCCAGCTTTCCAGCTGCATGAAGTCGTCGGCCATGGTTCAGCGCTCCCCGCGCTGGCGGGTGCGCACCCAGCGGCGCCAGCGTCCGCGAATGCGCTGGTATCCCTCCCACACCAGAAAGCAGACGGTGAACACGTATTTCATCGGGGGGCGTAGTCCCATTCGGCCAGCTTCTCGTCGCGCAGGAACACTTCCCAATGCTCGGCCTGCAGGATCGCCAGCGGTGGCGGTGGTTCCTTTTGGTGGATCAGGTCCAGCGCGCCGGCCGGGCCGTTGGCACGCGGGCGGGCGATAACGCGCTCTGTCAGCTCCAGCTCGATCTGCAGGTCGATGGCCTTGGCGTTCAGATACTCGGCTTCAAACCGGATGGCGCGGGCGCGGCGCTCGGGGTTGTCGAACACCTCGGGCTGATTGCGCTTCATCCAGCCCACCAACGGGGCCATGACGGCATCGGCGTGGCCTGCATAGTCCAGCAGCAGCGCGCGCAGGGTGTAGGAGTACTCAAACGACAGCGCATCGGTGCCGGTGTGCATGACCCGGCCGCCCGTGATGAAGATGGCGAGTTTCTGCGGGTCTTTCTTGACGGCCGGCAATGCCTTGGTGAGCGTGTCGCGCAGGCTACTGGGCTTGTCCATTGCGTGCGGCCTCGATCATTGTGTTGGCGCTGTCGTAGTCACGCTCGCAGGCGAGACCACGCGGGCGGGCGGTGTCAGCAATGTGCGCCAGCTCTCCCGCTCTTTCATCAGCGCGTCTGAACAGGTCGGCAAACAGATCGGCGGCGGTGGTGTCTGGCGTGCACTGGCCGGCAGCGGCGCGAGCCTGGGCGGCGGCACGGTGCTGGGTGAGGTAGTCGGCAAGGTCGCGCTGCAGCCGGTTGCGAGCATCCAGGGCGCGAGCGCGGCCATCATCAGCAGCAGCCAGCGCGGCCTGCGCTTCGGTGTCGTTCTTGGCGATTTCGTCACGGTGTTTTCCTTCCAGGGTTCGATAGCGTTCTGACGCCTTGAGCGCGGACAGCGCGGCTGTGGTGCGTTCTGTCTGCAGGGTGGTTTCGGTGTGGGCGGTTTCCAGCTGGGCTTCGGCCAGGCGAATGGTCTGCATCAGCAGGGCGAAGCCCAGGCCCAGCCCCAGGGCGATGGCGGTGTATTTCCAGGCATTGGCGCGTAGGGTGGTCAGCATGTCAGCACATCCCGTGCGGGTGGCCACCGCAGAAGGTGAAGTAGAAGACCGCGACGGCCGCCACCGCGAGCAGCACCAGCACCAGGGCGGTGATGGCCAGGAACTTGAGGGCGCCCATCATTGCATTGCCATGCAATCAGCATGCCTCTTTTGCTGCCGGGTCCACACGCCTTTGCAGCCTTGCGGCCCCCAGTTCTGTGGCAGGCGGCAGTCGCGCCCGGCCTGAAACCGCCACTGGGGCAGGGCTTCGCAGGCGCGCACGTGGTCGCCAGCCATCAAGTGGCGGCGCATGGAGCTGGTGCGCCAATTGCCTATGCCGTACTGGCCCACAAAGTCCAGATACAGGTCGTATTCACCCTGATAGAGCAACACACCGGGCAGGCTGGCTTTGAAGCGCGCTTCTTCCTCGCTGTGCAGGTTGCGGGCGAGCTGCTGGGCACGCTGGCGGGTGATTGGCGGGTCGGAAAGGCGCACGGGTGTGCCGTCTTCGTACCGCGTGGACCCGTGGCCGATGGTGGGCACATCGCCTGCTGTTGGCACGTAGGGGTGGTGTACCACTACGCCATCAGCGCGCGCGCTGGTGGGGCCGTCGCCTTCGCTCGCCTGCCACGCGGCAAAGCCCGCCGCCGACATGGTGAGGCAGGCCACGGCCACGCGGGCCAGGCCCTGGCGCAGGGTGGTGCTCATGGTTCCACCCCGTAGGCCGCGTTCTTTGCGATGCGCTCGGCGCGTTCATTGCGCCACTTCCACAGCAGGTAGCCCAACTGCGCGGCCACATACACGATGGTCAGGGCTGTGAGCGTGTGGCTCATGGTCCAGCCGTTGACGGCCTGATGGGCCACCACGGCAACGGGCGGGGAGGCTTTAGCGGTTTCCACGCCAATGGCTTTGATAATGCTTTCTCGGTCCATGGTGAATCAGTCCCACAGGTTGATGGTTTGTTTTTTGGTTCTCTTGGGCGGGACAACGATTTGCACCACCGTTCCAGCGGGCAGGCGCGGCCCCAGCTTGGCCAGGCCGGGGTTTGCGGCCAACGTGGCCTCCACCACCTCGGCCGTGCTGCCCGTAGTGCGGCGGCACAGCTCGTCCAGCATTTCGTAGTCCTGGGCAACGGCGCGCATCAGATCAGCTCCACTGTGGTGCGGGCGATTCCCAAGATGTCGGAGATTGCGCGGCGCATCGTGGCCCGGTGTTCGTCGATCTTTGCCTCGATGCGCTCGCGGACGCGGGCTTCCTTGCTGTCGTTGTGCGGCGTTGTGTCGATCTGCCTGTAAGCCTCGGCCAGGTCGGCTTGCACATGGGCATGGATGGCGCGCAGGTAGCGGCCCGCCTGGCGGCCATCGCCCGCATTGGTAAGCGCAGCAATACCGGCCGCAAGCTGCTCGGTTTTGTAGAGGTGCAGTTCTCCATTCACGGCGTCGAGCGCGCCCTCAATGGCGTTAGCCAGGCGGGCAGCGGTGACCGTGCCATCCAGCAGGCAGACCTCGCGCACTTTCTCAGGGACGACGGATGGGAACCACGGGTCGTTTGTGACCTGTGCATCCTCTTCTTGGATGGGCGGGTTGGCGGTGGCGATGAAACTCATGGCTAGTGTTCAGGTGGCGGTGGTCCTGTGCCTGCCTTGCGTGCGTAGCTTGCGCATTGCAGTGAGGCAGACACATGAGCCGCCAGGGTGCGGGGTACGCTCAGTCGGTGCCGGTAACCGCCTTGATGCGGCGCTCCAGGCGTTCCATGTCTTTTTTCACTCCCACCTTGTCGAACAGGGTGTGGGCGCGCTGCAGGTGGTCCATGGCCTTGCGGGCCTTGGTTTCGTCCAGCGTCGTGATATCGGGCTCATTGGTCGGCGTTTTGCCCAACAGTGCATAGCCGATGGCCTTATGCAGCTTGGCGCGGGCTTGGTCGGGGGCGTCGCGGTCGGCCGTGAGGCTGTCCACCTCTGCCAGCACGCGCAGGGCTTCGTCTCCCACCAGCTTGCCCGCGTTTGCTGCGGTGGCTGTCTCGTCAATCAGCAGCGTGGCCAAGTCGCGTTCGTAGCGGTCGGGCAGCGCGAGGTTGTGCTGGAGCGCGTAGGCTGCAATCTCCAGCGCGCGCGCCCAAGAACCTACGTCGAGGTGCCACACCATCACGCTGGTGAGCACCATGTCCTGGCCACCTTGGCCGCCTTCGAGGGCGCCGGTGATGTAGTCGTCGTAGTCCCCGACGAAGGTGAGCTTTGCCTCGATCTTGCGTTCGACAGACTGGATTTTTCGCAGGGTCAGGCCGTGCTCGTGGAGCTGACGAAGCATCAGCTCGTAGGCACCGCCCTTGACTTCATCGCCAGGCGGCGCAGCCTTGGCCGCCAGTTCGGCCAGGACGCGCATCTGATGGCGGCGTGCAGGGGTCAGCATGGTGGTGCAGGCCTTTACGCGATTTCGATGTTTTCCACCATCGCAGCCATGCCGGTGTTTTCCACCACATAGGCGTCGTTCGAGCTTTCGTAGTTCTCGATGCGGTCACGCTTTGGGTTGTCTTCCATGCGGCGGCGGCGCGCGCCTTCCTGCCAGTAGATCGACAGGTTGTCGTAAGTGGTGATCAGCAGGGCGTTGTCGGGGAAGAATGGCACCGCAGCAGCCTGCAGGCCGCCCACGCGCTTCTGGCTGATGATGATGTCCGCGGCCAGGGTTTCGGTGGGGGCCTGTTCGACATTCACCAGCGGGAAATATTTGTCATCCAGCAGATTGCGCCCCAGCATGCAAACCAGATTTGGGTTGTTGTGGAACCACGGGTCCATCAGGCGTATGGCGTCGAACACCAGTGCGTCGAGGTTCTTGTAGTCGCCAGCTGCACCCACTTTCACCACGCCCGGCGTGCCGCCTTGCGTCATCACTCGCGCGGGCGCTTCTTCACGCAGGTTCTGCAGCCAGCCCTTGTTCACATCCTGCAGCAGGGGGTTGGCCACCAGGTCGGTGGTAGCCGCAACGCTGGTGCCGTGGAAACCGATCAGCATGCGGTCGAGGGCCTGGCGCGCAATGATCTGGTCGCGCACGCGGATCTGGAAGTCCTTGAACTTGGCCCAGGCGTCGAGCGTGGCGTATTTGATGTGTGTGTCGAAGTTGGTCTTCTCGCACTTGTAGCCACGCTGATCGAGCGTGTGCACGTCGCGGGTTTGGCGGTCTGTGTTGGCGGTGTTGGTGCGGCTGGCCACCGGGCCGTTGATGCCCAGGCCCAGTTTGTCGCCCATTTGTTCCACCACGGGAACGATGTTGATGCGGCTCAGAAAGTCGCTGCTCTCCTGAATCTTGTTCTCCAGCGTCTGTTGCACGCTGGGCGTCACTGTGAAAGTGGCGGCGGCGTTGGCAACGCCGTTGAGGTGACCCACATGGGACAGCAGGGCGGTGTAAAGAAGGCGGGTTTCGTTGCGCATTGAGAGTGCTCCGGGGTAGTTGCGTTTTCGGGTGTCGGTGGTGGTTCAGCAGTCGGTCTGCTGATAGCCCTGGGCGCCGGTGGCTGCCGGGCGCTGGGTGTGGTTCTGCGCGGTGGTGCCTTCGAGCTTTTTCACCAGGTCGCCGTGGGCGGTTTGCAGGGTTGCGAATTCCCGGGCCAGCTTGGCGTGGTCTTTGGCGAGCGTGTCGTGGGCTTTGCTTTGGCTCTCGGCCAGCTCTGCAAACTGCTCGAAGCCTGCGAGCACTTCGGCAAAGCGGGCGTCGTCGGTCTTGTTCTTGGCGCTGAATTTTTCGCGCAGTGCCTTGAGGCCAGCCGTGAACTTGGCGCCCACGCCCTCGGTGTCGTCGTCCTCGAACACCAGCTCGGTTTCGACGGCCTGGGTGAACAGCGTGGCCGGGTCGCTTTTGCGGGATGCCAGGGGGTTGGCTGTGGGGTTCTGCTGGGCGAAGGCCAGCATTTCGGTGCCCAAGCTGGCCGGGCTGTCGGTGACAGCCAGGCCCGTCAGGTAGGCCTCGCCTGTGTCGGCAAACTTGGGGTGCACCTCGATGCTGGTGAACAGCTTTTGCCGGGCCTTGTTCATGGCCTCCAACTCGGGCAGCGGTTCAATCTGCGCGAACAGCTCCAGCTTGCCGTCTTTGCCCTCGCGCGATTCGACGGCCAGCACGTCGCCGTAGGCCTTGAACATGCTGTCAGGGTAGGCGCTGCGCATGTGTTCCAGCCACACACGCGGACTGTAGGTTTCGCGGCTGAAGTTCTTGACGATCTGCTCGATCCAGCTGCGCTCGATCTGGCGGCCGTCAGTGGTGGCGCCTTCACGGGCGACGCGGAAGAACTTGGATTTCTTGGCCATGGTGGTGGTGTCCTGCGGGTTGCTTTTGCGGTAGTGGTTGCGACTAGCCGCCATGGTCGGGCCGCTGGGATTCGCTTTCAACGCATGCCGCATGTGTGCGCTTCAGGCACATCCGAAAGGGCTGCGCAGCAGGGTCCGCGCGCGCGTGTGCGCCCCTAATCTCGGGGCCATGTCAGCATCAGCGCTCGCCACATCGCTCCCGTTTTCGACCGTTCCGGCCGAAGGCATGGCAGCGGATAAAAAGCGCGCAGCCCGGCACCTTTACTGGCAGGGCTGGCGCATCACAAACATTGCCGAATACATCGAGGAACCGCGCACCACGGTGCATGGCTGGAAAGATGCGGAGCAGTGGGACAAGGCCACGCCCATCCAGCGCGTGGAAGGCGCGCTAGAAACGCGGCTGGTGCAGCTCATTGCCAAGGACAACAAGAGCGGCGGCGATTACAAGGAAATCGATCTTTTAGGCCGACAGATCGAGCGCGTGGCCCGGGTGCACAAGTACAAGGAAACGGGCAAAGAGGCCGACCTGAATCCGGCTATTGATGCCCGTAATGACAGGCCCAAGAAGAAGCCCAAGCGCAACCACTTTGACGAGCAGCAGATTGAACAGCTGCTCGATGCTTTCCGCGACTCACTGTTCGACTACCAAAAGCTTTGGTGGGCCAGCAGCCAGGAACGCACCCGGATGATTCTCAAGTCGCGCCAGATTGGTGCGACTTGGTACTTTGCCCGCGAGGCCCTGGCGGATGCACTGACCACCGGCCGCAATCAGATTTTCCTCAGCGCGTCGAAGTCACAGGCCCATGTTTTCAAGCAGTACATCATCCAATTTGCCAAGGATGCTTGCGGCGTGGAGCTGTCGGGTGATCCCATCGTGCTGCCCAACGGGGCGCACTTGTATTTCCTCGGTACGAACGCGCGCACGGCGCAGGGCTACCACGGCAATTTCTACTTTGACGAGTTCTTCTGGACCCACAACTTCGAGGAACTGAACAAGGTGGCCAGCGGCATGGCGCTGCACAAGCAATGGCGCAAAACCTACTTCAGCACGCCCAGCAGCATCCAGCACCAGGCCTATGCGCTGTGGAACGGTGACCGCTTCAACAAGCGCCGCCCAAAGGCAGACCGCATCAAGCTGGATCTGTCGCACGACCGCCTGGCTGGCGGCTTCACGGGCGAGGACAAGATTTGGCGGCAGATCGTCAACATCATGGACGCGGCGCGCGGTGGCTGCGACCTGTTCGATGTTGACGAGCTGCGCATCGAGTACGCCCCGGACGAGTTCGAGAACCTGCTGATGTGTGGGTTCATCGACGATTCACAGAGTTCGTTCCCCCTCGCGCAGCTGCAGGCCTGCATGGTGGACAGCTGGGAACTTTGGGACGATGTGAAGCCGTTCATGACCCGGCCCTACGGCTACCGGCCGGTGTGGATTGGGTATGACCCCGCGCTGTCGGGCGATTCGGCGGGCTGTGTGGTGCTGGCGCCACCGACCACGCCGGGCGGCAAGTTCCGCGTGTTGGAGCACCACCAGTTCAGGGGCATGGACTACGAAGCCCAGGCGGCGGAAATCAAGAAGATCACCGACCGCTACAACGTGGCGTACATCGGCATCGACACCACGGGTATGGGGCAGGGCGTTTATCAGATCGTGAAGGGCTTTTTCCCGGCCGCCACGGGGTTCCGCTACTCGCCAGAGGTGAAGGCGCAACTGGTGCTTAAGGCGCAGAACGTCATCAGCAAAGGGCGCTTGCAGTTCGATGCGGGCGCCGTGGATATCGCTCAGGCCTTCATGGCGATCAAAAAGACGTTGACACCCAGCGGGCGGCACGTGACCTACACGGCCGGGCGCAACAGCGAAACAGGCCACGCGGATCTGGCTTGGGCGTGCATGCACGCGCTGGCGAATGAGCCGCTGGAAGGCGACACCGTGGCCAATCAATCAATCGTGGAGATTTCGTAATGGCAAAGAGAAAAGGCCGCACGGACCGGCCCGCACCCATGGCCGCCATGCAGGCGGCGCCACAAGGCGGGGGGATGGAGGCGTTCTCCTTTGGCGACCCGGTGCCGGTGATGGACGGGCGCGAGCTGATGGACTATGCAGAGACTTGGCTGAATGGCAAGTGGTACGAACCGCCCTTGAGCTGGGAAGGCCTGGCGCGATCGTTTCGCGCCAGCACGCACCACAGCTCGGCCCTGTATTTCAAGCGCAACGTGCTGGCCAGCACCTTCATCCCCCACAAGCTGCTGGACCGGGCCACGTTCAGCAAGTGGGCGCTGGACTTCCTCACCTTTGGCAATGCGTACCTTGAGCGACGGCCCAACATGCTGGGCGAAAACCTTGGGCTCGATCACAGCTTGGCAAAGTACGTACGCCGGGGCGCGGATCTGGACTCCTACTTCTACGTCCACGGGTTCAAGACCGAACACGAGTTCAAGAAGGGCAGCGTGTTCCATCTGATGGAGTGCGATATCAACCAGGAAATTTATGGCTTGCCCGAGTACCTGGCCACGCTGCAGGCGGCCTGGCTCAATGAGTCAGCCACCTTGTTCCGGCGCAAGTATTTCCAGAACGGGAGCCATGCGGGTTTCATCATGTATATCACCGACCCTGCCCACCAGCAGGCGGATGTGGATTCGATCCGCGAGGCACTGAAACAGAGCAAGGGGCCGGGCAACTTTCGCAACCTGTTCATGTACGCGCCCAACGGCAAGAAAGACGGTATCCAGATCATCCCAGTGGGGGAGGTGGCCGCCAAGGACGACTTCATCAACATCAAGAACGTGAGCCGCGACGATGTGCTGGCGGCCCACCGCATCCCGCCCCAGTTGATGGGGATTGTTCCAGGCAACACAGGCGGCTTCGGCGCCATCTTGCCCGCCGCCCAGGTGTTTGCCCGAAACGAGATTGAGCCGCTGCAGGCCAAGTTTCGGGAGTTGAACGACTGGCTTGGTCAGGAGGTGGTGCGCTTTGATCCCTATGTGGTGGCCGTCACCAGTGAGAAAGAAGGTGCTACTAAATAGATAGCTATGTGCGCTTGATGGTAAAGCGCTGGCGGTGAATATCGCCAAAAAAAGACAGGGCGAATTCTCGGGGTGCGCTAACACCCCAGGAAAACGCCTCCGCCGTGAGTGACCACGGCATTGACCGAAGACCCTGCCACCTAGCTAGGCGAGGGCGATCATAGGTGATGCCGAATGAACGAAGTGAGATGTGGGAGCTGCCACCGCCTGCTGGCGCGCGCAGTGTTCCAGTGTTTGGAAATCAAGTGCCCCCGCTGCGGGACACTGAATAACGTGAGGGCCGCGAGTCCCCAGCCAGAACGCCTGGGAGCGTCGAACAAAACCGACCATGACTCAAAGCAAAGAAACCGAAGCACAAACCACCCCAGTCTGCCGCCAGATCGGCAACGCCACCATTTACCTGGGCGACAGCATGCAACTGATGCAGCAGCTGGGCCTGCGGGTTGACGCCCTCATCACCGACCCGCCGTACAGCAGCGGCGGCATGGTGCGAGGGGACCGCATGCAGACGCCCAACGCGAAGTACACGCAGTCCGGCCCCGCCCAGCAGGCAAAACACAACGTGGATTTCAGCGGGGACAACCGCGACGCCCGCAGCTGGGCGTTTTGGGTCAGCTGCTGGGTGTCGCTCGCGCGCCAGGCGCTGCGCCCTGGCGGGTATGCCATGGTGTTCACCGACTGGCGCCAGCTGCCCGCGTTGACCGATGCCTTCCAGGCGGGCGGGCTGGTGTGGCGTGGCTTGGTCCCGTGGGACAAGACCGAATCATCCCGCGCCCCGCACAAGGGGTATTTCCGCCATCAGTGCGAGTACGTGGTGTGGGGGTCGAATGGTCCGCTGGCCATCGCAGAGCATGGCGGCCCCTGGCCCGGCTTGGTGCGGGAGCGCGTGGACCACCGCAAGAAACTGCACATGACCGGCAAGCCGGTGGAGTTGATGCAGCAGCTGGTGCAGGCGGTGCCACCTGGCAGCATCATCCTCGACCCCTTCATGGGCAGCGCCTCCACGGGCGTGGCCGCGCTGCAGGCCGGATACCGGTTCATCGGGTTTGAACAGGATCAGCACTACTTCGATGTGGCCGTGGCCAGGTTGGAAGCACTGGTGCACGGCGAACAGCGCGAAGCGGCATAACCAGTCTGCACACTGTGACAGGCCACCCAAGCGGTGGCCTTTTTTACGCCCATACGCGGGCGGCATGCTGTGCGCTGTCCTCTACCCGTTACTTTGCCTCTCCACGGCCCCGCCAGGCCTGCCCCGGTGGGTGCCCGCCCGGGGGTGCCCCCCGCCTGCCCAAACCCCCAGCCCGACCCGCCGCGCGCAGTCGAGACCCCGCCGCGCCTACCCTCTTGATGGGGCGTTTCCGCCGACCCTGCCGACACTATGCTGCGCGAGGCGCGTTGCGGCTTCGAGGTCGGTTCTGGAGGCGTTCCGAATGACGGGTTTTGACGGGTTTTGTCAGTGTTTCGACCAATTTTCAGACTTACAAGCTCTCGGCGCTTCAAAATATCGTTTTGAAAACTCTAACGCCCATTCAGTGAGCGGTGAATTTCGTCATTTTCTTTACCTGCTGAGGATATTTTTTGAGCGGGTTAATTCTGGCTGATGATGGAGTTGATGAAATGATGGCCTGTTCGTAGCAATTTGGTGAATCGATATTGTGAATTATTTTCATCGCCTTTGCCGAAGATAATTGATAAATATCTAGCACGTCGGAGAGAGATTTTTCCTGATTGGATGTTTTCCCGACTAGGTCTGTATGTGCGATTTTGAACGTCGAAGTTTGACCGGTTTTTTCGATGAATGTAGACATGCGCTGCGCTGGGTCGCGGATAAGGCTTTCGATTGCGGTGTCATTTACTATATCGAGGCAGCATAAGGCAATAAGATATGTTAGATTTGTTTTCTCATGGCTTGGCTGTAGGGCTAAAAAGCATTCAGCTTTTGTTATGACTTGTTTTGCACTTCTTAGGTCTATGTTGAAGTGATTTATAAGATAGTTGATGGTTTCCTCGGGGGTGAATTCTATGTTGTTCCAGTTGTCTGCCAAATAGAGACCTGAGTACACATATTTCGGGTTTGATACGGGAGTATTTTTTATTATTTGTCGAATGTAATCTGTAGAACTTCCTTCTGGTAATTGATAGTCAAAATCAAAAAATCGTCGCAAATAATTTCGGCCATCAAAGCCTTGTCCATAAAGAGCTTTTACCGACTGAGCGAGCTGAGTTATATTTGTGCTGATTACAAATGCAATCCCTTTTGCATTGAAAATGTGTTTGATTCCCTCTAGCAGGCTTAAAGCGTAGTCTGGTCGACACCTGTCTAACTCATCGACAATAATAAATATTGGCGCCCTGAAGCCTCCGATGGTTTCGAGTTTTTCTGCAAGTGTTTCCAGATCTGTTTTGACTTTTTCTATCGTGTTATTTTTGATTGCATAGTCTTCAAAAGTCTTTTCTAAAAATTTCTCGATATCTTCGTCAAATATTAATTTATCGCTCGGTTCAATTATTTGTTTTGCGATTTCTCCACCCTCTTCGCCTACTATTTTTTTGGCGTAATTTTTTACCACGGCGGCGCCGAGTGGAATTGCCGCCTTTCCAGCTTGCATAAAAACTTCTTGCGCTTTCTTTTTTAAGCTTCTTGCAATTCTCGGGCCTTTGGGTGTCCTGCTTATTAATGGGCTTAAGGCATTATTTATATGGGCGATGAAAGATAGTAAAGGATCCTTGTGGTGATCGTTCTTCCATGCATCAAATATGATTACTGGATGTTGATTTCCTTCGATGTCCTTCGCCCAGTGATTTATAAAGAAAGTCTTCCCTTCTCCCCATCCTCCGTCCAGAGCGCAACAAGTAGCGTCGTGACCAGTTTGTGATTCGTGACGCTTGACTATAAATTTGTATAGAAAATCTCCAAAAATGTCACGCTCAAGTAAATCCCCGTCCCAACGTGATTTAGTTTCCATAATTTTTCACAAGAGGTAGTAGTTCGATCACTCTAGCGTTTTAGCTAGGCTCGCGCCACCGGCACATCCTCCCACCGCGTCGTGTACTGCGGAGTGCGCCGCTCCTGCTTCATCCCCCATTCCTTGCCTTTGTTGGTGCCGCCCGTCGCGCCTGAATGCACAGTGCCCTTGCCATAGCGCTGGTTGAGCGTGTCCAGCGCCACCATCAGCTTGGTGCGGTCCCGGTGGTCTTCATCCTCCAGATCCAGCTCGCCCTGCAAAACGCTGCCCGGCACCAGGTCCAGGAGCATCACCCCGGCCTTGGCCATCTTGTAGCCGGGCTCGTAGATGCGCCGCATGCCAGCGGATGCTGCCCATACCAGCGTGCCGGTGTCGGCCGTAGGGCGGCGCAGTGGCACCACGATGCTGCGGTTGAACCTGGGACCGGGTCGGAAAGGGGAGGTGTGGCAGAACACCAGCAGCTGGCTGGCCAGGCTGCCTTGCTTGCGCAACTTCTCGGCCGCGCGGCTGGCGAATTCGCTCACTGCCTCCACCAGCGGCGGCAGCTCAGTCACCGCATGACCGAAAGACCGGGTGCAGGCAATTTCTTTCTTCGGTGCTGGTGCATCGTCCAGGTCAATGCACTGCATTCCCTGCAACTCGCGCACCGTGCGTTCCAGCACCACGCTCCAGCGCCTGCGCACCGTGGCGGGGTCCAGCCGGGCCAGGTCTAGCACGGTATGCACCCCGCCTTCATGCAGCTGCGCCGCGATCTTCCGGCCCACGCCCCACACTTCTTCCACCAGCGTGGCGGCCAGCACGTCGTCCAGGTCCTGGGCGGGCAGGGCGGTCAGGTTGCACACCTGGGCCAGCTCGACCGGATAGCTGCCCGGTTTGCGCTCGGCCGTCTTGGCGATGTGGTTGGCCAGCTTCGCCAGCGTCTTGGTCTGGCCGATGCCCACCCCACAGGGGATGCCCACCCATTGATTGATGCGGTCGCGGATGGCCTGGCTGCGTTTGGTCAGATCGCCCCGCACTCCTTGCAGGCCGATGAACGACTCATCGATGCTGTAAATCTCCTGCGTGGGACCCAGGCCCGCCGCCAGACTCATCATGCGGTCGCTCATGTCGCCGTACAGCGTGAAATTCGCACTCAGCGCCACTAGGCCGTGGGTTTCCTCCATGTGGCGGATCTGGAACCACGGCGCCCCCATCTTGATGCCCAGCGCCTTGGCCTCATTGCTGCGGGCAATGGCGCAGCCGTCGTTGTTGCTCAGCACCACTACCGGGCGGCCGTTCAGACTGGGGCGGAAAACCCGCTCGCAGCTCACGTAAAAATTGTTCCCATCCACCAGCGCGTACATGCTGGCCTCCATCCATCAGATCAGGTGGGAAACAGCTTCACGCACCCACTCACCACACCCCACACCTCAATGGTCTGGCTGTCGCGGGGGATGATGTCGGGATAGGTGGGGTTGGCCGCGCGCAGCTTGATGCGGCCGGCGCGCTGGTGCAAAAACTTCACCGTGCATTCGCCGTCCACGATGGCCACCACGATGTTGTTGTGCTTGGGCTTGATCGCCCGGTCCACGGCAATGATGCAGCCGTCATCAATGCCCGCGTCGCGCATCGAGTCCCCCCGCACCCGCCAGAAGTAGGTGGCCTGGGGGTGCTTCACCAGCAGCTGCATGATGTCCAGCCGCTCCACCACGAAGTCGTCAGCAGGCGATGGAAACCCCGCGCGCACACTCACGCCGCACACCGGCAGAGCGAGCACCTGCACAGCCGCGTCATACGGCACGGGCAGGGGAGAATCCAAAAAGCTGTACATATTCACAGTATAGCCATCTGCTGCCAGAATGTTGCCATGTGTACCTACTACGAGGTCCCGGGCCGCGAGCAGCTGGTGCTGCACTTCGGTGACGTGCCCGAGGAAGAGTGGCGCGACAAAATGAGCCCGCTGTACCGGGGGCCGTTCCTGCGGGCCAAGGGCGATACAGGGCGCGAGCTGGTGGTGGGGCAGTGGGGAATGATCCCGCCGCACTCCAAAACACACATCCCCACTGGCAAGGATGGCAAACGCCTGAACACGGTGAATGCCAGGCGCGAGGGCATGGCCAAGTCATGGACATACGGCGGCCCGTGGCGCAAGGGGCAGCGCTGCATCATCCCGGCGCAGCTATACGTTGAACCCTACTGGGGCACTGGCAAGCACATCCCCTGGCAGTTCGAGCGCGCCGATGGAGAGCCGTGGGGTCTGGCGGGCTTGTGGAGCGAATGGACCGACCCGGCCACGGGCGAGGTGGTGCCTAGCTACACCATGATCACGCAGAACTGCGACGATGTGCCGGTGCTCAACCTGATGCACCGGCCGGACCCCAAGCGCGCGCCTGACAAGCAGGACAAGCGCACTGTGGTGCCGCTGGAAAAGGGTGACTGGGATACCTGGCTCCATGGCACCGTGGAGCAAGCTGAAGCCTTAGTTCATTTGCCACAGCTCCAGTGTTTCGTGCATGGCCCACAAGACCCAACGCTAACTGTCGAATTGCCAATCCAGAACTGAACAGCGGTTGCGCTGCCCGCGACTGTGTGAGAATCGGAGCAGTTGGGCGCATGGGGCAACTTTGGGGGCAACTCTGATCGCTCTATGCAATTTTGCAAGTATTTATACGGCGTTAGCTGAGGATTTCGAATCCCGCCACGCCGACCATTGATAGCAAAAGCCCAGAACCGAAAGGTTCTGGGCTTTTTTGCTTGAGAGGGCGCTCAGAGGTATCCCTGAATGATTTGTGCCATGCCTCCTGACCGCTGCACTCTTAAGGCTTGTTGTGCGGGCTGGCCGCCAGGGAGCGCGCTGTGTGCTGATCGAAAACAGGTGATGGCCCGCCGGGGCGGAGGACTTTCATGATCGATGGACTCGTGGCCGGAAGGCTTTACGGTGATTCCGAGCAGCGTACCGACAAGGCTGGAAAGCCTTTCACTGTGGCCAAGGTGCGTGCAAACACGGCGGATGGCGAGTTGCTTTTTGTGAATGTGATTGCGTTTGAGGTGGGTGTTTGCGCTGCCATTCATCACCTGCGCGATGGGGATTCACTCGCGCTTTCGGGCAGCATCACACCGAGAGTCTGGACGGACAAGCAGGGCAACACCCGGCCTGCATTGGACATGGTGGCGCACCGTCTGCTTGCGCTCCACGGAGATTGAAACAGGACGCTGCTGAGTGGCGGACCTGAAGCGGGGCAACGGTGTATCCCTGTGGGTTTGGGCAACCGGCTTCAGGCGCTTGTGGGGCACCGCAGATATCAAGTCGGGCTTTGTGGCATGGATGTGGTTTTTATAAATCCCAGCGCTTTGAGTTCTTCTTCGTCCAGATGCAGCTCCGTCAATTCCGGTTGCCGTGCCTCCACGGCACGCCTGCGTTCGTAGTTGCTGGGAGGGCCTTTTTCTGTTTGTCGGCGGTCCTGCCCGTTGCGTCTGTCGGTGTTGACTCTCCGGTCGGTGTTCATACTGGTGCTCATGCTGGTGGGGTCATGGGTATTGATGGGGGCTGGGGCTGTCGGTGCTTCATGAACTTGATGCTCGGTGGTTGCCAGTCGCCTCCGTCCTGCCGTGCCAGTCTGCCGGAGCTCGCTTTGTTTGGAAATGAAAAGATGACCGCAAGGCAAGGTGGGTTGCAAGGGTGACACTGCAGATGCCTTGGTGAATCGGAAGATTCCAAGGTGTCCACCGCCCAAGCCTTTGCCAAAGCCGGGCGGCTCCAGTCCTTGCCGCTCGCCATCGGTATGGGTGATTGCCCTGATTTGGTGAGGTGCTGCACTGCATTGATGCATTCCGCCACCGGGCGGTACTCCAGAGAACGATCCGGTCAGCCCTACCTGGTCCGTCTACAGAGGCTCGGCATGGCCTCGGAAGGTGCGGCATGAATATTGCGAACCCCTTCCGTGTCTGCTGGTGAAGCTGCCTGCGGACCGATCGATACCCTCCGCTAATGATGGCGGAACACCCGAGTGAGTTGCGGCTTTTTTTGCAGTCGCCCGCTTGGTAGTTCCAACCCACGCCCGTGGTTCCGCGGAGGGTGTGCTGTGCCGCTGGCATGGCACATCCTGCACCCCTCGAAACGGTTCCCCGGGTTCTTGCAGGATGAGCAAGCATGAAAATCGTTCTCATTGGCCACGGCATGGTCGGCCACAAGTTCCTCGAAAGTCTGGCCGAAACCGGCATGACTGGTGTCGAGGTCACCGTGCTGTGCGAGGAGCCGCGCCCTGCCTACGACCGGGTGCATCTGTCGGCCTTCTTCAGTGGCACCTCGGCCGATGAACTTTCGCTGGTCGAACCCGGCTTCTTCGAGCGCACCGGCTTCACGTTGCGCCTGGCCGCGCGCGCTGCATCGGTGGACCGTCGCATCCGCACCGTGACCACGGCGGATGGCGAAGTGCTCACCTACGACAAGCTGGTGTTGGCCACCGGCTCCAATCCCTTCGTGCCCCAGGTGTCCGGACGCGACCGCGATCACTGCTTTGTCTACCGCACCATCGAGGACCTGGAGGCCATGCAGGCCTCGGGTGCCAAATCGAAGACCGGCGTGGTCGTGGGCGGGGGGCTGCTGGGCCTGGAATGCGCCAAGGCGCTGCGCGACATGGGCCTCGAAACCCATGTGGTCGAGTTCGCTCCCAGGCTCATGGCTGTTCAGGTGGATGAGGGCGGTGGCCGCGTGCTGCGCGCCAAGATCGAAGAACTGGGCGTGCAGGTGCACACCGGCCGCAATACGCAGGAGATCACCGATGGCGCCCGCGCGCGCCACCGCATGGTGTTTGCCGACGGCACCTGGCTGGAGACCGACATGATCGTGTTCTCCGCTGGCATCCGCCCACGAGACGAACTGGCGCGCCAGAGCCTGCTGGCCATTGGCCCGCGCGGCGGCGTGGCCATTGACAGTGCCTGCCGTACCAGCGACCACGATGTCTACGCCATCGGCGAATGCGCCTCGTGGAACGAGCAGACTTTCGGCCTGGTCGCGCCCGGCTACGACATGGCGCGTGTGGCCGCCCGCCACATCGCGGGTGAGACCGACGCGGCTTTCGTCGGTGCGGACATGAGCACCAAACTCAAGCTCATGGGCGTGGACGTAGCCAGCATTGGCGACGCGCATGGGAAAACGCCGCACAGCCGCACCTGCCAGTACGTGGACGAGCGTCGCCAGGTCTACAAAAAGATCGTCATCAGCGAGGATGGCAAGCAGCTGCTGGGCGCCGTGCTGATCGGCGATGCCTCCGAATACGGCACGTTGCTGCAGATGGCCCTGAACGGCATCACGCTGCCCGATGACCCCGAGTTCCTGATCTTCCCCTCCAGCGACGGCAAGGCCAAGCCCGGACTGGGTGTAGAGGCGTTGCCAGATACGGCACAGATCTGCTCGTGCAACAACGTCACCAAGGGCGGCATCTGCGAGGCCGTGGGCAATGGGGCGTGCACCATTGCCGAGATGAAGGCCTGCACCAAGGCTGGTGCCACCTGCGGCGGCTGCGTGCCCCTGGTCACCCAGGTCATGAAGGCGGAAATGGCGCGCCGTGGCATGGCCGTGAACAACCACATCTGCGAGCACTTCGCTTACTCGCGCCAGGAGATCTACCACCTGGTGCGTGTGGGCCAGATCAAGAGCTTCGAGGACCTGCTGGCAAAGCATGGCAAGGGCATGGGCTGCGATATCTGCAAGCCCGTGGCGGCCAGTGTGTTCGCCTCGTGCTGGAACGAGTTTGTGCTCAAGAAGGAGCTGGCCAGCCTGCAGGACAGCAACGACTACTTCCTGGGCAACATCCAGAAGGACGGCACCTACTCGGTGGTGCCGCGCATGCCCGGTGGCGAAGTCACACCCGACGGCCTGATCGCCGTGGGCCAGGTGGCCAAGAAATATGGGCTGTACACCAAGGTCACGGGCGGTGCGCGCGTGGACATGTTTGGTGCGCGGGTGGAGCAGTTGCCGTTGATTTGGGAAGAGCTGATCGCCGCCGGTTTTGAATCCGGCCACGCCTACGGCAAGTCGCTGCGCACCGTGAAGAGCTGTGTGGGCTCCGCGTGGTGCCGCTACGGAGTGCAGGACAGCGTGGGCTTGGCCGTGGAACTGGAGAACCGTTACAAGGGCCTGCGTGCCCCGCACAAGATCAAGTTCGGTGTGTCGGGCTGCACGCGCGAATGCGCCGAGGCGCAGGGAAAGGACATTGGCGTCATTGCCACTGAAAAGGGCTGGAATCTCTACATCTGTGGCAACGGCGGCATGAAGCCGCGCCACGCCGAGCTGTTTGCCTCCGACCTGACAAAGGAAGAACTGGTGCGCATGATCGACCGCGTGCTGATGTTCTACGTGCGCACGGCAGACCGGCTGCAGCGCACAAGCACCTGGCGCGAAAACCTCGAAGGGGGCCTCGACTACCTCAAGGACGTGCTGCAAAAAGACAGTCTGGGCCTGTGCGCCGAGCTTGAATCGCAGATGCAGCACGTGGTGAACACTTACCAGTGCGAGTGGAAGGCGGCCGTGACCGACCCCGAGACGCGCAAGCGCTTCCGCTCGTTCGTGAACAGCGACCAGGCCGATGAGAACGTGCTCTTCGTCGAAGAGCGCGGCCAGATCCGCCCGGCGCGCGCCGATGAGCGTGGCCCTGCGTCGGCCAGAGTGATCCCCATCCGCCAGGCGGCCTGAAAGGAATAGACCATGAGTGCACTCCCCATGAACAGCACCGATTCCCTCGACTGGACCGACATCTGTGCGGTGGATGACATCCTCCCCAACACCGGCGTCTGCGCCCTGGTCGCCGATCTCCACGTGGCGGTTTTTCGCACTGGCAGCGACCAGTTCTTCGCCATTGACAACGTGGATCCCAAGTCGGGCGCCAGCGTGCTGTCGCGCGGGCTGATCGGCAGCCTGAGCGGCCGCGTGGTGGTGGCTTCACCGCTGTACAAGAACCACTTTGACCTGCAGACCGGCGAATGCCTGGAAATGCCGGAGCATTCGGTTCGCACCTACAGCGTGCGTGCGGTACGTGGTCGTGTCAGCGTGGCCGGCGCGCCAGCAGCCTGAGACAATCGCATCCACGTCGCGGCACTCCGGCTGCGCCCTAAACAACCCAGGAAACCTGCATGCCCGACCTCGCGGCGCCCTTGTCCGTATCGAACCTTGTCCTGCGTTCCAAGCAACTGGAGATTGATGCTGTGCGCCATCTGGCCAGTCGGGCTGAACTGGTGGATGTGATCGGGCAACTGATCCAGGGCCTGCAGCGCGAGCGGGGCGCTTCAGGGGCCTTCCTGGCCTCCAAGGCACAGCGTTTTGCCGACATGCGCCTGCGGGTGGTCGAAGAGGTGGGCCCCTTGGAGGCCCGGCTGCGTGAAGTGTTTGCTCAGCACATCGAGCCTGCACAGGGCGCCACTGCCAAGGCGCTGTCGCTGATGGCATGGGCGCTGCTCGGGATGGAGTCGTTGCCAGCGCTGCGCACCCAGATCGAGCGCCAGGCAATGAGTGCCAACGATTCTGTCGCCGCATACAGCCACCTCATTGCAGGGCTGATCGAGTTGGTCTTCCATGTAGCCGATGCGGCGGGTTTGCCCAGCGTGTCTCGCCTGCTGGTGGCGTTGCTGCACCTCGTGCAAGCTGAGGAAGAGGCGGGCCAGGAGCGGGCTTTGGGCGCCTTGCTGTATGCCTCCGGCCGCAGCAACGAGGCGCACCAGCAGCGTGTGATTCACCTCATCGATGCGCAGGAGCGTAGCCTGCGTGTCTTCGCCGAGTTCGCCGAGCCAGAACTGCGCGTGCGATGGGAGCAACAACAGCTATCTCCCGGTGTGGCCAAGTTGGAGCGCTTGCGCCGAACGCTGTGTGTGGCCCGGCCAGACGCTGCGCTGGACGGCGATCTCAGTGACATCTGGTTCGATGTTTGTTCCGAGCGCATCAATGCGCTGTGGCACCTCCAGGTCGATCTCGTCAAACGCTTGCGGGCGGACTGCGAGGCGCGCATCCTCGAAGCTCAGCAAGACCTTCAGGACTCCAAAGGCCTGCTGCGCGGACTGCGCGACAACCCGCCGCAGCGTACGCATGCCGTGGATCGGTTTTTTGACATGGCACTGGCGCCCACTGTGGTGCCAGCACCTCCGGGTGGCGCCCAAGCGGGGGAACCCGCATCTCTCATGGAGCTGCTGCAGACCCAGACGGCCCGCATGGCCAGCATGGAAGCGGAGCTGGATGCTGCGCGCCGCACGCTCAACGAGCGCAAGGTCATAGAGCGCGCCAAAGGAGTGTTGATGGCCCGACTTGGCATGAACGAGGAGGTCGCCTTCAGAGTGTTGCAAAAAACCTCGATGGACCAGAACCGCCGCCTGCTGGAGGTAGCCGAGGCCACGTTGTCGCTGCCGGACTTCGCATTCGCGCAACAGGGGCAGAGGGATCTCAGGCCTTGACCTTGGCTGGGCGCAGGATGGTTGCGAGCCCTGCCTGGTCTTGTCGGTGGCGTTGCTGAGCGGTGTCACAACGTTTACGCCACGATGTAGTGCAACAAGGATTTGCACAGCAATCGCATGCAAAAAGCCCCTGACGCTTGCGAATCAGGGGCTTTCATTTGGTGCCGGAGAGATGAATCGAACACCCGACCTTCTCATTACGAATGAGCTGCTCTACCGACTGAGCTACACCGGCTTAGCCTTGAATTATAGCGTGGAATGGTAGCTGGTCACGCGCTCGACCTCATTTTTTGAGCCGAGGATCACGCTGACGCGCTCATGGAGCTGGGTGGGCTGGATGTCGAGGATGCGTTGCTTGCCATTGGTGGCGGCGCCGCCAGCTTGCTCGACGAGCCAGCCCATGGGGTTGGCTTCATACATCAGGCGCAGCTTACCGGGCTTATTGGGCTCGCGCTTGTCCCAGGGATACATGAAGACGCCGCCACGGGTCAGGATGCGGTGCACATCGGCCACCATGCTGGCGATCCAGCGCATGTTGAAGTCCTTGCCGCGCGGGCCGTCCTTGCCCTGCAGGCATTCGTCGATGTAGCGCTTCACGGGCTCGTCCCAGTGGCGCATGTTGCTCATGTTGATGGCGAATTCCTTGGTGTCCTCGGGAATGCGCACGTTTTCTTCGGTCAGCACGAAGGAGCCCTGTTCGCGGTCGAGCGTAAACATGGCCACGCCGTCGCCTACGGTGAGCACCAGGGTGGTCTGCGGGCCGTAGATGCAGTAGCCCGCGGCCACTTGCTGGGTGCCGGGCTGCAGGAAGTCGCCTTCCTCCACGCCGCGGTCACCATCGGGCTTTTTCAGTACGCTGAAGATGGTGCCGATGCTCACGTTCACGTCGATGTTGCTGGAGCCGTCCAGGGGATCGAACAGCAACAGGTATTCGCCTTGCGGGTAGCGGTTGGGCACCAGGTAGATGCCGTCCATTTCCTCGGACGCCATGGCCGCCAGGTGGCCGCCCCATTCGTTGGCTTCGATCAGCACCTCGTTGGCGATGATGTCGAGCTTTTTCTGGATCTCGCCCTGCACGTTTTCGCTGCTGGCCGTGCCCAGCACGCCGCCCAGCGCGCCTTTGTTCACGGCGTGGCTGATGCTCTTACAGGCGCGTGCCACCACTTCCAGGAGCAGGCGCAGTTGCGAGGGGATGAGTCCGTCCACCCGTTGCTGTTCAACAAGGTAGCGGGTCAGGCTGATGCTTTTTGCCATGTCGGTCTCTTCTCGGTCGTGGTTTATTCGGCGAGTGCGCGGGTCACCACCTCGCGCACGTCGTTGGACAGATCCGGCTTGGCGGCTACGCGGGCAATGGCTTCGCGCGCGGCGCTGCGCCACGGGTCGGCCAGCTTCTTCCAGCGGTCGAGCGCGCGCGCGAGGCGGGCAGCGACCTGCGGGTTGATGGCGTCCAGCTCGATCACACGGTCGCTCCAGAACACGTAGCCTGCGGCATCCGACCGGTGGAAGGCGCCGGGGTTTGCACTGCAGTAGCTGAAGATCACGCTGCGTGCGCGGTTGGGGTTCTTCAGGCTGAAGTCTGGATGCGCCATGAGCTGGCGCACTGCGGGCAGCACGTTGCCGCCACGGTCGGGCGCACCGGCCTGCAGCGCAAACCACTTGTCGATGACCAGGGGCTCGTCCTTGAACAGCGTATGGAAGCGGGCGAGGGCGGGTGTGGCCAGTTCGCTGCCGCTGACCACCAGGGCAGTCAGGGCGTTGAAGCGGTCCGTCATGTTGGTGGCCACCTTGAAGCGTTGGTACGCCTTGCCGGGCCAGACCACGTCGCCCGTCTTCTGCGCGGCGATGCACAGCATATGCAGCGCCAGCCCGCTGAGTGCGCGGCGGCCCGAGGACACAGGATCGGGGCTGTAGCCACCGGTGTCCTGGTTCTGCTCCCAGGCCGCTTCCCAGTCGGCCTGCAGCGACAGGGCCAACTGCTCGCGCATGGCTTCGCGCACGGCATGGATGCGCTGTGGGTCCACCACCGCAAGCTGCTCTGCAATGTAGGTTTCGGACGGCAGCGTGAGCACCAGCTCCTTGAAGGCCGCGTCGAGCGCTGGGTTGCGCAGCACGCTACGCATGGCATCCACAAATTCCGCAGCAAGAATTTGATAGTCAAATTGGCCGCTAGCGCTTGTCCCCATTGCGCTATCAGCTATTGCATTGATAGCGGTGCGAAGCGCAAGGCGTTGCCCTGCTTCCCAGCGGTTGAAGGCATCGGCGTCGTGCGCCAGCAGAGTGAGCAACTGCGCATCGGTGTAGTCGATGTCCAGCACCACCGGGGCGCTGAAACCGCGCAGCAGCGACGGCACCGGCTCGGCGTCCAGGTTGGTGAAGGTCAGGGTCTGCGATGCCTCGGTGAGCACCACCACGCGCGAGGTGGTGGGGACTGCGCCTTCTGCGGCGCCGTCACCCGCGAGGTGCAAGGGCAGGGCGGCACCGGTGGTGGCATCGATCAGGCCCAGCTCGACCGGGATGACGAAAGGCTGTTTCTCGCTTTGGCCGGGCGTAGGGGCACAGCTTTGCGACAGGGTGAGCGCATAGCAGCGCGTGGCCGCGTCGTAGCGGCCCGTGGCGCGCACGCGGGGCGTGCCGGCCTGGCTGTACCAGCGCTTGAATTGGGCCAGATGCTGCGTGAGCGGGCTGCCGGGGTTGGCATCGGCGATGGCCTGCACAAAATCGTCGCAGGTCACGGCCTGGCCGTCGTGCCGTTCAAAGTACAGCTTCATGCCCTTGGCAAAACCTTCTCGGCCCACCAGGTTGTGCTGCATGCGCACCACCTCGGCGCCCTTTTCGTAGATGGTGACGGTGTAGAAGTTGTTGATCTCGACGTAGCTGTCGGGACGCACCGGGTGGGCCATGGGGCCTGCGTCTTCGGGGAACTGTGCCGTGCGCAGCACACGCACATCTTCGATGCGCTTGACGGCACGGGCAGAGGGGCTGCCCGCGAGGTCCATGCTGAATTCCTGGTCGCGGAAGACCGTGAGGCCTTCCTTCAGGCTCAGCTGGAACCAGTCGCGGCAGGTCACGCGGTTGCCCGTCCAGTTGTGGAAGTACTCGTGGCCCACCACGCTTTCGATGTTGGCGAAGTCGGTGTCGGTGGCCGTGGATTCGCTGGCCAGAACGTACTTCGTGTTGAAGATGTTCAGGCCCTTGTTCTCCATCGCGCCCATGTTGAAGTCGCTGGTGGCAACGATCATGAAGCGTTCCAGGTCCAGCGGCAGGCCGAAGCGGGCTTCATCCCAGGCCACGCTGTACATCAGCGAGTTCATGGCGTGTTCGGTCTTGCCCAGATCGCCGGGGCGCACGTAGACCTGCAGCAGGTGGTCGGCGCCCGAGCGGCTCTTGATCTTCTGCTCGCGCGCCACCAGCTTGCCCGCCACCAGGGCGAACAGGTAGCAGGGCTTCTTGTGCGGGTCCACCCACTTGGCAAAGTGGCGGCCGTCTTCCAGCTCGCCGCTGTCCACCAGATTGCCGTTACTCAGCAGCACCGGGTACTGGGCCTTGTCGGCGCGCAGCGTGACGGTGTAGCTGGCCATCACGTCCGGGCGGTCCAGGAAGTAGGTGATGCGGCGAAAGCCCTCGGCCTCGCACTGCGTGAAGAAGGTGCCCTGGCTCACGTACAGGCCCATGAGCTGCGTGTTCTTGGCGGGGCAGCAGGTAGTGAAGATCTCCAGCGCAAAAGGCTCGCTGTCCTCAGGCAAATTCTCCAGCACCAGGCGCGCGCCTTCCATCTTGAACGAGGTGCCCTGGCCGTTGACCAGCACGCGCGCCAGGTTCAGGTCATCGCCATCGAGCTTGAGCGGCTGCGCAGCCACATCGGGGTTGCGGCGCAGCGTCATGCGGTTGAGCACGCGGGTCTTGTTGGGGTCCAGGTCGAAGGTCAGCTCGACGCTGTCGATCCAGTAGGCGGGGGCCGTGTAGTCCTCGCGGCGGATGGCGGCGGCCGGACCTGCGCCGTCTCCGCTTCCGTCTGCGCTATGCAGTTGCAACATGGATGCTCTCCAGAAAGTCGGTGTTCATGAGTTCGGTGTAGTCGCGCACGGCAGCCAGCACATGGGGCCCGGCCAGTTGTTCGGGCGTGTGGGTGCTGCAGATGGCCACGGCGCGCATGCCGGCGCGGCGTGCGGCCTCAATGCCAAAAGGCGCGTCTTCAAAAACGATGCAGTGCTCGGGGGCTGCCGCAATGCGGCGTGCCGCCTCCAGAAAGATGGCGGGCTGGGGCTTGCCAGGCAGGCCCTCGTCGCCGCGCACGATGGCCTGTGGGGCCGGTTCCAGGCCCAGGTGGCCCAGGGCGAATTCCACATTGCCGATGTCGCCCGCAGTACCCACTGCCACCTTGAGCCCGCGCGCGCGCACCTGGGTTGCGAACTGGCGAAAACCCGCCACTTCGGAAAACCGGGGGGCGAACAGTTCGCGGTAGATGGTTTCCTTTTCGTGCGTGAGCGCGTCGGCCTCGTCTTGCGACACGGGGCGCCCCAGCAGCTCCACGATGCACTCGGTGCCGTTGCGGCCCGTGGTGCGTGCCATGAGGTCGGGCACGTCAATGTCCATGCCACGGCGGCGTGCAAACTCGACCCACGCCTGGGCGTGCCAGGGCATGGAGTCGATCATGGTGCCGTCCATGTCGAAGATGATGGCGTCGGTGCGCATCCGCATCGCTTAGACGCCTTGCTTCAACGAAGCTTCGATGAAGGCGTCCAGGTCGCCGTCGAGCACCTTCTGCGTGGCCGAGATTTCGACGTTGGTGCGCAGGTCCTTGATGCGGCTGTTGTCCAGCACGTACGAGCGGATCTGGTGGCCCCAGCCCACATCGGTCTTGGTGTCTTCCAGCTTTTGCTGCTCTTCCTGGCGCTTGCGCATCTCGTGGTCGTACAGGCGCGAACGCAGGCGTTGCCAGGCGATGTCGCGGTTGCCGTGCTGGCTGCGGCCGTCCTGGCACTGCACCACGATGCCCGTGGGGATGTGCGTCAGGCGCACGGCCGAGTCGGTCTTGTTGATGTGCTGGCCGCCCGCGCCCGATGCGCGGTAGGTGTCGGTGCGCACATCGGCCGGGTTGATGTCGATCTGGATCGAGTCATCAATCTCGGGGTAGACGAACAAACTGGCAAAGCTGGTGTGGCGGCCGCCCGACGAGTCGAAGGGGCTCTTGCGCACCAGGCGGTGCACGCCGGTTTCGGTGCGCAGCAGGCCATAGGCGTATTCGCCCTCCACTTTGATCGTGGCGCTCTTGATGCCGGCCACGTCGCCCGGGGTTTCTTCCTCGACCGTGGTCTTGAAGCCCTTGCGTTCGGCGTACTTGAGGTACTGGCGCAGCAGCATGCTCGCCCAGTCGCAGGCCTCGGTGCCGCCGGCGCCGGCCTGGATGTCCACAAAGCAGTTGAGCGGGTCGGCCTCGTTGCTGAACATGCGGCGGAACTCTAGCTCTTCGATCAGCGGGCGCAGCTTGGCGGTTTCGGCCTCGATAGTCATGAGGCCCGGCTCGTCGCCTTCCTCCTTGCTCATCTCATACAACTCGGCGTTGTCGGCCAGCTCGCGCGTGAGCTTGTCGAGCGTGACGACCACACTGGAGAGAGACTTTTGTTCCTTGCCCAGCTCCTGGGCCTTCTTGGGGTCGTTCCAGACCGCAGGGTCTTCCAGCGATGCGTTTACCGTGCGCAGGCGTTCAAATTTGGCATCGAAGTCAAAGATACCTCCGTAACTCTTGCGTGCGCAGAGCCAGGTCGCTGAGGGTGGTGCCGATGAGGTTGATACGTTCTGCGTCCATGATTCTTGTCCTGAGTGTTCGGTGGAATAACCCGCGATTTTCTCATGGGATGGGCCACGGCCCCCTCAATGCCCCCTGGCTGGGCAACTGGACTGACAGGGGGCTTGCCAAACGGAGAATCTGTGGGGACAAAATTTCAAAAATGATAGCTGCTATCGCTTGTTGGATAAGCGCTAGCGGCCAATTGGGCTCAAATTCTGGCTACGCATCGTTCAGGAACTGCTCCATGAGCTGCGCCACGTGCTCGGGCTGGTCGTGGTGCAGCATGTGGCCCGCGTCTGCGACGACAGCGGTGCGGCAGTTGCGCACATGGGTCAGGCGCTGGTGGTATTCGTCCAGCGTGTACCGGCCGTTCCACCACTGGCCCAGGCTGTCGCCGCTGGCCTCTATGGCTAGCACGGGGGCGGTAATGCGCTCGTAGATGGCCAGGGCTTCGTCCACGCGATACAGCTGGGCGCTGGTGATCTTGTGCGCAGGGTCGCCCAGGATCTCCCACAGGCCCTGCGCGTTGGGTCGCGCCCAGTGCTGGGCCAGCCATTGCGCCTTGTCTTCCGACAGTCGCGGGTTGGTCTTCATGAGGCGGCGCGCCACGCCATCGGCGCTGTCGTAGGTCTTGAGGTCCTTGTTGCCCTGGTGCAGCTGCTTGATTTCGTCGATCCATTGCGCATAGCGCGTGGGCGCCTGCGCGGGCCGCGTGGCGGGCAAGCCGAAGCCTTCGAGGTTGACCAGCTTGCGCACGCGTTCGGGCCGCACACCGGCGTACATCATGGCCACGTTGCCGCCCATGCTGTGGCCAACGAGGTCGATGGCCTCGCCGGGTGCGTAGTGGTCCAGCAGCAGGTCCAGGTCGGCCAGGTAGTCGGCAAAAAAGTAATGGTCGGCCTGCGCGCTGGACGTGAGCCCGAAGCCGCGCCAGTCGGGCGCGATGATGCGCCGCTCTTGCTGCAGCGCGTCCACCGTGAACTGGTAGGAGGCGCTCACGTCCATCCAGCCGTGCACCAGCACCAGCGTGGGCAGATCGCTCTGCTCAGGGCCCCAGTGGCGGACGTGGTAATCGAGGTGGCGCAATGGCAGCGTGCTGCTGTGGGAGGGCTTGAGGGCTTGGTACATGGAGAGAGGGGCAGGGCGGTCAGTGTGGGGTGGGGCTGCGCAGGTGGCTGCAAAGCACGCATCCGGTGTGGCGGCAATGTTACGTCGGGTGCCAGCCAGCCGTGGGGCGGGGCCTGTCGCCTAGGTGGCTCAAGGTAGTGAGGGCTGCGCAGGCAGCGAAAGCCAGGGAGCGCGATGGGATGTGCCCCTCCAGGCAAAGGGCCTGCAACGGACAAAGGACGGATAAGACCCCTTGGGTATGGAAATTGCTGTTTTGACGCATATCAAGCAGCGCATCGTCGAATGTGCTGCGCCTATTCCCACGAAGAGGTCTTATCCGATGGCGTCCCCGTCTGCCTTGTCTCTGGACCTGTCCGCCCTGCAGCGGCGGCCGGTGTTCACCTCGGACGCGCGGGTGGATTCCCATGATCTGGTGGCCCGCGAGTTTTCGGACCACGGCCTGAAATGGTGCAGTGGTGCGGTGGACACTGCGTTGTCCAAGGTGCGCATCCGCCAGTTGCAGATGTTCATGCTGCAATACGGTGCAGAGGTGGAAATCCGCCCGCGCCCTTTCGATGATTTTGTCCTTGTGCATCTGTCGCTGTCGGGCGTGGCCGAGATGGTGTCGGATGGGGTACCGATCCGCCTGCCTGCGGGGGCCGCTGCGCTCATCGCGCCGCGCCGCGACCTGCACATGCGCTGGCAGCAGGGCGCGCGCCAGCTCATCCTCAAGGTGCCGTGCCAGTTGTTGAGGGCCTGGGCACCCGAATCTCTGCAGAACGACACCCGTTTTGTGCACCCCATCGTTGCGCTGTCCTCGGTGCAGGGGCAGCAGTGGCATTTTCTGATGCAGTCCCTGCTGCACGTGAGCCAGCAGACGGTGGAGAGCGCCGCCCATGTGCGCTGGGTGGATCACATGGAGAGCAATGTGGCGCTGTTCCTTGCATCGTGTGCGCAGGGCATGCCGGTACTTATGCAGCCTACGGTGCCACAGATCGAACTGCCTTCCAGTGCCGCTGCCGCAGGCGACCCGCGCCGCCTGGAGCGGCTGGATGACTACATGCGCAGCCGCCTCAGCGCCCCCGTGGCGCTGGAAGACCTGGCGCGTGCCGCTGGCGTGAGCGTGCGCGGGCTGAACATGCTGTGCCAGCGCCACCATGGCGAGTCCCCCATGGTGCTGTTGCGCAACCGCCGACTGGACGCCGTGCGTGCGCGGCTGCTGGAGCAGCCGGGCCACTGCGTGACAGATACCGCGCTGGAATTTGGCTTTGGCCACTTGGGCCGCTTTTCGAGCTACTACCGCGAGCGCTTCGGCGAGCTGCCGAGCCAGACGGCTGGCGCGTAGTTTCACTGGCCACCACGACTGCTGCAGTCGCCTGCGTGGCGCAGGGGCTGCCGCATGCTCCGGCGTTGCACAACTCGCATCAGATTTGCAAGAACCGGACAGGCATTGCGCGCACTGTGCCGATACTGGATAGCGCGAGTGTGCTTCGATTTTTAGCATGGAGGTATCCCCATCCAAGAGGTGTTGCCCATGTCTGAAATCCCGGTTGTTGAAGTCGCACCACCCGCCTCGCTGAAGGCCCAGCGCCAGGTGTTTTTCCCGCAGCCTGATGGCTCCAACGTGCCGTACCGGGTGTTCAGCGCGCAAGAGGTCTATGACCGCGAGCAGGAGCGCATCTTCCGTGGCCCCGTGTGGAGCTTTCTGGGCCTGGAGGCCGAGATCCCCAATGTGGGTGACTTCAAATCCACGTTCATTGGCGATACGCCCGTGGTGGTCACCCGCACCCCTGAAGGCCTTTCGTGCTGGGTCAACCGCTGCGCGCACCGTGGCGCCATGGTGTGCCGCGAAAAGCGCGGCAATGCCGCCAGCCACACCTGCGTGTACCACCAGTGGAGCTTTGCGGCCAATGGCGACCTGCAGGGTGTGCCGTTTCGCCGGGGCCAAAAGGGCATGGTGGGCATGCCCAAGGACTTCAAGCCCGAAGAACACAACCTGCACAAGCTGCGCGTGGACAGCTACAAGGGGCTGCTGTTTGCCACCTTCAGCGGCGAAACCCCACCACTGCCTGACTACCTGGGCGCCGAGATGCGCCCATGGATCGACCGAATCTTCCACAAGCCCATCGTCTACCTGGGCTGCACGCGGCAGTACTCCAAGTCGAACTGGAAGCTGTACTTCGAGAACGTGAAGGACCCCTACCACGCGAGCCTGCTACACCTGTTCCACACCACCTTCAACATCTTCCGCGTGGGGATGAAGGCGCGCTCGATCCCCGATGCGAACCACGGCCTGCACAGCATCATCACCGTGACCAAGCCTGAGGTGGAGACGGATACCGCTGCGGCCTACAGCGCGCAGAACATCCGCTCGATGGACGAAGGCTTTGCGCTCGAAGACCCGACGCTGCTGGGGCAGATCAAGGAGTTCGATGAGATGACCACCAACCACATCCAGCCCATCTTTCCGCAGCTGGTGGTGCAGCAAATCCACAACACGCTGGTGGCGCGCCAGTTGCTGCCCAAGGGGCCCAGCAACTTCGAGCTGGTGTTTCACTTTTTTGGCTACGAGGACGACACGCCCGAGATGCGCGAGCTGCGCCTGCTGCAGGCCAACCTGGTGGGGCCTGCGGGCTATATCTCGATGGAAGACACCGAGGCCACCGAGCTGGTGCAGCGGGGCACGGTGCGCGATGGCGACAAGCACTCCTACATCGCCATGGCGCGCGAGGCGCCAGACCAGCAAGACACCGTCATCACCGAAAACCTGATCCGCCGCTTCTGGGTGGGCTACCAGAAGCTGATGGGCTATTGAGGAACCACCGAGATGACAACACAACTACAACGACTGCAGCTGTGGACCGAGCTGCTGGAGCTGCAGCACCGCTATGTGAGCGCGCTGGACACCAACCGGCTGGAAGACTGGCCTGGCTTTTTTGTGGAGGACTGCCGCTACGAAATCATCCCCAAGGAGAACCTCGATGCGGGCTTTCCTGCACCCATCGTGTACTGCCGCAACGCCAGCATGTTGCGCGACCGTGTGCTCTCCCTGCGCCACGCCAACATCTTTGAGGACCATGCCTATCGCCACGCCACGTCGGGCCTGGTCATCACCAGTGTGGAGGACGGCATGGTGCGCACGCAGTCGAGCTATATCGTGGTGATCACCGGTCAGGCCGGGGATTCCAGCGTGTACCAGGCGGGCACCTACCTCGACGAGGTGGTGCAACACGAAGGCGAGTGGCGCTACCGCAGCAAGCGGGTGGTGTACGACACCTTGCGCGTACCCACCTTGTTGGCCACCCCCATCTGAGATCCACCATGCAAACAACCACAGACATTGAAACCACCGGGCACACCTGCGCCGCCTGGCACGACGTGGGCGAACCCGATGACTTCCCGGACGGCGCCGTCTGGCCCGTGGTGGTGGGCGGACTGCCCGTGGCGGTGTTCCGCGAAGGAGAGGGCTTGTACGCCCTGTACGACCTGTGCACCCACGGTGCCGCCAAGTTGTCCGATGGCTACGTGGAAGACGGCTGTGTGGAATGCCCCTTGCATCAGGGCACCTTTGACATCCGCACGGGCGCTCCCTGCAAGGCACCGGTCACCGAAGCGGTGCGCACGTTCCCGGTGCGCGTGGTGGCGGGGCGGGTCGAGGTGGGCGTGTAGTGCACACCGATTTTCTTTTGAACGTTGTTAGACAAGGACTGAAGATGGCTCTCACATTTCGCTCATCCTCTCGCGTGCACGTTGTGGCACGCCTGACGGCTCTGGTGGCCCTGGCGACCTGCAGCTGCGTATCTGCGATTGCGCAGTCCGGCCCCATCAAGGTCGGCATGGCGCTTGATATCTCGGGCCCATTTGCAGGCCCCGGTGCCGAGGCGCGTGACGGCTTTGCCCTGGCGATCAAGCAGCTCGGGGGCAAGCTGGGCGGCCAACCGGTCGAGTTTGTGCAAACCGACATGGCCGGCAGCCCCGACCAGGCCAAGCAGCTGGTGGACCGCTTTGTGCAGCGCGAGAAGATCGACCTTTTCACCGGCCCCATCGCGTCGAACGTGGCGCTGGCGGTGGCGCCTTCGCTGTTCGCGGCCAAGGTGCCTTACCTCTCGAACAACGCCGGTCCCAGCCAGCTCGCAGGCGCCCAGTGCAACGCGTATTTCTTCGGCACGGCCTACCAGAATGACCAGTTCCACGAGGCAGCTGGGCAGTTTGCTGCCGATCAGAAATTTGGCCGCATGGTGGTGATGGCGCCCAACTACCCGGCGGGCAAGGACGGCATCACCGGCTTCAAGCGCAAGTACAAGGGCCAGGTGGCCGACGAGATCTACACCAAGGTCGGGCAGATCGACTACGCCACCGAGCTTGCCCAGCTGCGCGCGGCCAAGCCTGATGCGGTGTATTTCTTTTTGCCAGGTGCCATGGGCATCAACTTCATCAAGCAGTTTGTGGGCGCAGGCCTGTCCAAGGACATCACGCTGGTCACCAGCGGTTTTTCGGCCGACGAAGACATCATCGGTGCGGTGGGCGAACCGATGTTGGGCCTGTTCAACACCACACACTGGGCGCATGACATGGACAACGCGCCCAACAAGGCCTTTGTGTCGGCTTTCCGCAAGGAGTACGGCGGCCGCTATCCCTCCATCTACGCAGCCCAGGCTTATGACGTGATTGCCGCCATGGACGCCGCTGTGAAGGCCGTGGGCGGCAAGGTGAGCGACAAGGAGGCTCTTATCAAGGCCTTTGCCAAGGCGCAGTTTCCCTCGGTGCGTGGCACGTTCCGATACGCCAACAACCACTTCCCGGTGCAGAACTTCTACCTGCGCACCATCGGCAAGAACGCTGAAGGCCGTGTGACCAACAAGACCATCAAGACGGTGCTGGAGAACTACGGCGATGCCTATGCCAGCCAGTGCCCGTTGAAGTGATCGTTGGCAGCCCACTTGAACAGGCCCTTGCGCACCATGAATCCGATACTTGTCTTCGAGCAGTTGCTCAACGGCGCGGGCTATGGGCTCATGCTGTTCCTCATCGCTGCGGGCCTCACGCTGGTCTTCGGCATCATGGACGTGATGAACCTGTCGCATGGCTCGCTGTTCATGGTGGGGGCCTATGTGGCGGCCACCGTGCATGTGCAAAGCGGCTCGCTGGCAGGCGCCGTGCTGGTGGCCATAGCGGCCACGATGCTGGTGGCGGTGCTGCTGGAGGTGACGCTGATGCGCCGCCTGTATGGGCGTGACCACCTGGCCCAGGTGCTGGCCACGTTCGGTGTGATTTTGGTGGCCGACGATGCCGTAAAGATGGTGTGGGGCCCGTCCCCCATCATGGCCCCCACGCCCGCAGCCCTGGCGGGGCCGGTGGAGCTGTTTGCCGGGCTGCCTTACCCCTCGTACCGCCTGGTGGTGCTGGGCGCAGGGGTGTTGGTGGCAGGGCTTTTGTACCTGCTGGTCAACCACAGCCGCGTGGGCATGCTGGTGCGGGCGGGGGCATCCGACCGGTGGATGGCCGAGCTGATGGGCGTGCGCGTCAAGCGCGTGTTCAGTGGCATCTTTCTGCTGGGTGCTGCACTGGCCGCACTGGCTGGTGCGCTGATGGGACCCATCATGGCCGTGCAGGTGGGCATGGGTGAGTCCATTTTGATTCCTGCGCTGGTGGTCATTGTCATCGGCGGCATTGGCTCGGTGCGGGGCGCCTTCGTGGCCGCGCTGCTGGTGGGCCTGGTGGACACCATTGGCCGAGCCTTCCTGCCGCTGCTGCTGCGCGCTACCTTGCCGCCCGCCGTGGCTGCCGACCTGGGGCCGCTGTGCGCCGAAGTGGCCATGTACGCGCTGATGGCCGCAGTGCTGTCTTTTCGCCCTGCGGGGCTGTTTTCTGCCAAGGGCTGAAATGAAACACCCCCTGAGTCGCTTCGCGCCTTCACCCCCCTCTCGACTCGCTGCGCGAGTCGAGAGGGGGACGCCCCCAGCGCAAGCTCTGGATACGCCGCCTTTGCGGCGGGGCGGCTCTTGCGCGGGGGCGCTGGCCTTGGCCGCGCCAGTTCCATGCGCTGCGGGTGGCGTATAGAACCGACGGAACCTGATATGCCTTCTTCCCTGAGTTTTACTTCTTCCGCGTTGCAGCAGGAGAATGTGCCGCGCTGGCGTGGCGCACTGCTGCCGCTGGCCTTGCTGGTGGCGCTGGCGCTGTTCCCGCTGGTGGCATCGGCCCTGGGTCTGGATTTCTACATCGGTTTTGTGCGCCGCGTGTTGGTGGTGGCCCTGGCTGCCGCCAGCCTGAACTTCATCATGGGCTTTGGTGGCATGGTGGCCTTGGGTCATGCCGGGTTCGTGGGCGTGGGGGCCTATGCGGTGGTCATGCTCTCGGATGCGGGCGTGACATCGGCCTGGGTTGTGTGGGCTGCAGCCATGGCATTGGCGGCATTGGCGGCGTTGCTGATTGGCGCTGTATCGCTGCGCACCAGGGGCGTGTACTTCATCATGATCACGCTGGCTTTTGCGCAGATGCTGTATTTCGTGTTTGTGTCACTGCGCAGTTATGGCGGCGACGACGGCTACACGCTGCCCATGCGGCCGCTGCTGGGCCTGGGCCTCAACGGGGCCGATGAGTCCACGCTGTATTGGGTGGTGCTGGCGCTGGTGGCTTTGGTGCTGTGGTGGCTTGACCGGGCCACGGCCTCGCGTTTTGGTGCAGCGCTCACGGGCATCCGCGACAACGAAACGCGCATGCGGGCGTTGGGCTACCCGGTGTATCTGCTGCAGCTGACTGCATTTGTGCTGGCGGGGGCGGTGGCGGGACTGGCTGGTGCGTTGCTGGCCACTGGCAACAGCTTCGTGAGCCCGTCGATGATGCACTGGACGCAATCGGCCACGCTCATTGTGATGGTGGTGATTGGTGGCCTGGGCCGACGTTGGGGCGGGCCAGTGGGGGCTGCGGTGTGGCTCACGCTCGAAGAGGTGCTCAAGCTCAATACCGACTACTGGCACATGCCGTTGGGGGCGCTGTTGATCGTCACCGCTCTGTATGCGCCCCAGGGCCTGGCGGCGCTGGCAGACCGGCGTGCAAGGAGTGCCCGATGAGCCTGTTTCAAGTCGAAGGCCTGGTCAAGCGCTTTGGCGGCCTGCTGGCCACCGACCATGTGAGCCTGTCGGTGGAGCGGGGAGAGATCCATGCGCTGATTGGCCCCAACGGCGCTGGCAAGACCACGCTGGTCAACCAGATATCGGGCCTGCTGCAGCCCGATGCAGGGCGCGTGCTGCTCGACGGCGTGGACATCACTCCGCTGCCCATGCACCGCCGTGTGGCCCACGGGCTGTCGCGGTGCTTTCAGGTGACGCGCATCTTCCCTGCGCAGACTGTGCGTGACAACCTGCTTCTGGCCGTGCAGGCGCACAGCGGCTCCAGTTTTCGTTTTCTGCAGCCACGTTCGCAAGCCGCTGAGCTGTACGCCAAGGCAGACCAACTGGCGGAGCGCGTAGGGCTGCAGCACAGCCTTGCCGAGACGGCGGGTGCCTTGCCGCATGGCGCACAGCGCACGCTGGATGTGGCGCTGGCACTGGCTGCGAGCCCCAAGCTGCTGCTGCTGGATGAGCCCATGGCGGGCATGGGGCCAGATGAGTCGCAACAGATGGTGCAGCTCATCGAGGCTCTGCGCAAGGACATGGCGGTGCTGCTCATCGAGCATGACATGGAGGCCGTGTTTCGCCTGGCCGACCGCATCTCGGTGCTGGTGTATGGCCGCGTGCTCACCGCTGGCACGCCCGACGAGATCCGCAACCATCCCGAGGTGCAGGCTGTGTACCTGGGCACCGAAACGCTGGAGACCATCGCATGAGCGCGCCAGAGCCCCTGTTGAGTTGCCAGGCCCTGGAGGCCGGCTATGGCGTGAGCCAGGTGTTGTTTGGTATTGACCTTCAGATCGCGGCAGGCGAAGTGGTTTCGCTGCTCGGCCGCAACGGCATGGGCAAAAGCACCACCATCAAGGCCCTGGTCGGTGCGCTGCGTCCTACAGCCGGTGGTATCCGTTTTGCAGGAGAGGCGACCAGCAGGCTCAAGACCGATGCCATCGCCCGTCTGGGCCTGGCCATCGTGCCCGAGGGGCGCCATGTGTTTCCCAACCTCACCGTGCGCGAGCATCTGGTGGCCTTTGCCGACCACCGCAATGGCCTGCGCGATGCGTGGGACCTGGAGCGCATCTACGGCGTGTTTCCGCGCCTGAAGGAGCGGCAGAACAATCTGGGCAACCAGCTATCGGGGGGCGAGCAGCAGATGCTGGCCATTGGCCGAGCGCTGTCCACCAACCCGCGCCTGCTCATCCTGGATGAAGCCACCGAAGGCCTGGCGCCCGTGATCCGCGAGGAGATCTGGCGCTGCCTGGCCACGCTCAAGGCCGCTGGGCAGACCATTCTCGTGGTGGACAAATACGTGCACCGCCTGGTGGACCTGGCAGACCGCCATGTGATCCTGGAGCGCGGGCGGGTGGTGTGGCAGGGCGACTCTGCTGCGCTCAATGCAGACCGCAGCCTGTGGGCGCGTTACCTTACGGTGTAAGGGTTGAAGGGCCGACCATGCTGGACTGTGATGTGGACTTGGATCTACAGAAATCGCCATCTGCGCAGGCATACGCTGAACTCCGTGCGCAGGAGCACCGCGTCACGCTGCTGCCGGCCGGCAAGATGTTTGTGGCGCAGCTTGGCGAGAGTCTGCTGGACGCCGCAGCGCGCGCAGGCATCCGCTTGCCCCACCAGTGCAAAACAGGCAGCTGCGGCGCCTGCAGGGCGCAGGTGCTGCATGGGCCGGTCCAGGATATTGCTGGGGCCTTACCCTCCGCGCTGACGGCTGAAGACCTGGCCCAGGGCCGACGCCTGCTGTGCTGCTCGGCCGCAGCGGGTGACCTGCAGCTGGAGTGTGCCGAGATCCCTCACATTCCGGGTATCGATGTGCGCAAGCTACCGGTGCGGGTGGCGGCCATGGAGCGTCTTGCCCCCGATGTGATGCGCGTGCAGTTGCAACCGCCCGCAGGCCAGCGCCTGCACTACGCGGCGGGCCAGTATGTGGATGTGCTGCTGCCTGGCAACCGGCGTCGCAGTTATTCGCTGGCCACCCCGGCGCGTGAGGGCGTTGACCTGCTGGAGCTGCACATCCGCCACCTGCCGGGCGGCCTTTTCACGGACCAGATGTTCGGCAAACTCAAGGTGCGGGATGTGCTGCGCATTGAGGGGCCGTTTGGTACCTTCGGCATGCACACCGCCACCGATGCCCCGACCATTCTTCTGGCGAGCGGAACAGGCTTTGCGCCTATCAAGGCATTGGTGGAGCAGCTCCTTGCCGCGGGGAGTGGACGCCGAATCACCCTGTACTGGGGCGGCCGCGTGCGGCAGGACCTGTATCTGCATGACCTCTGCAAGGAATGGGAACAGGCCTTGAAGGGACGCCTGACCTATGTGCCGGTGTTGTCAGATTCCCCCGAAGCCGATGGTTGGGCGGGGCGTAGGGGCTGGGTACATCAGGCCGTGTTGCAGGACCATCCAGATTTGTCGCAGCATGAGGTGTATGCCTGCGGTGCGCCCGCCATGGTGAATGCCGCGCGGCGCGACTTTATGGCCCTGGCCGGTATGCAGTCCACCCTGTTCTTTGCAGATGCCTTCGTGGCACAGCCGGGGTGAGCGGGGATCAGTGCGGTGGGCCCAGGCGCTGGCGTGTCTCTGAGGGCGTCTCGCCGAAGCGCCGGCGGTAGCCTTCTGCAAAGTGGCCGAGGTGGAAGAAGCCATAGCGCGCGGCGATATCCGACACCTGCGGTGCACGTTCTGCAAACTTGCTTTGCAGTGCCGTGCGGGCGGCATCAAGCCGCAAATCCCGAAGGAATGCCATGGGGCTTTTACCCGTGCATTGCGCAAAGGTCTGCTGCAGCGAGCGGGCGCTGACGCCCACATGCGCGCACACATCGGCCAGGGTGATGGGTTGTTCTAACTGGCTGTGCATGTACTCCTGCGCACGCTTGACCACGCGCGGCAGCACCGTGGGCACTGCGCCAGAACTGAATGCACCTGAGGCCAGTGCCGCTGAGTAGTTGTGTCCCGTGCTGAGCAGCAGGCTGGTGAGCAGGTGGTTCTCGGCCTGCTCGGCCAGCACCGGGTGTCCCAGCAGGATGGCATTGGTTTCTACCGCAGAGCGCAGGTAGGCAATGAAGCTCGTCATGCCCAAGAGCGCCGGGTTGGTCAGGTCCACCCCCAGGTCAAACACCAGCGGCAGGTGCAAGGGCGCCTGCAGCAGGGCAGACAGGCGTGATTGCATAGCCGCTCGGTCTATCTTGACGATGAATTGTGGGCTGTCGTCATGCCAGCGCATCGACAGCGCTTCAGTGGGCGATGGCAGCGAGGCCATGAGCGCATGCGATTCCACGGCCTGGCTGCCGCACCGCACCATGGCGCCACCGCGCAGCGGAATCTGCAGCAGGTAAAAGCCTCCCAAATGGCCAGGCTCAATGCGCACCGCCGGCCCGTACTGCACGTAGTTCAGGCTTGCGTCGCGGTGCAGGGGCACGCTGTGGTGGCAAGCGTCAAGCTGCGCGCCCGGGCGCAGTGTGGCCAGGTCATGCGGGCAGAACACGCGGCCCACGAACTCGCGCGCCTCGTCCAGGTCGTGGCTGTCGAACAGGCGATAGCGCTCCAGCGGTAGCGGGTGCGCGGTGCTGTTCTGCTGGGCGGTGTGCATGCGGTTTGGCCGGTGGGATGTTGGTTCTTGGACAAGCACGAAACACGCCACGGCAGGGGCGCGAAAACATGCGTTTGTGGGATACGCCCTGCGCTTTCGGGATGTGGATGCGCGGGCTGCTTTTCTATTCTTGTGCATGCCCCGGGTGCTGCGCAAGAGCGTTAGCACCGGGTGCATGGGGGCGGATGTGACGGCGTGTTACCGCTGCTGCACCGCAGCAGTCATTGCAATAGCCACAGGAGTCAGCATGGTCCAGGGATTTGAAGGCATGCGCGGCAAGAGCGCAATCGTGACCGGGGGCGCCACCCTCATCGGTGCCGGGGTGGTGCGTGCACTGCACCAGGCTGGGGTGCGGGTGGTGGTGGCCGACATCAATGCCGAGGCCGGACAGGCCCTGGTGGACGAGTTGGGCGATGGGGTGCTGTTCAGCCGCACCGACATCACCGACGACGCCCAGGTGGCTGCCTGCGTGGCGCTGGCCGCCGAGCGCCACGGCGGGGTGAACTACCTGGTGAACCTGGCCTGCTCGTACCTGGACGACGGCATCGCCTCGCCGCGCGAGGACTGGCTGGCCTCTCTCAACGTCAACCTGGTCAGCGCGGTGATGGTGCTCAAGGCCGTGCGCCCGCATTTCCAGCAGGCTGGGGGCGGGGCGGTGGTCAACTTCACCAGCATCTCCTCAGGCGTGGCGCAGACCGGGCGCTGGCTCTACCCGGTGGGTAAGGCGGCCATGGTGCAGCTCACGCGCAGCATGGCCATGGACCTGGCGGGCGAGGGTGTGCGCGTGAACAGCGTCTCACCCGGCTGGACCTGGTCAGCCATCATGGACCAGCTCACCGGGGGCGACCGCGCCAAGACCGACCGCGTGGCCGCGCCCTTCCACCTGCTGCGCCGCGTGGGCGACCCGGCCGAGGTGGCCAACGTGGTGCTCTTCCTGTGCTCGGACCTGGCCAGCTTCGTGACCGGCGCCGACTATGCGTGCGACGGCGGCTACTCGGCCATGGGGCCAGAGTCGTACGAGCCGGCCATCCCCAAACTCATGTCGTGAAGGAGCAGCTATGACCATCCGATCTGTAGGCATCATCGGTGCTGGTTTCGCCGGCCTTTCCACCGCTAAGGTGCTGCGCGCCTTTGGCTTTGAGGTGACGGTGTTCGAGAAGGAGCCTGACGTAGGCGGCGTGTGGGCCGCCTCGCGCCGCTACCCGGGCCTGACCACGCAGAATCCGCGCACCACCTATGCGCTGTCGGACTTTCCGATGCCAGCCAGCTACCCCGAGTGGCCCTCGGGCCAGCAGGTGCAGGCCTACCTGCAGTCATATGCCGAGCACTTCGGACTGTTGCCATTCCTGCGCATGTCCACCACGGTGGAGAGCGCGGTGCTCGATGAAGAGGCCGGTGTGTGGACCGTGCAGGCGCGCCGCGCAGCGACGGGGCAGGGCGGCGCCTTGCCGGCCGAGGTGTATCGCTTTGATTACCTGGTGGTGTGCAACGGCATCTTCAGCGAGCCTGCAGTGCCGCAGTACCCGGGGGCGGATGCCTTTGTGGCCGCAGGCGGGCGTGTGTGCCATACCAGCCAGTTCAACAACGCGAACGATGCGTACGGCAAGCATGTGCTGGTGGTGGGCTACGGCAAGTCGTCGTGCGATGTGGCCAATGCCATCGCGGCCGACAGTGCCAGCACCACGGTACTCGCGCGCCACCTCATCTGGAAGATTCCGAAGAAGTTCATGAACGTGCTGAACTTCAAGTTCCTGCTGCTCACGCGCATGGGCGAGGCGCTGTTCAAGTACATCGAGCCCAAGGGTTTCGAGAAATTCCTGCACGGCCCGGGCCTGCCGGTGCGCAACTCCATGCTGGGCAGCGTGGAATCGGTGGTCACGCGCCAACTCAAGCTCCGCGAGATCGGCCTGCACCCGGGCACGCCGCTCGAAACCATCGCCCGCAGCACCGTGAGCCTGGTGACCGACGGCTTCTACGAGAAGGTGGCCGCTGGCGAATTGGGCGTGCGCAAAGGCGTGATCATCCAGGCCCTGAAGCCCGGGCAGGCTGTGCTGAGCAACGGTGAAACGGTGCCTGCCGACATCGTGGTCTGCGGCACGGGCTGGCACCAGCAGGTGCCGTTCTTCGACAGCAGTGTGCTGCAGCGTGTGACCGATGCACGCGGCAACTTCCGGCTGTACCGGTCCATCCTGCCTGTGGGCATGCCGCGCCTGGCGTTCAACGGCTACAACTCCTCGTTCTTCAGCCAGCTCAACTGCGAGATCGGTGCGTTGTGGCTGGCCAACCACCTGCGCGGTGGGCTGCAGCTGCCGCCGCCGGACCAGATGAACGCGCAGATCGACCGGCGCCTGGCCTGGATGGAGGAGCGCACCGACGGCAAGCATTCCAAAGGCACCAACATCATCCCGTTCTCGGTGCACAACATTGACGAACTGCTGCAGGACATGGGGCTGCCGCTTGATGTGCTCACCCGCTTCAAGCAGTGGCTGGGGCCGGTGGATCCGTCGGACTATGCGGTGGTCACCCGGCAACTGCTGGCGCGGCATGCGAATGCCACCGTGGCTGTGGCAGCGCCCCAAGCCACCTCGGGGGCTGCGGCTTCCTGAACCCTCCTGAAACCACTAATACCCTCGACAAGGATCCCGAACATGCCAGGACAATGGATCACCCTCGAAGCCGCAGACGGCAGCGGCAGCTTTCGCGCTTACCTCGCCACACCCGCCAGTGGCGGCGGACCAGGGCTGGTGCTTGCACAGGAAATTTTTGGAGTGAACGGCACCATGCGTGACGTCGCCGACTACTACGCAGAGGAAGGGTATGTGGTGCTGGTACCCGATCTTTTCTGGCGCCAGGAGCCGGCGGTGGAACTCGATGCAGCGAAGGATATGCCGCGCGCATTTGCGCTCTACCAGGGCTTTGACGAAGCCAAGGGCGTGCAGGACCTGCAGACAGCCATCTCGGCGCTGCGTGCGCGCCCCGAGGTCCGCACGCAGGGCGGCAAGGTGGGTGTGCTGGGCTTCTGCCTGGGCGGCAAGCTGGCCTACCTGGCGGCCTGCCGTACCGATGCCGACGTGGCGGTGGGCTACTACGGCGTCGGCATAGAAGCTGCGCTGGCTGAAGCCGCTGATATCCAGTGCCGCCTGGTGCTGCACATCGCTGAGCTTGACGGTTTTTGCCCGCCGCCCGCGCGCGAGGCCATCGTGCAGACCCTTTCGGGCCGCGAGAATGTGGAGCTGTACATCTACCCCGGCACCGACCATGCGTTTGCACGCGTGGGTGGCGACCACTTCCACAAGCCGTCGGCCCTGATGGCACACCAGCGCAGCGTGGCTGCCTTGCGACGCGCAATGGGGCCACACTACGACCTCTCGGCTCTGTGGGACAAACACTGCGAATATGAGTTCGCCACGCGCAATGTGGACGCCACCATGTCCACCATGGTGGCGGAGCCCTATGTGAACCACATCCCCACCATGACGGGCGGTGTGGGCTACCGGCACCTGCACGACTTCTACACCCGTCACTTTGTCAACAGCAACCCACCTGATACCAGCCTGACCCCCATCTCGCGCACGGTGGGCGCCACGCAGGTGGTGGATGAAATGCTGTTTTGCTTCACCCATACCACCGAGATCCCCTGGATGCTGCCCGGCGTCGCGCCCACGGGGCGGCGTGTAGAAATACCGCTGCTGGCGGTGGTCAAGTTTCGCGGCGACAAGCTCTACCACGAGCATATCTACTGGGACCAGGCCAGTGTGCTTGTGCAGGTGGGGTTGCTCGATCCCAACGGCCTGCCCGTGGCAGGGGTGGAGACAGCGCGCAAACTGCTGGATGAAACGCTGCCTTCGAACGGGCTGATGGAACGGTAGAAAAACACCGCAGGGTTTGCCGCATGGCGCGTGCAGCAAACCCTGTGAGGCGGGTGTGCAAGCCCAGGCCTGCAGACTTTGCTGGCAACCCGTAAACTGCGCGGCTTGCCAACGGAGTCCGCATGAACAATATCCAACTCGGTCAGAGCGACCTGCACGTCACCCCCATCTGCCTGGGCACCATGACCTTTGGTGAACAGGTCAACGAATCTGATTCCCACGACATCCTCAGCCGCTCGCTGGCAAGGGGGGTGAACTTCATCGACACGGCCGAGATGTATTCGGTGCCAGCCAAGGCTGAGACCTTTGGCGCTACCGAAACCATCATCGGCAACTGGTTCGCCAAGAACCCCGGCGCGCGCCAGAAACTGGTGGTGGCCACCAAGGTGGCGGGCCCTTCGCGCGGCATGCCCTGGGTGCGCGAGGGCAAGGGCATGGCTGCAGCCGATATCGTTGCTTCGTGCGAGGGCAGCCTGCGCCGCCTGCAGACCGATGTGATCGACCTCTACCAGATCCACTGGCCCGAGCGCCACGTGCCCGCCTTTGGCAACCTGTACTACGACCCTTCCAAGGAAACCTCCACCACCCCCATTCGCGAGCAGCTCGAAGCTTTGTCGGGGCTGGTGAAGGCGGGCAAGGTGCGGTACATCGGCCTGTCGAACGAGACGCCCTATGGTGTGCACGAATTCGTGCGCCTGGCCGAGCAGCACGGCCTGCCGCGCGTGGCTACGGTGCAAAACCCGTATTGCCTGATCAACCGCACCTGGGAAAACGGCCTGGACGAAACCTGCCACCGGCTGAACGTGTCGCTGCTCGCCTACTCACCGCTGGGTTTTGGCCTGCTGACGGGCAAGTACGACGAGAGCGGCATCACCGGCCCATCGGCACCCCAAGGCGCACGCATTGCCACGTATGAATCCGTGCGCAAGCAGCGCTGGGGCCGCCCCGAGGCGCTCACGGCATCGCGCCGCTACAACGCCCTGGCCCGTGCCAATGGCATGACGCCTACGCAAATGGCGCTGGCATTCTGCTACTCCAAGTGGCAGGTGGCCAGCACCATCATCGGCGTGACGTCGGTGGCGCAGTTGGATGAAGACCTGAATGCCTGGGGAACCACGCTGTCGCCAGAGGTGTTGAAGGAGATCGACGCCATCCGCTGGGAGCTGCGCGACCCGGCATTGTGATCACTGTGCACAGATAGCAAAAAGGGGCTGAATCGCCCCTTTTTTTACGTCGGTGACCCGTCCTGAATGAGGTTGACACCTTTCTGTTCATCAGGAAGGAAAGTCAAGCGGATCAATGGGTTAAGAGAACGCAGAAGGACTACACACTGGCCTTTAAGCTGGCGGTGGTGGATCAGGTAGAAAGAGGCGAGCTGACGTACGGGCAAGCCCAGGAGCGCTATGGCATCCATGGTGCCTCGACCGTGCTGGTCTGGCTGCGCAAGCATGGCCGCCAGGACTGGCAGGCCGCATCATCGGGCTTCAAAGGACCCACACCCATGCAAGAGCCATCCAAGCCGCTGACACCCGAGCAGCGCATCAAGGAGCTGGAGGTGCAACTGAAGCAGGCGCAGGAGAAAGCGCAGTTCTTTGAGGCGGTGATCCATGTGCTCAAGCGCGAACATGGGGTAACCATCACAAAAAAGCCTGCTGGCAAGTCCTCCAAGAAAAGCTCGTCCAAGGGCTGAGCGTTGTGAGGGCTTGCCAGTACATGGGCATCAGTCGGCAGGAGCACTACAAGGCCCTGGCCTGCCAACGGCTGCGCGATGAACAACAGGCCAGCGTAGTGGCTATGGTCGATGAGAAGCGGCGACACCAGCCGCGCATCGGCACACGCAAGCTGCACTTCATGCTGAAGGAGCCGCTGCAGCACGCGGGCATCAAGCTCGGCCGCGATGCCTTGTTCGACATCCTGCGTCATGAACGGATGCTGGTCTTGCCCAAGCGGGCGTACCACAAGACCACCAACAGCCACCATCGCTTCCGGCGCCATCCCAACCTGCTTAAAGACACAGCAGCCAAGGTGGTACCTAGCGGCTGCGAACAGCTGTGGGTGGCAGACATTACCTACCTGCCCACCAAAGAAAAACCGGCTTACCTGAGCCTGGTAACGGATGCCTATTCCCGCAAGATCGTGGGCTGGCATGTACATGAAGGGCTGGAGACTGCTCGGGTCAGCCAGGCGCTGAAAATGGCTCTGCGCAACAGGCAGACCAGCCAGAAGCTGGTGCACCACTCTGATCGGGGCATCCAATACTGTTCGGCGGAGTACCAACGCATCCATGACCGCCATGAGATCACCTGCTCGATGACCGATGGCTACGACTGCTACCAGAATGCCTTGGCAGAACGGGTTAACGGCATCCTGAAGATGGAATTCCTGCTGCACCGCCCGGCAAACCTTGAGCAGGCCAAGACCATGGTGCGCGAGTCAGTGCGTCTATACAACGAGCAGCGGCCCCACCTGTCCCTAGAATACAAAACGCCCGATGCGATGCACCGGGCGTCTCTCGCAAGCCAATTGCGGCTGGGATTCAATCCCGCATAGGTGTCAACCTATTCCAGGACGGGTCACGGTCAGTACGTCTGGTGTCTACGCAGCGGTGGTGATACGTCCTTCCTTCCACGGTGTGCCCTGCGCCTCACCCAGGTCCCAAAACAGCCCTGCCATGACGGCCAGCCCTTCGCGGGCCACAGGTGCCAGCAGGTGCTCGTTGGGCGCATGTTGCGCGCACGCCGGGTACGAGTGGGGCACCCAAAGGGTGGGCAGGCCCAGCTGGTCCGCAAAGATATCGTTGGGCAGAGAGCCCGCCAGGTTGGGCAGCAAGGTGGCAGGCTGCCCCGCGCTGGCTTGTAGCGACGCCAGCGTCCAGTCCACCCAGGGGTTGTGCAGGTCGAGCCGGGTGGCACCGCACACCATGCCCATGGTGATCTCCACCTGGCTGAAACCGTGTGCGTCCAAATGCTCGCGCAGCGTGGCCTGCACGTTCTTCCAGTCGGTGCCCACTACAAAGCGCAGCTGGCAATGGGCCACCGCTTGGGAAGGGATGGCATTGATCGGGCGCTGGGCGTTGCCCGCACCCAGAGCCAGCACTTCCAGAGTGTTCCAGCCCACCAGTTGTTCGGCGGGCGTGAGGCCGGGTTCGCCCCATCCGGGCGTGAGCGCAGGGTCATCGGCACCTGCGCCGATCACCACGTCTTTCAGTGCGGTGCGCAGCTTGTCGGGCACGGCAGGCGGTAGCAAGCCCTCGACCAGAATGCGGCCCTGGGCGTCCACCAACGTGGCCAGCGCGTGCGTGAGCACGGTGGCCGGGTTGGCCAACACGCCGCCCCAGTTGCCCGAGTGGTAGGCCTTGTCGCGGCTGCGCACCGCGAGCGAAAAGTTGATGGCACCGCGCGAACCCAGAAAGAGCGTGGGGCGCGCCGCGTTCACCCGGGGGCCGTCGCTGGCCACGAAGAGGTCGGCTTTCAGCGCATCCCTGTGCTGTTCGCAGAATGCGGCCAGGCCGGGTGAACCGGCTTCTTCGCCCATCTCCATGAGCAGTGTCACGTTGTAGCCCAGACGGCCTTGGCGTGCCTCCAGCGTGTGCGCCAGCGCGGCAAGGCTGACGGTGTGTTGGCCCTTGTTGTCGGCGGTGCCACGGCCATACCAGCGGTCACCTTCAATGGTCAGCTCCCAGGGTGAAAGACCTTCGCGCCATTGGCTGTCCTGGCCGTTGACCACGTCGCCGTGGCCATAGGTCATCACGGTGGGCAAGGCGGGGTCTTCTACCCTGCGGGCCAGCAACAGCGGGCCACCCTTGGAATCTGGGTTGTCGAGCACCTGGCAGTCAAAGCCCAGCGGCTCCAGCCAAGGCACGATTTCGTCGGTCAGGTAGGTGCGCAGCGTGGGGGGGACTTGCCCGGTGTCGCTTTCGGTGCGCCAGGCCACGCGTCGGCGCAGGTCATCGGCAAAGCGGCCGTCATCGAAGTAGTGGTGGACGCTGTTGATCAGTTGCTCTCGGTTCATTGTTTTCTCCTTGCTGGGGTCACTCCACCACGATCTGTGCGCGGTGGGCAAGCGCGCGGTAGCGCCCGATCTCGTCTTCCATGGCGGCGTGCATGGCCTTGGGGCCCACAAAAACGGGCTCCATGCCCTGGGCACGGATCTGGTCCTGCAGCTGGACGTCGCGCATGGCGGCCTCGACTTCTTTCACCAGTTTGTCCACGATGGGCGCGGGCGTGCGCGCCGGGGCTGCCACGGCGTACCAGCCGTCAAAGGCTGCGTCTGGCAGCTTCAGTTCCCGCACAGTAGGAACCGAGGGCAGGGCGCGGGCGCGCTCGTTGCCTGCAATGGCCAGTGCGCGCAGCTTGCCTGAGCGCACATGCGGTGCGGCACTGGCCACGGTGTCGATGGCCATCTGGATCTCACCGCCGATCAACCCCATCATGGCCTGTGCGCTGCCCCGGTAGGGCACGTCCTGCAGGCGCACGCCAGCGGCCTGCTCCAACAGTGCGCCGACCAGGTGGGGGGCCGAACCGGAGCCGAAAGTGGCGTAGTTGATAGTTTTGGGCGCAGCCTTTGCGGCGGCCAGCAGGGCGGCGAAGTCCTTGTGGGGCGAGCTGGCGCTGACCACGATCACCAGCGGTGCGCGGGCAACGATGGCCACAGGCGCCAGATCCTTGAGCGGGTCGTACGGCAGCTTGGGCCGCAGCGCAGCGTTCACGGTGTAGCTGGTGGAGCCCGACACCAGCAGGGTATAGCCGTCGGGCTCGGCCTTGACCACGCTGTCGGTGCCAATGATGGTGGAGGCGCCGGGCTTGTTGTCGATGACCACGGGCTTGCCCAGGCGTGTGGACAGCTTTTGGCCCAGCGCGCGGGCTACGGCATCGGTGCCGCCCCCGGGTGGGAAGGGCGCGACCAGGCGCACAGTTCGCTGGGGCCACGCCTCCGAGGGCGCAGTCGTCTGGGCAAGGGACAGGGTGCTGGCGCTGGCGAAGATGGCCAGGACGGCGGACAGCAAAGAGACTCGGACAAGGCTTTTCATGCAGGCTCCAGAGGTTGATGCGTGGGGTGTTGGTAGCACTGCCGCAAAGGCGATCGCGCTGATACCCACAGCCATGGGTGAATTGGAGCCTTAAACCATGCAAGATGGGAGCCGGTTTACCATTGCTCTGGATAGAGATTTGGCAACTGAGCGTTGCCTTTTGGTTAGTAGGTACACGATGCCCATTTCACTGCTCAGCCTGCCCTTGCGTTACTTTCTGGAGGTGGCGCGCACCGGCTCTGTCAATCAGGCGGCGCAGCGCCTGTACGTGGCAGCATCGGCGGTGAGCCGCCAGTTGGGCAAGCTGGAAGACAGCCTAGGCGTGACGCTGTTCGAACGCCAGGCACGTGGCATGGCGCTGACCGAAGCGGGCACCCGGCTGCTGGCCCATGCCACGGCACACGATGCGCAGGCCACAGAATTGGTCGAGCAACTGCAAGGGCTGTCGGCCCAGCAGGCTTTGCGTGTGCGGGTGGCCTGCACCGAAGGCTTTGCCGCGAGCTTCATGCCGCTGGTGATGTCGGTGTTCCGGCAGACGCACCCACAGGTGCAGCTGCAGTTGCTGGTGGACGTGCCGCAGGAAGTGTCGGCCCTGGTGCAGCGCGGAGACGTTGATCTGGCGCTGAAGTACAGCGTGGCGCCCGAGAAAGGTTTGCAGGTGCTGCATTCGGCCATTGCCCCGATCTACGCCATCATGCCCGCGCAGCACCCGCTGGCCCGCCAGCGCAGCGTGAGCGTGGCCGATGTGGTGCGCTATCCGCTGCTGCTGGGTGCGGGCAACACGACCGGGCGGCAGCTGTTTGACCTGAGCTGTGCAGTGCAGGGCCTGCGGTATGTGCCGGCGGTGGAGAGCAATTTTTCATCGGCGCTGCTGCCGCTGCTGAGCGGGCAGGACGTGGTGCTGGCCAGCTACCTCACGGCGGCGCGCTGGGTGGAGGCGGGCCTGCTGGCGGCCCGGCCGTTTGACGAGGTGCAACTGCAGCAGCGACGCTTGCAGGTGCTGGCCGTGGAAGGGCGGGCACCGTCGGCGCTGGTGCAGCAGTTCACGCACGCGCTGGTGGCTGCCATTGAGCAGTACGGCAAGCGCAAGGTGGGGCGGCGCAAGACGACAGCAGCGCGGGTGATCGAGGTGCCTTGATTCGGGCTGCCTGCCGTTCGCAGTGGGGGCTCGCAACTGGATACCATTCGTTCCCTACCCAGATTGCACCATGGCCAAGAAAGAACACGTCTCCGAGACCCAAGCCACCCAGTTGCTCAAGGCGAACAAGGTGGCATTCACTGAGCACCCCTACGAATACCTGGAGCACGGCGGCGCCATGCACAGCGCCGAGGTGCTAGGCCTCGACCCCTTCACGGTGGTCAAGACCCTGGTCATGCAGGACCAGGATGCCAAGCCCTTGCTGGTGCTGATGCATGGCAATCGCAAGGTCTCCACCAAAAACCTCGCGCGCCAGATCGGCGCCAAGTCGGTCGAGCCGTGTGCGCCGGAGGTCGCCAACCGCCACAGCGGCTACCTGGTGGGTGGCACGTCGCCCTTTGGCACGCGGCGCGCCATGCCGGTGTACATCGAAGAAACCATCCTCGCGCTGCCGCGCATTGCCATTAATGGCGGGCGCCGGGGCTTTCTGGTGCAGATCGATCCGCAGGTGTGCGTGCAGTTGCTGGGTGCTAAACCGGTGCACTGCGCGCTGGCAGAATAGGCCGCCACGGCAGACCGTCCGCCGTCCCCCGATTTTTGAGGAGTTACTTTGACCGCCGTGTATCCCATCCTTGCCGCTGTGGCCGCCTACTTGCTGGGCTCGCTGTCGTTCGCCGTCATCGTGACGCGTGTGATGGGGCTGAGCGACCCGCGCACCTATGGCAGCAAGAACCCCGGCGCCACCAACGTGCTGCGCTCGGGCTCCAAGGCCGCAGCCATCGTCACACTGCTGTTGGACTCCATGAAAGGCTGGCTGCCTGTGGCGTTGGTGATGTGGTTTGGTCAGCCCTACGGGCTGGACGACGGCACGGTCGCCATGGTGGGGCTGGCGGCGTTTCTGGGCCACCTGTGGCCTGTGTTCTTCCGATTTGAAGGGGGCAAGGGCGTTGCCACAGCGCTGGGCGTGCTGTTGGGCATCAGCGTCTGGCTGGGGCTGGCCACGGCTGCGACCTGGCTCATCATCGCGTTTTTCTTCCGCTACTCGTCCCTGGCCTCGCTGGTGGCTGCCGCCTTTGCGCCGGTGTATTACCTGCTGGTGGATGGGGTGGTGTGGTATGCCGAGGGCACGATTGCGGGCTCCATCATCGTGATGGCCATGTTGCTGGCCTGGCGCCACAAGGAGAACATCCAGCGCCTGATCGAAGGCAAGGAGTCGCGACTGGGCAGCAAAAAGGCCAAGCCGAACGCCGAGGGTGCAGGCAAGTCGCCAAAGTAAACGCAGGGGGAAGGCACGCCGCGCTGACTGCGGTGCACGTGCCGTCTGCTCAGCTTCTTGTACGGCCAGGTTCTACAGCGAACCTGGCCCTGAAATCAGCCCCCGGAGCCCGGCGCTGTGCTGGGCGGCATAGAGGCCCAGGCGCACCATGGTGCGGTGGTTGAGCTCCAGGCTCACGGCCGATCGGGCCAGAGCGGACTGGATGCGGGGTTTTCCGGTGGCCGTCTGGTACAGGCTGGGCTGCGCGTGGTGGGTGCCGGTGCGGTCCAGAAGGCTGGCGACCAGCGGATGATTGGCTTTTTCGCTGCGGCGCAGCACGATGGCGGTCTCGCCGTTGTCGAGCTTCACAAAAGTCCCTGGCGGGCAAAGGCCGATGGAGCGCACCAGGGTGTAGCTCACCTCATCGCGCTGGTCGATCTCCTGCCCGACGATGGCACGTACCGAGTCGGTGGCACTGCGGCCTGCACGGGACTTGCGTGGGCTGATCATGGCTGCATAGCGGTCGATGGTGCCCAGGACGCGTGTGAGCCGGTCCACGGGGTCCTGGTTGGCCAGCGGCACACGGTCGGCCACGGTGGCATGGTGTTGTCCCACCACGTCCAGCCAGAGCGCATCGTTGATGAACAGGCGCTCCAGCAGCATCATGCTTTCTTCCGGGTGGCTCTTGATGGCCTCTTGTTGGACCGGTGTCGGGCGTTCACGCTGTTCGGCCAGCTCATCCTGCAGGGCCGTCATGCCGATGTTCATGGTGAGGGCCGCGCGCACCAGGCTGTCGCGCTCGCGTGGTGCCAGCTGCAGTTCGTGCGCCATGATGTGGCACAAGGTGCCGCACACCAGCGCATGGGAGGCGCTATAGCCCACGGTGGATGTGGACGCCAGCTGGAACATCAGGTACAGCGCTGCGTCGATGTCGTGCGCCACCAGGTCCTGCATCCAGCTATCGAACTGGCGCACCTTGGCGGCAAAATCCTGTACCTGCAGAGGTCGCGACAGCAGCACCGACAGCGCTGATTCCAGGTCTGACCACAGGCCCAGCAAGTCCTCGTACTCGCCTTCGGCGTGGTGTGGGGTGCCGGTGGAGTGGTGGGCAGACATGGTGGTGTGTGCAGCGCTCAGGCTCAGTTGCGCTTTTCCAGCACCATCTGGTCGTTGATGCGTGTCATCTGGAACTCGGTCAGAAAGCTGTTGCCCAGCAGCACGTAGGGCATGGGCTGCGGGGTGATGATGGCCTCGACCCCGAACACCTCGACATCGCCGATGCGCACTGAGTCCAGCTTCATGCGCCACCCTTGCGCCACACCATTGGCCGTGTTCATGCGCACGGACTGGCCGTTCTGGTAGTTGAGCCCCATGCGCTCAGCATCCTGCCGCCCGATGGCCACGGTGGAAGCACCGGTGTCCACCATGTACTGCATCACACGCCCGTTGATGGTGCCGCTGTTGATGAAATGCCCACGGCTGTCGGCCATCAATACGACGCGCTTGCCGCTTCCGCCACGGGCGCCAACGCTCACCGGGGCCTCGCCCAGCCGCAGCACGCGTCGCGTGCCATTGACTTCGATGGTGGCTTCTTCTTTGGTGACGGTAACGACCTTGACGCCCTGGTACTCATCCCCAGCACCCACCGCCTTGGGTGGGTTGGCATCCACCACCAGCAAGGCCTTGCTGCCCAGCATGCCCGCCAGCGCCACCGCCTGCGCATGAGCCCACGACGGAGCCAAGCACAGAGCAACCAGCGCGGCCAGGGCAAAGGAGTGGATCGTCATTCGTTGATGGCGTTGTGCGCCTCCCCCGTACCTCGGAACTGGCGCGGCCCAGGCGAGGGACGCCAAGCCAGGGCCGCCCCGCAGCGAGGGCGTCGTCCCCCTAGAGGGGGAAGGCGCGAAGCGACTCAGGGGGTGCGCCATCTCAGTCGCGGAAGTTGTCGAACGACAGGGGAACGTCCGTTACATCCTTGCGGATCAGCGCCATGGCCGCCTGCAGGTCGTCGCGCTTGGCACCCGTCACGCGCACCTTGTCCTCCTGGATGGCCGCTTGCACCTTGAGCTTGCTTTCCTTCATGAGCTTCTGGATCTTCTTGGCCAGCTCGCTCTCGATGCCGTTGCGCACCTTGATGACCTGCTTGACCTTGTCGCCGCCTATCTTCTGGACATCGCCCATGTCCAGAAAACGCACGTCCACGTTGCGCTTGGTGAGTTTGTTGCGCAGTACATCCTCGATCTGGGTGAGCTGAAAGTCGGCGTCGCCGATCAGCGTGATGTCCTTGTCTTTGATCTCGATGCTGGCCGATGTGCCCTTGAAGTCGAAACGGGTGGCGATTTCCTTGGCGGTGTTCTCGACGGCGTTTTTCACTTCAACCAGGTTGGCTTCACAGACGGTGTCAAAAGATGGCATGGATGGCTCTCAATCTCAGGGAAAACAGCTACAGATCGCAGGAGCCCGAAAGGGCGGGTGCGACAATCGGGCCAATGGTAGTCGAGAAAAACGCCCCTTTGCAGCCCTGGAACACCTTTGGCATTGCTGCGCGTGCCCAAACCCTGGTGCGTGTGCGCTCCGTGTCGGATCTGAAGGCAGTTCTGGCCGATACGGACCTGGCCCCCGCAGCCAAGTTTGTGCTGGGCGGTGGCAGCAACATCATCCTGACCGGCGATGTGAAATCTATCGTGCTCAAGATGGAGATCAAGGGGCTGCGCTTGGTGGAGGAAACCCCCAAGGCCTGGATCGTGGAGGCGGGTGCGGGTGAGGTCTGGCACGATGCTGTGGCCTGGACGCTGGCGCACGGGTTCCCGGGGCTGGAAAATCTGGCGCTCATCCCGGGCACGGTGGGCGCCTCGCCCGTGCAGAACATCGGTGCCTATGGCGTGGAGTTGCAGGATCGGTTTGAATCGCTCGACGCCCTCGATCTGGCCACCGGCCAGTCGTTCAGCCTGGATGCCGCGCAGTGCGGCTTTGGCTACCGCGACTCCGTCTTCAAGCATGCGCCGTCTGAAGCACCCGACGGCAGCGGGATGCCGCGCGGCATGGGCCTGGCGGGGCGCGCGGTCATCACCCATGTGCGGTTTCGGCTGCCCAAGCCCTGGAAGCCCGTGCTGGGCTACCTCGATCTGGAGCGCCGCCGCTCCGAGGCGGGCGTGGAGCACCCCAGTGCCCAGCAGATTTTTGACTGGATCTGCGACATTCGCCGCGCCAAGCTGCCCGACCCTGCCGTGGTGGGCAACGCAGGCAGCTTCTTCAAGAACCCCACGGTGTCGCCCGACCAGTGCGCCGACATCATCGCGCGCGAGCCCAAGATCGTGCATTACCCCATGCCCGACGGCAGCATCAAGCTGGCGGCGGGCTGGCTGATTGATGCCTGCGGCTGGAAGGGCAAGTCCATCGGCAAGGCGGGGGTGTACGAAAAGCAGGCCTTGGTGCTGGTCAACAGGGGGCACGGCGCCGACAGCGTGACGGGCGGCGAGGTGATGACCCTGGCCAAGGCCATCCAGACCAGCGTGTACGAGCGCTTTGGCATCCGGCTGGAGCCCGAGCCGGTGGTGGTTTAGACCAGCAGCCAACCTTCCCCGCAAAGAAAAAAGCCACCGTTTCCGGTGGCTTTGCTCATATATATGTAGCTGCTAGCGCTTGATGGGTAAGCGCTGGAGCCATTTTTGACCCATATTCTGGGCCCAAGGTTTATTTGCGGTCATTTTCCAGCTGCGCCAGTGCCGCGTTGCCACCCAGCGACAGCAGGCCAGCGCGCGAATACACGCCCAGCTTGTCGCGCGTGTCCGAGATGTCCAGGTTGCGCATGGTCAGCTGGCCAATCCGGTCCAGCGGGCTGAAAGGCGCGTCTTCCACCTTCTCCATCGACAGGCGTTCGGGCGCGTAGGTCAGGTTGGGCGATTCGGTGTTCAGCAGCGAATAGTCGTTGCCACGGCGCAGTTCCAGCGTCACGGTGCCGGTCACGGCGCGGGCCACCCAGCGCTGGGCGGTTTCGCGCAGCATGATGGCCTGGGGGTCGAACCAGCGGCCCTGGTACAGCAGGCGGCCCAGTTTCAGGCCGTTCATGCGGTATTGCTCGATGGTGTCTTCGTTGTGGATGCCGGTCACCAGGCGTTCGTAGGCGATGTGCAGCAGCGCCAGGCCCGGGGCTTCGTAGATGCCGCGGCTCTTGGCTTCGATGATGCGGTTTTCGATCTGGTCGCTCATGCCCAGGCCGTGGCGGCCGCCGATACGGTTGGCTTCGAGGATCAGCTCCACCGGGTCGTTGAACTCCACGCCGTTCAGGGCGACGGGCTGGCCTTCTTCAAAGCGGACCGACACTTCCTCGGCCTTGACGGCGACTTCTTCCTTCCAGAATGCCACGCCCATGATGGGGTTCACGATGCGGATGCCACTGGAAAGGAACTCCAGGTCCTTGGCCTCGTGCGTCGCGCCCAGCATGTTGCTGTCGGTGCTGTAGGCCTTCTCGGCGCTCATCTTGTAGCCAAAACCGGCTTGTGTCATGAACGCCGACATCTCGGCGCGGCCGCCCAGTTCGTCGATGAACAGCTGGTCCAGCCAGGGCTTGTAGATCTTGAGCGAGGGGTTGGTCAGCAGGCCGTAGCGGTAAAAGCGCTCGATGTCGTTGCCCTTGAAGGTCGATCCGTCACCCCAGATGTTGACGTCGTCTTCCTTCATCGCCGCCACCAGCATGGTGCCGGTCACAGCGCGGCCCAGAGGCGTGGTGTTGAAGTAGGTGAGGCCGCCGGTGCTGATATGGAAGGCGCCAGCCTGCAGGGCCGCAATGCCTTCGTGCGCCAGCTGTGTGCGACAGTCCACGAGGCGTGCCTTCTCGGCGCCGTATTCCATGGCCTTGCGCGGAATGGCTTCGTAGTCGGGCTCGTCGGGCTGGCCGAGGTTGGCGGTGTAGGCGTAGGGCACGGCGCCCTTGAGCTTCATCCAGTGCAGGGCTGCGCTGGTGTCCAGGCCGCCGGAGAATGCAATGCCGACCTTCTGGCCGAGGGGGAGGTTCTGGAGGATGGTTGCCATGAAATGCTTCTCAAAAATGATAGCTGCTTGCGCTTGATAGATAAGCGCTAGAGGCCAAAATCAATCAAATTCCAGCCGAATGCGCAGTCGAACGATCAGCCGAAATGGCAGATGTAGTGGTAGGCCTCGGTCACGCGGATGTCGAACTTCGAGTTGCCGGGCACGCTGAACTTGTCGCCCGCCGAAGACTTGACCCAGGCGTCGGTGCCGTCCAGCTTGTATTCGCAGGATCCGGCCACGCATTCCATGATCTCGGGCGCGCCGGTGTTGAAGGTCAGCGTTGCGGGCAGTACCACGCCCACCGACTTCTTGGTGCCGTCGGCAAACGTGATGCCGTGGCTCACGCACTTGCCGTCAAAGTACACATTGGCCTGGGTGGTGACGGACACGCCGTCAATTTTTTCGGTGGTCATGGGTGCGCTGGATAAGGTAGAGGGAAACCCGGGATTTTAGGGCAGGGGGCGGGGAGCGCCGCTACAGCGGGCCTCTGAAAAATTCCCATCAGCCGTTGGGCGCAAAAAAAAAGAGCCCCGAAGGGCTCTTGGTGATGCTGGCATGCCGAGGCTTAGCGCCAGTACGGGTTGCGGTGGTGCGGGTAATAAGGACGGCTGTCGTAGCCGTACTCGATCACCGTGACCGGCGGCGTCACATAGGTGGGCTGCTGCTGGTACACCGGTTGCGCAGGGTAGGTCGAGGTCACTACGCCCGGCTGGCTGTACACACCTTGTGAGGCGTAAGGATCAGGCTGGGTGGAATAGGTCTGGCCTGCAGGCTGCACGCTCAGCGGGATCCAGCGGCCTGGATCGTTCTGGGTGCGGGTGGTGTACTGGCGCCCTGCATATTCATACACCACGTCGTAGCCCACTGTGCGATTCTCGTAATACGTCTCGGTCGTGCAGCGCTGTACGTTCTGGTACTGCGGCTGGCCACCTTCGATCTGGTTGCCGATCACGGCGCCACCGATCAGGCCAATGGCTGTGGCGGCGGCGCGGCCACTGCCTTTGCCAATGGCGTTGCCGGCTGCGCCGCCAGCAATCGCGCCCATCACGGCGCCTGCTCCGGTGGTGCGGTTACCGCTATAGACGGTCTCGTTGCCACACACCTGCTGCGGCGTCGCGACCTGCTGGACGATGGGGGTGGCCGAGAGCACGCGGCCCTGTTCCAGGGCGCTGGCCATGGTGGCGATGGCTGCCATGGCGGAAAAAATGACGATCTTTTTCATGGAGAAACTCCTTTCGGGTCGGTACATAACGCACCAGACTGCAGAAAAGTTTAGGCCCGCACGGTCAATTCAGGGCCTGCCCGCCGTAAATCTGCGTAAAGATTTGTGCAATTTCTCCGGTCCTGGCGATTGATTCACGTGCCGGTTCAGGTGCCTGCAGCCCGTCCCAACCACATCTGCCATTGGTCGGGAGCAAAACCCACGGAAATGTGCACCTGGCCACCGTGCTGCCACTCCACCACCGGGCGTTTGATGACGCTAGGTTGGGCCTGCATCAGGGCGCTGGCGCTATCGTCGTTGGTGACAGCTGCCTGGGTTTGCGCGTCCAGCTTTCGCCATGTGGTCCCCTGCCGATTGACCAGTTTTTGCCAGCCTGCTGCCGCCATCCAGTCGGGCAGGCGGTGGGCGGGCACCCCTTGTTTCTTGAAGTCGTGAAACTGGTATTCCACGCCCTGTTCAGTCAACCAGGTGCGGGATTTCTTGACGGTGTCGCAGTTGGGTATACCGTAAACGGTGATGAGTGAGGTTGTCATGCCGCGCATCATCCTCGAACTTGTGGCTGGGCGACAATCCCGCCCTGTATGCATACCAAAATCCACACCCTGGAAGGCTGGCTCCGCCACTGCGAGCAGCTTCATCCCCGCAACATCGAAATGGGCCTGGACCGTGTCCGTGAAGTGGCACGCCGCATGGTGCTGCGGTTTGACTGCCCCGTGATCACCGTGGCGGGCACCAATGGAAAAGGCTCTACCTGCGCCATGCTGGAGGCGGTGGCGCAGCAGGCGGGCTACCGCACAGGCGTGTACACGTCGCCCCACCTGGTGCATTTCGAGGAGCGCTGCCGCGTTCACGGTGAAATTGTAAATGCTTCTGATTTGATAGCGCACTTCGAAGCTGTGGAAAGCGCCAGGGTCCAAAATGGCAATGAAATCTCCCTCACCTACTTCGAATTCACGACGCTGGCCATCCTGCGCCTCATGAGCCATGCGCGGCTGGACGTGGCCATCCTCGAAGTGGGGCTCGGCGGGCGCCTGGATGCCACCAACGTCATTGATGCCGACTGCGCCATCATCACCAGCATCGACATCGACCACACTGAATTCCTGGGACCAGACCGCGAGAGCATCGGCCGGGAGAAGGCCGGCATCATGCGCACGGGCCGCCCCGTGATCGTGGGCGATCCGATGGCTCCCCAGAGTGTCATCGACCATGCGCTGGAAATCGGTGCCGACCTGTGGCGTTTCGGCAAGGATTTCAATTTCTCCGGCGACAAACAGCAGTGGAGCTGGGCAGGGCGGGGCCGCCGTTATGCGGGGCTGGCCTATCCATCGCTGCGCGGCGCCAACCAGCTGATCAATGCCTCGGGCGTGCTGGCCGCGCTGGAGGCCCTGCGCGAGCGCATTCCCGTCACGGCCCAGGCGGTGCGCAACGGCCTGGCTTTGGTGGAGCTGCCGGGGCGGTTCCAGATCGTGCCAGGCCAGCCTACGCTGGTGCTCGACGTGGCGCACAACCCGCATTCAGTGGCTGCACTCACTGCCAATCTGGATGCCATGGGGTTTTTTCCCACGACGCATGCGGTGTTCGGCGCCATGGCCGACAAGGACCTAGGGCCCATGCTGGCCAAGGTCGGCCCGCTCGTGGACCGCTGGTATTTCACCAACCTGCCGACCCCACGCGCCGAGACTGCCGCCGTCCTGCAGCAGAAGTGGAACGCCGTGCAGATGGTGGCGGGCGGGCGCCGCGATGTGACCTCCAGTCTGCACGCAGACCCCATGGATGCCCTGGAGGCGGCGGTCGCCGCGGCAGACCCCGCTGATAGAATCGTGGTCTTTGGCTCGTTTTACACGGTGGGTGGTGTTCTGATCAACGGAACACCTCGCCTGCACGCCAAACATCTGGGCCAATAGACAGGTTCTGAGGTCCGAACGAGTCGTTACTCCATGGCATTTTTCAAGTTTCGGTGGCCCGGTCAGGGTGAACAAGCTCAGGCCGAAAAGCCGTCCAAGCGCCCGCGCACCCCGCAGGCCGAGAGCATCGAGGTGATGCGGCGGCGTGCTCGCCATCGGTTGATCGGCGCCGCAGTGCTGGTGCTGATTGGGGTGATCGGTTTCCCCATGCTGTTTGACACCCAACCCCGGCCGATTCCGGTGGATATTCCCATCGAGATCCCCGACCGCAACAAGGTGGCCCCCTTGGTGGTACCCGCGCCGGTTGCTGAGGCGCCAGCGGCTGCCAAGCCTTCGACCCCGTCTTCGCAGGACGTGGCCACCGCACCGCGCCCCACGCCCCAGCGCAACAACAGTGCGGTGGGCAATGGCCTCGCGGATGGCGAGGAACTGGTGCAAGGATCGCGTTCCGCGGCTTCCAAACCCGCCCCTGCAGCGCCAGCCAAACCGGAAGTAAAACCCGAACCGAAGCCAGAGCCCAAGCCGCCGGTGCCCAGCGAGCCCAAGCCTGTGCAGCGCCCGGACGAGGCTGCCCGCGCGCGTGCGCTGCTGGAAGGCCGGTCGGCAGAGCCCGCGGCTGCGGCTGCCACCGCCGAGGAAGCCCGGTTCATTGTGCAGGTGGGTGCTTTCGCAGACGCAGACAAAGCTCGTGAAGCGCGTACCAAAGTGGAGCGTGCGGGCATGAAAACCTACACCCAGGTGGTGGACACCAAGGAGGGCAAGCGCACACGGGTTCGTGTGGGGCCTTTCACCAACCGGGCTGAGGCGGACAAGGCTGCGGCGCGCATCAAGGCGCTGGATCTGTCGGCCTCTGTGCTGACTCTGTAGGCCAGCGCCAAGGGGTTTTTGTATCCATGGCTGCGCTGGACTGGATTTTTGCGGCGGTGCTGCTGGCATCGATGCTCGTAGGAGCCTGGCGCGGGCTGGTGTTCGAGGTGCTGTCTCTGGTGGGCTGGGTGGTGTCTTTTTTTGTGGCGCAATGGTTTGCCGAGGACATGGCGGCGTTGTTGCCTATGGGCGAGTCGGCCGAAGCATTGCGCTATGCCGCAGGGTTTGTGGTGGTGTTTGTTGCGTCGGTGTTTGCCTGCGGTTTTTTGACATGGCTGGCAAAAAAGCTGGTGGATGCCATCGGCCTGCGGCCTGCAGATCGTACTTTGGGGGCGGCCTTCGGGGTGTTGCGCGGGGTGGTTTTGCTGCTGGCGGTGGCCGTGGTGGCGGGCCTCACGCCCCTGCACGAAGCCTTGTGGTGGCAGGAGTCCCAAGGGGCCCCGGTGCTGGCTGAAGTGCTTCGGGGCTTGAAACCGGCGCTGCCGGAAGAATTTGGAAGGCATCTGCCTTCTTGATAGCGATGCGGTTGCGGCCAGAAGCCGTTGCCGCTGGGTTGCCGCGGGGCTGTTCCCGCAAACGGATGGAATACAACTATGTGTGGAATCGTCGGCGTCGTCAGTCCAGCGCCCGTCAATCAGCTGATCTATGACGCCTTGCTGCTCTTGCAGCACCGTGGTCAGGACGCAGCGGGCATCGTGACCCAGCAGGGCCGCAAGTTTTTCATGCACAAGGCCAAGGGCATGGTGCGCGATGTGTTCCGCACGCGCAACATGCGCGCGTTGCCTGGCAATGTGGGTCTGGGCCAGGTCCGCTACCCCACCGCAGGCAACGCCTACAGCGAAGAAGAGGCGCAGCCGTTCTATGTCAATGCACCGTTCGGCATCGTGCTGGTGCACAACGGCAACCTGACCAATGCGCGCGAACTTCGCACCGAGCTGTTCCTGACGGACCACCGCCATACGAACACGGAAAGCGATTCTGAAGTTCTGCTGAATGTGTTCGCGCACGAGCTGGAGCGCGCCACCCGGGGTGTGCCGCTGCAGCCTGAAGACGTCTTCACTGCGGTACGTGCGGTACACAAACGCATCAAGGGCTCTTATGCTGTGATCGCGCTGATCGCAGGCCACGGCCTGCTGGCCTTCCGCGATCCGCACGGCATTCGCCCGCTGGCCATGGGGCGCAGCCAGGATGGAACTGTGATGGTGGGCAGCGAATCCGTCGCCCTGGAGGGCACATCGCATGTGTTCGAGCGCAACATCGACCCCGGTGAGGCGATCTTCATCACGCTCGACGGACAGGTGCATGCCCGCCAATGCGCCGAAAACCCGCAGCTCAACCCCTGCATCTTCGAATTCGTGTACCTGGCGCGCCCGGACTCGGTGCTCGACGGCATTTCGGTGTACCAGGCGCGTCTGAACCTGGGCGAGGCCCTTGCCAAGCGCGTGGTGTCTACCGTGCCACCCAACGAAATCGACGTGATCATCCCGATCCCCGAGTCCAGCCGCCCCAGTGCCACGCAATTGGCTCACCTGTTGGGCATCCCATACCGCGAAGGCTTCGTCAAGAACCGCTATGTGGGCCGGACCTTCATCATGCCGGGGCAGGGTGTGCGCAAGAAGTCGGTGCGCCAGAAGCTCAATGTGATCGGCAGCGAGTTCAAGGGCCGCAACGTGTTGTTGGTGGACGATTCCATCGTGCGTGGCACCACCAGCCGCGAGATCGTGCAGATGGCACGCGATGCGGGCGCGCGCAAGGTGTACCTTGCCAGCGCTGCACCGCCGGTGCGTTACCCCAACGTGTACGGTATTGACATGCCCACCAGCAGCGAACTGGTGGCCCATGGCCGCACGGTGGAAGAGATTCGCCAGGCGATTGGCTGCGACGCGCTGATTTATCAGGATGTGGACGGCATGAAAAAGGCGGTGGGCGCCCTCAATAGCGCCATCGTAGGGTTTGATGCGTCCTGCTTTGATGGTGTTTATGTGACCGGAGACATTACCGCCGAGGGCATCGCCAGCCTGAACGAGGGGCGGGTGGGGGTGGAGGAGGGAGAGGAAGACACCTCCCGCCTGGCGCTGCCGAATGCCCAAGAGGTTTAGGCATAGGATCGTTGCAGGTCGCCTTGTCCTGGATGGCGACCTGGCAGCAAGCTTTGCCCCCGCTCTCTGGATTGATTGAATCTTGAAACTGGCCCCGCGAGGGCCAGAACTTATTGACATGACTGATACCACTGCTTCCGGCGCGGGCCGCGTGCGCACCCGTTTTGCCCCGTCTCCCACGGGATTTATCCACCTGGGCAACATCCGCTCTGCGCTGTATCCCTGGGCGTTTGCCCGTGCTACGGGCGGCGATTTCATCCTGCGCATTGAAGACACGGACCTGGAGCGTTCCAGCCAGGCGGCGGTAGACGTGATCATCGAAGGCATGGCATGGCTCGGGCTGGACCACGACGAAGGCCCGTTCTACCAAATGCAGCGCATGGACCGCTACAAGACTGTGTTGGCAGAGCTGCAGGCCGCAGGCCATGTGTATCCCTGCTACATGAGCGTGGCCGAACTGGATGCCTTGCGAGAGAAGCAGATGGCCGCCAAGGAAAAGCCCCGCTATGACGGCACCTGGCGCCCCGAGGCTGGAAAAACCCTGCCGCCCGTGCCCGAGGGGGTATTGCCCGTGCTGCGTTTCAAGAACCCGCAAGGCGGTGTGGTGGCGTGGGACGACAAGGTCAAAGGCCGCATCGAGATCAGCAATGACGAGCTCGACGATCTTGTGATTGCGCGCCCAGACGGAACACCCACCTACAACTTCTGTGTGGTGGTGGACGATATCGACATGGCCATCACCCACGTGATCCGGGGTGACGACCACGTGAACAACACGCCGCGCCAGATCAATATCTTCCGCGCTCTGGGCAAGGAGCCGCCCGTGTATGCCCACCTGCCCACCGTGCTCAACGAGCAAGGCGAGAAGATGAGCAAGCGCAACGGTGCCAAGCCCGTCACGCAGTACCGCGATGAGGGCTATCTGCCAGATGCCATGGTGAACTACCTGGCGCGCTTGGGCTGGAGCCACGGCGACGATGAGATCTTCAGCCGCGAGCAATTCCTGCAGTGGTTCAACCTCGACCACCTGGGTCGCAGTGCGGCCCAGTTCGACGAAGCCAAGCTGCGTTGGGTGAACGCCCAGCACCTCAAGGCCATGGCCGACGATGCACTGGCCGCGCTGGTGGCGCCTCAGCTGCAGCAGCGGGGTGTATCTGCCGAAGCGCTGGCAGATGGACGGCTTGCGCGGATTTGCGCCTTGTTCAAGGATCGCTGCGACACCACAGTGGCGCTCGCCGATTGGGCGCATGTCTTCTACGGTGAGGTAACGCCCGTGGATGCGGAGCGCAGCCAGCACGTTACCGAAGCCATTGCACCCGCGCTGGATGCATTGGCCGATGCGTTGTCAACTTGCGCATGGGACAAGGCTTCCATCAGCGCTGCTTTTAAACAGGTGCTGGCTAGCCAGGGCCTGAAGATGCCCCAGCTGGCCATGCCCGCACGGGTGCTGACCGTGGGTACGGCCCACACGCCCTCGGTGGATGCCGTGCTGGAATTGGTCGGTCGTGAAAAAGTTGTAGCGCGTTTGCGAAACCGCTAAAAATCTGTCTATAATTCAAGGCTCAGATGATGACAACAAACACGGTGTGTTTCGAGTCATTAAGTGGGGGTATAGCTCAGCTGGGAGAGCGCTTGCATGGCATGCAAGAGGTCATCGGTTCGATCCCGTTTACCTCCACCAAAGTTTGTTAACGGTTAGTTCCAAGGTTTTGACCCTATCGTCTAGAGGCCTAGGACATCACCCTTTCACGGTGAGTACCGGGGTTCGAATCCCCGTAGGGTCGCCAAGTTGTAGCGCTTGGCTTGTGTTGAAAAGATGCAAGCAAAAGCTGCCTGCCAGGAGTGGTAGTTCAGTTGGTTAGAATACCGGCCTGTCACGCCGGGGGTCGCGGGTTCGAGTCCCGTCCACTCCGCCAGTCAAAACCCTTGCAGGTCTTTGATATGCAAGGGTTTTTCTTTGGTGTAAGCCAGAGAAATTTTGGGGGTATAGCTCAGCTGGGAGAGCGCTTGCATGGCATGCAAGAGGTCATCGGTTCGATCCCGTTTACCTCCACCAAAGTTTGTTAACGGTTAGTTCCAAGGTTTTGACCCTATCGTCTAGAGGCCTAGGACATCACCCTTTCACGGTGAGTACCGGGGTTCGAATCCCCGTAGGGTCGCCAAGTTGTAGCGCTTGGCTTGTGTTGAAAAGATGCAAGCAAAAGCTGCCTGCCAGGAGTGGTAGTTCAGTTGGTTAGAATACCGGCCTGTCACGCCGGGGGTCGCGGGTTCGAGTCCCGTCCACTCCGCCAGTCATCAACCGCTGCAGTCGCAAGGCTGCAGCGGTTTTTTTTGCGCCTGCGTTCCTGGTTTGTGGCTGAAGACGGGGTGTGCAAGAATGTGTAACGGCATGGCCGCACTGAGGGTGGGGCACATCAAAGAGACAAGACGCCCATGACTCCCTCTCGGTGGCAGATCCATTCCCAACATACCGCCAGCTTCGGAAGTGTGGCTCCTGTGTTGTGGCTGCTGACCGGGGCTGCAGTTGCCGCCTGGGCATATTTCTCGATGGCGACTCCCGAACGAGTGCGGCATTTCCTGGTACTTCACCAGGGGCTGGAAACGCTCTCTATTGTGGTGTCGGCACTGGTCTTTGCGGTGGGCTGGAAGGCGCACAGCATCAATCCTCAGCGGAACGTGTTCATCCTCGCCTGCGGGTTTTTGGGTGTGGCCCTGCTGGATTTTTCGCACATGCTGTCGTATGCCGGCATGCCCGATTACGTCACGGCCAATTCGGTGGCCAAGGGCATCAATTTCTGGCTGCCTGCGCGTTACCTGGTGGCTGTAAGCCTGCTGTGGGCGCTGGGGCTGCACTGGCACGCGCCTGGGGACTCGGCATCTGCGGGGCCAGGGCGATTTGCCGTGCTGGCGCTGGTCCTGGGCGTTGTCGGAGCGGTTCACGTGCTGGTTTTCTGGTACCCGCACTGGTATCCCGAAACGTACGGATCAACAGGTCTTACCCCGTTCAAGATTGCGGCTGAATATGGCGTGATTGCCTTGTATGCCGGGTCGCTGGTGCTCCTGCTGCGTCTGGCGAGAGAGCGTACATCGTTTGATGTGGCTCGCCTGTTCGCGGCGGTCTGGGTCATGGGCTTGAGCGAGTTCTTTTTCACTTTCTACGTTACCGCCACGGACCCTTTCAACCTGCTGGGCCATGTCTACAAGGTGGTGGGTTACTACTATCTGTACCGGGCCATTTTTGTGGGCACTATTGAGGCGCCATACCGCGCATTGAAGCAGTCCGACAAGGCCTTGCGTGCGGTGCTGGACGCGGTTCCCGATCTCATGTTCGAGGTGACGCGCGGTGGTCGTTATGTCGAGATCCATACGCGCCAGCCCGAGTTGCTGCTGTTGCCGGCCGAACAGGTTCTGGGGCGCACCATTCACGACATTCTTCCACCGCAGGCTGCTGCGGTGGCACAGCGCGCCATTGACGCGGCTGCCGAGCACGGGGTTGCCCGTGATTTCCAGTACACGCTCGATCTGCCAGATGGCAAGCACTGGTTCGAACTCTCCGTGGCCCGCAAAGTGATGTATGAGGCGTCAGAGGCGCATTTTGTGGTGTTGTCCCGTGACATCACGCAGCGGGTGCAGACGCTCGATACTTTGCGCAAACTGCGCCATGCCGTAGAACAGGCTCCCAATTCGATCTTCATCGCTGGAGCCGACGGTAACATTGAATATGTGAATCCGGCTTTTTCCGTCACCACCGGATACAGCCTCGCCGAAGTTGTCGGGCGCAACCCGCGTCTGCTCAGCGCGGGGGGAACCCCGCTGTCTGTTTATGCCGACCTTTGGGCGCATCTGTCATCGGGGCGTGCCTGGCGCGGCGAGTTTCTCAACCGCCGCAAGGACGGTCGTGAGTACTATGAGTCGGCCATCATTTCGCCGCTGCACGATGAGCAAGGGCGGATCACGCACTACCTGGCCGTGCAAGAAGATGTGACCGAACGCAAGCGCGATGAAGAGCGTATCCGCAAGCTGGTCAACTTTGATGCGCTGACGGGCTTGCCCAACCGTACGATGTTTGCGTCGCGGTTCAGCCAAGCGCTTGCGCTGACCCAGCGCAGCGGACAGCATCTTGCATTGCTGTACCTGGATCTGGACCATTTCAAGAATGTCAATGACTCCCTGGGCCACCAGGTGGGCGATGAGTTGCTGGTGGAGATCGCACACCGGCTGCAGTTGGTGCTGCGCGAAGAGGATACCGTGTCGCGCCCTGGGGGAGACGAGTTCATCATCGTGCTGCCATTGGCGGATGCGCAGCATGCCGCCCATGTGGCCGAGAGCCTGCAGTCCGAGGTGCGCCGGGTCTGCAGGTTGGGCCACCATGAGCTGGTGGTGACGTCGTCCATCGGCATTGCTTTGTATCCAGAGGATGGCCGTGAGTTTGAAACCCTGGCACAGCGTGCTGATGCGGCGATGTTCCGTGCCAAGGAGACGGGGCGTGACACCTACCGGTTTTTCTCTGCCGATATGCAAGCCCATTCATTGCGGGTGTTGCAGATAGAAAATGCGTTGCGCAGTGCGGTGGTGCAAAACCAGTTGGCGTTGCACTACCAGCCCCAGATCCGTTTGCGCGACCGCAGGCTCACCGGGGTTGAGGCATTGCTGCGCTGGACCCATCCGGAGCTCGGCTTGATCAGCCCCGCAGAGTTCATCCCCGTGGCGGAAAGCAGTGGGCAGATTCTGGGCATTGGGGAATGGGTATTGCGCACGGCATTGGCACAGGCACGCGCGTGGTGCGAAGCGGGCCATACCGGGTTCACGGTGGCGGTCAATCTGTCGATGGTTCAGTTTCGCCATCCCGGTTTGGTCGAGATGGTGCAGCAGGCACTGGCTGACAGCGGGGTGTCGCCTCAGATGTTGGAGCTGGAGCTGACCGAGAGCATTGCCATGGACGCCCCCGAAAAGGTGATCGCCATTGTCCAGCAGCTGTTCGACCTGGGGGTGCAGCTGTCCATTGACGACTTTGGCACAGGCTACTCGTCGTTCAGCTACATCCAGCGCCTGCGGGTTCACAAGCTCAAGATTGACCAGTCCTTCGTGCGCCATCTTGGCGAGGATGGCAGCGCCCAACACATCGTGCGCGCCATCATCGGCTTGGCGCAGAGCCTCGACCTGGAGTCCATCGCCGAAGGGGTCGAGACGGCCACGCAGTGTGAAGCTTTGCTATCTTTGGGTTGCAATACCGGCCAGGGGTATTACTTCAGTCGGCCGGTTCCGGCGGCGCAACTGGATGCCTGGATGACAGAGCGTCGCGTCACCCTGGTCTGAGAGCCTGCTTACGACCATGCGAAACCGTGAACAGGCTGCTGATGACAGCCGTCTAACTTCCTGGCAATGACAACCTCCTTCTCAGGAGGTGCGAAAGGTAGAAGTTTGAAGAAAATGGCCCGTAGCGCTTTATATGAAAGCCTTGTATGCTATATATTTAATAGCAAATAAGGTGTGGCGCTGTCAGCGCCACAGGCCATTGTTTCAGCGTGGTGCCAAGCGGATGGCACCGTCGAGGCGAATCACTTCGCCATTGAGCATGTCGTTCTCAAAGATGTGCTGCACCAGCTTGGCATAGTCCTGCGGCGTGCCCAGGCGGCTAGGGAAGGGCACACCAGCGGCCAGCGCGTCCTGCACTTCTTGCGGCATGCCAAACAGCATCGGTGTGCCGAAGATGCCGGGGGCAATCGTCATATTGCGGATGCCGTTGCGCGCCAAGTCGCGGGCGATCGGCAGGGTCATGCCGACCACGCCGCCCTTGGAGGCGGAATAGGCGGCCTGGCCAATCTGGCCGTCATACGCGGCCACGCTGGCGGTGGAAATCAGTGCGCCGCGCTCGCCGGTGGATTCGGGCTCGTTCTTGCTCATGGCTTCGGCGGCCAGGCGGATCATATTGAAGCTGCCGATCAGGTTGACCGTGATGGTCTTGCTGAACAGCGCGAGGGCATGGGCGCCGTTCTTGCCCACCGTTTTCTCTGCGGGGGCAATGCCAGCGCAGTTGACCAAGCCCATGAGCTTGCCCAGCGAAACCGCCTTGGCCACTACCGCCTGGCCATCGGGCTCGTTGCTCACGTCACATTTCACAAAGGCACCGCCGATCTCCTTGGCCACGGCTTCGCCTTTTTCGGCCTGCATGTCGGCGATGACCACGATGCCGCCCTGGGCCGCCAGCATGCGTGCCGTACCTTCACCCAGGCCCGATGCGCCGCCGGTGACGATGAATACCTTGCCCTTGATGTCCATGTGCTGTCTCCTGTAAGTGACGTTAACGTAAACGTCAATTATGGCGCATCGAGGCCGACTTTCTGCAGGCGAAAAAAAGCCCGGCCAGGCCGGGCTTGTCGGGAGCCCGGCGGGCTTACTGGAAGCCGACGCGGTCCAGCATCTGCTGCACCTTCGTGGTGTTGGCACCCACTGCGCTGATAGGAATGGTCTCGCTCTTGAAAGGCTGTCCACCCGTCATGGCCTTGAGGGCAGGGTTGTCCAGGGTCACACCCTTTGCGGCAGGCCACTCGTTGTTGCCATTGGCAAAGTAGTTCTGTGCTTCCGGGCTGGCCAAGTATTCCAGAAACTTGACCGCGTTGGCCTGGTTCTTGGAGTGCTTGGCCACAGCGCCGCCCGCGATGTTCAGGTGGGTGCCCCAGGATTCCTGGTTGGGGAACACCACGCCCACCTTGTTCACCACAGCCACATCTTCAGGCTTGGTAGAACGCATCATGCGGGCCAGGTAGTAGCTGTTGGTCACGGCGATATCGCATTCGCCAGCAGCCACTGCCTTGATCTGGTCCGTGTCCCCACCTTTGGGGGGGCGCGCCAGGTTGGCCACCAGGCCCTTGAGCCAGGCCTCGGCCTTCTGCTCGCCCATGTGCTCTGTCACGGCGCCAAAAAGGCTCAGGTTGTAGGGGTGCGAGCCGGAGCGGATGCACAGCTTGCCCTTGTTTTTGGGGTCGCCCAGCTCTTCGTACGTATCGACGTCCGCCTTTTGCATCTTGACCTTGTTGTAGACGATCACGCGGGCGCGGGTGGAAAGGCCGAACCAGGCGATGCCGCCGTCAGCGGCTGGCTTGCTGCGCAGGTTGGCGGGGATGGCGTCGTTCAGCACCTTGGACTGGATGGGCTGGAAGAGACCGTCAACTTCACCCTTGTACAGACGTGCGGCGTCCACCAGCAGGATCACATCCGCTGGCGAGGCCGCGCCCTCGGCCTTCAGGCGCGCCAGGATGCCGGCGTCGTCGGCATCCACGCGGTTGATCTTGATGCCAGTGGCCTTGGTGAAGCCGCTGTACAGCGCTTCGTCGGTGGAGTAGTGGCGGGCCGAGTAGAGGTTGACGACCTGTTCCTGGGCATGGACAACGCCTGCAGCGGCGGCCAGGGCACAAGCACTCAGCAAGGCTTTCACAGTCTTCGACATGGATGCATCTTTCGGGGTTGTAACTCCGCCAATGATAAAGCAAACACGAATTATTCTTAATAAACGCCCAAGAGAGACCAGGATTTGGTGCGAGCGTCTGATGCAGCGCAAATGCAAGTCTGCACGTCGGGAAGGACGGGGCGGGAATTTCCGACAAGGCCGCCACAACGGGGCCCGCCGCCCGCCGAACCGGCCGCTGAAGCAGCGCAGAGCCAGTTCCAGTGCGCTGCGCGAAGGTCCAGGCAAAAAAAAGCCCGGTCATGAACCGGGCTTTAAAAGGATCCCTGAAACGGGGGTTTCGAGAGGATCCAAGGAGACAACTGGTGCACTGCGGAGGGTGTCCGCAGCGCGTGGTTGAATTATCAGGGTATTCCCTGAATGCGGCCTAGAGGTTGCACTCCAGACCGCAGGTACTGGGCTTAGCGCTTGCGGGGAGCCGCAGTCTTGGCGGCGTTGGCAGCGGTGTTGGCCACGGCGTTGAAGTTGGCTTCGGCCACATCAGACGCTTGCTTGACGGCCTTTTGAACGGATTCAAAAGCGTTGTTGGCGGCAGAGACGGCGCTCTTCATCACGGCCACAGCGGTTTCGGAGCCGGCAGGTGCGTTCTTGGCGGCGCTGTCGACCAAGTTGGTGAAGCTCTTCTGAGCATCAGCAGCTTGCGATTCAAAAGCCTTGCCGAATTCGGCGCCGGTGCCCGAAGCGATGTCATACAGGTGACGGCTGTAGGCGGCGGTCTTTTCAGCCAGGGGCTGGAACAGGCCAGCTTGCAGGGCCAGCAGTTCTTGTGCGTCCTTCACGCCCAGCACAGCCTGGGTGTGGGTAGCGGCTTCCGACAGAGCGGCGCGCGAAGCGGTCACGTTCAGTTCAACCAGCTTTTCCACGCCTTCGAAGGCCTTGGTGGTCAGACCAAACAGGGTTTCGATGTTGGCTTTGTGCGAGGCCAGGATTTGTTCAGCGGTCAGCGTCATGTCATATCTCCTAAAAATGAGGGCCTTGAAGGCCAGGTGGTTCACAGACATCTGCGCTGGCCCTGACTCGGTAAGTCATGTTGCAGTGCAGCATGGGTTGAATTTTAGGGGCTTCGTTCGCGATTGCAAGGGTTTTTTGTTGCGGTGCAGCAAATTAGGGACGGCCACCCAGAAATCCGGCCTTCGCCACAATCGCGTCATGCACGCCTACTACGCAGACCATTTTGTGCTGCCCTTGCCCGAAGGCCATCGGTTTCCCATGGCCAAGTACAGACTGCTGCGCGACCGGATTGCCCAACACCTGCCGGGTGTGTCGCTCCAGGTGGCCTTGCCTGCTACAGACCATGAGCTAGCGCTGGCCCATGCGCCCGACTACATCGACGCCATTGCCGAAGGCACGCTGCCGCCCCTGGCCCAGCGCGAGATTGGGTTTCCCTGGAGCGAGGCCATGGCCGAGCGCGCGCGGCGCTCTGTGGGCGCTACCGTGGCCGCAAGCCGCGTGGCGCTGCGCGAAGGGGTGGCGGGCAACCTCGCGGGGGGCACGCACCATGCCTATGCCGACAAGGGCAGCGGGTTTTGTGTGTTCAACGACGTGGCGGTGGCCGCCCGGTTGATGCAGGTGGAATGGGCGCGGGGCGGCGGCGGGCGCACCGCCCGGCCGCTGCAGGTGGCGGTGATTGACCTGGATGTGCACCAGGGCAACGGCACGGCGCACATCTTCCGGGGAGACCACAGCGTGTTCACGCTGTCGCTGCACGGGGCCCGCAACTTTCCGTTCCGCAAGGAGCCCAGCGACCTCGATGTCGAGCTGCCCGATGGCTGCACGGACCCTGACTATCTACAGGCCCTGGAGCAGGCGCTCGATACCCTGGAACAGCGGTTTGCGCCCCAGCTCATCTTCTATCTGGCAGGTGCCGACCCCCATGAGGGTGACCGCCTGGGGCGGCTGGCGGTGACGCACGACGGGCTGGAGGCGCGCGACCGGCGTGTGTTCGACTGGGCGTGGCAGCGGCGCATCCCCCTGGTTTTTGCCATGGCCGGAGGTTACGGCCGCAACCTGGACGACACGGTGTTGGCCCAGCTCAACACCTGGCGCGTGGCCTGGCAGTACCACCAGCGCTGGCAGAATGTGCGGCCATGACTTCTGCCGCCAGCACCACCCCTGCCGCTGCGTCCGCACCGGCCGCCCGCCCGTCCCCGCAGCCGCGCAGCGCCTACCAGTCCTTTCGCTCCATCACCACACGCTGGGCCGACAACGACGTGTATGGCCATGTGAACAACGTCGTGTATTACAGCTGGTTTGACACTGCGGTCAATGCCCACCTGATCGACCAGGGCGTGCTCGATATCCATGCGGGCGGCACCATTGGCCTGGTGATCGAAACCCAGTGCAACTACTTTGCCCCGCTGGCGTTTCCGCAGACGGTGGAGGCGGGCATCCGCGTGGCACGGCTGGGCGGCTCCAGCGTCAGGTATGAGGTGGGCCTGTTTGCCCAAGGCGAGCCACTGACCGCTGCCGCGGGCCATTTCATCCATGTGTATGTGGACCGCGAAACCCGCCGGCCGGTGCCCGTGCCCGAGGCGCTGCGCACCGTGCTGCAAGCTCTGGTGGTGCCCGGCTGACCGCGCGCAAACTGGCTGGTATGGTTTTGATAGCGCGTAACGCAACACAGATAGGTGCTGGCGCACCACAGGGAACTCAACCAGGCCAGGCGCTGTGCGGCGGCTGAAACCTGGCTGACGCCGCTGGCCTTGCGCGGTGCCAGGGCTCCCGATGGCCTACACTTTGTGGCTTCGTTGCCCGGTCTGAGGCCTTGGGAACGTGTTCGCGATTTCTGAGGCTTGCCCTGTCCATGATCATCACCAGCCTGCTCGACACCGACCTGTACAAGTTCACCATGATGCAGGTCGTGCTGCACCAGTTTCCGGGGGCGCAGGTCGAATACAAATTCAAGTGCCGCAACCCCGGCGTGCAACTGGCACCGTTTGCCAACGAAATCCGCGACGAGATCCGGTCGCTGTGTTGCCTGCAGTTCCAGGATGCCGAACTGGCCTACCTGCGATCCCTGCGTTTCATCAAGAGCGACTTCGTGGATTTTCTCGGGCTGTTCAAGCTCAACGAGAAATACATCACCGTCACGCCCCAGCACAACGGCGAGATCGAAATCTCCATCCGGGGGCCGTGGCTGCACACCATCCTGTTCGAGATCCCGGTGTTGGCCATCGTCAATGAGGTCTACTTTCGCAACACGCAGAAAGTGCCCGACTTCCTGGAAGGCCGCCGCCGCCTGGATGCCAAGATTGCGCTGCTGCAGGGTGACGGCCTGTCGGATCTCAAGATTGCCGACTACGGCACGCGCCGGCGTTTTAGCCGCGCCTGGCACGAAGAAGTGCTGCGTGTGCTGGTGGCCCGCCTAGGCACGGGCGACCGCCGTCCCGGCGCCCCCGCAGGGCCCGGCCAGTTTGCGGGCACGAGCAACGTGCTCTATGCCATGAAGCTGGGCGTGACGCCGTTGGGCACCATGGCGCATGAATATCTGCAGGCCTGCCAGGCGCTGGGCCCGCGCCTGCGCGACAGCCAGGTCTTTGGCTTTGAAATGTGGGCCAAGGAGTACCGGGGGGACCTGGGCATTGCGCTGTCGGACGTCTACGGTATGAGCGCCTTCCTGCGCGACTTTGACCTTTACTTTTGCAAGCTGTTTGACGGCGCGCGGCATGACAGCGGCGATCCGTTCGCCTGGGGCGAGCGCCTTTTGGACCACTACCGCAAGAACCGCGTGGACCCGCTGACCAAGACGCTGATCTTCAGCGATGCGCTCACGGTGCCGCGCACCATCGAGCTGTACCAGCAGTTCCGGGGCCGCTGCCAGCTGGCGTTTGGAATTGGCACCAATCTCACCAATGACCTGGGCAGCCCGCCGGCGCACGAGCCGCTGCAGGTGGTCATCAAGATGACGCGTTGCAACGACCAGCCTGTGGCCAAGCTGTCGGACACGCCGGGCAAGGGCATGTGTGATGACGAGAAATACCTCGCCTACCTGCGGCAGGTGTTTGATATCCCTGCGACAGCGTAGCCGCGCTGGCGCGCGGAAGCGCCCAGAGGTTCCGTGAAGTGCCGCGATGTGCTGTGAAGTACGTCAAACCGCCGTGAGGCGCCCCGATTTTTATAACTGGATGGAGACACAACCCATGAAACTCTCGCGCGGGCTGGCAGTGGCCGGTCTTTTGGCGGCACTGCCCGGTTGGGCCCTGGCCGCCGACATCGATGGCAGCACGCTGTCCGTCCTCTGGGGCGTTCCGTTCGCGGGCATTCTGCTGTCGATTGCCCTCATGCCGCTCCTGGCTCCGATCTTCTGGCACCACCACTTTGGCAAGGTGGCGGCAGCCTGGGGGCTGGCGTTTCTGGTGCCGTTTGCCATCACATTCGGCCCCGGCATGGCGGGCGTGAGCCTGGTGCATGCGCTGGTGGCGGAGTACATCCCGTTTGTGATCCTGCTGACTGCGCTGTTCACGGTGGCGGGCGGGATTTTCATTCGCGGCAACCTGCATGGCAGCCCGGGGCTCAACACCACCATCCTGGCCATTGGCGCCGTGCTGGCCAGCTTCATGGGCACCACCGGGGCGTCCATGCTGCTGATCCGCCCCCTGATCCGCGCCAACGACAACCGCAAGCATGTGGCGCATGTGGTGGTGTTCTTCATCTTCATCGTGTCCAACGCCGGGGGCTCGCTCACGCCGCTGGGCGATCCGCCGCTTTTCCTGGGCTTCTTGAAGGGCGTGGATTTCTTCTGGACGGTGAGCCACATCTTCCAGGAAACGCTTTTCCTCGTGGGTGCGCTGCTGGCCATCTTCTTTGTGATCGATTCCTGGTACTACCGCCGCAGCGAAGAGGTGGTCACGGCCGACCCCACACCCGACAGCCGGGCCATCGGCTTTGATGGCAAGGTCAACTTTGCCCTGCTGGGCGTGGTGGTGGCGCTGGTGCTGGTCAGCGGCTTCTGGAAGTCGTCGGTGGTGTTCAACATCGCGGGCACCGACGTTGGCCTGCCTGGCATCGTGCGCGACGTCGGTTTGGTCATCGTCACCTTTGTATCCCTGTGGCTCACGCCCAAGAAGGTGCATGAAGACAACCAGTTCGGCTGGGGGCCGATGCAAGAGGTGGCCAAGCTGTTTGCGGGCATCTTTCTCACCATCATCCCGGTTATCGCCATGCTCAAGGCGGGCGTCAACGGTCCGTTTGGCGCCGTTGTGTCGGCCGTGACCCGCGCAGATGGTTCGCCCGACCCGGCCATGTACTTCTGGGCCGCGGGCGCGCTCAGCTCCTTCCTCGACAACGCTCCCACCTACCTCGTGTTTTTCAACACTGCGGGCGGCGACCCTGCGGTGCTGATGACCACCCTGGCGCCCACGCTGGCTGCCATCTCGGCGGGCGCGGTGTTCATGGGCGCCAACACCTACATCGGCAACGCGCCCAACCTCATGGTCAAGGCCATCGCCGAAGACCGGGGCGTGAAGATGCCGAGCTTCTTTGGCTACATGCTGTGGTCGGGGGGCATCCTGGTGCCGCTGTTTGTCGTCATGACTTTCATCTGGTTTAGGTAGTGACCATCCCCCTGAGCGGCTGCGCCGCTTCCCCCTTCTCTCATCGCTGCGCGATGGGAAGGGGGACGCCACCAGTGCGGCGGGGCTGCCCTTGCACGGTGGCCGCTGGTGCGGGCCGCGCAAGTTGCAAGGTACGGCAGCCGTATCGATACATTGGAGACTGAAGATTCATGAGCAAACCCCGCATCCTGGTCGCGCGAGCGATCTTCCCCGACATCGTGGACCGCCTGCGCGCGCACTTCGACGTGGAGGACAACCCCGAAGACGTGATCTGGACCCCAGCCGAGTTGGCCGCGCGCTTGGCGGACAAGGACGGAGTGCTGACCACCGGCAGCCAGCGCGTGGATGCCGCGTTACTGGCTGCGGCGCCGCGTCTCAAAATCTGCGCCAACATGGCCGTGGGCTACAACAACTTTGATGTGGACGCGATGACGGCGGCGGGCGTGTTGGGCACCAACACCCCCGACGTGCTGACCGAGACCACGGCCGACTTCGGCTTTGCGCTCTTGATGGCCACGGCGCGCCGCATGACCGAGAGCGAGCATTACCTGCGCGCTGGCAAGTGGACGAAGTGGAGCTACGACATGTTCGCGGGCAGCGACATCCACGGCAGCACGCTGGGCATCATCGGCATGGGTCGCATCGGGCAGGGCATTGCCAAGCGCGGCGCGCATGGCTTTGGCATGAAGGTGGTTTATCACAACCGCTCGCGCCTGTCGGCTGACCTGGAAGCCGAATGCAAGGCCACCTACGTGGGCAAGGAAGACTTGCTGCGCACGGCCGACCATGTGGTGCTGGTGGTGCCGTACAGCGCAGCCTCGCACCACACCATTGGCGCGGCCGAACTGGCGCTGATGAAGCCCATGGCCACCCTCATCAACATTGCGCGTGGCGGCATTGTGGACGACGCGGCGCTGGCCGTGGCGCTGCGCGAAGGCCGCATTGCCGCGGCGGGGCTGGATGTGTTTGAAGGCGAGCCCAGCGTGCACCCCGACCTGCTCACCGTGCCCAACGTGGTGCTCACGCCTCACATCGCCAGCGCCACGGTGCCCACGCGCCGCGCCATGGCCAACCTGGCGGCGGACAACCTGATTGCCTTTTTGGGCGGGCGTGCCCCCCTCACTCCGGTGAACCAGCCCGTGCCTGGCCTGCGGGCGCAGTAACGCCGGATTTATTAAGAGAAATTGGCTGCTAGCGTTTGATAGATAAGCGCTGGCAGCTATCGAAACCATAGTAATCCTTCCTTGACTACCGATACCCTCGTTCTGCTGGCCGCACTGGCCCTGGTGTTCATCGCGCTCGCGCTGCTGGCGCTGCGTCGCCCCCGCGTGGATTTGCCGCCCGAATGGCTGGCCCGCCTGCAGGCGCTGGAGCGCACTGCTCAGGCCACCCAACTGGCCGTGGCCAAGAACGATGGCGCGCTGGATGGCATGGGCCAGCAGCTGCGCGGCTTCACCCAAACCACGCAGACCACGCTGGAGGGGCTGCGCCACGCGGTCGATGAGCGTTTGACGCAGGCGGTGGCCGAATCGCGCAACGGCCGTGCCGAGCTGTTGGCCGCCTTTGGCGTGTTCGAGGCGCGGCTGGAGCAGCGCCTCACGGCCCTGGACGCAGCCACGCGCCTCACGCTCGATTCGCTCAAGAGCGACACCCAGTCGCAGCTGGGGGTGATGTCGCAAGCGCTCAAAGACCAGCTCGAAGCCAACAGCTTTCAGATCAAGAACCAGTTTGCGGTGCTGCAAGACGCGGTGTCGCAGCAGCTCACCGGGCTGGTGCAGGGTAGCCAGCACAATGCAGAACAACTGCGCACCGCGCTCAACGAGCGCCTGGCCGCCATCCAGGCCGACAACGCCACCAAGCTCGAAGAAATGCGCCGCACGGTGGACGAAAAGCTCCACGCCACGCTGGAGCAGCGCCTGGGCGAATCCTTCAAGCTGGTGAGCGACCGGCTCGAACAAGTGCATAAAGGCCTGGGCGAGATGCAGACCCTGGCCGGCAGCGTGGGCGACTTGAAACGCGTGATGACCAACGTGAAGTCGCGCGGTACCTGGGGCGAAATGCAGCTGGGCGCCATCATCGACAACGTGCTTACCCCCGAGCAGTTCGCGCGCAACGTCAAGACCGTGCCAGGCAGCGATGAGTTGGTGGAATTTGCTATCCGCCTGCCGGGCAAGAGCGACGAGCACCCCGTGTGGCTGCCCATCGATTCCAAGTACCCGGTGGAGCAATACCAGCGCCTGATGGATGCGCAGGACGCGGCCGACAAGGCGGCCATCCAGTCGGCAGGCAATGCGTTTGAAACGTCGATCAAGCTCGAAGCCAAGAAGATCTTCGCGAAGTACGTCTCGCCCCCGCACACCACCGACTTTGCCGTGCTGTACCTGCCCACCGAAGGCCTGTTTGCCGAGGTCATGCGCCGCCCCGGCCTGGTCGAGGCCGTGCAGAACGATTGCCGCGTGATGATCACCGGCCCGGCCAATCTGGCCGCCATGCTCAACAGCCTGCAGATGGGCTTCAAGACGCTGGCGATCGAGAAACGCTCGTCAGAAGTGTGGAGCCTTCTGGGCATGGTCAAGACCGAGTTCGCCAAGTTTGGCGACGTGGTCGAGGCCACCAAAAAATCCATCGACGCCGCCGCCAAGAAGTTTGACGAGGTGGGCGTGCGCACCCGCGCCATCCAGAAGCGCCTGCGGGATGTGCAGGACCTGCCTGCGCCAGGGGCCACCACCGTGCCGTTGCCGGGGCTGGACCCCGAGGACGATCCGCTGTGAACTGGGCACTGGCCCGGCTGATTGCCGCGCAGATCTGTGTGCACGGCAGCATGGCTGGCATGCGGCTGGCCGCGCCCCTGCTCGCGCTGCGCGAGGGCTACAGCGTGGCGGCAGTGGGGTTTCTGGTGGCGCTGTTCGCGCTCACCCAGGTGTTTCTGGCCCTTCCTGCGGGCCGGTTTGCAGACCGCCACGGCCTCAAGCGCCCGATGGGTTATTCGGTGGCTGTGGCGTGCATGGGCGCAGGGCTGGCGGTGGTGTTTCCGACCTATGCGGTCTTGTGCGTTGCGGCCTTGATGACAGGGGCGGGCGCAGGGGGCGCCACCATTGCCGTGCAGCGCCACGCGGGCCGCGCCGTGCATGACGCCACCGAACTCAAGCAGGTGTTCAGCTGGCTGTCGATAGGCCCGGCGGTGTCCAACTTCATCGGCCCATTTGCGGCGGGGCTGGCCATCGACCATGCGGGTACCACCCCGGGCAGCCTGGAAGGCTACCGCGCGGCCTTTGCGTTGCTGGCGTTGCTGCCCCTGGTCAGTTGGTGGTGTGTGCGCAGCACGCAGGATCTGCCGGCTGCGGCTGCAGCCTCCGCCAAAGATGGCCCGCCACAGCGCGCGTGGGATCTGCTGAACGACCCACCGTTTCGCCGCCTGCTCATCGTGAACTGGCTCATCTCGTCGTGCTGGGATGTGCATGCCTTTGCGGTGCCGCTGCTGGGGCATGAGCGCGGCTTGTCGGCGGCGGTCATTGGCACCATCTTCGGGGCGTTTGCGATTGCGGCCACCGTGATCCGCGTGCTCATGCCCTTTGTGGCCAAGCACTTGCGCGAGCGGGGCGTAATGGCCGGCGCCATGCTGGTGACGGCCGTGTTGTTTGCGGTGTACCCCATGCTGCAAAGCGCCTGGGCCATGGGGCTGTGCTCGGTGTTGCTGGGCCTGGTGCTGGGCACGGGGCAGCCCATGGTGATGAGCCTGCTGCACCAGATCACGCCCTCACATCGCCAGGGCGAAGCGCTGGGTCTGCGCCTCATGGCCATCAACGCATCCAGCGTGCTGATGCCCCTGATGTTCGGATCGGCCGGGGCGGTGATTGGCGTGAGCGGCCTGTTCTGGGGGGTGGGCGCCGCAGGCCTGGGCGGCGCCCGGCTGGCGTGGCGCATCGGGGGCGAGAAAAAACAGCCGGGGCAGGGGCCGGGCTGAGTGCCGCTTGCCGTGCGGAGCCAGTAGGCAAAGAAAGGCCTACAGCTGGTAGAACGACTTGATCAGCTCCCACGCCTCTTGCGGGTCGTCGGTGTAGTGAAAGAGCTTGAGGTCTTGGGCGGAGATCGTGCCTTCTTCCACCAGCACTTCGAAGTTGATCAGCCGCCTCCAGTAGTCGGTACCAAACAGCACGATGGGCACCGGCTTGGCCTTCTTGGTCTGCACCAGCGTGAGCACCTCGAACAGTTCGTCCAGCGTGCCAAAACCCCCCGGGAAGGCCACCAATGCCTTGGCGCGCATCATGAAGTGCATCTTGCGTAGCGCGAAGTAGTGGAACTTGAAGGAGAGCGAGGGCGAGATGAAGCGATTGCCGCTTTGCTCGTGGGGCAGGGCGATATTCAGGCCCACGTTCAGTGCACCGGCTTCGTGGGCACCCCGGTTGGCGGCCTCCATGATGCCAGGGCCGCCGCCCGTGCAGATGTAGATGCGGTCTGCGGGGCGCTGGTGCTCGCTGTATTCCGCCACCACCTTGGCGAACTGGCGGGCGAGGTCGTAGTAGCGGGCGTTGCGCACAGCCTGCTGGGCACGCTGCAGGCGCACCTCGTCGCCACTGGCCTCGGCCTCGGCCAACTGGGCTGCGGCCTCGTCGGGTGCCACAAACCGGGCGCTGCCGTAGACCACCACGGTGTTCTCGATGCCTTGCTCGGCCTGGCCCAGGTCGGGCTTGAGCATTTCCAGCTGAAAGCGGATGCCGCGTGTCTCGCGGCGGAACAGGAATTCCGGGTCGGCAAACGCGAGGCGATAAGCGTCTGCGTGCAAGGGGTTGCCGTTGACTGCGTGGTTCTGCAGTTCCGCCCAGGCATCGGCCAGGCGGCGTTCGTTGAGTTGAGTATTGGCGTCCATAAGAGACTCTTCGTGTCGGTCTGTAGGGGGAAAAGGGGTGGGGCGAATGCTGCGGCCACCGGCTTGGGCAGCGTAATGCAATGGAGGATGAGGTGGAGAGAAAATGGGCCCTTGGGCAAGTCTACAATGCGCGAGCTGCTATGAAATATGAAGCACTTTGTATGCCAAGCGCCGTCAGGCATAGCGACCCGAACAGGTGCAGTGCTGTAGTGCCCAGGGCCATGGCGTAGCGTTGCACCATCAACATTTCAACCACCTCGGCCGAGAAGCTGGAGAACGTGGTGAGTGCGCCCAGAAAACCCGTGACCAAAGCCAGCCGCCAGACGGGATCGATCTGGGGCAGGGCGTGAAAAACAGCCACACACACGCCGATGAGATAACCGCCCACCAGGTTGGCTGCCAGGGTTCCCCAGGGAATCAAGCCGCCCGGGCTGAGCCACAGGCCCAGGCGCCAGCGCGCCAGTGCGCCCACACAGGCGCCGATGCAGATGGCCAGAACATTGAGCATGGGGGGATTGTCACAGCAAATGAAGTCCCCCTGGGTCGCTTCGCGCCTTCCCCCAAAGCGCAAAACGGAGTGGCCCTGGTCTGGACCACACCCGTTTCGCATGCTGGCGGCTTAGCGCGCCGCCATCTGCTGCGGCAGCCAGGTGACGATGCCGGGGAAGATATAGAGCAGCGCCACGGCCGCGCACATCAGCAGGAACATGGGCAGGGCCACCTTGGCGATCCAGGGCAGCTGGCGGCCGGTCATGCCTTGCAGCACGAACAGGTTGAAGCCCACGGGCGGTGTGATCTGCGCCATCTCGACCACCAGCACGATGAAGATGCCGAACCAGATGGGGTCGATGCCTGCCGCGTGTACCGTGGGCATGAGCACGCCCATGGTCAGCACCACCATGGAGATGCCGTCCAGGAAGCAGCCCAGGATGATGAAGAACACTGCGAGCGCCGCAATGAGCTGGGCCTTGTTGAGCCCCAGCGACGCAATCCATTCAGCCAGGTGGCGCGGCAGACCGATATAGCCCATGGACAGCGTGAGAAACGCGGCACCGGCCAGGATCAGCGCAATCATGCAGTACAGGCGCGTGGCGCCCATCAGCGATTCCTTGAAGGTGCTCCAGCTCATCGAGCCCTGCACGGCCGAGAGCACCAGTGAGCCGACCACACCCACGGCTGCGGCTTCGGTGGCTGTGGCAAAGCCGGTGTAGATGCTGCCCAGCACCGCCGCAATCAGCAGCACCACCGGAATCAGGCTGCGCGACTCGGCCAGCTTTTGCGCAAAGGTCAGGCGCACGTCGGCGGCGGGCACTTGGTCGGGGTGGCGCAGCGCCCACAGCATGATGTACCCCGAAAACAGGGCCGCCAGCAGAATGCCCGGCAGCACGCCCGCAATGAACAGCTGCGAGATGGACACTTCGGCCGATACGCCGTAGACGATCATGATGATCGACGGCGGGATCAAGAGGCCCAGCGTGCTGGCACCGGCCAGGGTGCCCACCACCATGTGCTCAGGGTAGCCCCGGCGTGTCAGTTCGGGCAGCGTCATCTTGCCGATGGTGGCGCAGGTGGCGGCACTCGACCCCGACACGGCCGCAAAAATCGTGCAGCCCACTACGTTGGTGTGCAGCAGGCGGCCCGGCAGCGCCTGCACCCAGGGGGCGAGGCCCTTGAACATGTCTTGCGACAGCCGCGTTCGAAACAGGATTTCTCCCATCCAGATGAACAGGGGCAGGGCGGTCAAGGTCCAGCTGGAGGCGCTGCCCCAGATCGTCACCGCCATCGCATCGCCAGCTGGGCGCGACGAGAACAGTTGCATGCCGATCCAGGCGACGCCCGAGAGGGTCAGCCCGATCCAGACACCGCTGCCCAGAATCAGGAACAGCGACAGGACCAGCAGGCCGGTAATGGCGAGATCACTCATGGTAGATGGGCCTGGTTGTCTTATTCATTGCGCAAGGCTTCGCCGGGATGGGCGTCGGCGCGTTTGTTCATCACCTCCAGCACCAGCTCGTCGATGAAGGCGATGGCCAGAATCACCGTGCCCACGGCCATGGCGATCTGGGGAATCCACAGGGGCGTGGCATCGCTGCCTGTGGAGATGTCGTGGAACTCGTGCGATTGCCAGGCCAGCTTGCAGCTGTACACCGCAAACAGCACGGCCAGCAGCGTGGCAATGGCCAGGGCCCAGATCTCAAAGGCCTTCTTGGCGCCGCCCTTCAAAAAGTTGAGCAGCAGCGTGACGCGGATGTGTTCGCCGCGCTTCAAGGTGTGGGCCAGCGCCAGAAAACCCGCAGCCGCCATCAGATAGCCTGCGTAGGCATCCGTGCCCGGCACGTGGAAGTGGAACTGCCGGCTGGCGATGGACAGCAGCACCATGCCCAGCAGGCCGACCATGAAAAGCGCCGCCAGGGCGGCGGCGCTGTCGTACAGAAAGTCCAGCAGACGACGCATTTGCGTGGATGCCCGAGCTTACTTGCGGTAGGCGTCAATCAGCGCCTTGCCTTCGGGGCCGGCCTTGTCGAGCCATTCCTTGAGCATGGTGTCGCCGACCTTGGCCATGTCAGCCTTCAGGGCTGCGGGCGGCGCTTCTACCGCCATGCCATTGGCCTTGAGCTTGGCGATGGTGTCGGTGTTGACCTTGGCGCTGGCGGCCCAGCCGCGTGCTTCGGCGTCGGCACCGGCCTTGAGGAGGGCGTCCTGGCTGGGCTTGTCCAGCGCGTCAAAGGCCTTCTTGTTTACCAGCACGGCGTTCTTGGGCAGCCAGGCCTGGGTGTCGTAGTAGAACTTGAGGTGCTCGTACAGCTTGCTGTCCACGCCGGTGGCGCCCGAGGTCATCGTCGATTCGACCACGCCCGTGGCCAGGGCCTGCGAGAACTCTGCGGCCTGCACCGTCACAGGCTGTGCGCCCACCAGCTCGGCAATGCGGGCGGTGGCGGGGCTGTAGGCGCGCCACTTGATGCCTTTGAGGTCGGCGGCCGAGGCCAGGGGCTTCTTGGTGTAGATGCCTTGTGGGGGCCAGGCCACGGCATACAGCAGCACCATGCCTTGTTCGGCCAGCTTCTTCTCCAGGAACGGCTTTTGCGCGGCGTAGAGCTTCTTGGATGCGTCGTAGCTGTCGGCCAGGAAGGGCAGGCCGTCCACGCCAAACAGCTGCCATTCGTTCTGGAAGTTGGCCAGCAGGATCTCGCCCATCTGCGCCTGGCCGCCTTGCACCGCGCGCTTGATTTCGGGCGCCTTGAACAGCGCGGCGTTGGCATGCACCGTGATCTTGAGCTTGCCGCCCGTGGCCTTGTCTACATCGCCGGCCAGCTGCACCATGTTCTCGGTGTGGAAGTTGGTGGCTGGGTAGGCGGCCGCCAGATCCCACTTGGTCTGGGCGAATGCCGAGGTCGCAGACAGGCCCGCCGCCAGGGTCAGGGCAAGTGCGGTCACGGGGAAGATTCGACGCTTCATGGATATTGCTCCGCAGGGTTGGATGTAACAAATCACTGTATCGGAAGCCGATCCGATTGCGATAGGTGTTTTGCCTAAACGCTGACAAATTGCCAACAAATTACCATCGACTTGCCTACAATGCCCCATGCATATCCCGTGCCAATGACAGAACCCACAGGCCCGAACCCGCCATGAAATCTGACGCCAGGCCCAAGGCCAAAACCGACTCCGGCCCCATCGTGTCTTCGGCGCATCTGGTGTCGGCACAGAGCGCAGAGATGAGCGAGTTCGAGTTCGGTCTCATCGTGGCGGGCAATGCGTTCCACCGCTGGGTGGTGCACTGCATGGCGGCGGCGGGGCTCAAGGATCTGACGCCGCTCGACGTGGTGGTTCTGCACCATGTCACGCACCGCGCGCGCGACAAACGCCTGGCCGACATCTGCTTCATCATGAATGTGGAAGACACGCACCTGGTGAACTATGCGCTGAAAAAGCTGCAGAACCTGGGCGTCGTGGCCTCGCAAAAGAACGGCAAGGAAGTCACCTATGCTGCCACCGACGTGGGCCGTGCCTACGTGCAGCGCTACCGTGAGATCCGCGAGAGCTGCCTGATCGACGCCCTGAAAGCCGATGACGCGCTGAACCGCGACATCGGCGAGCTGGCCCGGTTGCTGCGTGTGCTCTCGGGCATGTACGACCAGGCGGCGCGCTCGGCCGCGTCGCTGTGACGCTGGCGGCCTGAGTGGCTTCGGTGCCCTGTATGGTCCGGAAATTTGAATAAAAATCGGCTCTTGCGCGCGACTGTAAAGCGCTGATAGCTATCAATTGAGTAGCATTGATATGTCCAACCAACCCTCTCCCATGTCCCGCTGGCAGTTCTGGATCGACCGGGGCGGCACCTTCACCGACGTGGTGGGCAAGCGCCCGGACGGTACGCTCGTCACGCACAAACTGCTGTCCGAGAACCCCGAGCAGTACAAGGATGCCGCCGTGGCGGGCATCCGCCACCTGCTGGGTTTGAAGCCCGGCGAACCTGTGACGCCCGAGCTGGTGGAGTGCGTGAAGATGGGCACCACCGTGGCCACCAACGCGCTCTTGGAGCGCAAGGGCGAGCCCACGCTGCTCATTACCACCAAGGGCTTCAAGGACGCGCTGCGCATCGCCTACCAGAACCGCCCGCGTCTGTTCGACCGCCACATCGTGCTGCCCGAGCTGCTGTATGAGCGCGTGATCGAGGCGCAGGAGCGTGTGGGCGCACGGGGCGAGGTGATTGAGCCGCTGGACGAAGCGCACCTGAAAGAACGCCTGTGGGCGGCCTACGACGCGGGCCTGCGCAGCGCGGCCATCGTGTTCATGCACGGCTACCGCTACACCGCACACGAAGAGGCTGCAGCCCGCATCGCGCGCGAAATCGGCTTTACGCAGGTGAGCGCATCGCACGCCACCAGCCCCATGATGAAGCTGGTGAGCCGGGGTGACACCACGGTGGTGGATGCGTACCTGTCGCCCATCCTGCGCCGCTATGTGGACCAGGTGGCGAGCGAAATGCCGGGCGTCAAGCTGTTCTTCATGCAGTCGTCGGGTGGCCTGACGGATGCACAGGTGTTCCAGGGCAAGGACGCGATCCTGAGCGGCCCTGCAGGCGGCATCGTCGGCATGGCGCGCACCGCTGGGTTGGCAGGCCACGACAAGGTCATCGGCTTTGATATGGGTGGCACCAGCACCGACGTGAGCCACCACGCGGGCGAGTTCGAGCGCGAGTTCGAGACCCAGGTGGCGGGCGTGCGCATGCGCGCGCCCATGATGAGCATCCATACCGTGGCAGCCGGGGGCGGCTCCATCCTCGGCTTTGACGGCGCACGCTTCCGCGTGGGCCCCGAAAGCGCGGGCGCCAACCCTGGCCCCGCCAGCTACCGCCGTGGCGGCCCGCTGGCCGTGACGGATGCGAACGTGATGGTGGGCAAGATCCAGCCTGCACATTTCCCCAAGGTGTTTGGCCACGCGGCCAACGAGGCGCTGGATGGCGATGCGGTGGCGCAGAAGTTTGAAGGCCTCGCCACACAGACCGGACGCAAGGCCGAAGACGTAGCCCATGGCTTCATTCAGATCGCCGTGCAGCAGATGGCCAATGCCATCAAGAAGATCAGCGTGGCGCGCGGCTACGACGTGACGCGCTACACGCTGCAGTGCTTTGGCGGCGCGGGCGGCCAGCATGCGTGTTTGGTGGCCGACGCTTTAGGCATGACGCGCGTGTTTGTGCACCCGCTGGCGGGCGTGCTCAGTGCTTACGGCATGGGCCTGGCGGACCAGAACGTGATCCGTGAGCAGGCCGTAGAGACCAAGCTCGTGCCCGACGCGTTGCCCGGCATCGAGGCCACGCTGGAGCAACTGGCCACCACCGCCCGCACCGAGCTGGAGCGCCAGCAGGTGGGCGCGGGCACTGCCGTGGTGCACCGCCGCGTGCATGTGCGCTACGAGGGCAGCGACTCGGCGCTGATCGTGCCGTTTGGCTCGCTGGCCGAGATCACCGACGCGTTCGAGAACGCTTATCGCCAGCGTTTTGCGTTCCTCATGCAGGGCAAGGGCCTGGTGGTGGAGGCCGTGTCCGTCGAGGCCGTGGTGCCCGGCGACGCGCCCGTGGAGCCACGCCACACGCTACAACCCGCGCGCGAGGTGCCGCGCCGCAGCACCGTGCGCATGTACACCGGTGGCATCGATGGCGTGCCTGCATGGCACGACGCCGCCCTGGTGGTGCGCGAGGACTTGCGCCCCGGCGATGTGATCCCCGGCCCGGCCATCATTGCCGAGAAGAACGCTACAACAATAGTGGAGCCTGGCTGGGAGGCCGCGCTGACCGACCTGGACCACCTGCTGCTCAACCGCCGCGTGGCCCGTGCCGTGCAGCATGCCGTGGGCACCACGGTGGACCCGGTGCTGCTCGAAGTGTTCAACAACCTGTTCATGAACATTGCCGAGCAGATGGGGCTGCAGCTGCAGAACACGGCCTACTCGGTCAATATCAAGGAGCGCCTGGACTTCAGCTGCGCGCTGTTCGACACCGCAGGCAACCTGATTGCCAATGCGCCGCACATGCCGGTGCACCTGGGCTCGATGGGCGAGAGCATCAAGACGGTGATCCGCGAGAACCAAGGCAAGATGCAGCCCGGCGATGTGTTTGTGCTCAACGACCCGTACCACGGTGGCACGCATTTGCCGGACATCACGGTCATCACGCCGGTGTACCTTGCCGATGAAGCCATGCCCACTTTTTACGTGGGCAGCCGGGGCCACCATGCCGATGTGGGCGGCATCACGCCGGGGTCGATGCCGCCGTTCTCCACGCGCATTGAAGAAGAGGGCGTGCAGATCAACAATGTGAAGCTGGTGGAGCGCGGCGTGCTGCGCGAGGCGGAGATGATTGCACTGCTGGAAAGCGGCGAATACCCCAGCCGCAACCCGCAGCAGAACATGGCCGACCTGCGCGCGCAGATCGCCGCCAACGAGAAAGGCCAGCAGGAGCTGCGCCGCATGGTGGCCGAGTTTGGGCTGGACGTGGTGCAGGCCTACATGCGCCATGTGCAGGACAACGCCGAAGAGTCCGTGCGCCGTGTCATCACACGGCTCAAGGATGGTGCGTTCACGCTGCCTCTGGACAACGGCGCGCAGATCAGCGTGGCCGTGAAGGTGGATGCAGCGAGTCGCAGCGCCACCATCGACTTCACCGGCACCAGCCCGCAGCAGACGAACAACTTCAACGCGCCCACGGCGGTGTGCATGGCGGCGGTGCTGTATGTGTTCCGCACGCTGGTGGATGACGACATTCCGCTGAACGCGGGGTGCCTCAAGCCGCTCAACGTCATCATCCCGCCCGGCAGCATGCTCAACCCCAACCCACCCACATCGGTGGTGGCGGGCAATGTTGAGACGTCCACCTGCATCACCAATGCGCTGTACGGCGCACTGGGCCTGATGGCGGCGGGGCAGTGCACCATGAACAACTTCACCTTTGGCAGCACGCGCTACCAGTACTACGAGACCATCTCGGGCGGTAGCGGCGCGGGCGGTGTGTGGGATGCCAACGGGCAGCTGGTGGGCGGTTTTGGTGGCACCAGCGTCGTGCAATGCCACATGACCAACTCGCGCCTGACGGACCCCGAGGTGCTGGAGTTTCGCTTTCCGGTGCGGCTGGAGGGCTACGAGATCCGCAAGGGCTCGGGAGGCGCCGGGCAGTGGAAAGGTGGCGACGGCGGCGTGCGCCGTGTGCGCTTTCTGGAGCCCATGACGGCCAGCATCTTGTCGAACGGCCGCCACCATGGCGCGTTTGGCATGGCGGGTGGTCAGCCGGGCGCTGTGGGTATCAACAAGGTGGTGCGCAGCGATGGTCGGGTGGAACTGCTGGATCACATCGGCCAGGCCGAGATGCAACCGGGCGACGTGTTTGAAATCCACACGCCGGGCGGCGGCGGTTTTGGATCTTCAGACCAAAAATAGTGATAAAAATGGCTGCTTGCGCGCGTCCATCAAGCGCAAGCAGCTATCAAATCAGGAGTCTTTGGCATCTGCAGGCGCTGCAGATGCCTTGGGCTGGCTCAGGCTGGGAGGCACATCCAGCCCCATCTGCCGCGCGCGGAACAGCGCCGCACGCATCAAGAAGATCGACATGATCGGCACCGTGATCGCCACGAACACGGCGATCAGCAGTGCATGCAGCGCCAGGCTGCGGTCGGCCACCGAGAAGTACAGCACCGTGCCATGCATGATCAGCCAGCAGCCCAGCGTGGCGATGATGGCAGGCGCGTGCACCCGTTCAAAAAACGTGGGCAGGCGCAGCAGGCCGGTGGAGCCCAGCAGCGCGAGCCCCGCGCCCGCCAGCACCAGCAAGGCCACGATGATTTCCAGCCAGAGCGGCAGCACGGCAGTGGTAGCGGCGTCGGTCATTCGATCACCTCGCCACGCAGCAGAAACTTGGCCATGGCCATGCTGCCCACAAAGCTGAACAGCGCCAGCAGCAGCGCAGCTTCGAAGTAGTTCTTGCTGCCATACAGCAGGCCCAGCACCAGCATCACCAGCATGCCGCTCAGGTACATGCAGTCGAGCGCCAGCACCCGGTCTTGTGCGGAGGGGCCCTTGAGCAGGCGGATCAGCGCGCAGCCCATGGCCAGGGCCAGCATGAACAGGGCGATGGGGAGGGCCCAATCCAGTATCGGGGTCATTCAAAAATCTCCATCAAAGGGGCCTCGTAGCGCCGCTTCACGTCGGCGATCACGGTGGCCGCGTCGTCCAGTTCCAGCACATGCAGCAGCAGCACGCTGCGGTCCAGCGACAGCTCGGCCCAGGCCGTGCCAGGGGTGATGCAGACGATCATCGCCAGCACGGCCAGTGCGTTGGGGTCGCGCACGTCCAGCGGGATGTGCACAAACCCGGCAGGGTGGCGCCTGCGGCCGGGCGCCAGCAGCAGGCGGGCCACGGCCAGGTTGGAGCGGGTGGTGTCAGCCACCACCGTGAAGGCCAGGCGCAGCACGGCGCCCGGTTTGCGCACGCGCACCGGCAGCGGGCGCAGCCCGGCCGTGAGCAGCGGAATCGCCAGCGCCAGCACGCTGCCCAGCACAAAATGCCCGGCACTCAGGCTGCGGTTGAGCAGCAGCCACAGGCCCAGCAGCGCCAGCGACAGCAGGGGCGCGGGCACCAGCCGCTTGAAGGGCCGGGGCGATGTGGATGTGGGAAGGGGCTCTGGCTTCATGGCAGGTTGCCCCCCGGTGTGGTGGCAGGCTGGGGCGGGTTGGGCACGGGCTCAGTGGCCATCACCGCGCGCATGTAGCCAGCGGGCGCGTGCAATGCGTCGGCCGTGGCCTGGGTGTAGCGCATCACGGCGCCGGCCTGCCAGGCCAGCGCCGCGCAGGCGCCCAGCAGCAGGGCAATCGGCAAGCCTTCCAGTACCAGCAGCTTGGGGGCCGACCGATCATGTGCGGCCCAGAAATGGCGGATGCCTGCACGGGTCAAGGCCACCAGCGCCAGCAGGCCCGAGGTCACCAGCAGGGCCACCAGCGTCCAGCCCGCAGCGCCCAGCTGGAACCCGCTGGAGGCGCCCAGTCCCAGCGGGTTGAGCAGCGCATGCACCATGGCGAACTTGCCCACAAACCCTGGCAGAGGTGGCAGGCCTGCAATGACCAGCGTGCAGGCGATGAAGGCCAGGCCCAGGAAGGCAGCGGCCGCAGGGATCACCTCGCCGATGAGCGCCTCCTCCTTGTCGTCGAGGTTCATGCCTTCCGTGGGCACCAGATCGGCCGACAGAAACGGCGCATCGTCCGTCTGCTCGTAGGGGGCGAGGTTGGAGCCATCGTTGCGCCAGCGGTCGATCAGGTCGGTCAGCAGGAAGAGGGCGCTCACCGCCAGCGTGGAGCTGAGCAGGTAGTACAGCAGCCCGCCTGTGAGCAGGTTCTGGCCGAAGCCCGCGGCCGCCAGCAGCGTGCCCGACGACAGGACGGCGCTGAAGCCTGCCAGGTGCCCCAGGCGCTGCGAGCCCAGCATGCCGATGGCGCCAAAGGCCATGGTGAGCAGGCCGCCGCCAATCAGCCACTGGCTGCCAAACTGGGCCGATTCACCGGCCTCGGGGCCAAACAACAGCGTCCACAGCCGCAGCACGCTGTACACGCCCACCTTGGTCATCAGCGCAAACAGTGCGCCCACGGGCGCCGTGGCCGCGCTGTAGGCGGGTACCAGCCAGAAGTTGAGCGGCCACACGGCGGCCTTGATGAGGAACGCGACCGCCAGAATCGCAGCGGCCGCATGCAGCAGCCCCCGGTCTGCCACGGCCACACCCGCAATGCTCTGGGCCAGGTCGGCCATGTTGAGCGTGCCGGTGATGCCGTAGAGCATCGACACCCCGATGAGGAACAGCGAAGAGGCGGCGAGGTTGATGGCGATGTAGTGCAGCCCCGCCGACACGCGCGGGCGGCCTGAGCCGTGCAGCAGCAGCCCGTAGGACGCCGCCAGCATGATCTCGAAGAACACAAACAGGTTGAACAGGTCGGCCGTGAGGAACGCACCGGCCAGCCCCATGAGCTGGAACTGGAACAGCGGGTGAAAGTGCACACCCGCCCGGTGCCAGCGCGCGGCCGAGAACAGCACCGTGGCGAGCGCCACTGTGCTGGTCAGCACCAGCATCATGGCCGACAGGCGGTCGATGACCAGCACGATGCCGAACGGCGCCGGCCAGTTGCCCGGCAGGTACACGCCCAGGCTGGTCTGCACGCTGGGCTCCTTGGCCTGCACCAGCAGCAACACAGCCACCACCAGGCCGACCAGGGTCGATGTGATGTTGAGCGTGACCTTGGTGCGCTGGCGTTCCTCGCGCAGCAGCAGCATGAGCCCGGCCGTGAGCAGGGGCAGCGCAATGGGCGCGAGGATCAGGTGCGGCATCAGCCGGTCAAGTAAAAATCCTGTGAATGTCATGTCATCGGTCCACGGCGCTGCGCACGAAACTGGCACGCGCTAGGCCAGGGCAGCCTAGCAAGGGCCGCCCCGCAGCGAGGGCTGCGTCCCCCTGCCCCCCCAGTGTGCAGCACTGCGAGAGCGGGGGGAAGCGGCGAAGCCGCTCAGGGGGGTGTTCTTCATCATGGCATTTCCTGCACGTCTTTACCCTTGGTGCCGTCCACATGGTCAGTGCCCGCCATGCCACGCGATGCCAGCAGCACCACCAGGAACAGCGCCGTCATGGCAAAGCCGATCACGATGGCCGTGAGTGTGAGCGCCTGGGGCATGGGGTCGGCATAGTGGGCCAGGTCCTGCGGCAGGCCGGGCTGCAGTACGGGCTCCTTGTCAATCGCCAGGCCCAGGCGGCCCATGCTGAAGATGAAGAGGTTGACTGCGTACGACAGCAGCGACAGGCCCATGATGACCTGGAAGGTGCGTGGGCGCAGCAGCAGCCACACACCCGAGCCGGTGAGCACACCGATGGCCAGGGCCAGTATCAGTTCCATGCAGTTTCTCCCCGGGTGGTGGGCGCTGTGGCAGCAGCGGCTTGTTCTGCCGCCTCGTCGTCGGCGCGCGCATTGTTGTAGCGGTGGCTGCGCACCGACTGGTGGGCAATGCCGGTGAGGATGAGCATGGTGGAGCCCACCACCAGGGTGAACACGCCGATGTCGAAGAACAGCGCGCTGGCTACATGGATCTCGCCCACCACCGGCAGGTGCCAATGGGCCGTGTGGCTGGTCAGGAACGGATAGCCCCAGGCCAGTGCGCCCAGCCCGGTGGCCAGCGCGGCTAGAAGGCCCACGCCGATCCAGCGGCGTGGGTACAGGGGCAGATGCGCCTCGACCCATGACGTGCCCGAGACGATGTACTGCAGCAGCAGGGCCACCGAGAACACCAGCCCTGCCACAAACCCGCCGCCGGGCTCGTTGTGGCCGCGCATGAAGAGGTAGACCGCGACCAGCGTGGCAAACGGCAGCATCAGCCGCACCAGCACCGCAGGCACCATGAGGTATCCGACGGCGGTGTCGGCGGTCTGGCGCGGGTTGGTCAGGTCGGTGTCCACATCGGCGGGCAGTGCGCGCTGCTGGGGCGGCAGGTCCATCACCTCGCGCGCAGGGCGGAAGCGCCGCAGCAGCGCATACACCGTGAGCGCCACAATGCCCAGTACCACGATCTCGCCAAAGGTGTCAAAGCCCCGGAAGTCCACCAGCATGACGTTGACCACGTTGGTGCCGCCCCCGTCGGTAAGGGCGCGCTCCAGGAAGAAGGTGGAGGTGCTGTCGGGGAAAGGGCGGCTCATCATCGCGAACGACAACAGCGCCATGCCTGCGCCCGCGCTCAACGCCAGTGCCAGGTCCCGGTAGCGGCGCAGCTGGGTCCGGCGCTCTTCGGCCAGGGTGGGCACGCGCAGGCTTTCGTCGCGGCGGGGCAGCCAGCGCAGGCCCAGCAGGATGAGGATGGTGGTCACGATCTCCACCACGATCTGTGTGAGCGCGAGGTCGGGCGCCGAGAACCACAAAAAGGTCAGGCACACACACAGGCCCGAGCCGCCCAGCAGCGTGAGGGCGGCCAGCCGGTGGTACTTGGCCTGCCACGCCGCCGCCACGGCGCACACGGCGCCCAGCAGCCACAGCAGCGCAAACGTGGGCGATAGCGGCAACTGCACGCGGTCGCCAATTGGCAGTCCCCGCGCCCACAGGGGCAGGGTACCCGCCACCAGGGCCGCTGCGGCCAGCCACAGCATCTGCCACTGCAGGCGGCTGGTGCCCAGCAGGCGGCGGCCGTTGCGGCCCGCCAGCGTGAGGGCGGCCAGCAGGTGCTCAAACATGCGCTGGCCGCTCAGGTGATGCATGAGGGGCGGTGCATCCAGCATGCCGCGCGCGCGCTGACGCCGCAGCAGCGCATACAGCGCAATGCCACCGCCCAATGCCACCAGGCTCATTACAAACGGGGTATTAAAGCCATGCCACACCGCCAGGCTGTACGTGGGCAGCTCGCCGCCCACCACGGGCCGTGCGGCGGCGGCCAGGTAGGCCCCCACAGACCAGGCGGGCAGCGTGCCCACCACCAGGCAGGCCAGCACCAGCAGTTCGACAGGAACGCGCATCCAGTGCGGCGGCTCATGGGGCGGGCGCGGCAGGTCGGTAGCGGGTGGGCCAAAGAACACATCCACCGTGAAGCGCAGCGAGTACGCCACGCTGAACATGCCGGCCACTGTGGCCGCGACGGGCAGCAGCCATTCGAGCATCGGCGTGGTGTTCACGTACACCGTCTCGGCAAAGAACATTTCCTTGGACAGGAAGCCGTTGAGCAGCGGCACGCCCGCCATGGCCGCGCTGGCCACCATGGCCAGGGTGGCGGTGATGGGCATCATCCTGCGCAGGCCCGACAGGCGCCGTATGTCGCGCGTGCCGCTTTCATGGTCCACGATGCCCACAGCCATGAACAGCGAGGCCTTGAAGGTTGCGTGGTTCATGATGTGGAACACGGCCGCCACGGCGGCCAGCGGGCTGTTGAGGCCCAGCAGCAGGGTGATGAGGCCCAGGTGCGAGATGGTCGAGTAGGCCAGCAGGCCCTTGAGGTCGTTCTGGAACATCGCCGCGTAGCCGCCCACCAGCAGCGTGACCAGGCCCGCACCGCCCACCAGCCAGAACCACTCTTCCGTGCCCGACAGTGCGGGCCACAGCCGGGCCATCAGGAACACACCGGCCTTCACCATGGTGGCCGAGTGCAGGTAGGCCGACACGGGCGTAGGCGCAGCCATGGCGTGGGGCAGCCAGAAGTGGAACGGGAACTGTGCGCTTTTGGTGAGCGCGCCCTGCAGGATCAGCACCAGTGCGGTGAGGTACAGCGGGTGCGCCTTGATCAACGCGCCTGCGGCCAGCACGTGATCGAGGTCGTAGCTGCCCACGATGTGGCCCAGCACCAGCATGCCCGCCAGCATGGCCAGCCCGCCTGTGCCCGTCACCGTGAGCGCCATGCGCGCACCGCGCCGCGCATCCTTGCGGTGGTGCCAGTAGCCGATCAGCAGGAAGGAAAACAGGCTGGTCAGCTCCCAGAAGAACGCAATCTGGATGATGTTGCCCGACAGCACCACACCCGCCATCGCTCCCATGAACGCCAGAAAAAACGAAAAGAAGCGTGGCACCGGGTCGGCGGCCGACATGTAGTAGCGCGCATACAGCACCACCAGGCTACCCACGCCCAGCACCAGCATGCAGAACATCCACGCAAAGCCATCCATGCGGATGACCAGGTTCAGGCCCAGGGCGGGCAGCCAGGCCAGCTCTTGCCGGAGCACGCCGCCGTCTGCAATCTGTGGGAAGTAGAGCGCCGCCTGCACCGTGCAGAACAAGGCAATGAGCCCGGCGAGCGTGGACTCGGTGTTGCGGGCATTGGCGGGCAACACTGCCGCCAGCAGGCTGCCGATGAAGGGGAGGAGGATGAGGGTGATCAGGGGCATGCGCGAACAATTTTAGGGGCAGCCCCTAAAAACCCTGCCCAGCCCTTGCTGCCGAGCTTGTGGTGGGTGCAAAAAAAAAGCCCGCTGGAGCGGGCTTGCTGCTTGTGAAGTCTGCTTAGTTTTTGCTAGCGCTGGCTGCTGGGGTAGCGGCAGGGGCGGGGGCTGCTGGTGCCGCTGTTGGTGGTGTGGCTGGTGCGGCGGCGGTCTTGTCTGCGCTGCTGCGGGCCTTGCGTTCTGTGCCCTGGTGGCTGGCGGTTTTTTCTTTCTCTTTCTGTTTGCTCTTGGCTTCCGCCTTGGCGGCGGCTGCTGCGCTGTACTTCTTGCCGTTGACGGTCAGGCCCTCTTTGGAGAAGTTGACGGCACTCTTGTTGCCCACGCCACCCACACGGCCGATGAAGTCGGCCCAGTCCTTGAAGGGAGCACTCTGGCGCTCCTGGAGGATGCGGCCCGACAGGCCGGGCCCGATGCCCTTGATGCCGTCGAGTTCGGCTTCGGTGGCGGTGTTCACGTCCACGGCGGCGAAGGCGGCGGTGGTGGCCAGCAGCAAAGTGGCGATCAGGGTCAGCAGTGTCTTCAGCATGGTGGCGGGTGTCCTTGGCGTGGAGGGCTGGAATGGCGGGTCAGAGTTCTTCGACGCGGCGCGCGGGGTAGCTGTCCCAGGTCTGGCAGCCGGGGCATTGCCAGAAATGCTGGCGCGCTTCAAAGCCGCAGGCCGCGCAGCGGTAGCGTGTGAGGGGTTTCACGGCATGCTCCAGCGCCCGCTGGACCTGGGGGTGGAACTCCTCGTGCTCCAGCTTTTCGGTGGCCAGCCATTTGGCGGCGGCCACCAGCGAGCGTTCCTTGTCCAGATGCTCCACATAGCGCTGCCGGGCGGAACCGCTGGTGGTGGCGTCAGCGGCCTCCATGGCCACGATGCTCTCCAGCACGTCGAGCGAGGGTGCCTGTTCATAGTGGGCCTGCAGCAGGCCATGGACCTCGGCGGTGCGCCCGCTGGCCGTGGCGGCTTCGACCAGCAGCGGGGCGGCCAGAGGCAAGGCCGCAGGGTTGCGTTCACCCAGCGTCTTGAGCGTGGCCAGCACGGCGGCGGGTTGGCCCATGAGGCGCTGCAGCCGCGCCAGTTCGATGCGCGCGCGCGCTGCCTCGGGGGCGGCGGCCACCGCCTGTTCCAGCAGCGCCTGGGCGGCGGGCAGGTCGCCCTGCGCAATCAGGGCGAGTGCCTGTTCGCACAGGTAATGTGCCTGCCGGGTGCTGAAATCGCCCTGGTCGGCGTCGTGCATCTTGCGGGCAATGGTGGCAGCGTGTGGCCAGTCGCGCGAGCGCTCGTAGATGGCCAGCAGGGCCAGGCGGGCCTGGGCCTCGAAGGGCGTGCCTTCCAGGCGGTGCAGGGCGTCTTCCGCGCGGTCGAGCAGCCCGGCCTTGAGGAAGTCGAGCGCCAGCGCGTGCTGGGCACGCTCGCGGTCGGTGCGGGAGAGGTCGCCGCGCGAGAGCAGGTGCTCGTGCACACGCACGGCGCGGTCGTATTCGCCCCGGCGGCGGAACAGGTTGCCCAGCGCAAAGTGCAGTTCTGAGGTGTCGGGGTCGTTCTGCACGGCCTCGATGAAGGCGTCGATGGCCTGGTCCTGCTGCTCGTTGAGCAGGAAGTTCAGGCCCTTGAAGTAGGCCTTGGGCGCACGGCGGTTTTCGGCGCGCAGCTGGCGCAGGTCGAAACGCGATGCCAGCCAGCCCAGCACAAAGGCCACGGGCAGGCCCAGCAGGATCCAGGTCAGGTCAAATTCCATGGGCTGAAGGCAGGTCGGGCGGTGGTGGCGGGGCGGGGGGCATGGAGCCCGCTGCTGCGGAGGATGCCACGGGCGTGGGCGCTGCCACCGCTGCATGGGCGCGTCGCGCTGCGGTGCGGTGCCTCCACCAGCGCGGCACCATGCCCAGCACTCCCACGGCCAGGCCCGCTGAAAATGCGGTCAATACCACCAGCACCAACGGCGCGCGCCATTGCGTGCCAAAGAAGAAGTGCACGGTGGCGTCCTGCTGGTTGTTCAGCGCGAAGGCAAACAGCGTAAAAAAAATGGCTGCCTTGAGCAGCCACAGGAGGTATTTCATCGGTCTCCCCAGTGGTGGGGCGATTCTAAGAGCTTGTGCCTGCTGGGCCGCATGGCCCTTGCAGGATAAGAATTCAAGTCAAATAGGCCTCTAGCGCTTATCTGTAAAGCGCGAGCAGCTATTATTTTTGAATGGTTGTGCTGCTGGCGGCACCGGAGTTTTCTTCCATCTCGGCGGTGCGCTTGTCCACGGCTTCACGCAGAGCCTTGCCAGGCTTGAAATGGGGCACCCGTTTTTCGGGGATGGCCACGGCCTCGCCGCTGCGCGGATTACGTCCCATGCGGGGTGGGCGGTGGTTGACCGAGAAGCTGCCAAAGCCCCGGATCTCGATGCGGTGCCCACGCACCAGGGCCTCGCCCACGGCGTCCAGGATGGTCTTGACGGCGTATTCGGCATCGCGATGGGTGAGCTGACCAAAGCGCGCGGCCAGTTCTTCAACGAGGTCTGAGCGGGTCATGGAATCTTGGGGCATGGGCAGGCTGCGGGTGGGCAGGTCTTTGCTGAAAAAAGAGCGGGCGCCGAGGCGCCCGCTGTCTGACCGTACAAGGAGCTTACCGCGCAATGTGCGCTGAGGCTCCTCAACGGGTCAGCGCTTTACTTTTCCGAGTTGTCCAGCTTGGCGCGCAGCAGGGCGCCCAGGCTGGTCGTGCCGGCGCTTTCGCGGCTCGATTGCTGGCTCAGGTTGGCCATGGCGCCTTGTTCGTCAGCCATGTCCTTTTGCTTGATCGACAGCTGGATGTTGCGGGTCTTGCGATCCACGTTGACCACCACGGCCGTGACTTCGTCGCCTTCCTTGAGCACGTTGCGGGCATCTTCCACGCGGTCGCGGGAGATTTCCGAAGCGCGCAGGTAACCCACGATGTCTTCGCCGAGGTCGATTTCAGCGCCACGGGCGTCCACGGTCTTGACCTTGCCGGTCACCGTCTGGCCCTTGTCGTTCACCGTCACGAAGGTCGTGAATGGGTCGCCGTCGAGCTGCTTGATGCCCAGCGAGATGCGTTCGCGGTCCACGTCCACGGCCAGCACGATGGCTTCCACTTCCTGGCCCTTCTTGTAGTTACGAACTGCGGCTTCGCCAGCTTCATTCCACGACAGGTCAGACAGGTGAACCAGGCCGTCGATGCCGGCAGCCAGGCCCACGAACACGCCGAAGTCGGTGATCGACTTGATAGGACCCTTCACGCGGTCGCCGCGCTTCGTGTCCTGTGCGAATTCTTGCCATGGGTTGGCCTTGCACTGCTTCATGCCCAGGCTGATACGGCGCTTGTCTTCGTCGATTTCGAGGACCATGACTTCGACTTCGTCGCCCAGCGAAACCAGCTTGGCGGGAGCGATGTTCTTGTTGGTCCAGTCCATTTCAGACACGTGCACCAGGCCTTCGATGCCGGGTTCGAGTTCGACGAACGCGCCGTAGTCGGCAATGTTCGTGATCTTGCCGAACAGGCGGGTGCCTTGGGGGTAGCGGCGGTTCACGCCCATCCATGGGTCGTCGCCCATTTGCTTCAGACCCAGGGACACGCGGTTCTTTTCGGTATCGAACTTCAGGATCTTGGCCGTGATTTCCTGGCCAGCTGTCACCACTTCGGAAGGGTGACGCACGCGGCGCCATGCCATGTCGGTGATGTGCAGCAGGCCGTCGATGCCGCCCAGGTCCACGAACGCACCGTATTCGGTGATGTTCTTGACCACGCCTTGAACGATGGAGCCTTCCTTCAGGGTTTCCATCAGCTTGGCGCGCTCTTCGCCCATGGAGGCTTCCACCACGGCGCGGCGGCTCAGCACCACGTTGTTGCGCTTGCGGTCCAGCTTGATGACCTTGAATTCCATGGTCTTGTTTTCGTACGGCGTCAGATCCTTGATCGGACGGGTATCGATCAGCGAACCGGGCAGGAATGCGCGGATGCCGTTGACCAGAACGGTCAGACCGCCCTTGACCTTGCCGCTGGTCGTGCCAGTGACGAATTCGCCGGATTCCAGGGCCTTTTCCAGGCTCATCCACGAAGCCAGACGTTTGGCGGTGTCGCGCGACAGGATGGTGTCGCCGTAGCCGTTTTCGATGGAGCCAATGGCCACCGACACGAAGTCACCCACTTGGACTTCGACTTCGCCCTTGTCGTTCTTGAACTCTTCCAGCGGCACGTAGGCTTCGGACTTGAGGCCAGCGTTCACGACCACGAAGTTGTGCTCAACGCGCACGACTTCAGCGGTGATGACTTCGCCTGGGCGCATTTCCGTGCGCTGCAAGGATTCTTCAAAAAGGGCGGCAAAAGATTCGGACATGTGTTTCCTTGCCACAAACAGGATTCCGGCAGCACCATTGCTACCGTTTTTATAGCTGCTTGCGGTGGTTTTTTGCGGCAAAGCCGCGGGTTAGGTTATCGATCCACACAACCTGTGCGCTGACGCGCGAGAGGGGCTGCGTGGGCCTGTGGCAAGGCCTTTCGGCACTGCCTGGAGCCCTAGGGCTCCACGTTGTCAGCGCTGCGCAGAAGCTGCGAAGGGCTGGCGCTCCTGCCACCAGGCCAACACCTGTTCGACGGCTTGTTCAATCGTCAAATCGGAGTTGTCCAGGACCAGAGCGTCTTGCGCGGGCTTGAGGGGTGCAACGCTGCGGGAACTGTCCCTGGCGTCGCGCGCCTCCAAATCTGCGCGAAGGTCTGCGATACTAGCCGAAAAACCCTTAGAAATCAACTGCTTATAACGGCGTTCTGCGCGGCAGGCGGCGCTGGCCGTGAGATACACCTTCAACGGTGCCTCGGGGAAGATCACGGTGCCCATGTCGCGGCCATCGGCCACCAGCCCCGGCAGGCGCTGGAAGCTGTGTTGCAGGTCCACCAGCGCCGTGCGCACGGCAGGCAGGGCGGACACGCGGGACGCGTTCATACCGGCTTCTTCGGTGCGGATGGCCTCGGTCACGTCGTCGCTGCCCAGCCACACCTTGCCGCCCTCAAACCGCACCGGCAGCGTCTGGGCCAGGGTGGCGATGCGGGCTTCGTGGTCCGCATCGATGGCGAAACCCGCCCGCAGCGCGGCGAGGGCGGTGATGCGGTACATCGCGCCGGAATCCAAGAAGCGATAGCCCAGCCGCTGCGCCACCGCCGCCGCCACCGTGCCTTTGCCCGAGGCCGTGGGGCCGTCAATGCAGATCACCGGGATGTGGGAGGTGTCGACCTGGGCGACCGAGAACAGCGCCTCGAAATAGTCCGGGAAGGTCTTGGCCACACACTTTGGGTCTTCGATGCGCACCGGCAGACGCGCCGGATTGAAGGCGGCCAGCGAGAAGCACATGGCCACGCGGTGGTCGTCATAGGTGTGGATGCTGGCGGCTTTCCAGTCAGAGGACTGGGCGGGAGGCGTCACGCGGATGTAGTCCGCCCCTTCCTCCACCGTGGCGCCGAGCTTGCGCAGCTCGGTGGCCATGGCGGCGATGCGGTCGGTTTCCTTCACGCGCCAGCTGGCGATGTTGGTTAGCGTGGTCGTGCCCTGGGCATACAGGGCCATCACGGCCAGCGTCATGGCCGCGTCGGGGATGTGATTGCAGTCCAGGTCAATGGCCTTGAGGGGCCAGGCGCCGCGTTCGATCTGCAGCCAGTTGGGGCCCCCGGTGATCACCGCGCCCATGGCCCGGGCCGCTTCGACAAAGCGAATATCTCCCTGGATCGAGTCGAGGCCGACGCCTTGTATCTTGATGCCGGATTTGGCATCTTTTTGGCCAGTAGCGCCAGTCGCTATTGCTCCAAGCGCTATGAAATAGCTAGCAGATGAGGCGTCTGCCTCCACATGAATACTGCCGGGCGACTGGTAGCGGCTGCCCGCAGGGATGGTGAAACGCTGCCAGTTCTGGTGCTCGACCACGATGCCAAACCGCGCCAGCAGCTGCAGCGTGATGGCGATGTAGGGCTTGGAGATCAGCTCGCCCACCACCTCGATCACGATGGCCTGCGCGCCTGCGGCCAGAGGCAGCGCCATGAGCAGCGCGGTGAGGAACTGGCTCGATACATCGCCGCGCACGCGGATGGGCTCTGCCAGCGCCAGCACAGGCACACCCTGGCCGTGGGCGATCCTGAGTGGTGGGTAGCCGTCGTTGCCGAGGTAGTCGATCTGGCAGCCCAGTTGTCGCAGGGCATCAATCAGGTCGCCAATCGGGCGCTCGTGCATGCGCGGGACGCCCGACAGCTCGAACTCGCCGCCCAGCAGCGCCAGCGCTGCCGTGAGCGGGCGCATGGCAGTGGCCGCATTGCCCAGAAACAGCTTGGCGGGGGATTGGGGCAGGCGGCCACCCAGACCTGTGATGCGCACCGTGCTTCCAGCCTCATCCACCGTGCACCCGATCTGGCGCAGCGCGTCGAGCATTACGCGCGTGTCGTCGGACGCCAGCAGGTCGTGCACCGTGGTGGTGCCATTGCTCAGCGCGGCCAGCAGCAGTACCCGGTTGGAGATGCTCTTGGAGCCCGGCAGGTCAACTTCACCTGCCGCGGCTTGCAGGGGGGGGAGATCAAGGAATGCGGTGCTGTACATCGGTATCTTTCGTCCATTGGGTGCAAGCGCCCGTCATTACTGGCGCAGGCCCATCCCAGTGCACCCGTGGAGCTGGCTTTGCCAGGCCACCGGGTGCGTCCCCCTTGGGGGAAGGCGCCGCAGGCGGCTCCGGGGGTTACTTTCTCTTCGCGCCCATGCGCCAGTGTACACGGGTTTCGCTGGCCAAGGTCAGCATGTCTTCGAGCGCTTGGGCGTTGCCTTTTTCCATGGCCTGCTCGATGTTGCGCAGGGCCTGCTGGAACAGCTTGGACTGGGCAATCAGCTCTTCACGGTTGGACAGCAGGATGTCGCGCCATACCTTGGGGTCGCTGGCGGCAATGCGCGTGAAGTCGCGGAATCCGGGGCCTGCGAGCGATAAAAATTCGTCGCCGTGCGTCTGGCCCGTGATGCTGTTCATCATTGCAAACGCGAGCAAATGGGGCAGGTGGCTGACGGCGGCAAAGGCCGCGTCGTGCGACTCCGGCGACATGCTGGTCACACGGCAGCCCAGTGCAGTCCAGATTTTTTCGGCGTCCTGCAGCTGGGCCGTCAGGGTGCGCTCGGTAGGTGTCAGGATCACCTGGCGTCCGCTGTACAGATCGGCTTCTGCGTGTTCCACACCTGATACTTCGCGCCCCGTGATGGGGTGTGCTGGTACGAACGATCCCACCTGGTCGCGCAGCGAGCGCTGCGCAGCCTGCACCACATCGGCCTTGGTCGAGCCCACATCCATGATCAGCATCCGGGGCGTGACCAGATGCTTGATGGCCTTGAGCGTGGCTTCGGTGGCGGCTACGGGCACAGCCACCAGCACAATGTCGGCACCCGCCACCGCCAGCAGTGCGGAGGGCGCTTCCACATCGATCACGCCCAACTGGCGCGCGCGGTCGGTGGTGGAGGGGGACTTGCTGTAGCCCACCACGCGCTTGACCAACCCGGCTTTTTTCATGGCCAGGGCAAACGAACCACCCATGAGTCCACAGCCGATCAGCCCCAATTGTTCGAACATGGCGACGGCTCCTTATGACGAGACAGGGTAGGTCCCCAGGACCTTGTAGAAAGCGCACAGGCTGCGCAGTTCCTCCAGCGCTCTCGCCACATGGGGCTGGGCGGGGTGGCCATCGAGATCGATGTAGAAGTAGTACTCCCACTGGCCCGTGCGGGCAGGGCGTGACTCAAAACGTGTCATGGAAACGCCATGCGTCTTGAGTGGCACCAGCAGGTCGTGCACGGCGCCAGGGCGGTTGGGCACCGACACCACAAGGCTGGTGCAGTCCTTGCCCGAGGGCGGTGGCGTCTGCAGCGTGTGCGGCAGGCAGATGATGGCGAAGCGGGTGCGGTTGTAGGCGTCGTCCTGAATGGCGTGGGAGACGATGTGCAAGCCGAACTGAGTGGCTGCGCGTTCGCTGGAGAGTGCCGCCCAGGCAGGGTTGGTGGTGGCCAGGCGTGCGCCTTCGGCATTGCTGGACACCGGGCGGCGCTCGGCATGCGGCAGGTGCTTGGACAGCCATGCCTGGCATTGTGCGAGCGCTTGCGGATGGGCCAGTACCACCTCAATGCCATCCAGTGAGTTGCTGGTGCGCAGCAGGTTGTGGCGCACGAGCAGGCTGACTTCGCCCACCACGTGGGTGGGGGTGTGCAGGAAGAGGTCGAGCGAGCGGGTGACCACGCCTTCGGTAGAGTTCTCCACGCCCACGACGCCGTACTGCGCGCTGCCAGCGGCTGTGGCGTGGAACACTTCGTCGAAGTTGGCGCAGTACATCAGGTCGGCCGCGCCGCCAAAGAACTCGATCGCTGCCTGCTCGCAGAACGTGCCCTCGGGGCCGAGCACGGCCACACGCTGGGGCGATTCGAGCGCAAGGCAGGCGGACATGATCTCGCGCCAGATGGCAGCGACGTGCGCACCCTTGAGCGGCCCAGGGTTGGCATGGGTGATCTTGTCGATGACCTGGGCTACACGGTCGGGTCGGAAAAAGGGCGTGCCTTCGCGCTTCTTGACTTCACCCACCTGTTCGGCCACGAGCGCCCGTTGGTTCAGCAGCGTGAGCAGTTGCTGGTCGATGCTGTCGATCTGCACGCGCAGGCTGGCGAGGTCGGGTGAGGCTTGCGGAGTGTTCATGGATGGGGAAATTTCGGTGCGCTGTCGCGAAAACGTGGGTGGGCCGTAGTCCGCTCAGGCGTGTTTTTGTTCAAATTCTCGCATGTAGTCCACCAGCGCCTGCACGCCCGCCAGGGGCATGGCGTTGTAGATGCTGGCGCGCATGCCGCCCACGGACTTGTGGCCCTTGAGCTGCAGCAGGCCGCGCTCCTTGGCGCCGACCAGGAAGGCTTCGTTGCGGCTTTCGTCGCGCAGGAAGAACGGGATGTTCATGCGCGAGCGGCAGTTGGCAGCTACCTTGTTCACATACAACTGCGAACTGTCGATGGCTTTGTAGAGAAGATCCGCCTTGGCCATGTTGCGCTGTTCCATGGCTGCCACACCGCTCAAGGCCCCTTCGGTCTGGCGCTTGAGCCACTGGAAGGTGAGGCCTGCAACGTAGATGCCCCAGGTGGGGGGGGTGTTGAACATGGATTGGTTTTCTGCCACCACGCGGTAGTCAAACGCGCTGGGGCAGGCGGGCAGGGCGTGGCCCAGCAGGTCCTCGCGCACGATCACCAGCGTGAGGCCTGCAGGCCCGAGGTTCTTCTGCGCACCGCCAAAGGCAAGTCCGACACGTGACCAGTCCACCGGCCGCGATGCGACATGGGAAGAGAAGTCAATGATCAGCGGTGCATCGCTGCCCAGCGCCTTCAGGTCGGGCAACTCGTGGAACTCGGTGCCATTGATGGTTTCGTTGCTGCAGATGTGCAAATAGCTCGCGCCCCGGCTCACCGTCCAGGAGGCCGGGTCGGGCACGGTGGTGAAGCCGGTGTCTTCGGAGGAGGCCACGATGTTCACTTCGGATGCGTATTTGCGCGCTTCCTTCTGCGACTTTTGGCTCCAGCTGCCAGTCACCACAAAATCAACCACACCGGCCCGCGAGAGATTGAGCGGGACGATCGCGTTCTCGGCCAGGCCACCGCCTTGCATGAACAGGATCTTGAAGTTGGCTGGCACGGCCAGAAGCTCGCGCAGATCGGCTTCCGCCTGTTCGTAGATCGACAGGAACTCTTTGCCCCGATGGCTCATTTCCATCACGCCCATGCCGCTGCCATGCCAGTCCAGCATCTCGGCGGCGGCCTGCTCCAGGACTTCGGTGGGTATGGCGGCCGGGCCGGCCGAGAAGTTATATGGGCGTTTCATTTTTTGGTCAAAAAGGCTGCTGGCGCTTATCAGATAAGCGCTAGCAGCTTCAGTTTTAATAGCGCAATGGGTGCTGCGCCGTCGGGGCAGCACCCGCTGGTCTGACTCAAGCGTCTGGTGGTTCCGGGGTTTCGGCGGCTGGCGGGTTTCCGTCGTTGGCGTTGCCTTCGATTTCGCCCTCAGCCACATTGGCATCGTTTTCAACAATACGTTGCAGCCCGCTGAGCTTGGAGCCTTCGTCCAATGCGATCAGTGTGACACCCTGCGTGGCGCGGCCCAGTTCGCGGATCTCGGAGACGCGGGTGCGCACCAGCACGCCCTTGTCGGTGATCAGCATGATCTCGTCGTCAGCATGCACCAGCGTGGCGGCCACCACCTTGCCATTGCGCTCGCTTTGCTGGATGGCGATCATGCCCTTGGTGCCCCGGCCGTGGCGGGTGTATTCGGTGATGCTGGTGCGCTTGCCATAGCCGTTTTCGGTGGCGGTGAGCACGCTCTGGGTTTCGTCCTCGGCGACCAGCATGGCGATCACGCTCTGGCCGTCTTCCAGCATCATGCCGCGTACGCCACGTGCCGCACGGCCCAGTGGGCGCACGTCGTTTTCGTCGAAACGCACGGCCTTGCCGCCATCACTGAACAGCATCACGTCGTGTTTGCCATCGGTGAGGGCGGCGCCGATCAGGTAGTCGCCATCATCCAGGTTGACGGCGATGATGCCGCCCTTGCGCGGGTTGCTGAATTCATCCAGCGCCGTTTTCTTCACGGTACCCATGCTGGTGCCCATGAACACATAGCGGTCGGCCGGGAAAGTGCGCATGTCGCCGGTCAGTGGCAACACGACGTTGATTTTTTCGCCGTCTTGCAGCGGGAACATGTTCACGATGGGGCGGCCACGCGATCCGCGCGAGCCGGCGGGCACTTCCCAGACCTTGAGCCAGTACAGGCGGCCTCGGTTGGAGAAGCACAGGATGTAGTCGTGCGTGTTGGCGATGAAGAGCTGGTCGATCCAGTCGTCTTCCTTGGTCGCCGTGGCCTGCTTGCCGCGTCCGCCGCGCTTCTGGGCACGGTATTCGGACAGGGGCTGGCTCTTGATGTAGCCGGTGTGGCTGAGTGTGACCACCATGTCGGTGGGGGTGATCAGGTCCTCGGTGGAGAGGTCCTGCGCGCTGTACTCGACGATGCTGCGGCGAGCTCCCAGCTTGTGCTGGCCGAACTCGGTCTTGATGGAGGTGAGTTCTTCGCCAATGATGGTGGAGACGCGCTCGGGCTTGGCCAGGATGTCCAGCAGGTCTTCGATGACCGCCATGACCTCCTTGTACTCGGCGACGATCTTGTCCTGCTCCAGGCCAGTCAGGCGCTGCAGTCGCATCTGCAGGATTTCCTGGGCCTGCGTTTCCGACAGGCGGTACAGGCCGTCCTGGCCCATGCCGAATTCTTTTTCGAGGCCGTCGGGGCGATAGTCGTCAGCATTGATCACGCCACCGTCGGCACGCGTGCGGGTGAGCATCTCGCGCACCAGCTTGCTGTCCCAGGGGCGGGCCATCAGCTCGGCCTTGGCCACCGGCGGGGTGGGGGCGTTGCGGATGATGGCGATGAAGTCGTCGATGTTGGCCAGCGCCACGGCCAGGCCTTCGAGCACGTGGCCACGGTCGCGCGCCTTGCGCAGCTCGAACACTGTGCGGCGGGTGACCACTTCACGGCGGTGCTGCAAAAAGACGCTGATCAGGTCGCGCAGGTTGCACAGGCGGGGCTGGCCGTCGATCAACGCCACCATGTTCATGCCGAACGTGTCCTGCAGCTGCGTCTGCTTGTACAGGTTGTTGAGCACTACCTCGGGCACTTCGCCGCGCTTGAGTTCAATCACCAAGCGCATGCCCGACTTGTCAGACTCGTCCTGGATGTGGCTGATGCCTTCGATCTTCTTCTCGTGCACCAGCTCGGCCATGCGCTCCTGCAGCGTCTTTTTGTTGACCTGGTAGGGCAGCTCATCGACGATGATGGCCTGGCGCTGGCCCCGGTCGATGTCCTCAAAATGGCACTTGGCGCGCATGATCACACGCCCGCGCCCCGTGCGGTAACCGTCTTTGACGCCGTTGATGCCATAGATGATGCCGGCCGTGGGGAAGTCTGGCGCGGGAATGATCTCCATCAGCTCATCAACCGTGGCATCGGGGTTGCGCAGCATGTGCAGGCAGCCATCGACCACTTCGTTGAGGTTGTGGGGGGGGATATTGGTGGCCATGCCCACGGCAATACCGGCCGAACCATTGACCAGCAGATTCGGAAGCTTGCTGGGCAATACCAGCGGTTCCTTTTCGCTGCCGTCGTAGTTGGGGCCGAAATCGACGGTTTCCTTGTCGATATCGCCCAGCATTTCATGCGCGATTTTGGCCAGGCGGATTTCGGTATACCGCATCGCTGCGGCGTTATCGCCATCCACCGATCCGAAATTTCCTTGGCCGTCCACCAGCATATGGCGCAGCGAAAAATCCTGTGCCATCCGCACGATGGTGTCGTATACAGCGGAATCACCGTGCGGGTGGTATTTACCAATCACGTCGCCTACGATACGGGCCGACTTTTTATAAGGCCGGTTCCAATCGTTGTTGAGCTCGTGCATCGCAAAAAGCACGCGGCGGTGCACTGGCTTCAAGCCGTCGCGCGCGTCGGGCAGGGCCCGGCCCACGATCACGCTCATCGCGTAATCAAGGTAACTGCGCCGCATCTCTTCTTCGAGGCTGATCGGCAGGGTTTCTTTGGCAAACTGGGTCATTGGGGACTGCGGTGGCGGCGAAGGAGAACCATTTTAGAGGTAAGACCGTGTAGCGACCACGCAACATATCGAAGCAATTCCGGTTTTGTCCTACGGGCCCCAGGCGGGTGCCCCCGCTTTTGCCCTGTTACGTATGGCACAATCGTTTGAACGCTTTGGGTGATGGTCACTCCAAGCGTCCTGATTCGCAGCGCGGCTGCGGCTTTTTCCCCAAGAGGAGAACCATGAAGAAACTGAACAAAGTGGCGATGTTGTTTGCCTCTGCAGCGCTCGCAACCGCCGCTGGCGCACAAACCGTTGACAACTGGAGAAACGCTTCTGGCATCGTCTGGAAGAACGGCACCAACGAATACTGCTGGCGCAATGCCAACTGGACGCCTGCAACGGCTGCTCCTGGCTGCGATGGCGCTATCGCCGCTCCAGCTCCTGCTGCTGCCGCTCCTGCTGCTGCCCCAGCTCCTGCTGCTGCCGCTCCAGCTCCTGCCGCTCCAGCTCCTGCTGTGGCCACCAAGGTGACCTACGCTGCTGACGCATTCTTCGACTTCGACAAGTCGGTGCTGAAGCCAGAAGGCAAGGCCAAGCTGGATGACCTGGTCTCCAAGGTCAAGGGCATCAACCTGGAAGTGATCATTGCCGTGGGTCATACCGACTCCGTGGGCTCCGATGCTTACAACCAGAAGCTGTCGGTGCGTCGTTCCGAAGCCGTGAAGGCTTACTTGGTGTCCAAGGGCATCGAAAAGAACCGCGTCTACACCGAAGGCAAGGGCGAAAAGCAACCCGTGGCTGACAACAAGACTGCCGAAGGCCGTGCGAAGAACCGTCGCGTGGAAATCGAAGTGGTCGGTACCCGCGCTTCCAAGTAATCCTCGGATTGCTTCCCAAAAAAGCCCCGTTATCGGGGCTTTTTTGCGTCTGGGGTTTTTTGTCCATTGCCTTTCGTCGTGGAGAATCAGTGCATGAGTGAAATCGTCAATGCAGATCCGGCCGAACTGGCCAAGTTTTCGGAATTGGCCCATCGCTGGTGGGATCCCGAAAGTGAATTTCGCCCCTTGCACCAGATTAATCCTTTGCGGCTCGACTGGATCAATGCGCAGTGCAGCCTGTCAGGCAAGCGTGTACTGGATGTTGGCTGTGGCGGCGGTATTTTGGCCGATTCCATGGCCCGCAAAGGCGCGGACGTGTTGGGTATTGACCTGGCTTCCAAGGCGCTGCGAGTGGCCCAGTTGCACGCGCTGGAGGCCCAGACCACCAATATCCAGTACCGGGAAGTCAGTGTGGAGGCGCTCGCCAAAGAGCAACCCGCCAGCTTTGACGTGGTGACCTGCATGGAAATGCTTGAGCATGTGCCTGATCCTGCATCGGTTGTGCGAGCCTGCTCTAAGCTCGTGAAGCCGGGCGGATGGGTCTTCTTTTCTACCATACACCGAAGTGCCAAGGCTTTCATGCTGGCCATTGTGGGCGCTGAATATGTATTGAACATGCTGCCCCGTGGAACGCATGAATACGCCAAGATGATTCGACCCAGCGAACTGGCCGCCAGCTGCCGCAGTGCGGGCCTTGACGTGCAGACCACCCGAGGCCTGGAGTACAACCCCCTTACGCAACGTTACTGGTTGAGCAGCGACACCAGTGTGAACTACCTGTTTGCCACGCGGCGCGCAGCCTGAGGCCCAGCCAATGTTTCAGAATATCCGCGCGGTGCTGTTTGACCTGGATGGAACACTGATTGACAGTGCCCCTGATTTAGGTGCTGCTGCCGACAAGATGCGCACGGACCGTGGTTTGCCCTCCCTGCCGCTGGAGCGCTATCGTCCGATGGCCGGTGCTGGCGCCCGTGGCATGTTGGGCGAGGCATTTGGCATGGCGCCCGACCATCCCGACTTTCTGACCATGCGCGAGGAGTTCTTCGTGAACTATGAGTCGTGCATGACAGAACGCACCAGCATTTTTGAGGGGGTGCCGGAGCTGGTATCCCAGATCCTCCGCCGCAATTTGGCATGGGGCGTGGTGACCAACAAGGCGACCCGCTTTACGGACCCTCTGACCCGCGCCATTCCACTGTTTGCGACCGCAGGAGCGGTGATCAGCGGAGATACCACTCCCCATGCAAAACCCCATCCAGCCCCTTTGCTCGAAGCGGCGTCGCGCTTGAAACTGGAGCCGGGGCAGTGCATCTATGTGGGGGACGATGAGCGCGACATTCTTGCAGGCCTCGCTGCGGGCATGGGAACTGTCGCAGCAACCTACGGATACCTGGGGGCCAAGACCAATCCGGCGGAGTGGGGCGCGCATGCTGCAATTAAATCTCCGGTCGAGCTCTTGCAATTGCTTGTACGCACCTAAAATAGAGGGTCTGGGGCTGTCCTGGTTTCGACGTGGGTTCGGAATCGGTGTGGTGCATGTCGAGCTTGAGTCACGCTCGTAAATCTCGATTTAAAAAACTAACTGCAAACGACGAACGTTTCGCACTCGCTGCTTAATTGCCAGTGAGCCTTGCAACAGTTGGCCGATGGGCTGGGCAAGGGGGTTCTGAGCAATCAGTGCCTCCCGGCTGCAAGGATAATTACATGGGCTGGCTCTGATCCGGGTACCTTGGGTTGGAGCGAGAAAATAGGGTGCTGGCGGCCTGTGTAGCGTGCGACTGCGCGACACAGGCGGCGAGACTCAAATCAGATCGCTAAACATGTAGATCTGCCCGATGAAGGCTTGCGGACGCGGGTTCAATTCCCGCCAGCTCCACCATTACGACGTCCAAGGGCGTTCACCAACATCCGGTGAACGCCCTTTTTCTTTGGTAAATCAATGGGTTACGGTCTGGAGACGTCCGAGGCGATCTCCTGGCAGCCAGGCTGAGGCGGGGGAACAGACGGGGGAACAAAATCCGAAAAGGGTAGACTGGCGGCGTTTGTTCCCCCGTTTCAGAGGGGAAATCCTAGTGAAACCTCTGGAGGTGTTCCCCCATGTTGACCGACGCACAGTGCCGCAACGCCGTCTGTTCCCCCACATCGAAGCGGGAGCGTTTATCGGATTCGGGAGGCTTGTACCTGGAAGTCGCTCCCGGGGGATCGAGGCGCTGGTTCTGGAAGTATCGGCATGAGGGCAAGGAAGGGCGCATGGCTCTGGGCAGCTATCCCTCGATCAGCCTGACGGCGGCTCGCAAGGCTCGTGATACCGCCAGGCTGCAGAAATCGACAGGAATAAATCCTGTGCATGCCAGAAAGGTGGAAAGGCTGAAGGCTTCTGCCAGTGCCGGGGATACCTTCAAGGCTGTCGCTCTGGAGTGGTACGACAAACAGAAGCCTCTATGGAGTGATTCTCATGCTGAGCGCTCGCTGCGCCAGTTCGAACGTGATCTCTTTCCTTGGTTAGGGGGTCGTCGCCTAGCTGAGATTGAGCCGGTGGAACTGCTGGCAACCCTGCGTAAGGTGGAAGAGCGCGGGGCTGTAGAGACGGCCGATCGTGGATTGATGTTGGCTCGCCAGGTCTGGCGCTATGGCGTCGCCACCGGTAGGGTGGGGCGGGATATCACGGGAGACCTCAAAGGCGCGTTGTCTCCGTACCGGGGTAAGCACTTCGCTGCCATTATCGAACCGGTCAAACTGGGTGAGCTACTGCGTGCTATCCAGGCTTACAAGGGCGGGCCTATCGTGCGGGCGGCACTACAGTTGGCACCCTTGTTGTTTCAGCGTCCTGGCGAATTGCGCGGTGCAGCTTGGGCCGAGGTTGACCTGGATGCTGCCCTCTGGACGATTCCGGCTATCCGGATGAAGCGAGGCAAGGACGGGAAGGAAAACGGGGATCCACATCTGGTGCCTCTTTCAACCCAGGCTGTGAAAGTGTTGCGGGAGCTGTATCCATTGACGGGGCACAGTGCCTTGGTGTTTCCCGGTGAGCGCAACCACAGTCGACCTATTTCAGAGAACTCAGTGCGAACCGCGCTCATCACCATGGGCTATACGCCGGAGATCCAAACATGGCATGGCTTTCGCGCCACGGCGCGAACAATGCTGGCGGAGCGATTGGATGTGGACCCGTTGGTGATTGAGGCGCAGCTGGCTCACGCCGTCAAGGACGCCAATGGGCGCGCTTACAACAGGACACAGTACCTAGCCCATCGAACGAAAATGATGCAGCGGTGGGCAGACTATCTGGACAGACTGAGGGAAGGCAAAGCAGCAGGCAAGACGACTTCCAAAACTCTTGACGATGCAAGTACCTGATCTGCCATTTCGCTGGACTTGGTCATTGCGGTGGGTTGCCATGAATCGATGGCAGTTTCTCTTCAATTGAATGTTGAGACCCTGTCGGCAAAGCGTGTGAGCTTGGCGGTGTAAATGGCCGTTCTGCAGCGATAGCTGCCATCAAGGCTGACGCAATCAGCAGTCCGCTCCACAGCCGAATGCGGTCTTGAGTGTGAAGGAGCCTCGAGTTCAGCGGACAAGCACCAAGCGGCATGCGAATAGCCTCCTGTCCGCACCAATTTGAGCGCCTCGCTCATGACCTCGCGTGCGGATTTTGGTCGGTTTTCTTTACTGCGTGACCAGACGCCGCAACCAATCCAGCAATACCTCCGGCAGCCTCTCTGTCCTTGGAAGGAGCGCATAGTTGTGCGCTCCAAAAATGCAGGACAGGTAGCCTGCCGCCTGGCGGTCAATCGTCAGGCAAAACGGTGCGATGCCCTGCAGGCGGGCCTCGGTTACGGCCTGGCGCATGTCCTCCACACCGTAGCGGCCTTCGTAGGCGTCAACGTCGTTGGGTTTGCCGTCCGAGATGAGCAGCAGCAGGCGGTGCGCGGCGGCCTGGGCCATCAGGGTGCTGCTGGCGTGGCGCAGCGCGGCGCCCGCGCGGGTGTAGTGCTCGGGCTCCAGGCCGGCGATGCGCAAGGCCACCGACGGGCCGTAAGGTTCCGCAAACTGCTTGACGCTTCGCACCACCACGCCCTGCGGCCCCTCCCCGGAAAAAGCCTGCACGCCGAACGGCGCGCCCATGCCGTCGAGCGCAATGCTCACCACAAGCAGTGCCTCGCGGCCCACGTCGATGACCCGACGCCCTGGCGCCACCCAGCCGTCGGTGGAGCCGCTCACGTCGATCAGCACTAGCACGGCCAGGTCGCGGCGATGTCGGCTCTGGCGGCGGTAAACCCGCTCGGATAAAGGCAGCCCGGCGACGAAGTCGGCACGCGCTTCACACCACGCGTCCAGATCGATGTCATCGCCATCGACCTGGCGCCGTACCACGCTGCGTTGGCTGCGCAGCAACTCGAAATGGCGGCGCACCGCTTGCAGCATGCCATGGCGCTCGGCCAGGGTCTGCGCTAGCCACTGGGCGGGCCCGTCAGGGGCCACCCCCAGGCGGACGGTCGCGCCAGGGGCGCGGTAGGAGCGCACCCGCCAGTCCCATTCTGGGTACTGCAGCGCCACCGCGCCCGCTGAGTCTCCAGGCGCTGCCGCGGCGCGGCGGGCACCGGCATCGGGCGGGTCGTCGGATAGCAACACCTCCTTCGGGCGTCCCGGCGCCGTCACCAGACGCGCCTCGGGCAGCTCGGAAAGCGCGTCGGCGAAATCTTCGGCCGCGGTCGTCGTGTCCCGATCGGTGGGGCGCTGCATGCCCATCGGGTCTTCGGCCTGCTCATGCGGCTGGGCGGTCTGCACCATCCAAGGGCCGGGCGGGCTTTCGCGGTCTTCTTCGTCCAGCGCCTGCCGTGCCTCGGGTCGGCGCGGCATTCGGGCCGCGCGCGGTGGGGCGCCGGGGGCGTCAGCATCGCCGACTTCGTGCTGCCTCCCCGGCAGCGCCGACGCATCTGGTGATGGGGAGCGGAACTCGCCGGTCCACAGGTCCGCGCAGAACCAGTGACGCACTGGTGGCGCCGCAGGGTCCACCAGGCGGCTGAGCAGCTCGCGCGCTCGCACAACGACGGCGGTCGCGTCGGCGGGCAGGTCCAGCAAAATGCCTTGCCGCGCGCCCTGCGCCTCTGCCCCGTCCAAGGCCGCAACGAGGGGTGCCGGCTCACCCGGCGGAGCCGCCATCAGCGCTTGGACCAGGCGCTCGAATCCGCGCACGGCGCCTGGTAGCGCTTGAACGGCCGGGCGATTCCGCAGGGCACCCTGGCGCAGCCGCATCAGGGGCGCGGCCATGCCGGGCAGCCGAGCCACCAGCGCCGCATCGGCAGCGTGGGCCTCCAGCAGCAGGAACAGCGCGCGCAGCGGCGGCTCCCGCAGGGTTGCCGCGATCGCCGCGCTGCTGCGCAGTGCGCGCTGTGCCTGAACCAGCGCGAGGGTGCGGTAGTGTTCCGTTGCCAGGACTGTGCCTCCCCCGGCTGGCAACGCCGCGGGCAGCCACAGGTGGCTCCCATCAGTCCCCGGTACCGCAGTGCGCGGGGGCGGCGCGCTGTGTCGGCCAGCCCAGCGCATCAGCAAGGTTGGCGGCGCTGGAGGCTGCGCGGCGCGCAGGGGAAGGCTGGCGCCAAATGCAGCGGCGATCAGCAGGTCCAGGCGGGGAGCCACTTCGGCGAGTGTCACCACCGGAGGGCCCGGCGGCGCCGGGCGGTGGCGCCGCCACAAGGCCTGCGCATACACCGTCGCGTGGCGGGCGGCATCGGCAATGACGTCTTCGGCCTCGGCCATGGCGAGCAGCTCAGCGCTTCAGCGGGCGTTAGACAAACGTGGCATCCACCAGGTCGCGCATGGCTGCGACGAGCGATGGTTCATCCGATAGCGGCGCCACGACCGCATGCCAGCAGGCCCTGCGCAGGTCGATGCCATGGACTGCCAACTGTGCCGCAGCAATCAGCAACCGCGTGCTGGGAACCTCGGCCAACCCCCGGTCGTGCAGGCCGCGCAGGCGTTGCGCCAACTGAACCAACGCCCGCGCGTCGCCCAGCTGCACGCCGCTTTCGCGCGCGACGATCTGTGCCTCGGCCTCGGGCTCGGGAAAGCCGAACTCCAGTGCCACGAAACGCTGGCGGGTGCTGGGCTTGAGGTCCTTGAGCATGCGCTGGTAGCCAGGGTTGTATGAGACAATCAAGCAAAAGCCTGGCGCTGCCTCGATGGTCTCGCCCGTCTTGTCGATGGGCAGGATGCGCCGGTGGTCGGTGAGGGGGTGCAGTACCACCACCGTGTCCTGCCGAGCCTCCACTACCTCGTCCAGATAGCACAACGCGCCCTCGCGCACCGCCCGCGTCAGCGGGCCGTCCTGCCACACCGTGCCGTCATGGCGGATGAGAAAGCGCCCGATCAGGTCGCTGGCACTCAGGTCGTCGTGGCAGGAAATGGTGACGAGCGGCCGATTCAGCCGCCAAGCCATGTGCTCCACAAAGCGGGTCTTGCCGCAGCCCGTGGGGCCTTTGAGCATCACGGCCAGCCCCTGCGCGTGACACTGGGCAAAGACCTCGACCTCGTCGGCGGTCTGCAGGTAGTACGGCGCGGCACCACTCTGGGCCGCTGCCGCGCCGATGGCGCCGTCAGAGGGCATGTGCGGGACGTCGTGCATCCAGTGGTCGGCCGTCAGGCCGATCTTCGGGGCGAAGCGGCTCCAGCCGTGGCGCGAATCGGAAGAAGTCGATGATGAACAGTGCCACGCCCACGGTGAAGATCGACGCAGTGATGATCAGCATCACGAAGTGCACCTGGATCTTGAGCTGGGCGTCCAGATAGCCCATGCCCATGATGCGCTCCAGGTAAACCTGGCCAATGCCCGCGGTGGCGAACGACAGCGTCATGCCAAACATCCCCGCCAGTTGCAGCCAGAAGGCCAGAAAGCCCATCGACGTGCCCTCTTCCGGGCGGCGGGTGAAGGACGGCAGCGCATAGCTGATCATGGCCATGACGATCATGGCGTAGGCGCCGTAGAAGGCCGCGTGCCCGTGCATGGCTGTGATCAGCGTGCCGTGCGTCCACTTGTTGACGCTGGGGAACGTGTGCGCCAGGCCCAGCAAGCCGGCGCCAAAGAGCGTGAACACGGCGCTGCCCACCGTCCAATGCAGCGCCAGCTTGTTTGGATGGGCCAAGCCCGTGCGCCGCATCGCAAAGTACGCATACATCGCCATCCCCACCAGCGCCACCGGCTCTAGCGCACTGAAGATCCCGCCGATGGGCAGCCAGTACGCTGGCACGCCCACCCAGTAGTAATGGTGCGCCGTGCCCAGGATGCCTGCGATGAAGACAAGCCCGACGATGACATACAGCCACTTTTCCATCACCTCGCGGTCCGCGCCTGAGAGGCGGATGAGCAGGTAGGCGAGGAAGCCGCCCTGGATCATCTCCCAAACACCCTCGACCCAGAGGTGGATGGTCCACCAGCGGTAGAAGATGGAGACGGTGTAGTTTTCGTAGTACAGCAGCGCCGGCACGTACAGCACGGCGGCCAGCCCCAGCCCGCCCAGCAGCACACCTTCGGTGGTGGTGAAGCGCCCGGATTTGCGGATGGTCATGCCCACGTTGTAGAGGAACATCAGCATGACAATGACGATCACGATTTTGGAGGGCAGTGGCTGTTCGAGCAGCTTGTTGCCCGTGCCCCAGCGGAACAGGTAGCCCACCACGGTCGCCAGGCCCATCAAGGTCCAGAGGATGAGCTGGATGTAGGCGATGCGCGTGCTGTGGAGCTCGGTGCGCGACTCGTCAGGGACCATCCAGTACGTCGCGCCCATAAAGCCGCAGATCACCCACACGATCAAGATGTTCGTGTGGATCATCTTTGTCACGTCGAACGGGAGGATGTACAGCAGCGGATCTGGCCCCAGGTACTTGGTGGCCGACAACAGGCCAAACACCAGCTGAAGGCCGAAAAGGCACATCGCCACAGCGAAATACCAGTAGGCAACGGATTGGGACTTGTATCGCATGGTGTACTCCGGCAGGTTCTAGGCTCGCGGGGCCCGCGGCGCCGCCACTGCGTTTGTGGCTTTGCGCCGTCGGCTTGGTGCGTCCAACAGGCAGATCGAATCGTGAGCGTTCACTTGAGCGACATCAGATAGGCGGTGAGCTGATCGATCTGCTCAGGCTTCAGGTCTTTCTCGTACGTGGTGGGCATGAACGAGGTGCCATCCGCCGAGTACATCGGGCCAGGCACCAGGTGGGCGCTCGGGCTGGTGATGGATTCGCGCACATAGCTGGCTAGGTCACTGGCCTTGCCCTTGTATTGCCCCGATGCGAGCAGTGCCTGGGTGCGCGCCGAGAGACCTGCCAGCGACGGGCCGGCCATGTTCACCCCTGGCGCCGTGGAATGGCACGCAGTGCATGCAGGCGTGACCGAGCGGAACAGCCGCTCGCCGAGCGCGATCGGGTCTTCCGCTCCCGTCACTGGTCGCGCACCGGGCGGCGCTTCTCCCACGCCACTGCTTTGGGTACGGGCGGGGTCGGTCTGCTGCTCGGCGCTGCGGTCCCCACCTGGCAGAGCGGCACCGGTCACTAGGATGGGACGGGGTGGCCATCCCTGGTTGTCCACCTTGCTCACCCAGTCCAGAAAGGCGATCAACCCCTTGATGTCTTCGTCGCTCAGGTCCTGCTTCGGCATGAGGCGACGGTGGCGTTTCTCGTCGTAGAACTTCGACGGGTCCTTGAGGTAGGCCGTGAGGTAAGCCTCGCCGCGCAGCTGCGTGATCTTGGTGAGGTCGGGCGCGTAGTAGGCGCCTTCACCGAACAGCGTGTGGCAGTTGATGCAGTTGTTGTTGTGCCACACGTCCTTGCCCAGCGTGACGGCGGGGGTGATGGCTTCGGCGTTGGTCAGCTTGCCAAACTGCCGGTGGCTGTCGAGTGTGAGCCCGAGGAAAACCAGGGCAGAGATCGCGGTGGCGGCGATGGCGAAGATGCGGGTCTGGCGCTTGTTCATGGCCGCCTCAAACGCCTATACCGGACCAGTACATCAGCGCCATGCCGCCGCCGTAGGCAATGGCACAGGCCATCAGCACAACGACGACCATTGAAAAAATCTTGAATGGCGCGTACCAAGGTTGCATGGCGTAGTCCTCGCATGCCCGAAGGGGGCACTATGGTTGGCCATTGTTGTGGTTCGCGTGGGGTAATTTGTGTAGGACATCGCGCCATCCGATGGTTAGAAAACCGGGGTGTTTAGGCTTTACCAGGCTCCCCGATCGGACGGGTGAACTAGCAATTACCTCGATCTCCTCAAATGAAGGTGCCGGACGTCGGCAGTGCTCGCAGCATGCCATCCGGTTGAAACCCGAACCGCTTGTCGGCAGGCGCGGTATTTTCAGTGGCGGTTTCGGGACAGACTTTGTAGTAACCCGCAGTTGTTTGCACATCATGTCGCGCTCGAAGTTCCGTTTGAAACTGGATCACCTTCGCCGCAGGCGTAGAGCGGCACATCGACACGTGGACGCTTTTCGGTCGCAGGTGAACCACCGCGTCCACCACGGGTGTGGCCAAGTCCGAGCTGACCGATCCGGCATGGTATTTAGTGGGCAGAATGTGAACGTTAACGACGTCGGGTGCACCATGCGTGGTCGAGCAACCGGCGAGAAATGCAGTGGTCAGAACGAGGATGCGTGTGAGCATGATGGGCTTCTTTGTGGACTGGCAAGCCAGGGTAGTCGCTGAGTCCCGAAGTTACTGTAAGGAGTGGTCACATACGCCGAGTGTTCGCCTATGCAGTCATCAACTTGCGGCATGATTCGATTTATGGATTCACAAACCATTCTTCGTCTCATCTCCGACCCCGCGACGGCAGCCCCCAAAGCCCGTGATATCGCTGTTACCTACGCCCACTTGCTCGCATCCATCTCCGATCGCCTGGACCCGAGCGAACTGGAGTCCTTCATTTCCATCGGCGTAGCGCTCAAGCAGAGCGTCCGGTGGGTGCCGATGTCCAAGGGTCCTGAAGACTGACGCGGACCCGCAACGGCGCCGAAGCGGGACTACTCGTCCTGCAGCGTCCGCATGAGGGTGTGCGCGTTGCGCTGGCCTTGATCCTCATGGTTGACATTGAAGGCGACGTGCGGGGTGCCAGCTGCATTGACGCGAGCCTGGTCCTGGATACCGCTGATGGCACTATGGCTTCGCCCGCCGTAGCTCCCCGCGCCGTCACTCGTCGGAGGCAGCACTATTTTCTGTAGAGTTCGAGCAGCGACATTCCCAAAGGCTCAAAAGTTTCCGGGAATACCGGGGTGGTTCAGTGCAAAGCACGCGATGAATATCAGTTGCAATGGTTCCATATTGGTCTCCCGTCAAGTAAGGTGAGGCAGTCGATGCGCCTTCCTAGACTAACCACGCTAGTCTGTAAGTCCTGCGATGTGGAAGAGCATCCGACGCAGTTTTTCGCTGTCTGCTCTCGACCGCAACAGTCCTTCACTTGACCAAGCTGTCATTTGAACTTGTCAGGAAATGCCGGGCTGTCTCACAACTCTTCAATGCCATCACTGCGATTCACAAGGCTTTGCTGAAACTGGGTCCATGCGGGCGCATCGAAGGTTGCCTGTCGGACGTGGCCTGCTGACCGTCAAATAGTTTTCCCCTTCCGCGGCAAGGTGTTGACCGCTATTCAATGAATTAAAGAGTCATACAATATGAATCTTTAAGTTTAGATAAGCCTACACCGCGTCGATCGCATATCGAAGTCGCAGCCCAACGCCGCAGGAGCCCGCCATGACCACCGTTGAACAAGCACTACCGCTGACCCAGGCGTTGCAGCAGTCCTACCGGCACGGTTTCATCACCGACGTGGAGAGCGACTCACTGCCCCCGGGGCTGGACGCCGACACCGTGCGTGCCATCTCGCGCCGCAAGGGCGAGCCAGGGTTCTTGTTGCAATGGCGGCTGGCAGCTTTTGAGCGCTGGCAGTCCATGGCGCATCCGCACTGGGGCCAGCTGCGCATCGAGCCGGTGGACTTCCAGTCCCTGAGCTACTACTCGGCGCCCAAGTCGCAAAAAGACGGCCCCAAGAGCCTGGCCGAGGTGGACCCCAAGCTGCTGGAGACCTACGAAAAACTCGGCGTGCCGCTGCACGAGCGGGCACGCCTGGCCGGGGTGGCGGTCGACGCGGTGTTCGACTCGGTGTCCGTCGGCACCACTTTCCGTGAGCAGTTGGCCGAAGTCGGCGTGATCTTCTGCTCGTTCTCGCATGCGGTGCAACACCACCCCGCGCTGGTCGAGCGCTACCTGGGCACCGTGGTGCCCCCGGGCGACAACTTCTATGCGGCGCTGAATTCGGCGGTGTTTTCCGACGGCTCCTTCGTTTACATCCCCAAGGGCGTGCGCTGCCCGATGGAGCTGTCGTCGTACTTTCGCATTAACGCGGCCAACACCGGCCAGTTCGAGCGCACGCTAGTCATTGTGGAGGAAGGCAGCTATGTGAGCTACCTCGAAGGTTGCACGGCGCCGCAGCGCGACCAGCACCAGCTACACGCGGCGGTGGTTGAACTGATCGCCCACGACGACGCCCACATCAAGTATTCGACGGTGCAGAACTGGTACCCCGGCGACGAGCAGGGCCGTGGCGGCATCTACAACTTCGTCACCAAGCGGGGCCTCTGTGCGGGCCGGCGCTCGCACATTGCCTGGACGCAGATCGAGACCGGTTCGGCCATCACCTGGAAGTACCCCAGCGTGGTGCTGCGCGGCGACGATTCGCGCGGCGAGTTCCATTCGATTGCCGTGAGCAACCACTTCCAACAGGCAGACACCGGCACCAAGATGATTCATCTGGGCCGCGACACCAAGAGCCGCATCGTGTCCAAGGGCATCAGCGCAGGGCACGCGCAGAACAGCTACCGCGGCCTGGTGCGCGTGGCGCCCACTGCGGCCGGCGCCCACAACCACACGCAGTGCGACTCGCTGCTCATCGGCCCCGACTGCGGAGCCCACACCTTCCCGTACATCGAGACCGCGCGCAACGACGCCCTGGTGGAACACGAAGCCACCACCACCCGCATTTCCGAAGAGCGCCTGTTCTATTGCCAGCAGCGCGGCATCCATCCGCAGGACGCCACCGCCCTCATCGTCGGCGGCTTCTGCCAGGCGGTGCTGGACGAGCTGCCCATGGAGTTCGCGCTCGAAGCCAAGGCGTTGCTGGCCGTCTCGCTCGAAGGTGCCGTCGGCTGAGTCCACCCCCCCGATTTCCCAGGAGAGAACCACCATGACCCATGCCGAACCCTTGTTGCAGGTGCGCGATCTGCGCGTTGACGTTGGCGGCCGCCACGTGTTGAAGTCGATCTCGCTCGATGTCCCGGCCGGTGCACTGGTGGTGCTCATGGGCGCCAACGGGAGCGGCAAGAGCACGCTGGGCCAGACGCTGGCCGGCCATCCGCGCTACAGCGTGGTTGGCGGCGAAGCCCGCTTCGCAGGCCAGGACCTGCTGGCCATGAGCCCCGAGGTGCGCGCCCGCGCCGGGCTGTTTGTGTCGTTCCAGGCGCCGCCCGAGATCCCAGGCGTGAAGAACAACCTGTTCATCCGCACGGCCCTCAACGCTGTGCGCGAGGCGCGTGGCGAAGCGCCGCTGGATGCCTTCGATTTCCTGGGCGACGCGCGGGCCACTGCCGCCCGTCTGGGCCTGCCCGAGGCGATGCTGGCGCGCCCCGTCAACGACGGCTTTTCGGGCGGAGAGCGCAAGCGCAACGAACTGCTGCAGCTCGCCCTGCTGCGCCCGCGCCTGGCGCTGCTGGACGAGATCGACTCCGGCATGGACGTGGACGGCACCCGAGCGGTGGTGGACCTGGTGCAGTCGCTGCGTGCGCAGGGCACGGCCTTCGTGGTGGTGTCGCACTACCTGCACCTGATCGAGTTGTTGCAGCCCGACGCGGTGCTGCGGTTGGACCAGGGCTGCATCGCCGAGACCGGCGATCTGGAACTGGCCCGCCAGATCGAGCGGACCGGGTTCGCGCGCGCGGCCGACGTACTGGAGGTCTGAGCATGGACACCGCACGCGCCGATATCCTGGCCGCCCGCCACCGATTGGAAGACTCGGGCTGGATCCCCCGCAACGCTGATGCGTTTCGCCACCTGCCGCCGCCCCCGGTCGCCGTCTGGCTGGGCGAGGCACCCGAAGCCGCATCGGCTAGCTGCGATGCCCCTCCGCTGATCTGCGCCGGCTGGACGCTGCACCTGCTGGGCGGTAGGCCGCAAGGCTGTGTGGACGCCCGTTGGCTCGACGCCGCCGACCCGGCCCAGCGCCAGGAGTTGTTCGCCGGGTTGCGCCTGCCGACCGGCACGGACAATGCAGGCGGCCGGGGCGACACTGCCCAGCAGGATGCCGCACCGTTCGCCTGGGTGCACCGCGCGTTGTGCCGCCGCGGTTTGCGGCTGCGCATCGGCGGGGAACCGGCCAGCCAGCGCGGTTCGGCCGAGACGGTGTGGATACAGCTGAGGCACCAGCCACGCAGCGCGGTCGAAGCGCCGATGCTGGTGATCGATGTGCAGGAGGGAGTGCACTGCGTGCTGGTGGAAACCCATCACCGTGAACAGGTGGCCTGCGAACAGCCGGTGGTGCAGAACCTGCACGCCCACATCCGCCTGGCCGCGGGCGCCACGCTGCAGCACCTGCGCAGCGTGCGCCCCGGGGCTGCCGACCAAGTCGCCCACCACCTGCAGCTTGAGTTGGGGCAGGGCGCGCGCTACGAGCAGGGCCTGATCGCCACGGGAGGCCGCTACCACCTGCAACGCCAGGAGGTTGAGCTGACGGGCGACCGTGCCCAGGCCCACAGTGCGGGCCTGCTACTGGCGGCCACCGCCAATGTGGAACAACAGGTGCGCATGCTACACACCGGCGAGCGCACCCACAGCACCATCGAGACGCTGGCGCTGGCCAGCGGCGCGGCGCGCGCGGTGGTCAACGCCCACACCCGCATTGCTCCCCATGCCGCCGACGCTGAGGTGCGGCAGCGGCTGACGGGTGTGCCCACCAGCGGCCAGCCCCGGCTGGTACTGCGCCCGCACCTGGAGATCCACCATGACCAAGTGCAGGCGGCCCACGGCGCCACCTGGGGCGCCTTGCCGGAGGACGCGCTGTTCTATGCGCGCCAGCGGGGGCTGGACGAACGCAGTGCGCGCGGACTGATCATCGAAGGCATGGCCACCGCCTTGTTCGCGCGGGCGTTGGGTGATCCCCCGTTGATCGACTCGCTGGACCTCACGGCGCTGCTGCGCCAGGCGGTGGCCCAGCACCTGGGCGGCGACCCTGCCGCCTCCATGACCCAGCCGGAGGCCGCACATGGGTGACGCGTTTTTTATCGATCCTTTGGAGCTCGATGCTGTGCGTGCGCAGTTCCCGGTGCTCGCGCAGCGCATCTACGGTGCGGAGCTGGCTTACCTCGACAACGCGGCCACCACCCAGATGGCCATGCCGGTGCAGGAGGCGATGCGCGCCTTCGAGCAGCATGACCGGGCCAACATCCACCGTGGCGTGCATGCGCTGAGCCAGCGCGCCACGGATGCGTTCGAGCACGCGCGCAGCTCGCTCAAGCGCTTTGTCGGAGCGGGCGCAGACCACGAGCTGGTGTTCACCTCGGGCACCACCGATGCGCTGAACATGGTGGCCCATGGGCTCTCTACCAGCGGCATGCACCCGGCCTGGTTGCAGGCAGGCGACGAGATCGTGGTCAGCGGCCTGGAACACCATGCCAACCTCGTGCCCTGGCAGCAGGTGGCGCGGCGCACCGGGGCAGTGCTACGCGTGCTGCAGCCCGATGCCCAGGGGCGGCTGCACGCCGCGGATCTGCGCCCCCTGCTCAACGCCCGCACCCGCGTGCTGGCGCTCACCGCCTGTGCCAATGCCACCGGCGAGCGGCCGCCCTACGAGGACTTGCTCCAGTTGGCCGCCGACGCGGGCGCGCTGACCGTGCTCGACGCAGCACAGGCCATGGCCCACGCTGCGCCCGCGCTGTCTTCGCTGGGCTGCGACTTCATGGCCTTCTCGGGCCACAAGATGTACGGCCCCATGGGCACTGGCGCGCTGGTGGGCCGGCGCGTTGCGCTGGAACGCCTGGAGCCCTTGCGCTACGGTGGTGACATGGTGGCCTGGGTCAGCGCCACCGAGGCCAGCTTTGCCGAACTGCCAGCGCGGCTGGAAGGCGGCACCCCCAACGTGGCAGGCGCGATCGGCATGGCCGCTGCGGCAGGCTTCATCGACGGGGTCGGGCGTGATCGCATCGACGCCCACCTGAACGCGCTGCGCGAGCACGCGGTGGCGGGTCTGGCCGCGATGCCCGGCGTCACGGTGCTGTCCGCCCACAGCCGCGTATCGGCCATCGTCTCGTTCGTTGCCGACCGCGTGCACCCGCACGACATCGGCACCTTGCTGGACCAGCGCGGCATCGCCGTGCGCACCGGCCACCACTGTGCCCAGCCGTTGCTCGAACACCTGGGCGTGGGGCCCACCACGCGCGCATCGTTCGCGCTCTACAACACACACGCCGAGGTGGAGCGCCTGCTCGCTGGCGTGGCACATGCCCTCAAGGTGCTGCAATGACTTCAGAAACTGCCGCCGAACTCGACCTCTACCAGGACGTGGTGATGGACCACAAGCGCGCGCCGCGCCACTTCGGCACTCTGGCCGCGCCGACCCACCAGGCGCGCGGCCAGAACCCGCAATGCGGGGACGACCTGCAGGTGGCCCTGGTGGTTGACAACGGGCGCGTGAGCGACATCCGCTTCAATGGCCAGGGCTGCGCGATCTGCATTGCGTCGGCGTCGATGATGACCGAAGCGGTGCTGGGGCAGGAGGTGGCGCTAGCGCAGGCCTTGCAGGCGCGCTTTCGGGCCGTGCTCACGGGCCAGATGGTGTCCGAAGAGGCGCCCCTGGGCAAGCTGGTCAGCCTGGCGGGCGTTCGCCACTACCCCGGCCGCATCAAGTGCGCCCTGCTGGGCTGGCATGCCCTGATGCACGCTTTGGCCGCCGAGGCCAAGAGCGACAACTCCGCGCTGGAGGTCACGCCATGAGCGCGCGCCGCGAACGGGTGATCGTCCGCCGCGATGTCGAGGTGGTTTGCGTACCCGATGGAACCCCGGCCGAACTGACCGCGGGTACGCTGGTGCAGATCACCCAGGCGCTGGGCGCATCGTTCACCTTGTTGGTCGAAGGCCAGCTGATGCGCCTGGCCGGTGCGGACGCCGACGCCATCGGCAAGCCGGTGCCGACGGCTCCGGTGCTGGAGCAGGCGGAGGGGCCCGAAGGTGTGCGGGCGCAGGTATGGCAGGCGCTCAAGACCTGCTACGACCCGGAGATTCCGGTGGACATCGTGGAGCTCGGCCTGGTCTATGCGTGCGACGTGCTGCCGATAGATGGCACGGGTGATTTCAGGGTATCGATTGAGATGACCCTGACAGCGCCCGGCTGCGGCATGGGAGACCTGCTGGTGGAAGAGATCCACGAGAAACTTCTGGCCTTGCCCCGCGTGGTGCAGGTGGATCTGGAGTTTGTGTTCGATCCGCCCTGGGACCGGTCCCGGATGTCTGAAGTGGCATTGTTGTCACTGGGTCTGTAATACTGCCCAGTGGCTGTACCGGGTTCTGCGCGTACTGCAGTTTCAGCGTTCGAGCCGGTCGCGTTTTTCCTGCACCTTGCTCCAGGTTTCGGCGTCGCGCAGCGCGGGTTGGGTCCGGGTGATCGGTTTCCACGTCTGGGCCAGTTCGGCGTTGAGCGGTATGAAGTCGCGCTGGTCTTGGGCACGTCTTCTTCGGCGTAGATCGCCGCCACAGGACATTCGGGCACGCAGACCGCACAGTCGATGCACTCGTCCGGGTTGATCACCAGAAAGTTCGGCCCTTCGCAAAATGCGTCCACCGGGCAAACGTCAACGCAGTCGGTGTACTTGCAGCGGATGCAGGCTTCGGTGACCACGAAGGTCATGGCAATGCCTCCCGGTCAGCCGCCGCAGGCGCCGCAGCAGGAGTCCACCCCATGCACAGGCTTGCTGTCTGCGGGTTTGGCGATCTCCACGCGCCATTGCTCAGGCCCGTTCTCCAGCGCGGTCCAGCTGAAGGCACCGTAGAGACCGCTGTCGAACTGACCGCGCAGCGGCAGCGGATTGTGGTCGTTGATGAGCTCCAGCGCCGCGCCGGGAGGCAGGGCCATGAAAGTGGTGAACACCAGCGAATGGCGGTCGCGCGGCGCGATGCTGCGCAGGTCCACGGTGGCGGAAGGAGTGTGGGGAGTGTTCATCGAAATGTCCTGAGGTTGGGGGAAAAGGATTCGGCTTCGGAAAGCCGAGCGGGATGAGAAACTGGCTCAGCCATCCTTGCCGTCAAAGCGTGTCTTGAGCAGCCAGGGGGTGTAGATGAAGAGGTAGATCGCAAAGGCCGTCGCCCAGCCGGATGCAGACAGCACCAGGGCCAGCGGCAGCCAGGACGGCATGGCCAGCGGCAGCAGCACGCGTATGGCAGCTGCCAGCATGACCAGTACGTACGCTGCAATCTCAGCGCGCGAAACCTGCAGCGCGCGCCCGGTGTGGCCACGGGCGGTGCGGGTCATCATGCCGATGATGAGTCCGCCGGTGGCGCCGATCGCCAGGGCATGCACGCCCGCCGACATGCTCAGCGCGCCGAAACGGGCCGCCGCCAGCAATGCCAGACCCAGGGGAATCCACGCATACGAAAGGTGCAGTATCCACAGGATCGGGCGGTGGCGCGTGATCGCAGGCTGCCATTGCAGCAGCCGCCCGACCTGAGCCAGCGCTGCAAGCACCAATGTAAAACCACCGAACATGTTCCAGCCGGCCTCTGTTGGGGCAAACACCCACAGCAGCAAGGCCAGCGCTGTCAGCGCCAGCGCGGCGCGTTCCACCGGCGCGCGCACCTGGAGTTTCAGACCCGGGGTTGCGCTCATGGTGAACGCCGGGATCACCCGGCCCGCAATCACGCATTCGATCATCACGATCAGGGCCAGGGCCGCATACAACGGGGCCAGCGGGGAGACATCCAGAACGCCCACCAGACTGAGGTGAAAAACACCGTTGGCCAGGGCGAGTAGCATCAGCATCGCGGCGAGCGGCAGGTTGCGCCGGTTGCGCGCGCGCAGGAGGAGGCGGGTGAGCACCGCTGCCACCAGCGGCAGCAGCGCCAGGTCCAGCACGGCGAACAACGTGTAGGGCCCCGCCACGGCCGCCACCCGCCCCGCAAGCCACAGCACTGCAAGGGCGCCCAACGCAGCGCCGCGCGGCGTGCCCAGTCCTGTCCAGGCTCTGACCGCAGTCAGCAGAAAGCCCAGGATGACCGCGACCGCAAAGCCAAACAGCATTTCGTGCGCATGCCACAGCAGGGGTGGCAGCGCCATGGCCAGATTCCATTGGCCCAGGTACACGGCCACCCATAGCGGAATGGAAAGCAGCGCGAACGCCGCTGCCCCCACGTAGAAGGGCCTGAACCCCAGTCTCAGCAGCGGCCAGCCCGAAAGCTGTGGCGCTGCGGTGGGCTCGATGGGCGAAGCGTGCAAGGGCGGACTGGACATGATGGCTGGGCAATGCAGGTTGGATGGATCCTGCAAAAACCTTGTAAGAGGTATTTGAAATGAATCTTATATCCAAAGCGGCTTTAAACGAATATAGTAAATGCATCTTTAGGGGCATCCATGCGACTTGCGGAGTACACCGACTACACACTGCGCGTTTTGATGTACTGCGCGGCCCGCCCGCAGCAGCTGGTGACCATCAGCGAGCTTGCCCAGCACCACGGGGTGTCCAGAAACCATTTGATGAAGATCGTCAACGACCTGGCTCGACAGGGTGTGCTGGCGACCACGCGCGGGCGGGGCGGCGGCCTGCGGTTGCTCAAGGACCCGGCCGAGCTGCGCATCGGTGATGTGGTGCGCGCCTCTGAAACCGATTTCCGGCTGGTCGAGTGTTTCGACCCTGACTCCAACCAGTGCACGCTGTCGCCGACCTGCCGCTTGAAGGGGGTGTTCAACGCTGCGCTTGGGGCCTACTTCAGGGAACTCGACGGCATGACGCTCGCCGACCTCGTTGCGCCCGTGTCGGCCAGCGTGGTGATCACGACCAACCTGGACTTCGCCGAAGGTCGACGGTGTTCGGCGACGCGAAGATGACGACCGCCATGCTCGGCCGCCTCACGCACCACTGTCACATCGTGGAGACAGGCAACGAGAGCGACCGGTTCCTGCACAGCAGCGCCACGGCGAAGAAGCGCATCAAGGCCAGAGAGCGGACCCGCAAAACAGGCACCAAGGCCGATCCAACAGACACCGCTGATTGACGGTCGCCGCGCGTGGCAAGGCGCTATGGGCTTCGCCCTTCGCGCCTTATGAGTTCGATCACAGAAGCGAAAGGAGGTCACAGAACAAGGCAAGACATACACTAATCCACAGCCGACCATCACAGCGTCGGCTTTCACCCCTGGCTCACGATTCAAGTGGCGCACCGCGGCTACGGCGGCTCCCACCAGGAAGTCTTCAAGCGCTCAGCGCCGCCTCAATTCGGCCGCCGCCGCTGCACACGAGCCGCACCCGCCAACGCCATAAGGGTCGTCAAGACCAACAATGCCATTTCTGACAATGTGGGGATGGCTGCCGCGCCCACACCGCCGGGGCCGGGCGCTGCCAGCACGCCCACCTGGCCAGGGTCCACAATTCGGCCATTGGGCGTGCCGTCATCGTCGCCCTGGCCGCCGTCCGCCAGCACCAGCGTGGCCGTAGTGGCGCCCGCCACCGCCGTGGCGCCGCCATAGGGCGCCCAGGCGCCGCCCGAGAGCTTCCAGTACTGCACGCCCTGCGGCAGTGGGCCGGGATAGGTGATGGTGACGGCCACGTTTGACTGATTGCAGCCCGCGAGCACGAAGTCCAGCAACCCGTACGGGAACTGCACGTTGGCGGGCGGCGCGGTGCTGGCACTGCCGGCATGCAGCAACTGCACGCGCTCGAAGGCGCAGATAGCGCCGCCGCCCGATACCGCAACGCCCACCGTGCCGCTGCCGGTGAGCGACGGCGCAGAGAACGCCTTGCTGTCCGCCAGCGGCGTGACCGGAGGCGCCACCGCCGGAGCACCAGGCCCCGCGCTGTTCTCAGCCCGCACACTGAAGGTGTAGGTCGCCCCGTTGGTCAGGCCCGGCACGGTGCAACTGGTGGCGGGCCACGCGGCCGTGCAGCCTGCGGTGCCCGGGGCCGTCACGCCGTACTGAGTGATACCGCCGCCCGTTTCAATGGGAGCCGTCCAGCTCACCACAGCTTGGCCGTTGCCCGGCATGGCCGTGGCGGCCGGGGGGGCACCCGGAACCCCAGAAGCGATCTGCACGCCTTGCGTGGCCTGCGGCGCGGCGGCCCAGTTCGCGTCCGCCGCCTGGTTGGCGGCAATGGTGCAGGTGCCCGCGCTCACCATTGCCAACGTGCTGCCCGACACGGTGCACACGCCCGTGGTCAGGCTGGTGTAGATCACCGCAGCGCTGGAGCGGCCCGTTGCCGCCGGGCTGATGGCGAAGCTGCCGCCCAGGGCAAAAGCCTGGTTCGCCTGTGCCGGGAAGGTGATGGCGTTCACGCCCGGGGCGATGGCGACGTTTTGCGTGGCCTGGGGAGCAGCGGCCCAGGCTGCGTCGCCCGCCTGGTTGGCCGAGAGGATGCAGGTGCCCGCGCCTGTCATGGTAACGGTGCTGCCCAGCACCGTGCACACGCCCACAGTCTGGCTGCCGTAAGTCACCGCTTGGGCGGACGTGGCGCTGGCGCCAGGGTTGATGGCGAAAGTGCCATGGGGCACATAGGTCTGGCCCGCTTGTGCGGGGAAGTTGATGGCCTGTGTGCCCTGCAGCCACACGGCATTGCTGGCAGCCGAGACCGCGCCCTGCCCCACGCCATTGGTGGCCTGCACGGTAAAGCTGTACTGCGCCGCATTGGCCAGGCCCGAGAGGGCGCAGGGTGACGCCGTGCAGGCCGGGCCAGTGCCAGCGGGTGTCACGGTGTAGCTTGTGATAGCGCTGCCGTTGTGGATGGGTGGAGTCCAGGTCAGCGTGACCTGGCCGCTGCCGGGCGCGCCGGGGCTGGCAGTGATAGCCGTGGGGGCACCCGGCAGTCCTGCGGGCGTCACCGGTGCAGAGGCGGCGGATGCGCTGCCAATGCCCACGCCATTGGTCGCCGTCACCGTGAAGGTATAGGCCGTCCCATTGGTCAGGCCGGTGACGGTGCAAATCGTGCCCGTCGCAGGGCTGGGCGTGCATTGCTTGCTGCCGTCTTCCACGGCGGTCACGGTGTAGTTGGTGATAGCGCTGCCGTTGTCCGCAGGCGCGCTCCAGCTCACGGTGGCCTGGCCGTTGCCCGCTGTGGCGGATACGCCCGTAGGAGCAGCGGGCGGCGCCTGCCGCGTAACCGCCACGGTATAGGTTTGTGAGGAGGTGCCGTCGCCAGACACCACCACCACGGTCAAGGTATTGACGCCCGAGTTCAGCGCGAGCAGCGCCGATGCGCTGCCCGATGCCACCGCGGCGCCATTGACGAGCATGGAGGCATCGCCGCTCCATGCAGTGGGAATGAGTGCGGCGCTTGCGGTGCCGCTCGCAACCGTCGCGGCGTAACCCAGGGTATCGCGGCTGAAAGCAGGGGACAGTGCGATGGGTCCGCCCCCTGCTTCCAACACGAGGCCCCTCAGGCGCGTCTCGCTGGAAAGGGCGCCATTGGTGCTCTTGAATGCCCCGGCGTCCGAGGTACCAACGTACAGCGTTGCGGGCGCCGTTGGATCCAAAACCAAGGCAAGCGTCTGATTGCTCGTCAGCCCGCTGCTGGCCGCAGACCAGCTTGCCCCTCCGTCGGTGCTCTTGAACACCCCGGCGGTGAAGGTGGCGGCATACAAGGTCACCGGCGTGGTGGGTGCAACCGCCAGGGCCTGCACCCCACTGCTCGCCATCGCCCCCCCCGCCACCGACCAGTTTGCACCGCCATTGGTGCTCTTGAACACCCGGCCATCATAGGTGCCGGCGTACAGGGTGCCAGGCGTCACGGGGTCCAGGGCGAGGGACAAGGCTGCACCCGTGAGCCCGCTGTTGAACTCCACCCAGACCCCGCCGCCGTTAGTACTCTTGTACACCCGATCATTCACGACGCCGTAGAGGGTGCCGGGCACGGCAGGGTCCACGAGCAAAAGACGCACATTCACATAGGAACCATTAGGCAGCCCGAGGTTTAGCTGCACCCAGCTTGCGCCCCCATCGATGCTCTTGTACACCCCGCCACCGTAGCCATCGGTGCCCGCATACAGCGTTGTGGGCGTGGAGGGATCTACCACCAGGGACCACACGATATTGTTCGTCAAACCGCTGCTGGCAGCGGCCCAGCTTGCGCCCCCGTTAGTGCTCTTGAACACCCCGCCTCCCGGTGAACCCACGTACACCGTGGAAGGCGCGACAGGGTCTATGGCCAGCGGCCATGCGAAAGCCCCGCCAAGCCCATTGCCGGCGAAGGACCAGTTGGCGCCACCATCGGTGCTCTTGGCCACTCCGTCGGCACCTCGGCTGGCATACAGCGTCGTGGGCGTAGTGGGGTGGATGGCCAGCCCGCGCACAAGGGTACCCGCCAGCCCCGCTGGCTGCCACGCATTGGCCGCCCAAGCCGTCGAAAGACCAAGGGCCTGCAAGAGCAGACCCAGGGCCAGCAGCCAGCGCAGCAGCCACGGCGCAGCGAATTTCACTTGTTTTTTGCCTTCGGCGCTTGCCAGATGTGCGGTAGCAGCAGTTCTCATTTTTTTAAGGTTCGTGAATCATCGATCGATAGAAGCGAATCAGGTTTAAGCGCCGCGTCGCCGGGCCTGTGTCCCCCACCCGGCGGCCGCGCAAAAGGGATTTGGTTCCAAGACGAGACAAGGCTGGGAGCGGCGTTCAAATGAGGGCTCTCGCGGCCGCTAGTTGTGCATTGCGGTGGAGGAAACACAACACGCTAAGAACGATCACGAGGTACAAGCGATACAAGTTGGATCTAGTCGTCATCGTGGCATTGCGTTTCTCGGTCGAACACGCTAGGCGTCAACAGTTCGTCTGCCGCGGCTTCTTGCTCTTTGCCTTCTCCCCAAGCGTAATGAGAGGGGAAAACCAATTCAATCACCCGTCTATGGGATTCCGGCCTGGGAAGTAATCCGGTAGCGCGGCAACTCGCCGCGATTTTGGGGGCTAGCTGCTCTGACCGAGACCAGCTTGTCGTGGGAGTAACGATGGTCTGAATGTCGTTACGCTGCTTAGCATGAAGGCAAAAGGGCCACGACACGCTACGGCGAAAAGGCAATACCACCGAGCCTCACGATTGCGTTACGGATAGATACATTTAACATATAGGACCGAAGTCCCCCTGCTCACTGCAATGAAGACCGTTCTCTCGGAATACAGCAAGCTCCTCCTGAACATCTACCGGCTGGCCCAGGATCTCCCAGTTCACGAATTCCAGGACGGAATACTCTGCGCCCTAAAGACCTATTTGCCTTTCGATTCATCTATGTGGGGCACGGCGCGGATGACCAACACCGGCATCGACATTCATAGCCTGCACCTGCACAACACTACGCAGGCGATGATCGACGCCTACGAAAAGGTTAAGCACTTGGACAAGGCGGCTATGCAAGTGACGGCTCGGCCCACCGCGACCATCGGCTTCAACACAGCAGAGGATTTTTCGGAAGAGGAGATAGAGCCCTACAAAAAATTCCTTCATGAATACCATCATGAGAATTTTTTCATCACATCGGAAATCAACCCGATCTCGCGGTTTGCTCATTGGGTGTCGCTCTACCGCTTCGACAAGAACCAACTCTGTACACCGGAAGAAACGGAACTGTTGTCCTGCTTGGCACCGCACCTGATGCAGGCCCTGGCCATCAATCGGCGGGTGCATCTGGACCGACTAACCGGCGACGCCGCCCGCGAGAAGTGGGCCGTAGCCATTGCAGACAGTCGCGGTGTGCTCTACCACGCAGACCGGCGTTTCCTTGAGTTGGTTCACCAGGAGTGGCCAGTGGAAGATGAGGAGCGTCTTCCCAGCCCTCTGCATAACTGCCTGATGGAAGGTTGCAACCAAGTGAGCGGCACACACATCATCCTGCGCCGCAACCTGGAGCGTGGCTTACTGTATTTGAAGGCGCGACAGCGCGAAGCTGTGGATGAGTTGAGCACACGCGAGTTCTTAGTGGCACGGCTGCTGGTGAGCGGGCTCACGCAAAAGCAGGTTGCAGCCAAACTGGAGCGATCACCAGAAACGATACGCAGCCAGGTGAAGGCGATCTTCGACAAACTCGGCATCAACAGCGTGGCGATGTTGGGGCCGTTGCTGGTGCTGCGAGAGTGACTGCCCCACTTGGAATTTGGCGAATGCCCTTTCGCATTGCACCTTCACTCTTGCGTCATATTCACGCACTCCGTAGAGGGATCTGACCGTCAATATGCAGCCGCATCTCGCCCTGTCCGCGCCTCGCGGTGTGGCCCTTGTACGGCCCTTGGCATGCGACCCGCGATAGCTACCGCCCTTTGCCAAAACTCGGTATTAAATGTCGTAGGGCGTACGGCTCCTGATGTGTGCAGAGAATGCCGTGAGGACTTGTAGGCGGTTGGTGGGCTCTAGAAGGGAAAACCATCCTTCCGCGGTGTTTTCGATTTCTTCTTCGGCGTAGCCCAGCCGCATCTTCCATTGCTGCCAGATCAGGGCCAACCCGATTGCGATGTCGCAGTCCCACACGTCGCCCGTGGACGCCGCGAGTCTGAAGCGCAACTCGCTGTGACGCAGCGCCTCCAGCGTTTGCCGCTGCGGCAGCGCCAGCTTTGCGCCCCCAAGGCGCGACGCACGGCCGGGGCATCCTTGCACGCAGGGCGGGTCAATTGAGCTGACTCGGTATTCATCGGCCGCCGGTTCGCAACCAGCCAACAGGCTACTTCACACTCAGTTCAAACTAGGCTCATTTTCTGCACACGAAAGGCTTCTACTATGCCTTTCATGCCGAATCTCAAGCCGCTATCTTGTGTCCAATCTGCACTGGCTATGTCTGGTGCCGTCGTGTATGCCAATGCCACCCTGTGGGTTGTGCTTAGTGCGAATCAAGAAATGGGAATTTATCCTGCGGACGCTGATTCGATAGGCATACCTATCGGTTTCGCGTTAGTGGACTCAATGTTCGTCCTACTTTTTGGAGTCTCGGGATCCCTGTTGCCCCAACGGCGGATTGGATGGCGCATTGCAAACTGCATATTGCTGGTAGTCGCTTGCTTACTTGGCACCGCGTTGGCCAATAGTTGGTTCTATCCCAATCACTATCTGGCAGGATCAGCGTTTCTTCTTGTACCCATAGTGTGCGTGCTAACACTTTGGAAACCATCAAAAACGGCACATTCTGGGTAGTACAACTTGCCTTCCCCGTCAATGGCCGCTAGTGGCGCCGAACGTCGGTTCTGCAGCGTTCGCCGCCATTCGCGCTCCTATCGCCAGATCACGCTTTGCTTTCAGGAGCGGTCATCCAGAAGATATCGCCAACCTCACTAAAGGGCCGGTTTCAAGTATCTAACATCGGTAGCTGGCAGTATTTTCAGGTAACTGAAGGGGCCGCCCAGCCCTTTCGCGAATAGGTGATCCCGCCCAATGTCTACCGGTTGTAGGTATGAATAGCCCGCACTAGTGTTTAACGTGAGGAGCGCTGTCCGCCAGTGAGGGGTCAAGTCTCAGCATGCCTTTGTTTGATGCATTCGTGCGAATGCTCGTTTTACCGACAGCAAGAAATAGGGCGCTCCGTACTGCGTCTCAGGAGACGGCTCCCGACGAACCAAGCGCGGCCTGGCGCTTGCCAAATCTCTCTGGATGTCCCAGTAGATCGTATTGACAACTCCGCTCCTATCGATGCCTACGACATGAAGGGCTTCACCTTTAATGGGCATTTTGCGCATTGGCAACTCAAAGCGGCGCGCCAGGTCTCGTATCCATATCTCCGATACCCAAATCAGTGTTGCTGGACGCAGGGACTCCACTCGATCAGCAACGGTACGCCAATAAATGAACTTCGTTGCTTGGTCATCTGGGATCATGCCTCCATAGTCCACAGGCTGGCCAGCCTCGTCATACATCCACATCATTGGCACGTGGTTCCCAAACTGCTGAAACGTACCTTCGGCCATCTTGGCGTGAAATTCAAGCTGAGCGTTTAGCCCCGGAAGTCCCTTGCTTGGGTCGCGCTCTCCTGCTAGCTCTTGCAGCCATTGAGGAGGGGAGTAGTCCGGCATTCGGCGTACCACATGGTTTGCCATCCGAGACGGCTTGCGATCCCTGAATTTTACGTAGCGGACTTGACGCTCTTGCTCACGAACTTCACGGATGTCGTTGACTTCCGGGATTTCACAAGGTAACGAGTGTCCTAGGTAGGAAGCGAGTGAGACCGCCAAGGCGCGCTGACGCCCATAGATGTAAGTCAGCGCACCCAGCAACTCTCTACCGGGCAATGTATTGGCAACCCACCTTCGGCGGATTCTCAGTACCGATGAGTCTGACACGCCCGTAGGCAAATTTTTCTCGGCGTACCTTAGCAGGTGCCGAACAGTAGCCCCAATGAGCTCATGACGACCACACAAGATGGAGATGTCCTGGTCTTCATCGTGAGTGAAGATTAGTGTCACAGCCAACTCGCTTTCGAGGTCAAGATCACCGACCTTCTCAATGTGGTTTCGCGAGTCTCTTCCCCAAGCCATAACCTTGTCGCCGGCCCATAGTTCGATTACATGCGCCGCGTACCATGCATCAAAGTCAGGGATCAGTGCCTTGTCTTTTTGAATCAGGAAGTTGACCGTCCTAGATGTAGTCAGGAACTGATTGCAGTTCAAGCGGAATCGATCCGGTTCAAAGTAGGTGGCGGCACACTGGCGCAGAAGTTGCGCTACATCGGAAAGCCGTTTTTCCCAGCGACGCATCTTTCAGCTCCGTTTGTGGCGCATGGACTTCTTATGAGACCAAACGTAAAGGTGTTGCAGAGGTAGTGGTGCCTGCATATTCGTTGAAGGCTAGCATCCCGGCACGTTATCCGAGTCGTATCAAAGTAGCGCGACTAGCTGCTCGCACAAGGACCTGGAAGAGTCGAATGGGATGGTGCTCCTTACGCAGTATCGCCACAAGGAGGCATGCTAGATAGTGCCAGCAAGTCGCATCGTCCGGGGCGTGGGCTTTGAGCACCAGATGCCTGAAGCGATCGGCGACGGGTGGGTGAGTTCCAGCGACGGCATTCGCCATGCCCTTGCTCTCTGCCATTCCGATCGAAAATGCGGCGCAGGACAAGGCGACAATGCGCTTACTCTTGGTCTGTAGCAGATCATCCCCGCTGCTGTTGCAGTATTCGCTGACCTTCGCGGTGAGGAACTCCCGGCTGAAGACGTCGCATTGGCGTTTTTCCTCCAGTCGGTCGGCCGGTGTATCTCCCTGCGCAAAGAACTGAACGTGACGCAGTTCATGAAAGAAGCTGGCTGCAGCGGCCATGCAAGCTAGGTCGAAGCAAGCCTTGTCTGTTGATTTCCACGCAGAAGTGACCCACTGGGGGTGCGGACGAAAACTTGGACTACTAGAAGGTAGTTCATGTATTCCTACGAAGACCGAATCCGAGCCGTTGAGCTCTACATCAAGCTCGGCAAACGCACCAGCTCGACCATCCTGAGAATCTGACGGCGCTACGCGCCCTGGGCCGACACACGTCGTGCCGGACTAGTCGCCGCACTTCTGTCATTCACCTCCACGACTGTGAAATGCAAGTTGCCCCTCAAGCCGGCACCCCCTATGCCATGGCCCGCAGTCAGGCGGCGATAGCGGTGCCTGGCTTTCGATTGCCAAACATCCTCAAAGCAAATGAAGGCGAAGAGCCAACAATGGCTTGCTCTAAGTCCGGTCTGCATCACAGACAAGGCATGACCCCGATTTGGCCGCTGACCCTATTTTTCCTCCCTGCGCAGAGGAGTCCTAGTCAAGGACAGCAAAGGGCCTAGGTCGGGACTCTGCTGAAACACCCTACGACAAGAAGCTTCCCCCTGTCGCCTCATTAGTCGTCCTCGAAACCCAGGTCATCCTCTGACCTTTCCGCCGCGTACAGACGGTGCAGTTCCACCCGACCCAACACTTGCGGATGGCCGTTGGCGAATGCGAGCTTCTCGGGTGAATCAAAGCCCCGACGGACCGCCGCAGCGAGGCTCTGCACAACCTGAGAAGCCTCAGGGTCGCCATCCGACGTGAGGTCCATGTCCATGACCATTCGTGCTACTACGCCAGCAATAAAGGACAAGCCACGCACGACGAACGTCGAGGCCAACTCACGCGCACGCGGGCAAATCGCCTTTGTCGGTGCCTTCGCATCTGGATCGCCCTTCAGGATGCGCTCGATGGCATTGAGAGGCTCGCCATGTAGCCAGGCCATCACAGCAGGCTCGATAGCCACCAGCGTCGACTTCTTGAGCTTGCTAGTAGTAGCTGCGCCTGTTGCCTTGAGCGCGGCCTCCCGCACACCAGCCAGAAGGTGATCACGGGCAGCTACGTCCTCTTGCAGCCACCCGAAGATGAAGTGCACCCAACCGACCACCGACGTCGGTAGGTCCTCAGCCGCCGCTTCCAGCTTATTGCGGAGGCGCTCCAGCAGGTCCAGCGGTAGTCCGGTCTTAGACGCCAGTCCTACCACCACAGACTCCCATTCGGCCTCTGCTGCTTCCTGGACCTCAGTCCACAAGCCCAGGACCTTTTCCAGGTAGGCATCTTCTTGCCTACGCTGGCCGGCCTTGTAAGCTCCAAAACTCCGCGCCATGAGCGCATCCATCTGGCTTGGATCTCCGTCGACCCCAGCCAGCGTCGCCAAGCGATTGACGGTATACCGTACCTCCGTGTCCTCGGTCTCGCCTTCAGCGATGCGGTCCAGGATGCGTTCAAGAGGATCGGTGATGGTTACGCACCGATCGTCCTCCGGAAGGACCGAACTCAACTTCGCCAACAGCCGGGAGTCATCGAGCGCGGCGTTGCGGAAGGTCACCAACGGCTCCGGCACCAGGAGGACAACCCCGTTGGCCAGATGGCCTGCACGTCCAGCGCGCGCTGCCGCGTTTAACAGCTCATGGGCCTGAAGGTCCTCTCTACCGTTCCCCTCTTCGGCTGCCCGCTTATCGCCGGCGAGCACCGCGATCTGCGCCGGCAGGTTCAAGCCCTGCGCCAGGGTCGGCGTCGCGACGATGGCCATCGCTCCATCGGAACGCTTGTACAGCTGCTCGGACAGCATGCGCTCAATACGCAGCATCGCGGCGTTGTGGGGCACCGCACCGAAGGCGCCATTTCCGAAAACCGAGTGCTTGGCATGTCCCAGCTCGGTCTGGATCGTGGACCACAGGGCGGCCTCTCTCTCGTTGAGTACAACGTCCAGCGCGAGTTGCTTTGCGATATCTCTGGCGGTGCTGACCGATACTGGCTTGGTGTTGACAAAGATGATGGACTTCGCGCCTGTACCTGCGGCCGCCACAGCAATGCGGGCGGCAGTCTCATTAGCATTAGGCAGCGCGACAACACCACCATTGCTGAGCCTTCCAGAGAGCGCAAATGTATCGTTGGACAAGGCGGTCAAGACACGCGCATCGGGTACGGCCGCCCAATTGTGGCGCAATCCCCAAACCACAAAAGGCTGCGCCGTCAGGGCACGTCTCGCTGCAGCGCGCAGCCCCGCCGCGGGCTCTTCCGCATCTTCGTCCATCGCCAACTGGATAGCCTGGGACGCGGCTTCCACCGTGCTGATATCGCTGCGTCGGTACACGACAACACCGCGGGCTTGGCGGCTCGGTTTCCATAGCAACTCCACAACGGCACAGTCGCGTCCCGTCAAGGATGTAATCCAGGCACCGAACTCCTGCGCATTCTTCAGCATGGCCGATAGGAAAAGTAGGTCGGCGTCGGGGGCTTGCGTACAGAACTCCAGCAGACACAACATCCCGTCCAGTGCGCGCCCTATCTTGTGCGTCTGCGGGCTCAACAAGTGGCACTCGTCGAAAACCAACAGCCCGACGTCGCAGAAAGAATCAGGCGAATACGACAGCATCGCCAGGCACTGCTCAGGGGTCATCACCTCGATGTTTTGCAGTGCGCTGCCTTCCAGCAATAGCGAATCGAACTCCCCGGATACCTGCATGCCGAACCTGTCGGCCGGGAAGAGGCCCTGGAGGTCATCTGTAACCTGTTCCGCAAGGGCATGAGTCGGGGCCAGGAAGATCACCTTCTTGCCGCTGGCAAGAGTGCTGGCGATCTTCAGAGTAGATACTGTGGTTTTGCCTGCGCCCGTGGGAAGCACGAGCACCGCGTTGCGGCCAACCTGGTGAAAATCCTCGGCGATGGCCTCTCGGTGGTTTTGCCAAACATAGGGATTGCTCTTCGCCCTGAACCGCAACCAGCCCTTCCAAAAATCTTCATCAGACCCTGTTGGCGGAGGTAGCCGAGTCAGAGAGGCATCCGCGAGCCCACCGCTGGCAGCCAACAGAAGTGCGGCGAGCTGCGCTGGCCCGGGGTAGGACGTACGAAGCACACCGGCAAGTCCCTTCCAGCTCGTTTCATTGCCAGAAAGCTGGAGCACCTGCTTAAAGTTTCGCTGCGCCTGCCGCCGGTGCCCAATGGGGCCGTCGACAGGTTCAGACAATACATAACGTGCCAAGTGCTCGATGCCGTCGGCCAGCGTGGCGGCTAGCCGGTTGAAGGCGCGTTCCTCGATGCGCCCTTCCCGCGTAGGCCTGGCGCCCCCCGGCCGTGACGATCGGCGGAGGATGGCCTCCACCCGGCCGCACACCAGATCACGGACATGCAATGCCAAACGCCTGACTTCAGCACTGCCTGTTCCGGTATTAATCAACCCGCCGGCCTCGTAGGCATCGGCATACTGCTCGGCAATAAAGAACAGTAGCGCTGCGGACAGTGTGGCGCTAACTTGGTCGCGGCCGACTGCGGCCATGGGATTTCCCTCCGGCGCTGTAAGCTCGGACTCCCGCGCTAGGATTTGTTGCGCGGTGCCTGCCACAAAAGCGGCTGGACGGCGCACCTCCGGGTCATCGCTCACCGTCGCCATGATTTCGTAGACGTCCGCCACGCGCTCAAGCGGCCAGTCTGTGCCTTCATCGTCATCCCACTGGGAACCACGCAAGCGGCGCGCTACCAGCTGGGCGTAGTGGCGGGTGAGCAGCTGCGGGAGCTGCGCCGGATTCAGGCCGGGAACCGCTGGCGCGGCTTCCAGGAGTTCGGCGGTCTGTACATCAAACACTCTTGACCTTCCCGCTTTTGATTGCCGCGATCACAGCGTCCGCCAACTGTTGAAACCATGTGCGCAGGTCCCCGCTCATTACGAAGGTGGCACCTATTCGCTGAGACTGCTCGATACCTGCCAGTCCGTTGTAGTCCTTAAACAGCTTGACCCGCTTTGCCGGGGTAACGATGGTGGCGTCCACTGTCAAGGCTGCACGGTAGCGGCGGCGGCCTAGCTCCATTACTCTTTGGGCTGCAATCAATGCCTCCGTGTCGTTGGTGAACTTGGACTTGATGATGTCCACCGCCGTCGCGAGCAACTCGCGTCCACGCACCTGGTTTCCGTGGTGCTCCGTGAATGTAGGCATCACCTCGTCCCGAAATTTATTCCGTGGGTAGTCCGTGCACTTGTCTTCGCAGATCGTCACCGTCTTGATTTGTGCCTTCATCGGTTCAAGCTCAACTACCAATCCGTCGAGACCTTGCGAAGTAGCACTTATGTGGGGATCTTTCTGGAAGATTCGGTCGTTTGCTCCTTGGCGTGTTGCGATCCAAGAAATGCACTCGAAGAGAAAACCGTCACGGTGGGCGCGCGCCGCTTTTTCTTGCTCTGGATTCAGGCCCGACTTGATGGTTAGTTGTTCACACGCAGCCTCGTTTAATTGCGGAATCGAAATCGCTGGTGCATTTTTCTCAAGCTGATCCAGGATCCGCGCGGCATGTACGACCTGACCGACTGCTATAACGGCCACAATCTTCGCCAGTTCCTGAAAGTCCGCCACCTCCCAATTCAGGCCAGACACATCCTTGTCGATCTCGACCGGACTCGATTTAATCAAGGCGTGCTCCCATTACGATTATTTTTCGCACATGCATCCGGTTAGACAACGTTGCATCCGGGGACGAAAGTCTAACGTGGCTTTCGCAAGGGACTGCGTGCTAAGGAAGGTCTGCGCAATGCACCTTGGGATGCTGGCGTACTCGTCCGGGATCCGCTCGTGGAACAAGTCCGACATCGAATTCGCGAAGTAGGTCTTCGGCTTGCGTCGCTTTATGGCTCGCGCTCGCGCCTTTTGGTCGGGCGCTTGCCCTGGGGCGGCCCTGAACGTACGCTAGCGTTTGAGCGGGAGCAAGGACCGCTTCGGGCGCAAAGCACAAGTTCGCGAGTCGCGCGACCTGCCGTTCGCGCGGTCTAGCGACGAGCTGTCGCTGATTGACCGGTTCCGGGGATACGGCAGACCAACGCGTTCATCGGGCATGAATGGCGGGTTTCGCAAATCGCTGTCATTCAGTCCTGAAATCTCAAGGTCAGCAACCAGCCTGATTCAGACGTTGACATGACTCGGGTAGAACCGATGCATGGCAGCCCTCTCCATGCCTGCAGCGCAATGGCCCACTGCAGAGTGCTGATACGTGCCAGTCGAGTGCGCCCAATCTCATAGTCAATTGAACGGATTGGTGGCAAGTCTGCCGGACTCAATGATCAGCCAAGCCCCTACCACCTGCCGATGGCAGTCCGAACAGCATGCGACCTAGCGCGTTTCGGTTCTGCAAGGTAGCTTTGTGGGGATCTGATGTTTGTCAGAGGAGGAGGAGCTCCTACGCCGAGCAACTCCGATTGGCACGGGGCCCTGGTCCGGTCGGTCAAGCAGATGTGGCGCGTGTGGTCACGTTGCAGTGGACTCCGTGGTCAAGTGCACCTGGTTTTTGCAGTTGGCTGTGCCGGTGCCGTTCCGGGGGTAGGCGGGCTAGTCCCAAGCTGAGCTTTCTTCATCCTCGATCAAAGCGCAGCGTGTCCTTGGAACCCCTCTTCACCACAATGCGACGAGTTCAGAAGTCAATGCACGACGTATTGGAGTTAGTGATGATCAATTTTTACAGCGAGTGTCCCGTCCACTCTCTCGCAGACTGCAACTTCAAGCTGGTGTTGACCTGTTGCCTGAAACACATCCCAAACGGCATCTGCGATGGAGTTGTGGTGCCCGACTACGAGCTCAAGAAGATGCGTGAAAGTCGGACAGGGGCTATTTTCACTTGGACGAATTTCTATACAAAGCTCTTCACCGCCCGTTCTGCACACCATTTGGACATGGTCGCCCAGCTGCATTTGCTGCTGTTGCATATACCCCCGGACGGATTCCAGACCAGCACCCGGATCCTCCTCGCCGACGACCGATGAGTTTGCATCAACAACTGACTGCATTTTGTATACCCAGCAAATGTCCCCAGAGATCGCTGTTATGGACTTTTGATGTTGTGTGCCAATTGCATCTGTGCTCTGTTCGCAACAAGTGGACGGGAAATGGTTTCTCCGGCAGGCATCGCCAGTTACGCGCCGTAGTCCAGAATAATTCCTTCTGCCGGGAAATCAGAAAAGGGCTCGAAGCTGCAGATATTTTGCTCGCGACGTCGCCCTTGTACATTCGTTTGAATTCTCAGTTTCGGTCAGCACGGGGAGGACGACTTGCCGATGCTCCTGCATTCGACTGTGCAGGCGCAGCAGGGTTGGCAGAGTTGGACGTTGAGCCGGAACTGCCCATATCAGATGAAGATGCAGGAGTCCCGGTGTTGGAGTTTCCTTGAGTACCAGTACTTCCCATGGGTGTGCTCTGAGAGCTTTGCTGGCCTGCCCCAGTGGCTGGGTTTGGATTTGCAGTAGTCGGCGGATTGCTCTGTGCGGTTGCAAGGCTGATGAGGGAAAAGGATGTAAGCACAGCAGCCGCAGCTTTTAGGGATTTCAAGGTAGACATTTGATAGCTCCTATGAAGTAGATCGCTAGCACGATTGCTAGGTACCCTCAGGCTAAAAGACTCCGAGGGTTAAAGCGTCATCCGAGCTCTGCTCGCCTTGTCGGACAGTTGCGTATGCCTGAGAGGCCGGCTATCGATTTGCCGTGTCGAGCTACTAGCGCTGCTGGAGAAATGAGAGCCGAACACCTCATCAGCCTGCGGCGTCTCAGTCAGTACGTACACGACCGCACCACTCACCCTCGCGTCGGATTGGCATGGCGGGGGAGTTGGGTTTAGGTGCGGATCTCCGTATTGAACGAATGGCGCATCAGCTACTTTCGGGGGGGGGCGCCCCGGCGATGGGAGAAGCACAGAACGGCGCGCAACGCCCATGTTCTGCGAGGTCGCCAAGCTCGACTTACGCAAGACTTTTCTTCAGCCGTCGTCGGCGGCCCCTCCACACATCCAACCGGTATCGGCTGGAATGTTTCCGCCCTAACCTTTAAAGGCGGTCTTATCGCTCACTTGCAGATTGTCTTTGCGTCTTGCTACACCGAGTGCTCCTTCTTACACCACATCGCCCTGGGCTCACAAGCCTATAGGAACTGACCTACAAAACGCTCTGTTGCGCCCACCGAACATGAACTTCACACGACTCACCCATGGTGTTCGTGTGCAAATTTTCAACCACTTCACAAGGAGTCAACTATGGGCTACAGAGACAGCGACGATAGCAACTTTTCCCATCACGGCATGGGCAGAGATGCCGATGACACGCGGCTCGGCGAGCGCAGCAACCACCAGGGCTACAGCAGCGATGATCAACGAAGCGGTACCGGCGGTTATCGCCGGGAGTTCGAGACACGCGGCGCCCGCTATGACCAAGAACGCTCGGGTCAAGAGCGCTACGGGCAGCAGGGTTATGGCCAATATGGCATGAGCCGTGATAGCGGGAACTTCCGCAGCGAGTCGCAGGGATATCCATCTCCAAGAAGCCGAGACTGGGGCGGCTCGTATGGCTCGCAAAGCCGCTCCGCCTACAACCAAGACGCCGACCAACAACCGCATGCGTGGAGTGCGCCGTTTGACAATCAGGGCTTTCGCGATCAAGGTCGCTTCACTTCGTCCTATCGTGATGGGGACCGAGAACAGGGCGGCAACGCATACGGTTTCATCCGCGGTTCAATGCCCGCGCAGCAGAGCCAAGGCTACCGTGATCCCGATTATCAGCAGTGGCGAGATGAGCAGCTACGCATGCTGGACGATGACTACGACACTTGGCGCAAGGAGCGTTACCAGAAGTTCTCAGACGACTTCAGCCAGTGGCGGACTACCCGCAACACCGGATCGTCGGGTCAGCAGCAAGGGCAGCAGAACCAGAAGAACTCTGGTTCTAACACTGCACCCGGCAGCGGCGCCAGCGGCTCCCAGGGGAATACCCAAAAGTCCAAAGATGCGACTTGATCGTTGCGGTTGACTCAGCCCGTGCTGATGCTGACTGTTGGGCCAGGCGGAAGAATTCGCTACTGCCTGGCCCATTCACAGACCCGACTGGAGCTCTTCTCGCCGTTCTACCTCACACCTGATTTAAGGACGCAACATGCAAACCGTATCTGATGTTATGACCCGAGGCATACGCACCATGGCTCCCAGTGAAACTGTGACGGCGGCCGCGCAAGCAATGCGTGAGTTGGACGTTGGTGCCCTGCCTGTCTGCAATGGAGCCCGCCTAGTGGGTATGGTCACCGACCGCGACATTGTCGTGCGGGGGGTGGCACAAGAGCTCGTGCATGCACCGCTTAGCGAGGTCATGTCCGAGGGCTTGTTGTATTGCAAGGAGGATGACACCGTCGCGGCGGCGCTGGAGACTATGCGCAGCCAGCAGGTGCGTCGGCTTCCGGTGGTAGACAAGGATCAGCAACTGGTGGGCGTGGTATCGCTGGGTGACTTGGCCACCAAGGGTGAGGAGGACACAGACACCATGGACGCGCTGCGAACCATCTCCGAGCCGTCAGAACCGTATCGCGGTGGTCTGTCTGCGGCCAGCGGCGCTGCAGGAGGCGGGCAGACGGATTGACTTTGTCTGCCCTCCCTGCATCGTGAGTCCCTATCGAGATTCCCTTGTTGGGGCAGAAATGCGTGATCCTCTGAGTTTCTTACTGTCAGCCTCCAACTCGAGATAGCACTACCGCAGTGTTGGTCCAGAAGCCAAGCCTTCCCTCGCGTGACCGAGCATTTCCGACATCCACTTCACCAGCATTTCTGTGTAAGCGTTGCTCCATTCTTTCTTAGAAAGGCTATGGTCGGCTTCAGGAATCATCCGGTGTGTCATGGATCGGGTCTTGAGGAAAGCTGCTAGATAATTCTCGATCACTGTGTGGGGGACGATGTGATCGAGCTCCGACTCCACCAGCAGAACATCCCCTTTGAAAGCGGCGCTTGCCGCAAGGGCTCTGTTGCTATTGGCTGGAAGTTCCAATGCCCGATAACGGGCAATTTCCTGCCGATCAAGATGCTGTTTCGACGTCAGCCACTCATCGTCCTTATATAAGGCGGGGGCGCGCAGGGCCATCCAGCGCACGGGCCGAATAGCGCTGAGGATCGAGGCCAGGTAGCCACCGTAGCTGCTTCCTACCAACACAACAGACTCTTCGTCGACGGCGGGATGGCCTACGAGAGTGTCGTACGCCGCCAACATGTCGTTGAGATTGTCCTCGCGGGTCACGATGTCACGTTGTACCCGATCGTTCGCATGGCCACGCAAGTCAATGGTGAGACAAATGCATCCCAGAGCGGCAATGGCGTGAGCCCGTGCCAAGTACTGCTCCTGGCTTCCGTCCCATCCATGCACCAGCAAAACGCCGGGGACGATTGTGTCGGGCGCGACCAACGTTCCAGCAATGGTTCGATCTCCTGTGGGAATCTTTATGGTCCTGTGTCGTGTAGTCATCGGTTTTCCACCAGCGCATACTTTGTCAAAAATCCCGCTTCAGGATCCTCTCCCTGGAAATACTTCACGGCACCGTCTGGAAGTGGCACAAGAGGGCCAAATATTTCGACACACTTTGTGTGAACCAGCATGAGACTTGGGTCCTCATGAAAAGCCTCCAGCGCAGCGATCTCGGCGCCCGTCGCGCCTCCCATGCGCCAAGACTGTTCAAGGACACCAGAGCACCACTGGCCCATGGCGTTCGGGCCTTGCGCGACGTCGTAGTTGATACGCGAAGAAAAAAATCCTGGAAAACAACCCCTCACCGCCTCGTCGTAGGTGAGCGCCTGTTCCACAGCGATGCGCTCCGCGCCCGGTGCTAGGGTTTTCAATAGATCACCGAAATCCCCACGCACGACCGTTAAGTCAGACCCTCCATATGTCACTACACCTGCATTGTTCTCGGTGAGGTGCTGCTTACCGTAGTAGCTAGCCAATATGCCAGCAACTCGAACTTGCCCGACACTCAGTGTCTCGACCGCTGACAGGTTGTGTTCAAGCACTAGGCCAGGCCCTCGCAATGCTTGAACCGGCGTTTGTGACAGGCATGCATTCAACTCTTTGAGGCCTTTCACTACTACCTGTCCATGACCCCCTGTCTCTGCGACGGGCTTCAGTCGAACCGGGCCCAGTGCCAACAACTCCCTCACGGCCTCTGTAGCGTCAGAACGAGAAAACGCTGTGTAACCCGGTAGCACTGCGTCACGTACCAACTCGTGAAATTGAGGATTCCACCCTTCAGGGCGTTTTGAGTTGGGTGAGACCAATGGATGCGTAATCGCCTTTGAGGCGATAAATGCGTGAGGTACGACACCTCCGAACAAATCGTCCTCACCATGAAGTCCAATGCTCTTAGCCAGCTCCAGACCCACCACTGTTTCGCTTGGGATGAGATAGGTACGGGCGGGCCACAGCGCCTGGGGAAGTTCATCACTCACTCCGCAGCCTTTCATGTGCGCTATCCGGCGAGCTACTTCGGCCCGAGTCGCAATTTCGTGATGACTCGTATGTCCTGCCAACCCTCGTGTAAAGGGCATCACGACTTCCCGCGTTCCCCGGATGTCTTGTCGAGCGACCGGGAGGTGGCTTCGAGCAGCTTTCTCAAACATGAGAAATCTCCGCGATTAAAGGTCAGAAGCGAAAGGGGCATTTTGGGCTTCAAAGTTCACGATGCCATCGTATTTTTGGAGGGAAGCGCCTCGTGTAGGACGAGCGAGCAAAGAGTGCGTGGCCAGTCGCTCCAGTGACGCGGGATATGCCCAGGGGCCGAACTTCAGCGGAGCCCATCAGCCACTTTTGGCCCTGGGCTGGGCGGTCTCCCCTGCGACGACCAGGCGATGTCGGTGTTCAGCGCGGACGATCTGATGGAGCACACCCGCAGGATCCGTTTCGTGGGCGAAAGCACGCACTTCCTCCGTCTTTTCATCCGGGATACCGTTCTTCTCTGCCATATGCACTACAAGCCGCATGAGCGCCGTAATTTCTCGTTCTGAGAGTAGATTCATCTGGAGGTCCAAATGGTGTCTACGTTCACTCTCCGCTGCTGCCATGTTCTGACTGATGAGAATCAAAACTGACAGAAAAATCGCTTCGAGCGACACTCCAAATAGCAGCAGGGTGTATGGAAAAGGATCGAACTTAACGATGAGCTCGTTGAACACTATCCAACCAATAAAAATGAAGGCGTTTAGAGCCAGAAAGCCCACCGTGCCGCATGCCTGAGTTACCTTCGCCACAGCCCGGTAAAGAAGCTGAGTGTTGTTCCTTCGAACGTCCTCGGCGCATAGGATGTTCTCGATATTTCGATAAGTGACTTGCGCAATGTGATCATTGACGTGGTCCACAGAATCTCCTTGAAAATTGGCCAACCCGAAGCCACCAGTTTTTTGAAGTCAAACGCCAGGGGATCCGAATGTCCCTTATAGATCGTTGGGAACTGCATCGTCGATAGACAGGAATGAGGTCGATGTAGGCGAAAGTCGTAGGCAAACGTGGGTGGCCAACAAGGCTCAATGTCCGTACTCCCGACAGTCCGGAGCAATGTGATCACTCCAGCTTTGAATCGGTGATGACCTACACGCTCGATTGAAAGATTCCTGCTCCCGGAGGCTGGGTGCATGTCCTACGCTGATGTGACGTTCTGGCAATGGTGGAGGTCACTCCAATGAGAAAGCAAAGTGCAGCGCAAATACCCTCTTGTGAGAATTGCGAGCGCCGGGTTCTTGCGTTCACATACGAAAATTTTCTTGCCTTCACGCACGCGTGTGAGGCTCATACGCAAAGTACCCCAGAGGGCCGCATTGAACGCACCGCAAATCAGGTGACAACGCAACGGCGGCCAGCATTGTTATTTCGGTCCACGCGTTGAGGAGGCCTATATGTCGAAGACCCATCGCTCCGGTTCTGTACTTCTCAAACCCCGTCAACTGAAGCGAATGCGGCAGTGGGAAGCGTTGCAGCGTCCCCGGCGCGAAATGTTTCCGTACCCAGAGCCCGAGCCGCCACGGTGGAAACCGCTGGGATGATTTTTTAGCGCTACGGTGGACGGGCAAGCCACACGGTCTAGTTGTATCGCTAAGCACTGATTGCCATGCACGCTCGGTGATCCCATTTATGCGCTTGAATGTCTCTTCCTCCACCAGTCCCTAGACGCATTTCGACTAAGTGCCTTTCAAGGAGTTGATATATGAGTTACGACAAAACTATTCACGACGGCGCGTTCATCAGATTGGGGGAGCCTTACGAGCTGCGCGGCTGGCCCCACTGTTGGATGGCAGTGGTGGCAGTCGTGCCCTCGGGCGGCGCAGTCAACAATTACCTTGTTTCCCAGTGAGCGGCGTCATGGCAGAAGACCGGGGCCAGGCACCCACATCTACCCGCACCATGTGGAAAGGGGCTATCAGCTTTGGCCTCGTACATATCCCGGTCGGGTTGTATTCGGCCACCGCGAGTTCGGGCGTTGATTTTGACTGGCTCGATAAACGCTCTATGCAGCCAGTAGGGTACAAGCGAATCAACAAGATCACTGGCAAGGACATCGCCAGCACCGACATCGTGAAGGGCGTGGAGTACGAGGAAGGACGCTACGTCGTTCTTTCACCCGAAGAGATCGCAGCTGCTTTTCCGAAAGTCACCCAGACCATCGAAATCGAAGCGTTTCTTGACGCTGATGAGATTCCGTTTGTGTATCTTGAGCGGCCTTACTACACCGCTCCACTCAAGCGGGGCGAGAAGGTCTACGCCTTGCTCCGCGAAGCGCTCCGCAAAAGTAACAAGGTAGGTGTGGCCAAGGTCGTCATCCAGTCCAAGCAGCACCTCGCCGTGCTCATACCTTGTGGTCGGGCGCTCATATTAAATCTCCTTCGCTGGGGCGGCGAAATTCGATCATTCGAGCAATTGAATCTGCCACCTTTGGACCCCAAGACCGCAGGTATCAAAGATGCTGAAATGGCTATGGCCGTGCAGCTTATCGATGACATGACACAGGCATGGGATGCGGACAGCTTCCGCAACTCCTTTGCTGACCAAATCAATGCGCTGGTGGAGAAGAAGGCCTCAGCCGGAGACATCGCCGATGTTGCGAAGGTGGAGAGCAGCCCGCCGGCATCTGCAGGCGCCGAGGTGTTGGATCTCACTTCGCTCCTGAAACGTAGCCTGGCGGGAAAGTCTTCCCAGTCGCCGGAGAAATCGCGCAGTCTGTCGACAGGCAAAGCCAAGGCATCCGTGACTCGGCTTCCGTCCACGCCCGCCAAGAAAGCTGCTGCCAAGAAGCCCCTTGCCAAAAATAAAAGCGCCCCGTCCGCCAAGCCCACAAAACCCGCCTCCAAAAAAACTGGCCGACGCGCCGCATAACGAACCATGGCTATGAAGGACGCTCTCGATGCGTATAAGAAGAAACGCAACTTCAGCATCACGCCAGAACCTGTAGAAGGTGGGGCCCCTGGTATTGAAGCGCTGCAGTTCGTCATTCAGAAGCACTGGGCGAGTCGCCTGCACTATGACCTGCGGCTGGAAATCGAGGGAACGATGAAGAGTTGGGCGGTTCCGAAAGGACCGAGCTTTGACCCGGCAGAAAAACGTATGGCGGTGCAGGTGGAAGACCATCCCATTTCGTACAACAGCTTTGAAGGCGAGATACCGCCCAAGCAGTACGGTGCAGGCCGAGTCATCATCTGGGACCGAGGCTATTGGGAGCCTCAGGGTGATCCCGCGGAGGGCTATCGCAACGGCAAGCTCAAGTTCAAGCTTCATGGACACAAGCTGCAGGGACACTGGACTTTGGTGCGCATGCACGGCCGTAGCGGCGAGCGCCAGCCCCCTTGGCTGCTCATTAAGGAGCGCGACGGACTGGAGCGTTCTGCACAGATTTTCAGCGTAGTAGACGAAATGCCGGACAGCGTGGCAGCCATCCCGCCGCCCTTGCCGCCTAAGAAGGGCGACACAGTGCCGCAGCAAGATAAACGATCAACAGGAAAACCCGTCCGAACTCGGCCCAGCGCCCCACCAAAGACCTCGAAAAAAGCCCCCGTAGTGCCCCTCCCCACCAAACTCTCTCCCGAGCTCGCCACACTGGTGGAGGGCCTTCCCGCAGATGCGGAAGAATGGATCTGGGAGCTGAAGTTTGACGGCTACCGTTTGATGGCGCGCGTTGAGGATGGCAAGGCGCGCCTGTACACCCGCAATGGCAACGACTGGACTGCTAAGGCGCCGCACCTTGCGCAGGCGGTTGCCCGCCTGCCGCTGAAATCAGGATGGATCGATGGCGAGGTATTGATGCCCGATGCACAGGGCATCCCGGATTTTCAGGCGCTGCAAAACGCTTTTGATGGCGAGTCTACGGACAAGCTGGTTTTCTACGTATTCGATTTGCCCTATGCGGACGGCGACGATCTGCGCAGTCTTTCGCTCATGGAACGCCGAGAGCAACTTGGCAAGGTTATTGGTGCGTCTTCCTCGGACCACATCCGCTTCAGCGAGGCTTTTGATGTCCAGCCCTCGGACTTAGTCTCTTCGGCTTGCCAACTGGGTTTTGAAGGCGTCATCGGCAAGCGAAAAGACAGTGCATACGTGTCGCGTCGCACCAAGGACTGGATCAAGCTCAAATGCAGCCATCGTCAGGAGTTTGTGATTGGCGGATACACCGATCCCCAGGGTTCCCGCTTCGGGTTTGGTTCATTGTTGCTGGGTGTGCATGACGATGATGGCACCTTGCGCTATGTGGGCAACGTGGGCACGGGCTTCAGTCAGCAACTGCTGACGGATTTGCATGCAAAACTGCAGAGGATCAAGGTATCGAAAAACCCGTTTGAGAACGCCAGGGCGGTCGACAAGAAGGCGCACTGGGTCACTCCCCGGCTTCTTGCAGAGGTGTCCTTTGCGGAGTGGACCCATGAGGGTCGCATTCGCCACGCGGTGTTCAGGGGCTTGCGTAGCGACAAAACCCCCAAGTTCATCCCGCAAGAAAAGCCCCAGCCACTCAGCAAGACCACCCCAGCAGCCGACTCGGCTGTGGGCAGCGTGCGCGTGTCCAATGCGGACCGCATCATCGATCCGTCCACCGGCATCACCAAGATGGACCTAGTGCGCTATTACGCCACCGTGGCACCGCTGTTAATGCCCCACCTCAAAGCACGGCCAACTTCACTGGTCCGCGCACCCGATGGGATAGACGGGGACCTGTTCTTCCAGAAACATTGGGATGTTGGGCGCGCAAAGGGGGTGAGCGGCGTGCGAGAGCTTGCGCAAGCGCTATACCCGTCTCACCCGCCCTTGCTAGAGGTGAGCAGCCTGGAGGGCTTGCTCTCAGCTGCGCAAATGAATACGGTGGAATTCCACACCTGGAATGCCCGCAAAGACAAGATAGACCGCCCCGACCGCATTACCTTTGACCTGGATCCCGGAGAAGGAGTGCTGTGGGAACATGTGCAGGAGGCCGCCACCTTGGTACGCGTGATGCTCACCGAATTAGGCTTGCCAGCGTTTCTCAAGACCAGTGGCGGCAAAGGTCTGCATATCATTGTGCCCATCAAGCGCTTGCACGACTGGGACACCGTCAAAGGCTTCAGCCATGAGGTCGTTCAACACCTGGCACGCACCATCCCGCAGCGGTTCGTAGCCAAGAGTGGCCCGAAAAATCGCGTGGGCAAGATTTTTGCGGACTATCTGCGCAATGGACTTGGCGCTACCACCGCCAGCGCCTGGACAGCCCGAGCCCGTCCTGGGATGGGGGTGTCGGTGCCAGTATCGTGGGAAGAGCTAGGCAGGGTCACCGGTGGTGCGCACTGGAACGTTCAATCTGTCGGGCGCAGACTGCGCACCGGTAACGGACCGTGGCGAGACTATGGCGGAGCTGCCGTCTCTTTGTCTGCGGCGATCAAGGCACTCGGTCGCCTCTCCTAAAGCAGATAGGGGTCGCCGAAAGGACGGAGCTTTCTCCATTCTCCGCCGGGTGAAGGAGACATCTCTGACTGAATACGTCCTACAACCAGGCGACAGCAATGAGAACAGACTGACCGATTACTTTCAGGAGAGCTCCATGGCCAGGCGCATTCCTGATAAGGCTGGCAACTGAAACCTCGGATGGCCCACAGGTGTTCATGCTATGACTTCCAGGACCACCATTCTTGACAGGGCTCACCAGCACTCTCTGAAGGCAAGCCCGACGGTTCTAGTATTGGTGGATTTCATCAACCCCATGCACTTTCCGGGCGCGGAGAGCTTGCTCAAGCGTGCGTTACCTGCTGCCAGGGCCACAGCACAGCTTAAAAAACGTTTGGCGTCCAAAGGTGTTGCCGCCATCTATGCCAATGACAACTACGGGATTTGGCATTCAGATTTCAAACAGCTGGTGACGGCCTGCCAAGCTCTGGCCGGGGCTCGTGGCGAGATTGCCACCTTGCTTGCCCCCCAACCGCGCGACCTAACAATCCTGAAGCCTCGCCATTCTGCATTTCACTCAACCCCGCTGGACCATCTTTTACACCAGCTGAAGGCACGCGAATTGATCGTAGTGGGCTTGGCTGCGGACATGTGTGTCCATCTGACGGCGATGGACGCCTACATGCATGGGTACAAAGTCTGGGTGCCGAGCGACTGCACCGCTGCGGAGAAAGACACCTCGAAAGCCGCAGCCCTGCGCCAGATGTCGCGTGTGTTGAAGTGTTCTATAAGAAGAGCCAGATAGTCGAGCTTCGTGCTCCATGGCTCCCCCCAGGCACGGTCCGCAAACTATCAGCGATAGCGATACCCTCGCTATTTACTGTCCAACGCTTTTTGTCGAGATTGCAACCATCGCAGGGACGATGCCATGGGGCATCTTCGGAGCCCGTGAGTCTCCGAATCCGCAGTCGTCATTCGACCCAAGAGTTCGCTTGTCCATGAGTGGAGTGGGGTAAACGATTTATTACATAGCGTTGCGGACAACTACATAAAAATTTCTCGCTTCCAGACGTTTTTCGAGGAGATGCCTGTGCCTTTCGAGTACCTGCGGGAGATCGCTCAAGCTCAGTTGCCGATCACCGTTGAAGATGAGGAGAGCATTGACAAGCTTCGGGTGTTGCGCGCTGCCGATCTGGTGTCCGTTTTGCTGCCACACCCGCTCTCCGGCATACACCATGCGCGCGTGCTAGCACTAACACCAAAGGGACGTGAGGCGCTCGCTAGAGAGCACGAACCTCTGCAGCCCTAGTATTGGGCGCGACAGTGGCAGTTTTCAGGGGCCCCTCGCAGCTCTTGCACATTGTGTCCCTGCAATCTGGGCTGCTGCCCTGCGCAGATGAACGCGGTTAAGTTTCACACCTGAAAGGTCGGTGAAGACAAAATTGACCGACCGACCGACCGACCGACCGACCGACCGCCTCACCGTTGACCTAGACCCAGGAGAAGCCGCTTTGGTACGGGTGATTCGTAAGGAACTGGGCTTGCCTAACGGCGTCAAGGGACTGCACATGGATGTCCATCAAGCGCCTGCAAAAGTGGTCCTCAAATGCGGGCGGGCAAGATTTTGCGGATTATCCGAGCAACAGCTGGGTACCACCGCCGCCAGTGCCTGAGCAGCCTGCGCTTGTACTGGGGATGGGCGTGCCTGACTTGAAACCGGCAGTTAGGACCGGGCTCAGATGTGAAGCGGGGCAAGGTGACCGAATTTCTTGATATCCGAGGGCTCGTTGCGTAGACTGACCGTGACGCACCCGCACTCTTGCGGAAGCGAGGAGAGGCAGTTGCAGATCGCATCCCTGAACATTGTGGCTGTTTCGGACAACCCGAGTGACGTCGAGTTAGTTGCGCAGCTTCTGCAGCGAGCGGCTCTGAATCCCGAGATCCGAGTTGTGGATTCCGAAAAGAGCTTGCGCTCTGCCCTGCAGGACCAGTTACCCGAATTAATCGTTTCGGATTTCAAGTTGCCTCAATTTAGTGGATTGGATGCCCTTCTAGTCGCCAGGGATGTTTGTCCCGATACACCCTTCATTTTGGTGTCAGAGGTCTTCGGTGAGGACCACGTCATCCATGCGCTCAAAAGCGGTGCGACCGACTACGTCCTGAAGCACGATCTTGCAAGGTTGGCCCCAGCTGTGCGTCGCGCGTTGGGGGATGCGCAGTCAGCGCTTGAGCAGCGGAGAACGCTGGAAGCATTGCGTCACAGTGAGTTGCGGTTCAGACTCGCAGCGTCCACGGGCGATGTGTGGGACTGGGACATCGAAACGGGGTTGGCCCAGATTTCGCCGCAGTGGAAGATGCGTTTGGGCTATAGCGAAGAAGATGTCGAGAACACCGCAGAGGGATGGCTTGCGCTTCTAGAACCCGCCGACCGAGTGCGAGTCCTCGCTGCATTCTCCGCACATATCAGGAACCATGTTCCCTATGACGTCGAATATAGAGCCTTGGCAAAGGATGGTAGCTATCGCTGGTCCCACGCCAAGGGACAGGCGGTCTGGAACGCACACGGACGCGCCACCTACATGGCAGGCTCAGTGGTTGATATCACTGAACGCAAGAACGCTGAAATTAAGGTCCAGCGGCTCAATAGGGTCTACGCTGTGCTCAGCGGAATCAACTCACTCATCGTACGAACCCAGAATCGGGAAGAACTTTTCCAGGAGGCCTGCAATATCGCTGTCCATGCAGGAGGCTTCAAGCTCGCATGGATCGGTCTTGTGGATAACGATTCGCAGCGCGTAGCCGCTGTGGCATGGTCCGGGGCGGGGGAGGACTATATCGAACACATCCCAATGGGAATGCGCGTCGAGCAGGAGAGCGAGTACGGAATAGTCGGGCAGAGCATCCGAAAAGGTTTCACAATCCTCGTCCAGAACACCGCCAAAGATGAGCGGATTGTGCTCAAACAGCAGGCGCTCGACCGTGGCTTCGCAAGTTTCGCCGTTCTGCCGCTCTCCATCGCGCAGCAATCCATTGGGGTATTGGTGCTGTATTCCGAAGAAACACACTTTTTCGATGACGAAGAAGTTCTTTTGCTGGAGGAGCTGGCAAACGACATTGCGTTTTCGCTGGATCATTTAGAGAAAGCGGAAGAGCTCAACTATCTTGCCTACTACGACGCACTCACCGGTTTGCCCAACAGGAGTCTGCTTCAAGATCGCATACGCCAGTTGACGCAGAACAACCCCGAGAGTTCTTCGAAGATGGCGTTGCTGTGGTTCAACGTAGACCGCTTCAGGAACGTCAATGACACGCTAGGAAGGCACGTGGGCGATGTACTGCTCAAGCTCGTGGCCTTGCGCCTTTCGGAGGTTGTTGGCCGTACAAACCAAATAGCCAGAATCGGTGCCGACCAGTTCGGGGGTGTTCTTACACACTGCGGGTCGCCTTCGGATGTCGCACATTTTTTGCGTGAAAAAGTACAGCCGCAAATCGACAAACCTTTTCTCGTCGAAGGTAAAGAGCTGTATCTGACTTTGCGCGCAGGAATCGCGATGTTTCCTGAGGATGGGCATGATGCGGATGTCTTGCTCACCAATGCAGAAGCCGCTTGCCGCGAGGCCAGCGCCAGCCAGGGTCGATACCAGTTCTATGCCACCTCGATGAACACTCGGGTGCGCAATCAGTTGAGCATCGAAAGCAAGCTGCACAAGGCGCTGAAGAGCGATCAATTCCTCTTGCACTATCAGCCGAAGGTTGGGTTGCATGATGGAAAGATTACGGGCATGGAGGCGCTAATCCGCTGGCAAGATCCCGAAGTCGGCCTGATACCCCCAGCACAGTTCGTTCCCATCTTGGAAGAAACCGGCATGATCGGTGAAGTGGGGCAATGGGTCATCGAACGGGCTCTTGCCGACCATGCGCAATGGTGCGCCCTGGGGCTCGTACCCCCACGAATCGCGGTCAACGTGTCGGCGGTCCAGATGAGGCGAGCAGATTTCGCGGATGCTGTTCGCAAGAAACTCCAAGCCTTCAATGCAAGCATTCTGGACATAGAAATCACGGAAAGCCTGTTCGTGGAGGACGTGGCATCGTGCGTGCAGTGTCTGAGGAAAATGCGCGAATTCGGTGTTCGCGTGGCGGTTGACGATTTTGGTACGGGCTATTCTTCGTTGGCCTACCTTAAGAAGCTGCCTATCGACTATTTGAAGGTCGATCAGAGCTTCGTCAAAGATGTTATTTACGACCCTGATGCTGCTGCAATTTGTATTGCCATCATTGATCTGGCCCACAATCTCAAGCTCAAAGTGATTGCCGAAGGGGTCGAGACAGAAGCCCAGATGAACTACCTGCGTCGCAAACACTGCGATGAGATACAAGGGTATTACTTCAGCAAGCCCTTATCCATGCAGGACATGGGACAGCTGCTTCATACCGGAGCTTGTATTCCGGTTCCGCGAGAGCCTGATGCTCCGGTGCGAAGAATTCTGGTGGTCGATGACGAGCCGGGCATTCTTTCAGCTCTAAGACGCGTACTGCGGCGGGATGGATATGAAATCCTGGCCGCTTCGAGTGCAAAAGAGGGCCTGAGAATCCTCGGTGATCACGATGTGCAGGTGATTTTGTCGGATCAGCGGATGCCAGAAATGTCCGGCACGGAGTTTTTGTCCCGCGTCCGTGATCTTTATCCAGAAACGATTCGGATCATCTTGTCAGGGTACACCGATCTTGAGTCTATTGCGGACGCGATCAATCGCGGATCCATCTACAAGTTCCTTACTAAACCCTGGGACGATGATTTGCTGCGCGAGAACATTCGTGAGGCATTCAATCATCATGACTCTTTCCGCAACAGAGCCATACCGCGATTAGATTCTCTTTAGCTGGGGCAGGTTGGGCTTGCTCGTACGCTCCAAGATGTTGGCGCCAACATCAAACGGACCATTGATGCCGATCCAGCGTTGACCTTTAGTAGCCTGCCGCAAGTAGAGTGATAGTGTGAGTTCCAAGTACACGAGGTCCGAGCGGAGGGCGCACGGATTGGCCAGACGCGCTAGCGACTACCGTGATGGGTTCTCCTGCGCTTACGCGACTGAGCTCCAAGATGTGGGGCCGGTTTCTTCAGGATGAGCTGAATGACTATTGTCGTCCGCAGCGAACGCTGTTTCGCAAAAACAAACTCTGAGGGCTATAGCTCCCAAAAAAGGAATCGATCAACTTCGGATCTGCTGCCCGGGATGCCCTTCGTGATCCCACAGCTTCCGGTGATCTAAGGCCCACAGCTTAGCCGCCCCCGGTGAGAATTTTGTGCTCCGTCAACTCAAATCTCGGTCTGTTCGGATAGCTCAAGAGCATCGTCGACCTCAATGCCAAGATAACGGACAGTTGACTCGATCTTTGAGTGGCCCAGGAGGAGCTGGACTGCGCGTAGGTTCTTTGTTCTGCGGTAAATGAGCGTAGCCTTGGTGCGCCGCATGGCGTCGCCGTATCGCCCATCGAAATACCAACCTCACTCGACAACTGCTATCCGCTGGTGGCCAGAACAGCCCGCTTCTTCCAGTCCATCGAGCGCGAGGAACAGAAGCGGGCGCGGGACAGGGAACGTGCTGCGGGTCTGGGACGGCCTTTCTTCGGTGGCATCACCGGACACCATATGTCGATGGGACGGTACATCACCGACGAAGGCTGCCTGCGCGTCACCGCCACGACGGCCAACATTGACTGGATTCTTCGTTTCCACGAGGCGCTGCTCCGTGGGCTCATCGCGGGAGGCTGCCAGATCGTTGCCAGCGGCAAGGGTTCCCGTAACACGGTCGAGATCCGCAGGGCGGGAGGCTCTATTTGCCTGAACTTCGCCGAGCAGGCGGAAAAAATCATCAAGCCCCCGCGCAAGGGCGTCCTCTATGAGCCTGCGGAGTACAGGGCCCTTGATGCCTACAAGCTGAAGCTGGAGCGAGACTGGAGCGCCATTGCCCGCCAGTGGTCGGGGACCCGGGAGCAGATGGAGAAACGCCTCCCCGAGATCACCCAGGCTCTGATCGCATTTCCTGAGGCAGAGGCGCTTCGCTCGAAGCTTGTGGCCGAGGAAGCCGCGATGCGGGCGAAGGCGCAGCAGGAAGCCGATCTTGCGCGCCGTATCACGGCCGCTGCCGAAGAGGCCCGCGCCGAGCGTCGGGAAGCCCGGGCATCCCAGCTACCGCGCGCCCTTGCCGTTGTGGAGGCGCTTGGAGACTATCACCGTGTCCTGGACATGTTGTCCCGCCTGGAGGTGATCGCAGGCGACAGGTCAGAGGACGAGGCCCTGCATACATGGATCGCCCTGATGCGCGGCAGTCTCAAGGATCCCGTGCATGGGCTTGCCGACGCGTTGCGGGCCGAAGGCGCGGCGCCGGATCGGCCGCTGTGGTGGCCCGAGTGAGGTTTTCTGGGGTTTTCCTTGTGCACCTCTGCGGAACGGATTGGAGTCCAGTGCTCTCCCGTACGAGATGTCCTGAGGTCCGGGCATCCGCCTGCTCCGGCGCCTGGTTGCAAGCCCTGGATGGGTTGCTCTCAGGTGACGGGGCGGGTCTCTGCGAAGTCTGTTCCCGTCGAGCCTGATGATTGCCGAGGCATCGACTGGCTGGTGATCGGCTGTTCCTGGCTGCGCTGGTCTTTTGCTGATGTGGGGGATGCAGTGGTTCAAGGCACTCGGCGCTGCTCAGTCCTTACGGTAGCTCTCCCAGCACGCGCACCTCTTTGAGTGAGTGCTGCGTCTCGGCTTGGGGATTGCCAAACCGCCTGCGCACTTCGCGCTCCAGCTCGTGCGCCATGCCGCGTGCTTCCTTCTCCCCGCGCAGTGCCCGCAGCCGCCATTCTTGGGCTTGGGCAATCAGTTCATCGTCCTGCAATTCTTGTATTTCCATGGCAGGTGTCATTGTGCCTAGGCGGAGAGCAAGTGACTCTCATAAGGCTATGGTCCCATATCGTAGGGAGCTGGATGCATGGTCTGTGCGTCTCTGGCCGATCGCGCTGTCGTGCTTGCGCATCGAGCCACCTGCGGCGTCTCGCCCCCTACGGGCTTCCATCGTTCCCTCACTTCGCTCGGCTGACGCCTTCGGCCCGGCTCGTTGAACCGGGCCTGCGCGCTTCGCTTGCCTCCAGGGGATCGGCTGTGCAGCCCATCCCCGCCGCGCTGGGCTTGGCGCCCCTGGGACACCGCCGAACCGGCTGTGCCGGATCGGCCTTCGCGCCTGCGGCGCTGCGCGCTTCGCTTGCGTGGGGTCGGCGTGGAAAGCGGGCCGTTGCCTGTCCAGCCATCTTTCCTGAATCCATCACCTTGCTCGCGACTGTAGCCCGCGGCCGGGTGCCGTCAAGGCGCGCAGGGCCGTGTCCTCGGCTGCGCCTGCGGGCCGCACCAACCCTGCGCTTGTCTCCTTGACGGCACCCGGCCGCGCGCTCCTGACCGTCGCGGGCGATGAACTCAGGAAAGACGGTGGCAACGAGGCCAACCGGGTTCTTCGTGCCGACCCCACCGGAAGCCCGAAGAGGGCTCTGAATCTAGGAATCCGGTGAGGCTTTTTCAACAGCCAACTTCGTCAGGAGAAATCACCATGCAACTCGCATCCCGTTTATCCAGCTTTGCGCCGCAATCGCCGGTGCTTCGCTCCGAACATCCCTTGTCGGATGACCAGATCAGGGCCGTGGCCCCGTCCATCTTCGCGCAGGCCCCGCACGGCAGTCGCTCCGAGCGCTACAGCTACATCCCCACGGCCACCGTACTGCAAGAATTGAGAGGGGAGGGCTTCCAACCCTTCATGGTCTGCCAGACCCGTGTGCGCCAGGAAGGGCGGCGCGACTTCACCAAGCACATGATTCGGCTGCGCCATGCCAGCCAGATCAATGGCCGCGAAGCCAACGAAATCATCCTGCTCAACTCCCACGACGGGACCAGCAGCTACCAGATGCTGGCGGGCATGTTCCGCTTCGTCTGTCAGAACGGGCTGGTGTGCGGCGACACCGTGGCCGATGTGCGCGTGCCCCACAAGGGCGACGTGGCGGGGCAGGTCATCGAGGGCGCGTATGAAGTCCTGAATGGCTTCGGTCAGGCCCAGCAATCCCGCGAGTCGATGCAGGCGATCACCCTGGACGCAGGGGAATCGGAGGTGTTCGCCCGCGCCGCGCTGACTCTCAAGTACGACGACCCGGCCAGGCCTGCACCCATCACGGAAAAGCAAATCCTGATGCCGCGCCGCACGGACGACGACCGCCGCGATCTGTGGAGTGTCTTCAACCGCACCCAAGAAAACCTCATCAAGGGCGGCCTGCGCGCCCGCGCCGCCAACGGGCGCCGCCAGAGCACCCGGCCCGTGCAGGGCATTGACCAGAACCTGCGCCTGAACCGCGCCCTGTGGCTGCTGGCCGATGGCATGCGCCAGCTCAAGGCCTGAGCTTCGTTCGGAGGGGCGCCGCCCCTCCTGCCATTCCTTGTTTTTCTCGCTTCCCTTTTTCTCATTCCCTTTCTTTGACCGATAGGAGCTTCATCATGAACACCGCTACCTTTCAAGAAACTCAAGCTATCGCCACGGGCAGCACCGCCGCCGCCATGGCGGCTTCGCAGGAACTGCTGCTGATTCCACTGTCCAAGCTGCGGCCCTCCAGCCGCAATGTCCGCAAGAGTGGCGGCACGTCGATTCCCGAACTCGCATCCAGCATTGCCCGTGTGGGCCTGCTGCAAAACCTCACCATGGTGGCCGCGCCCGATGGCGAGCATTACGAAGTGGTGGCCGGACGGCGGCGCCTCGCAGCGCTCAAGCTGCTGGTCAAGCGCCGCAAGCTGGCGAAGGACCATGAGGTCCATTGCCTGCTGGTGCAGGATGACGCAGCGCGCACCGTGAGCCTGACCGAGAACATTCAGCGCGAGTCCATGTCGCCCATCGAAGAACTGTTCGCCTGGAAAGACCTTGTGGCAGAAGGCAGGCCCCTGGAGGACATCGCTGCTGATTTCGGTGTGACACCCTTGGTGGTGCAGCGCCGCCTGAAGCTTGCCAATGTGTCGCCCCGGCTGCTGGCCGACTTCGGGACGCAGGCCGTGACGCTGGAGCAGTTGATGGCGCTGGCCATCACCGACGACCATGCGGCGCAGGAAGCTGCGTTCTACGACTCGCCGCAATGGCAGCGCAGCCCGGACGCGCTGCGCGACCACCTGACCAGCGAAGAGATCGACGCCAGCCGCGATGCGGTGGCGCGTTTTGTCGGGCTGGAGGCGTACGAACAGGCAGGCGGCGGCGTCCGGCGCGACCTATTCGCGGATGATCACAACGGCATCTTCCTGACCGATGGTGCACTGCTGGACTCCCTGGCGCGGGACAAGCTCGCCCCTGTGGTTGAGCAGGTGCGCACCGAAGGCTGGGCCTGGGTAGATGCCGCTCCGCGTGCCACAGCATCCGACCTGTATCAGTTCCAGCGGGCGCGCAGCACACGCCGGGAACCCACCAAGACCGAGACCAAGCGCATTGCCAAGCTGGAAGACCAGCAGGCGAAGCTGCAGGAGCAACTGGACGACGACAGCGAAGACATGACCGACGAGCAGGCGCAGGCGCTGCACGACGCCATGGACGCACTCGGCAATGAGCTGGAGGCCGTGGAACGCCAACTGGTCGAATACCCGGCTGCCGTGGTAGCGCTGGCCGGAGCCATCGTGTCGGTCGATTCTATCGGCGTGGTAGTGGTGCACCGTGGCCTGTTGCGGGAGGAACAGGCCAAGGCCCTGCGGGATCAGGCGTGGCAGGAGGAGTGCGGGGCGGGCGGCAACCCGGATACCGACACCGACGAGCCCGCCAAGTCCAGAATCTCGGAGAAACTGGCCAAGCGCCTCAGTGCGCACCGCACGGCGGCGCTGCAGGCCGAGGTGGCGCGGCATCCCCACGTTGCATTGGTGGCCCTTGTGCATCGCCTTGCGCTGCGGATGATCATGGAGAGCTACGGGGCGGGAGATTCGGCAGTCAACATTTCTGCGACACCACAGGACGGGCTTGGACTGCATGCGCCCGACATGGCCGACGCCCCCGCAGCTGTGGGTATGTGCAAGGTGCGGCAGGCCTGGGGCCGTCGCTTGCCCAGTGACCCGGACGCGCTATTCGCCGAACTGCTGGCCTTCCCGCAGCAGGAGCTGCTGTCACTGCTGGCGGTTTGTGTGGCTTCCACGGTCAGCGCGCTGGCGTCGCAAGAAGGAGAAGTCCCCGCCACTGCGCTGGCGCAGGCGGTGGACCTCGACATGCACGACTGGTGGACCCCGACCGCCGCAGGCTACTTCGACCATGTCTCGAAAGCCAAGGCGCTGGAAGCGGTGCAGGTGTTCGCGCCCGATCAGGTGAACCGGCTGGGCAAGCTCAAGAAGGCCGAGATTGCGAGCGAGGCCGAGCGGCTGGCTGCGGGGAAGGGATGGCTGCCGGTGATGTTCCGGGGGCATGAGGCGGCTGTCGAAGTCGAAGCGGAGGCGGGGCGCGAGGTCGGGGGGGATGCCGATGTCAGCGCCGATACCAGCGGCAGCGCCGATGCGGAGGTCCACGAGGACGCACACGCTGTGGCGTGAGCATGAAGCCCCGGCCGTTGGGTTGGGGCTTTTTAAATGGGCGCGACGCGCGCGGCACGTCTGCCGCGCGCGTTGGGACTTCCGGGGTGCCAAGTCCGCTGCGACTTGAGCGGCGCGCTACGCCAGAACTCGCTGCGGTGGGTGGAAGGAGCCTACGGGTCACGGGAGCATCGAGCTGCACCGATCACCCGTAATCCTGCGCTGATCTGGCTCGCGACAACTCACCCAGACAACCCATGAACCACCAAGGCGTCAGCGAGATATTCTTTGAAGAGTCCTACACCGTTCCTGCAGACCAGACGGCGAAGTCGCTCTTCGCCCGGCTGCCTCATGGCAGCGGCTATGCCGAGCGGCTGATCGAATGCCTTGCCACCGGCTACCTGGTGGCGGTGATCGAATCGATTTGCATCCGGGAGATGCAGCAGCATGTCGATGCGGCAGAAGTGGTGGTGGGCCGAACGATCCGCATCGACCATCGAGGACCCATCCCGCCTGGATCCTCTGTGCGGCTGCGCGGATGGCTGGAACGGATGGGGGAGCGGAGCGCGACGTTCCGTGTGGAGGCCTGCGACAAGGAGGAAATCGTGTGCGAGGCCACAGCCACACTGGTGGCGGTGCAGCGGGCGACGATCGAGACGCGCATCGCGGCCAAGGTCGAGGCGCTTCAGCGTGTGCACCAGCACATGGGAATGGCGCGATAGCCCGTGGATGCGAGCATGCGTCCGTACTGCCAGGGCGACTTCCTGACCTTCTCCCGCAGCCGTGCTCAGGACGTGCCCCGTACCTGCCGCAACGTGAATTGCCTGGTGCTTGAGCGTCGGTGACGGCTGGCGAGAGTCGCGTATGGCGCGGTGCCGCAAGCGCTGCGCTTCGGTGAGGCGGAGCGGCGCCGGGGCCATGAATCCTTTCTGTACAGGATCACCCCCACAGCGGCCTTGTATTTGCCGTGAATCCTGGCTCGGGCACGGCGGTGCTGCACTTCGTTTGCGCTGCCTCGGGCTTGTTCGCCGCAACCGTCCGGCCCGACAAATTTCCCCTCCGCTGCGCGGATTCCTCGCGCGGCAAATTTCTCGGGCCTCCCGGTCCTTCGCTGCGCTGCGGCCCCTTTGCTTCGCTGCGGGATGCGGCGCGCCCGACCCTCGCCCATCGGATCACGCCAAGGCCGCGATGGGCGCGACCTGGACAACCTCGAAAGGACTTCATCATGGCCAACATCGGCACCTTCACCGCACAGAACGGCAGCTACTCCGGCACGGTTCGCACCCTGACGCTCAACGTCAAGGTCCGTCTCGTGCCCTGCGACAAGGCAAGCGAGAACGCTCCGGACTACCGCGTCGTCGCAGGCAATGGACTGGAGATCGGCGCAGCGTGGAAGAAACTCAGCAAGGCGGAGCGCCCCTACCTGTCCGTGACCCTGGACGATCCATCCTTCCCTGCCACCCTCTATGCCCGCCTGGTCGAAGGCGAGGACGGTGCGCACAACCTGATCTGGTCGCGCAGCAAGGGCGACTGACGTCGCCCTCGGAGCCCCGCTCAGCGGGGCGCTTTTGTCCCGTCGCTTTGGAGGGGAGGGCGGTGCGCGAGCTGTTTCGCCTTGCGGTAGTACGGAAGTACGAGAAAGCGTTCATCCGTGTTTGCGGATGGGCGCATTGTTGGATCTGTGTATTTGCTGCTTTGCGGGTTTCCGTATATCCGTCGTTATGGGTTCTCGGGACTGGGGTTTTGCGTCAATGTGTCTTTGTGGCTTTACTGAGTTGTGCGTCTCCGGCCTGGCCGGACCGCGCTGGCGTGCTGTGCACCGAGCCGCTGGTGGCGTCTCGTCCCTACGGGCTTTCATCGCTGACGCCTTCGCCCCTGCGGTGCTGCGCGCTGTGCTTGCCTCCTGGGGATCGACCTGCGGCCCATCCCCGCCGCGCCGGGCTTGGCGCCCCCTTCGATACCGCCGAACCGGCTCGCCGGATCGGCAGGGAGGACGGTGTCTCCGATGACCGACTTGTTTGGCGGGCGGGGCTGGCTAGCTGTTCCCTTCACCGTATCACGCCGTTCTCGTCGTCAAGGTCTGCGCGTGCGGTGCACGCTGGCGTCCTGGCGGCCGTCTTCGAACCCTGACGGCTGCGCTGCGCCGTGCTGCTTCCGGTCTGGGGCAATCCCGCCCTGATTCCTTCCAAGGAGAAGACCATGACGAAGCTCATCACGGACGAACAACGCGCGCAACTGCTGGCCAATGGCCGGCAGTCCCTCGAACAGGAAAACTTCGACCCCGCTCCAGTGCTCAAGCTGTTCACCCCGGATGCCGGTGCGACCTGGCTGCTGAGCGAAATGGATCCGGACGATCACGACCACGTGTTTGGGCTGTGCGACCTGGGTCTGGGCTATCCCGAGTTGGGCTGGGTCAGCCTGGCAGAACTTGCGACTGTGCGCGGCCGCCTGGAACTTCCAGTGGAACGGGACATGCACTTCACTTCGCAGAAGCGGCTGAGTGCCTACGCGCGTGAGGCGCGGCTTGCGGGGCGCATTGTGGCGTAGCAGTCACGGGCGCCGCTTCGGTGGTGCCCTTCACTGTGACATAGGCGGTCGCTTCAGTGCTTTGTTCGGGGCCGACGCGTTCGCAATGAGGAACAGCTAAATGCCCGCAGTGGCTAAAAGAGTGGATGGGCGAACCTCGAGCGCCTCGGCGATCTTGCTCAGGTTGATCACTGCCACGTTGTGCTCACCTCTCTCGATTCCACCCATGTAGGACCTATCAATGCCAGCGAGGTCCGCCAATGCTTCCTGAGAAATATTGCGAGTGGCACGCGTACGTCTGATCGCATCGCCTATTGCGATGAGGATCGGGTCTTTTGCGAAAGACGGAGACGGTTTGGCCACAACCGTCACTGTCTCGGGTGACGGGAAATAACACCACGGGATAAGATACCCAGTTAGGAGTGCTACTGAAATCCACTGGTACTACAGGCCGGACGCACGTGGCATGCGATGACGGCTACGAAAGCCCTTAAACGGAATACCCGTTGAAGTGTTTGCGTTCTGTTCTAGGATGTAACTCTTAGATACGACCACAATGCCCTTTCTTACCAACGAACAGCAAAGCCAGATGTTGGCCAACGGCACTGCGCGTGCGCGCGGTGAGGCATTGGATCCTCTGCCAGTCGTCAAGCTCTACACGCTGGATGCTGGAGCCGTGTGGTTGCTGACGGAACTGGATGTCGACGGTGATCGGGCGTTCGGGCTCTGCGATGCTGGCACGGGGTGTCCCGGGTTGGGGCATGTCAGTCTCTCGGCCCTGGAGGGTGTGCGGGGCCCACGGGGCATGCGCATCGTGGCCGATCTGCATTTCAAGCCGCGCCAGACGCTCTCGGGCTACCTGGCCGACGCGCAGCGCGACGGTTCGATCAACGACTGATTGACACAGTCCTTTCTCGACCGCGCGGTGCGCGACGTGCCGTCGCCGAGATAGCCACCCTGTAACTTTCCCTCTGTGGCAGGTTTCCCCTTTTTGCTGGAGGATTCCGTGACCACACCCATCCCCGAAGATCTTCCCCATGCCCCGTGGGGTGTGTCGGCCGCCTATCTCTACGTGCTGGACCTCGACGCTCCAGCCCTCGCGTGGGAGTACCTGCGTCGCCACCCCGGCTACAGCGCGGATTGGGCCCGACGCAAGCGCGTGGTGTCCTTTGCCCGCTGGGGGTTGCGATGTCGCCGAAGATCCTGCGTTGGACGGGCGGGTTGCGCACCCGTTGTGGCTGTCGTCCCCTGACGGGCTGCTGCATGTGCGTGCCGTGCATGCGCACGGTGCCGCAACCCGTCGGTTCGATCTGTGGCGCATCCCGGGGCGCAAGCGCCTGGCAATGGACGGGCACGACATGACGATCACCGCAGATTTCAGCGCGCTGCGCATGCGCTTGTCGCTCTCAGGCACTCTGGAGGATGGTGATGCCTATGCGGGCGCCGTGCCGCTGACTCCGGGGCTTCGCGGTCAGCTCGACGGGTTCCATGGACACGCACAGGCCTTGGAAGGCCATGCTCCTCAGATCCCACCTGTGCGGGCGTCCACCCGTGCCGCCTTGCTGCACTTGCGCGCCCTGCAGGCGCTCGATGCTTCGCAGGCGGGAGCGTCGCATCGCGATATCGCCCAGGCCCTGTTCGGCCTCGAAGCCGTCGTACTGCGCTGGCACGAGGATGGCGAACTGCGTGCGCAGGTGCGCCACCTGCTGCGGCGGGCCGAATCTTTCATGAATGGCGGGTACCTGTCTTTGGCGGGTGTGCTGGATCCTGCTGCAAAGCCCCCCGGAGACGAACCGGTGCGCTGAATCTCTCCCTGCCTGGATTGGGCCCGATTTCCGAGACTGCCTCCATCGGGTCGCGAATGGTTTGCGGCCCATCGACAGCGATGGAGTCCGTCATGGCCGTTGGCAGTTCTTTCCCTTCTCGCACAGCTGCAGTGGCTGCGCCGCAGTCCTCTGCGGCGACTGTCCCCGCAGCTTCTGCAAATCCTGAGTTCCTCACCACCGAAGAAGCGGGCGCCTTTCTGCGGCTCTCTCCGCGCACCTTGGAGAAGCAGCGCGTTCTGGGTGGTGGCCCGCGCTTCCGCAAGTTCGGCGCACGGGTGGTCTATGCGGCCACTGACCTGCGTGCATGGGCCGATGGCCGTGCCTACGGCATGACCTCGGACCCCGGCTACGTGCAGCGTGACTCCGTCCGTTGATTGGCTCGGACGGGGAGCACTACCGATGTCGAAGTACCCGAAAGAACGCGAGCAGCTTTCGCTGTTCCGCGCGCTGCCGGGCGGCGACATGGCGCTGCGCGATGCCCAGGATCTGATGGCCTATCCGTTTTTCTCGCTCGCCAAGTCGCCGCGCATTGTGCCGATCCGATTTGAAGCAGGGGGCATTTCTCTCACGGTGGAAGGCGTGCCCGAGCATGGCATTGCCACCATCTGGGACGCTGACGTGCTGATCTGGGCCGCGAGCCAGATCATCCAGGCCAAGAAGGAAGGCATTGCGCCTTCGCGCCTGATGGTGGCCACGCCCTACGAGATCCTGCGCTTTGCACAGCGTGGCACCGGCCGCAGCGACTACCTGGCGCTGCGCGCTGCGCTGGACCGGTTGCAGTCCACTACCGTCGCCACGACGCTGCGCCAGCGAGAACGTCCGAATGGAGGAAAGCGGGTGCACCGCTTCTCCTGGATCAACGAGTGGAAGGAGTACGTCCAGCCGGGGGGACGTTCCGACGGCATCGAGCTCGTTCTGGCCGATTGGTTCTTCACCGGCGTGATGGACGAGGGGCTGGTGCTCACGCTCGATCCGACGTACTTCCGGCTTTCCGGGGGGATTGAGCGCTGGCTGTACCGGCTCGTGCGCAAGCACTGTGGCCGGCAACAGGCGGGATGGCGCTTCGACATGCGCCACCTGCACCTGAAATCCGGCAGCCTGCAGCGCCCCTCCGACTTCGCCATCCAGGTACGCCACCTGGCACGGCGCCAGGCGTTGCCGGGCTACTGGCTGTCCATTGAGCGCAGTGGCGGCATCGAGTGGTTGGCCTTCCTGCCCGACCCGGACAACCGACCCCGGAGCGACTTGTCCACAGATCCTGTTGATGAACCTGTGGATGGTTTGGGGATGGGCTCGGTGGATCGCCCGCACGACCCTCGGGGGATCACCCGCAGAAGTATCGGTGGAACGCCCGCACCGATCGCCCGCAAAACCACGCCCAGCAACGGTTTGGGCGCTCCCTAAACAACTAAAGGGATACATAAATGGAAGTCACGCGCGCGCGAACAGAAGCTGCTCAAAATTTGGGCAATGGTTCTGCGACGGCAAATCAGGCAGGCCCAGAACCCCAGAGCTTCTCACCAGAGAGGCAAGGCAACCGACCCGGCAAAGTGATCGCGCTGCTCAACCAGAAGGGAGGGGCAGGGAAGACCACGCTTGCCACGCACCTGGCGGGCGAGCTGGCCCTGCAAGGCAGCCGCGTCACGCTGCTGGATGCGGATCCACAAGGCTCCGCCCTTGACTGGGCCCAACGGCGGCTCCAGAGCGGCCAGGAGCGGCTGTACGGGGTGTTCGGGCTCGCCCGGGACTCCTTGCACCAGGAAGCGCCGCAAATCGCCTTGCAGGCGGATTTCGTGGTCATTGACGGGCCGCCCAGGGTCGCAGCGCTTGCGCGCTCCGCGCTGCTTGCTGCCGACCTGGTGCTGATCCCGGTGCAGCCCAGCGCCTACGACGTGTGGGCGAGCCATGAGATGGTGCAGCTCATCACGGAGGCTCGGGTGTTCCGGCCGCAGCTGCGCGCGGCCTTTGTGATCAACCGGCGCGTGGTTGGCACGGTGATCGGGCGCGAAGCGCGTGCAGCGCTCGCGGACCAGCCATTCGCTGCGCTGGAGACGGAAGTCTCGCAACGCATCGTGTTCGCCGACAGTGTGGCTGCTGGGCGGCTGGCATGCGAAGTCGCGCCGCAGTGTGCGGCCGCGCGCGAGATCGCGGCGTTTGCACTTGCCGTGCGGGAGGTGCTGCGATGACGGCACTTCCTCCAGCAGTGACGCCGCACAGGGTGCCGATCGGACGCAGGCCCGGGGCAGATCCTGCATCAGCCTGGGTGCGGCAGGCGGACGCGCCTGAGATACCGGCCAAGGCCTCCATCTACACAGCGCGGCTCACCATCGATGTGACACCGGCGCTGCGCGGGCGCATCAAGGTCGTGGCGTTCCGGCGTGGCATCACAGCTGCGGACATGCTGCGCGAGTTGTTGGAGCGCGAGTATCCGGAGGACGGGACATGACGGCGCCGGCATCCCATCTGGCGCCAGCCGTCCGGCAGACTTCGCTGCAGGCGAGGGTGCCGGAGAGGCCGACCCGCATGCGCGTTTCGCTCGCTTTCGTCGAAGACCGGGTGAACGTCTGGCTGCGGTTTGGGCAGCCGACGGTGGAGGTTGTGCTGGACCGCTGGCGGCGCGTGGCCATGTTCATGCCGGGTACCGTGTGCTGTCGTGTGAAGTGGATCGGGAACATCTACGGGACGGTGCTTTGGCAGCTCCTAGTATTGCAGGCGCCGTCGCCTTTCGAGGACGCGCAGCGCGTGGCAGGCGTGCTGCCGGGCGCGCGTTTGTTGCTGCGTGCCGATGGCGAGGTGCAGGTCAAGGCGGTGCTTGCGGCCATTGATGCCATCGAGGTATTGGGCATCAACCCGTGCACCGTTGCCTCCACCTACTGGCGCACGGTGGGCAACCGGTTGGCCGCACGCCAACTGCTGCCGGTGTATACGGCCGAGCGGCATGCGGCGCATCTTGCGCGCGAGGCGTTGCGATGAATCGCCGCATGGCCTTGGCCTGCATGAGCATCGGCGTCGCTGCGCTGTGTGCGCCAGCGGTGGTGCAGCTCCCCGCGCGGTTGGTCTACAACCCGAGCGACAGCGTTCCTCGTGGCTGGTACCGCATTGGATCGCCTGACTCGCTGCATGTCGGTGGCGTCGTGCTGGTCCGCCTTCCTGCGGGTGTGGCGACCCTCGCGGCGCAGCGCGGATACCTGCCTACGGGCGTTCCTTTGCTCAAGCGGATTGGTGCTGTGGCGGCGCAGTCGGTGTGCGTGAGGGCAGGGGGTGTGCGCATCGATGGCATGGCCGTGGCGGCGGTGCTTGCGGAGGATGGTTCGGGCCGGCTGCTGTCGCCTTGGGCACAGTGCCGAACGCTTGCCGTTGGGGAGCTGTTCCTGCTCAGCAATGTCCATCCGGCGTCGTTCGATAGCCGCTACTTCGGTCCAGTCGATGCGTCAGCAGTGATTGGCAGCGCGCATCCGTTGTGGACCTGGGGCACGCCATGAACGGTACTACTTCTCGCGTTTGCACAGATCGGGTGGTGCGTCCACGCCAGGTGCGGGCCTGCACTCAGCCTGCACTGCGAACGTGCTCAGTACTACGCCGCCGAAGCAGCCGAAATGCGCCCGTGCATGTGCACGAGCTGCATTTCACTGTGCAGACATCCTGTCGCCAGCGTGCTGCGTCTGCTGCACCGTCGCTGCCGTTCGGACAGCGCTTCGCACTTAGTGCGCGGCTGGCGGCGGGTCGGAGCCGGGAGGCGAAGACGGAGGGCCAGATAAAAGGGGTGGCACGCCGCGCCCCGTCAAGCCAGTCTGCACGTGGGTTTGCGGCGGCACGGCAAGGGGGCTTGCGCGTGCTGCGCAGAGGCTGGAGTGCGCATGGCTGCGGTGTTTGCCGCGTGCCGCTTGCGATGCGATGTGCTACCGCCCACTGGGGTCCTCATGACTGACAATGACCAGAATCGCTTTAGCGTTAAGCCCGCGGCGCCGAAGTCGCGCGGCGGGCCGCGCTTGCAGCGCTTCGTTTCGCAGGTTCTCAAGCAGGTCTCGAAGACCGGCGCAAAGATATCCGGCAAGAGCCTTGGCAGGTCTGCCATCACTTTCGGGCGCGGTCGTGCTGCGGTCTCCATGTCCGTCCAGCGTCTGGCGCCGAACGCACGGCGCGTTGTCATCAAGTCCCGCTTTGTCGTGCTGCATCGAGCCAGCCCGAACTCGGTGGCCGTTCACCTGCGGTACATCGAGCGTGACGGCGTTACACGCGAGGGGCAGAAGGGCCAAGCCTACGGCGCTGATACCGATGCGGCCGACCTGAAGGCGTTCCAGGAACGCGGACAGAATGACCGCCACCAGTTCCGCTTCATTGTCTCGACTGAGGACGGTCTGGAGCTGGAAGACCTAAAGGGCTTCACCCGCCAGTTGGTGCGCCGCATGGAGACCGACCTGGAGACTCGACTGGACTGGGTGGCCGTGGACCATTGGGATACAGACAATCCGCACACCCACATCGTGCTGAACGGCCATACAGTCGGGCTCGCAAGTGCCAGGGAGGATCTCGTGATCGCACCCGACTACATGGCCCACGGCATGCGCCTGCGCGCCAGCGAGATCGCGACCGAATGGCTGGGGCCTCGCACCGAGGCGGAGATCCGCCAGAGCCTGCTGCGAAAAGTTGACCAGCAACGGCTCACCAGCTTGGACCGGGTACTGATCCGGCAAGCCGGTCCCGATGGCATCAACCTGACGGGCAACCCGCGAGACGAGCCACGTCAGAACGCACTGCGGGCACGGCTGCAGCGGCTCGAAAGCATGGGCCTGGCCGAAAGGATGGATGCCCACCGCTGGAAGCTCCAGCCCGGGGTGGCCTCGACACTCGACGCCATGGGTCAGCGCGAAGATGCGCTGGAGACGATTCGCCTTGCCCTAAAGGGTCAGCGGCGGCAATGCGTGGTTGATGAGCGGCCGACCTCCCCTGTCATCGGTCGGATCCTGGGCAAGGGCCTGTTCGACGAACTGCACGACCACGGCTATCTGGTGGTCGACGGCATCGACGGACGGGCGCACTACCTGAAACTGCCAGTTGGCACCGACCTCGCTGAACTGCCCGTACAAGGCATCGTGGAGGCGAATGCGCCAGGCAAGGAGAAGCCGGTGGATCGCAACATCGCGACCGTCACGAAAGACGGCATTTACGCGACCGCTGACCACCTAGCGCGACTGATGCGCGCCAATGACCGAGACCCTCAGTCCACCGTCGATGCACACGTGCGCCGACTCGAAGCGCTGCGTCGCGCCGGCATCGTGGAGCGCATTGCCGATGGTGCCTGGACGGTGCCGCCCGATCTGCTGCAGAAGGCCCGAACGTATGACGTGCAGAAGAAATTTGGATTGGTGGTCGAGCTGCGATCACATCTGTCCATCGATCAGCAGGTGCGCGCCATAGGTGCCACTTGGCTGGACAGGCAATTGGTGGGCGATGGGTCTATCGCGTCCTGCACAGGCTTTGGAGCCGAAGTGCGCGATGCAGTGCGCGACCGTATTGATTTTCTGGCCAAGCAGGGGCTGGCCGAGTGCCGGGGTCAGCGCGTCATCCTGGCTCGCAACCTGCTGGCAACTCTGCGCGGGCGGGAGGTAGCGGCAGCGGCGCAGACCATCGCTGACGAAACCGGCTTGGAGCACCGCCCTGTGGGCGACGGTCAGCGGTTCAGCGGTATCTACCGGCGCAGCGTGATGCTGGCCAGTGAGCGTTACGCCATGCTCGATGACGGCAAGGGTTTCATCCTGGTGCCGTGGAAGCCGGTGTTGGAGCGCCGGCTCGGGCAGTTAGTGGCGGCGACCATGCGTGAAACCAGTGTGTCTTGGGAGTTCGGGAAACAGCGCAGCATGAAGATTTGAGACAAAGCATGGCGGTTTCAATCACTCCAGATACCGCTTGGCCAGGAGCCCTCCGCGCGCAAGGCTTCGGCGTGTTCCATCATGTTCAGACGTTCCAGTTCCGCCGCCGCACGCTCTCGCTCATCCATCTCTATCAACAGCACTCGGTGCACATGAGAACTGCTCAGTGGAAGCCGTTCGACTTCTTCCAATCCGGTGCGGAAGTGATGCTGGATAGACGCGGCCTGACCTGCGTGGATGGGCGGTGCCTCAGCGTCGTCGATTGCCGTGAAGCGCTCGGATGACCTTCGCCCCGAAGGTATGCCTGGCCTTCATAGCAGCGCGCAGATGGGCACGCAGTCGAGCCTTCACATCCCTTCCGGCATCGACCGACGTACCTAGTCCGTTGGGAGACCCCCCGGCTCTGCCGGGGAGGCAGTAGAAGTTTGACGTATTCGTAGGTATGGATGTCCATCGCAGAAACTGCCAATCGTGAGCCGCCAAGCAAACGAAAGGAAGAACTGGATGGACAAGATGGAAAGCCTAAATCACACGAAATGGGACTGCAAGTACCACGTGGTGTTCATACCGAAATGTCGAAGAAAGACGCTGTACCTGGAGCTGCGAAAGCACCTGGGGGAGGTGTTTCGGACATTGGCGAGTCAAAAAGAGAGCCAGATAGAAGAGGGGCATCTGATGCCGGACCATGTGCACATGATGCTATCGATACCGCCGAAATACGCGGTGTCGCAGGTGGTGGGATACATCAAGGGCAAGAGCGCGATCCATCTGGCCAGGGTGTATGCAGAACGCAGAAGGAATTTTGTAGGCCAACACTTTTGGGCGCGAGGGTACTTTGTGTCGACGGTGGGACGAGACGAAGAGGTGATCCGCAACTACATAAGGCACCAAGAGGAGGAGGACGCGAGATTGGAACAGCTTGGGTTGTGGAGGTAGCGGCCACCGAATAGGTGGCGCAAAGAGTTGGGGCCGCGTTAGCGACCCCGTTTAGCCGCTTTGAGCGGCTCACATCCCGAAAGCCCCCGGCTTTGCCGGGGGATGGTTACCGTTTCGAGCAAGTGTTCAAGCGGCGCGCTGCTGGCGCACCCACCACGACAGCCCCAGGCCCACCACCGAAGCCACACCGGTGACAGCCCAGGTGAAATCCCAGCCGCCCGCCAGTCCCGCCACCCAGGCCACAAGCGGTGGCCCCACGAACTGGCCACAGGCTGAGCACTGCTGTACCCATCCCATCGTGGTGGACACCGTGTGCTCGCTAGGTGCCACCCGTACCGCCAGAGCAAACAAGGAGGCAGGAATCATCCCACCCACTGCCGAAAACGCCACCACAGCAGCGAAACGAAGGATCGGGCCATCTCCAGCCAAGGGGCTGAATGCCACCACCGTGGCCAATGCAGTGCCGCCGAAGCCGATGACTAACAGATGGTGCGTGCGCCAACCCGCCCGCATCAAGCCACCGGCCACTAGGTTGCCCACCACGTTGGCCGCGCAGGCCAGTGCGGTCAACGCACCGGCGGCCACGCCGCTGACACCGGCCTGCATGTAGATGGAGGGCAGAAACCCGATGACGGCCAACCACTGGCAGGAGTACATACCAAAGGCCACTGCCACCACCCAGGGCCCGGGACTGGCCAGTGTCATCCGCAGCCGCCTCACCAGAACCAACACCGCAGGAGATGGGGGGGCGGTGTGCGGACGGGCCACGGCGGCTCGCCGGGCATCCGGCCCAACGGCCCAGGCCAACCAGAGCCCCGCGCAGCCCGCGACTACCCCCAGCAGCCCCCACCAAGCCTCCCAGTTCCACCAGGCCATGACCACAGGCCCCGTCAGAAGCGCCAGAGCAACGCCAGCGGGCATGTAGGCACCCCACAGCCCCATGAAGGCAGGCAGCCTCACAGCAGGCACTAACTGCCGCATCAAGCTAGGCGCTGGGAGCACAACACACAGGAAACCCAACCCCTCCAGCGCCCGCAATGCGAGCAGGTCGGAAGGCTGGCGAGCCCACACTCCCGCCAAACTGGCGAAACACAATACGAAAAGCCCACACAGCATGGTGCGCCGTAGGCCGAAGCCATCGGCCAGCGCCCCCACCAGAACGCCCAGAAGCATGCCTGCCAGTTGGACCGCCGACAGCAGGAAACCTGCCTCGACCAGCGAGACCCCCAACGCATCCCCCAACACGGCAATGGCGGGTGGAATTTTGCCGATGTGCACGGCGGCAGCGAGGCCCGCCACAAAGACAGCGATAGGTGCGCGCAGCGAAAAGGAAATCAACGATCGCATTGCTTCAAGGCCTGGATACGGAAGGGGGCGGCGGACACGCAGTCGTCGTCCACACGATAGCAGGCAGCACCGCCACTACGAAACACCGCCGTCACTGGTGAGGCGTGTCATTGATCGGGCAGTCCCGGCCCAGCGTCGCGCTTGCAACAATCGCGGGCAGCGACGCATTCCACACCGACCACGCCGAGCGAATGACCTGCAGGCTTTGCGGCGCTCCAGGCCCCCCCCCCGATTGGCGCACTCGCGCTGCGCCAGCTTAAAGAGTTAATCGTTGCCATCCGATCGCTGACATTTCGGGGAGCCCTAGTGCACGCGGCCCTGCCCGCCGAGTGACTTCGCGCCCTTTTTTTAATTATTGGTACCCCAAAAGGGCATCCCACACGCGCATCTGGGCGATCTTGGGCACCGTACCGAACGCGATGGATGAAGACGCTCCAGTGCCAATCAGCGCGGAGTTCGCACTACCGCTGCCGTAGCCTGGCCAGGCGGTGCCGTCCGCAAAAGTAGCAGTCCCGCTCTGGGCGAAGGTGGTCACAGCGCTCATCAAATGTCGACTGAGCTGCTGCTCTGCTGAGCCCGAACCGACTTTTTGACGGTAGTAATCAAGCCCATACGTGCCGAACAAGAAGGGCAACTCTGCACAATGTGGCACGCCCCGCCCCGGGGCTGGCAAGTCATGCATGAAGGTTCCATATCGCACGTTGGCGCCTTGCTTTACAAGACTGTCAGCATAGCGGACGCAGAAGTTGCGCAGGTTGCGATCACCGTTGATTTCAACCCACAGGTTACCCGGTGCTGAGGAGCGACCTTCGGCCAAGGCAGCATCCTGATAGGCAGCTATCACCTGGGAGGCCCGACTCGCAGAACCAGAAAGTGGCGCGACGAGGGCTGTGAGCGCCTCCATGGAGGAAGGCAGCGGAGCTGTGAGCGAGGCCTGCGTTGCTGGGTCGACTAAGTCAACAAAAAAAGATCCCTCGGTAAGCGTGTTCGTGATCAGCACCGGTACACGCTGGGGCCATCCCACCCGAGTCCAATCGGCGAACACGCTCTTCCCGTCCATCACGGGTGACGCCTTGACGCCAAAGCCGGATCGGAATGTAGCGGGCAGCGGTTGAGCGTTCAATGCCAACTCGGCCGCATGCAATGTGGCCGCAGGGATGCCCAACAACCCTTTGGGTGTGGTCTTGAGGGTCGTGGCTAGCAGTTCGGTGTAGCTGGCCGCGTCTTGAAGGGAGAACCCTGCAGGCGCCGCAATACCGGCAGAACTGAACAAAACAGCTTTGTGCAGCCACTGGCTCCAGACGGGATGCTGCGCAATCAATGCCGCGTTGACAGCGCCCGCCGATTGCCCTGCGAGGCACACGTTGCCTGGGTCCCCGCCGAAACGAGCAATGTTCTCGTGCACCCACCGCAACGCGGCCGCCTGATCCTGCAGGCCCCAGTTCGCAGCAAGTCCGGTTTCAGGATCTGTGAAATCTGGGTGGGCCAGGCTGGACATTGCACCCAAGCGGTAGTTGACCGTGACGACAACCAGTCCCTGCTCAGCGAGCCTCTGCCCGTCCATCAGGGGCATGCTGGTCGCGCCCGTGCGCCACGCACCGCCATGGAGCCACACCATCACGGGGGCCTTGCTGACGTCGCGAGGTGCCCAGATGTTGAGAGTGAGACAGTCTTCGCTCTGCTCTTCAGGTTGCGTGTAGATCCAGGTCACATTCGCAGGGAGCGTCTGCAGGCTGGCAGGACCAAATGCTGTGGCTGGGGTCACCTGCGCTGTTGTGGGCGCATAGGGCTTTGGCGATTGAAACCGCAGCGCTCCAATAGGCGGACGCGCATACGGAATGCCTTTGTATACCGTCGTACTACCAAGCATAGTTCCGCTGAACTTACCGGATGTGGTGTCCACCACGGGCTTTTCATCGCCTCCGCCACCGCACCCTATTAACGAACCGGCAAGTGCCCCGGAGGAAACCTGTAGAAAGATCCTTCGCGTTGTCATCATGTCTCCTGGAATAGTTGGTCTAGATGTCAGTTGCTGACAAACTTATGCTAGATAACCAACCTTGCGGTGGCGAGACTCAGTGGTAGAACACCCCGTTGCAAAAACAGGCACATCGAAGAAGGCCTGGGCTGCAGCAACCTATGGCAAGCTGGGAATTGCACAGCGGTAGAGCTTGAACCTCAGGCGCACGCGTTATTTGCACAACGACGATGACGGATGGACCTAATGGACAACGTGTTGCTGGCTGTGGAAGACCTTCTGAGTTTTGTAGAGGTAGCCGACGCAGGAGGCTTCACCGCTGCCAGCAGGCGCACAGGCATACCGAAGTCGCGATTGAGTCGTCGCGTGGCGGCTCTTGAATCATTCCTTGGGGTTGCCCTGCTGCACCGCTATGCACGGCGGTTTGAATTGACCGATGTAGGGCAACGCATTTTTCTACATGGCCAGGCGGTGCGAGCTGAAACGCAAACGGCTATCTCCGTCGCACGTGAGAGCCTGGAGAGTCCCTGGGGACAACTACGGGTGGCTTGCCCAGCAGCCATCGCGGCATCCCTTGTTGGCCGAATAGCCCTGCAATTCAGCGCTCGCTATCCTCGCGTCACCCTGTCACTTCAAACCACGGACGGTCGTTTGCGCCCCTTGGACGACACAGTGGACCTCGTGATTCAGCCGACCACACAGCCTCTGACGGACTCCAGCCTTGTCGCCAGACGGCTGGCAACGGTCCCCTATGGGTTGTATGCAAGTCCAGCGCTCGTTACAGCGCTCAACATCCCGGAGACACCATTGGCACTATCCCGCTGCGCTGCTGTGGGCTGGAGTATTACTGCGTCACTGGCTCGCTGGACACTGATCGGACCCCAGAACGAAAGTGCGGACGTTGAGCTGGACGTGCGCTTTGTGAGCGACAACCTGCTGTTGAACCGAGACGCAGCGCTTCAGGGGTTAGGGGTTGTGCAGCTTCCGAGGATCATGGCGGCCAGCTTTGTCGCGAGCGGACATCTGCTTCAGGTAGCGCCCGACTGGGTTCCCCCCGCGATGCACATCTACGCCCTTTATCCGTCGCGCCGCCACCTAACGCTGGCGGGTCGCTGCTTTCTGGATATGCTGGAAGACGGAATGAAAGATGTAGGAAGCACTTCAGGTCAGCCGCGCTCGGCGTGAGTCAGGAATGCGTCTATCGTGAGTGGGACGGCACTCGATAGCTGCGGTTTTTGCGTCTGCGAGAACACCACGATAAGGGCGTTGGTGATGGATTGCGTCTAGGGGACGACCGCGCTTTCATTTGCACCGCGGCTGGCGCTACCCTGGTGGCGCTGGATGCGGGTCTACAGACTGCCTTCGTGGACAGCCCGCTTGCGTCAGCCTAGCCACATGTGCGCTTTTGCCCTGCGTGGCGCTGGTCGCGCCCGAGGCGATGTGAAGCTCCTGCCAGGAGTACCTCGACAGCTTCGATGCCCCGTAGGCGCCTGGGCCGATAGGGCAAGGATGTGTGCCTTCTTGGAGGGAAAGAGGTTTAGTCTATATGCCGTGTCATCGGTAGAACCGGTTGGGCGCAGGCCAATTCGGCGTCAGTTGCCTACGCGCGCGAGCCTAAAGGCCGAGAGGATGCGCCGCGTTACACCCTCCACCTTGAGCTCACTGGAGTCGATGGCAAGGGAGGCGCTGGAGTAAAGGGGCACGCGGGCAGCCATGGTACGGCGGATGCTATCCATGGCCTGACGCCGCATGGCTGCCGATGCGATTCGGTCATCTTGTTGTGCACGGGTGCGCCGATAGTAAATCTCGGGTGCCGCGTACAGCCAGACGGTAAAGCAGGCACGCATCAGCAGTTCGTGAGAGTGCGGGTCGGTCACTATGCCGCCGCCGGGAGCCATGACGAAGGATTTATGCTGCATCAGACACCGCTCCAGTAATCGCCGCTCTAGGGTGCGGTAGCCGGTCTGGCCGTACAGCCCGAAAATCTGCTCGAGCGGCTGACCCGCTTCGCGCTCTACCTCCTGGTCCAGCTCGATGAAAGGCAGCTTGAGCCGCCGGGCTAGCAACTGCCCCACTGCGGTTTTGCCGGCCCCCCGGATACCGAGCAGCACGATGCGTTGCGCACTGGGATCGTCTGCACCCAATCCTCCAAGGAGCGCCCGGCGCAGGCCCGGTAGCGCGGCGGCAGGCTGCTTGCGGATGAATTCGAGCAGCAGCGCGCGCTCGGTCGCCCCTTCGTCCTCGGGCTCATCCGTCAGCATGGCCTCCAAAGGAACGCCCAGCGCGCGCGCCAAGCGATCAAGAACCAGCACTGACACATTGCCCTGCCCCGCCTCCAACCGCGCGATGTGCGGCACGGACACATGGGACTGTGCGGCGAACAGGGTGCGCGACATGCCACGCAGATCGCGCAGTCGGCGCACACGCGCCGCCAAGCTCTCGAGGCGCTGCTCCTCCCTCTTGCGCCGGTCATCGCGCCCCAGCGCGGGATCTTGCGGTGTGTCTGCCATGGATGCTTGTCTCGCTGTAAAGCCGTAGCTGTCTATCTTATTTGATCGTTTTCAATTGAGAAATGCATGTTTACGATCAGCAACCATCAAGGAGACATCACATGGATACCAGATGGTTAGTGCACCAGTCGGCCCAGGTTCCGGCGACCACGGAGCCGCCGGCGGCGGTTGACAGCGCCACACCCATATCGCTCGCACATGTGATCCAGCTGGCATGCCTGCGGTATGCGGCACTGCCAGCATTCACCCAAGACGGCCACACCCTCAGCTACGCGGAGTTCGGGCAATGGAGTGCGCGCCTGGCCAACTGGCTGCGCAGCGCCCCGGGTCTTGCGACCGGCGACCGGGTGGCGCTGATGATGCCCAACCTGCTCCAGTACCCGGTGGCACTTGCGGCGGTGCTGCAGGCAAACATGGTGGTGGTCAACATCAATCCGCAGTACACGGCGCGCGAACTGGCCGAGCAACTCTCCGATTCAGGCGCCAGGGTGATCGTGGCGCTGGAGAGCCTGGAACCCCTGGTGCGCGAGGTGGCTCACCGCACCCAACTGCGCCACATGGTGCTGACAGCCCCCGGCGACATGGACCGGCCGCACGGCGAAGATTCCTCGCCCGATTTCCTGGAAGACGCACTATGTACCTGGCGATGGGTAGACGTCCTTGCGTCCATGCCCTGCAGCTTGGCACACGATGCGGTGCTCCCGCAGAGCGATGGCGTGGCATTGCTGCAGTACACCGGCGGTACCACCGGCGTGAGCAAGGGCGCGGTGCTCACGCACCGCAATCTGGTGGCCAATCTCGAGCAGGCCGCGGCGTGGTACGGCAAGGTCCTTCGGCCTGGCGCTGAAATCGTGGCCACCATCCTGCCGCTGTACCACATCTTCGCACTCAGCTTCAACTGCTTCCTGATGCTGCACTTGGGGGCCCACAACCGACTTGTGAGCCATCCCCGCGACATGCAGGCTATCGCGATTGCGCTGGGCAGCGGCTGCACCGTGGTCAGCGGCGTCAACACCCTTTATGCCAGCATGCTCAGCGCTCCCGAGCTTGCGGACATTGACCTCGGCGGCCTGCGGCTTGCCGTAGCCGGTGGAACCGCCACACAGCCTGCGGTGTCCAGCAACTGGCTGCACCGCGCAGGCCGTTCCATCGTCGAGGGCTACGGGCTGACCGAGGCGTCGCCATTCGTACTGTCGGCTGCGGTCGATGGTGCTGCGCAGACCGGTCTATTCCCTTTGCCGGGTACCGAGATCGCCGTACGAGACGCTCAGGGTTGCGATCTGCCCTTCGGAGAAACGGGAGAGATCTGCGTGCGCGGACCTCAGGTTATGCGCGGCTACTGGGGCCGCGAGGAAGAAACCGCGCAGGTGCTAGATGGCGATGGCTGGCTGCGTACCGGCGACGTCGGGCGAATGCAAGCGCACGGCGCTATTTCCATCACAGACCGTTGCAAGGACATGGTGCTGGTATCCGGCTTCAACGTCTACCCCAACGAAGTCGAGGCCGTGCTTGCCAATCACCCGGGCGTTGCCGAATGCGCAGTGGTGTCCATGCCAGATGCACGCACGGGCGAAGCCGTGCGCGCCTTCGTGGTGCCCAGGGGCCCGGCGCAGCCGAGCGAGCAGGCTCTGATTGAGCACTGCCGCACGGGCCTAACGGCCTACAAGGTGCCCCGCCAGATCGACTTTGTCGCGGAACTGCCCAAGAGCCCCGTCGGCAAGGTCCTGCGCCGGCTGCTGCGCGCCTGAGTTTCTTCCTCTCTCTTTCCGACGGACTTTTTATGGACACGACCCTCGCACTTTCACGTCACCTGTTTACCGGCAAAACGGCCTTCATCACCGGCGGCAGCAGCGGCATCAACCTAGCCATCGCAGGCGCCTACGCAGCCCACGGCGCCCGCGTGGCGATCTGCGGTCGGACGCAGGTGCGCCTGGACACCGCCGCAGCACAGTTGCGTACCTACGGCGGCGAGGTGCGCGCCTACCAGGCCGACGTGCGCGCACCGGAGCAACTGGCGCATGCGCTGCAAGCCACGCGGGACGAGTTGGGCACCATCGACATCCTGGTCTGCGGCGCCGCTGGCAACTTCCTGGCCGCGGCCGAAGACCTGTCTGTGAACGGCTTCCGGACCGTGGTGGACATCGACCTGATGGGCTCCTTCCATGCCGCCAGCCTCGCTTTCGAGCAACTACGCGATTCGAAGGGCTGCATTCTGTTCATCACTGCGGCCATGGCCAGCCTGCCGCATGCGTACCAGCTGCACGTGGGTGCCGCCAAGGCAGGTGTCGACAACATGATGCGGAACCTCGCACTCGAATGGGGCTGCCACGGCATCCGCGCCAACAGCATCATGCCCGGCCCCATTGGTGACACCGAGGGTCTGCGCCGACTGTCCGCCGGCAGCGCGCTGGGTCGGCTCGCAGACAGCGTTCCGCTAAGGCGCCTGGGGCACGTCCAGGACATCGCGGCAGCGGCCGTGTTCCTCGCGTCGCCTATGGCGTCGTACATCACCGGAGTCGTGCTGGCAGTGGACGGCGGACAGTGCCTTGGGGGTTCTGCGCACTTCAACGCCGGAGCCCGCGCATTTTTGGACGAACAGATCCGATCTTCGGAACGCCCGACACCGACCACGACGGCCCAAGCGGCGCACTAGCTCCGCACAGGGCCTACCTGCCACGTTCCATTCCGCTCATTTCAACGACAACACCAGGAGACAGACATGATTCACCGTAGAGAATTCCTGCAATCGGCCGCAGCCCTTGGAGGCGCTGCAGGCGCGCCCTGGGCCCTCGCACAGTCCCCGGACATCGTGCGCATCGTCTGCGGATTTCCCGCAGGCGGCACTGCAGACAGCACCGCCAGGCGCGTGGCGGAGTTGCTGATGGGAAGCGCTTTCGCAACCCAAGGCGCAGTCATCGATAACCGTACTGGAGCAGGCGGCCGCCTGGCCTGCGAATTTGTGAAGGCTGCACCGCCGGATGGAAAGACGCTGCTGCTGACACCGTTGGGCACGCTGTCCATCTACCCCCATGTTTATCCCAGCTTGCGCTACGACCCCATGCGTGACTTCGCACCGGTAACGACAGCCAGCATGATGACGCATGCACTGGCAGTGGGCCCTATGGTGCCTGCCAGCGTCAGAACGGTGCAGGACTTCATCACCTGGGCCAAGGCGAACGCGGGCAAGGCATCTTATGGGTCTCCAGGCGCTGGCACTGCGCCGCACTTCCTGATGGCTCTGCTGGGCATACGAAGTGGCTTGGAGCTGACCCACGTGGCCTACCGCGGGTCCGTGCCCGGGGTGACGGATCTGGTTGGCGGGCAGGTGGCAGCGATGTGCACCCCTACGGGTGACTTTCTGCCTTTCTATCGTGCCGGCAGGCTGCGCATCCTAGCGACGTCAGGCGCAGCGAGAACGCCGTTCACGCCCGAAGTTCCGAGCTTTGCGGAAGCGGGCCATCCCGAACTGACCATCGAGGAATGGTATGGCTTTCTGGCACCTGCGCGCACGCCGCCTGCCGTGGTTTCCGCAGCCGCAACTGCCATCGTCACCGCCCTGTCGAATAAGGACTTCATCGACGGCATGGCCACTCTGGGCCTCACCGTGAAGGGCTCGAGCCCAGCTGACATGGGTCAGGCTATCAAGGACGACTTGGAGCGCTGGCGCCCGCTGGTGCGAAAGATCGGCTTCACCGCTGAGTCTTGACACCCCTTCCTGCTTTTCATTTCCCCCAGCCACAACGACCTGCAGACAACGCACCATGAACTGCACACCGAACCCCACTCGCGCCAACACGCGCAAGCGTACCCCCGCCGCCTTTGCCTGTACTCTGTCCCTCACCGCAATCGTCCTGCTCAGCGGCGGTGGCGAAGGCGCCGCCCAGGCGACCACCCTGCCGGCGATCACCACCGGCCCCGCCGGCAGCAACTTCTGGGAGGTCTCGACTCGCCCCCATGCAGGGGCGCAGCCGGGCGACATCCTCTACGCGCAGGAGCGCGCTGACGCACCCGTCGGCGCCAAGGGCTGGAACGTGCTCTACGTGTCGGAGATCAAGGCGGGCACGCTGGCCTATGTCTCAGGGGAAATCTACATACCCGATGCGCCGAGCAGCGCCCCCCGGGACGTGGTGCTGTGGAACCATGAGACCACTGGCGTCGCCGATGCCTGCGCCCCATCCCGGACCAGCTTGGCACGGGTGGACGGGCGCCACCGGGTGCCCGCCATCTCCGATCTGCTGGCTCGGGGCTATGTGGTGGTGATGAGCGACTACCCTGGGCAGGGCTTGCCAGGACCGGCGTTCTACATGGCCGGCCAGCCCAATGCGCGGGCCTCGCTGGATATGCTACGTGTGGCCCAGAAGTTCCCCACGGCGAATGCCTCGAAGCGGTATGTGATGTACGGCTGGTCCCAAGGCGGGCAGACCACCATGTGGGCGGAATCCATCGCCGCAAGCTACGCGCCGGGCTTCACCGGGCTGGGCGCGGGGCTGATTGCACCTGCGGTGCGCATCAAGGATCTGGTGCTGACCACGCTGCGCACCAACAACCTGGCGCAGGCCGGTTACCTCATCTCCACACTGCCAGGCGTGAAAGCCTACTTCCCGGACCTGCAATATCGGGACGTGCTGACCACGGCCGGACTGGAGCAGTTCCCGGCCATGGCCGACGGCTGCCACGACGTCTGGCGCACCGCCGCGGACGTGCCGCAGCCTTACGCCCCCAACGCCGTTGCGGAGGGCTCTCCCTGGTGGAACGCCCTCTCGGCCATTGATGACTTTGCGCCCAAGGGCACCATGCCCTTCGTGATCTACCAGGGGGCCATCGACACCACGACGCCAGTACATCTCACGCTACGGGAGCACGCGGCCGTGTGCAAGTCGGGCGCAGCTGCGCAGTACATCGAGTTCCCCGGGCTGGAGCACGGCCCTATCGTTCCGGAGGCCGCCAAGCAGTTCCCTGCCTGGGCACAGGCCCGCTTCGAGGGGAAGGCCGCAGCCAGCAATTGCACGCGCTAGCGCGCCGGTGGCAGACGGGCATTCTCACCATGTTGCGGGAGGCTATTGTCGAGGGGTATCCAATGACCTACCTCTGTGTCTCCGTCACGCCTCAGAATTTCGTTAGTTGCTTTTTCCGAAAGCCTCGCCACGCACGGATCCACAGTTCAACGGCGAGGCAACCATGATCGAACTACGACACTTGCGCTACTTCATCGCCGTCGCTGAGGAACTGAGTTTTCGTCGGGCCGCCGAGCGTATCCATATTGACCAGACGCCACTTTCGCGGTCCATTCGGGATCTGGAGGATCGGCTGGGGGTGTCGCTTTTCTTGCGTATGCCGCGCAAACTGCGTCTCACACCTGCCGGCGCGCGCTTGCTCAGGGAAGCCAACTATCTGCTCATCCAGATGGAGCGCATGCGGCGCGTCGTGCGCGCGACCGATGCTCGCTACCGTATCCCGTTGCGTATAGGCATAGGGGATGGCATTGCCCAACCGCGGCTATCCAGTTGCCTTTCCAGCTGGCAAGCGCTAGCGCCAGATACGCCACTTGAGCTGTCGGAGATGACTGCCGACGAATTGGCAGCAGCGCTGCAGCGTGAAGAGATCGATGCGGGAATTTCCTTCGGCCTGCCTGATGACGAGGCAATCATGCAAGTCTCGGCATGGAGCTATCCGTTGATGGCAGTGTTACCAGTTGGGCACGAGTTGGCATCGCTTGACAATGTCGCATTGTCTGACTTGTTGGCTTTTCCACTGATATCGTGCAGGGCTGACCGACAACCGGGTCTGTTGCAACAGATGCTGGCAATCGTGCAGCGTTACAACCCTGCGCCAAAGATAGCAAGCGAAGCCGGTGGATTGCCAGGCTTCGTTACTCGAATCGCGGCAGGGATGGGTGTCGGGCTGGCAGATGCTGGCCACGTTACTACGCTATACCGCACAGATGTAGTTGCGGTTCCGCTGAGAGAACGCGAGCAAATTTTCACTTGTGTGGTGCACAAAAAGCGGCGCGCTGAAACGCCCGATGCCGTGCAGCGTTTCATCTCTCACGCCAAAAACCTAAGCGGATCTTCGTACTGAGCCTCATACGGTTCGTTACGGCATCGACGTCCGTGTCGAGTGGGTGCCACTCCATCGGCCATGGACGTCAGGGTCGCTTGCCTTCATGCTCGAGCGCAACACAGGCCGCAGGCACGTACTTTTGCTGTCAGAGGAGGAGCGCCGGCAGCATGTTGCACTTCTGACATTCATTTCCGACAGCTTGGTTTGATCGCCATTTGATCGTCATGGGTGCCTGCGTACTCCAGGCCACGCCCTGATGGGTGTGTTTGGCAGCGCTTCCAGTTCAGACTTGTGTCGTCCGTGCCACGGTGGCGCGCTGGCGCAGGAGGGGCACGGCCGACGTGTCCCTGTAGGGAACAGACAGACATGAATTCTCGAGATGGGACGTTTGGCAAGCGCGGTGCATTGTCTGCACACACTGGCATCCTGTTCGGACAGATCACCGTAGTGTCTGGCGCGGCCGTGGGTGGCGTGTGGATGGCCACTCAGTGGACGGCCCATGCTCTTGGCTACCAGCCTCGGCTCGGCGCTGTCTGGTTCGAAGTATCCGGTTTGCCCATCTATGAGCCTTGGAAGCTTTTCGAGTGGTGGTACTTTTTCGATGCCTATGCGCCCCATGTTTTCGAGCGCGGCGGCTTTATTGCAGCATCCAGCGGCCTGCTCGCTACCGGCGCAGCCATCGCCATGGCAGTCTGGCGCGCACGCATGGCCAAGCAGGTCACGACCTATGGCTCAGCCCGCTGGGCGGAGCAGGAGGAGATCTCCAAAGCAGGCCTGACGAAGTCTGTTGGAGTCTTCCTCGGCAAGACCGTAGGCAAGCAGGGGGCCTACCTTCGCCACGAAGGCCCGGAACACGTGATGGCTTTCGCCCCCACGCGTTCAGGCAAAGGAGTTGGGCTAGTGGTGCCCACGCTGCTCTCCTGGCCTGGCTCCACCGTGATCCACGACATCAAGGGCGAGAACTGGAATCTCACCGCGGGCTGGCGCGCGCGTTTCTCGCACTGCCTGCTCTTCAATCCCACCGACGCCAAGTCGGCTGCCTACAACCCTTTGCTCGAAGTCCGTCGCGGTGACCATGAAGTCCGCGACGTGCAGAACATCGCTGACATCCTGGTAGACCCTGAAGGGGCCCTGGAGCGTCGGAACCACTGGGAGAAGACCAGCCACGCATTGCTGGTTGGAGCCATCCTTCACGTTCTGTATGCGGGTGAAGACAAGACCCTGGGCGGCGTGGCCAACTTTCTGTCTGATCCAGCTTGCCCTTTTGAAGTGACGCTGCACCGGATGATGACCACACGTCATCTGGCGGAGGATGTTCACCCCGTGGTGGCGTCTGCCGCCCGCGAAGTTCTCAACAAAAGCGAGAACGAACGCTCGGGCGTGCTGTCCACCGCCATGAGTTTCCTGGGCCTGTACCGCGACCCCACAGTGGCCGAGGTGACTTCTCGCTGCGACTGGCGCATTGCCGACCTGATCTCGGCTGAGCACCCGGTCTCGCTGTACCTCGTGGTGCCGCCTTCCGACATCAGCCGCACCAAGCCACTGATTCGCCTGATCCTCAACCAGGTCGGCCGCCGCCTCACCGAGTCGCTGGATGGCTCGGACGGAATCGAGCGCCGGCACAAGCTGCTGTTGATGCTCGACGAGTTTCCAGCCCTCGGGCGCCTCGACTTCTTCGAATCGGCCCTGGCCTTCATGGCCGGTTACGGCCTGCGAGCCTTCCTGATCGCCCAATCCCTGAACCAGATCGACAAGGCCTACGGACCCAACCACTCGATCCTCGACAACTGCCATGTGCGCATCGCGTTCGCGACCAACGATGAGCGCACGGCCAAGCGGATATCTGAGGCGCTGGGTACCGCGACCGAACTGCGCGCCCAGCGCAACTATGCCGGTCACAGGCTCGCTCCTTGGCTGGGCCACCTGATGGTGTCGCGCCAGGAGACGGCACGCCCTTTGCTCACGCCCGGAGAGGTTATGCAGCTACCGCCTGAGGATGAGGTGGTGATGGTCTCCGGCCATCCTCCCATCAAGGCCAAGAAGCTGCGCTATTACCTGGATCGCAATTTCACGGGCAGGGTGTTGAAGGCGCCGGTATTGGTCGCAGGCACCTATGCGGACCGGCCGGCGACGCGGGCGGACGATTGGAGTGGGTTGGCGCCGCTGGTGGCGCCTGGCGCGTCGAGTGTGAGCGAGGAGGGTGGCTTTGCCGACGAAGGCGGGCACCAGCTCAAGCCCGAGCTGGAGGTGGCACATGTCGATGAGGAGGAGCCGACCACCGGCGACCTGATGCTGCTGGACGATGATGACGATGCGCCACTGCGGCCCCAGGACGTGGACCGGCAGCTCATGCGCACCGCGCGCCTGGCGGTGCTGGATCCGGACGACGGGATTGCGCTATGAGCCGCGCCCGCCTGAACATCTTCATCGAGCCTGCGCACGCCAAGCGGCTGGACCAATTGGCCGTGCACAAAGGCGTATCCAAGTCCGCGATAGTCGCGGCAGCACTCTCTTCGTTCCTCTCGCCCGATGGCGGCGACCAGCGCGAAGCGGCGATGGCCAAGCGGCTGGACCGACTCTCCCGGCAGTTTGATCGCCTGGAGCGCGACCAGAACATCCTGATTGAGACCGTGGCGCTCTACGTCCGCTACTTCCTCACGGTTTCGATCCCGGTGCCCGAGGGGCACCAGGAGGCGGCCCGGGCCCAGGGGCGAGCGCGTTTCGCACAGTTTATCGAGCAGCTGGCCCGCCACCTGCAGCGCGGTCGCAGCCTGGTGCGGGAGGTTCACGAGGAGATCGAGCCGGCAGGCAGTAGCGCGGACCCGGATCCAGAACCTGAAACCGGGAGTGCCGATGGCGCGCAGGCCTGACCAGGAATCGGGCCGCGAGGGCGTCAGCAATGCGGCGGTTTCTCTGGACCGGCGCGTCCGCATGCTGCGCACGGCCTTAGGACCGGAGATCGCTGCAGCCCTCGAAGACCCGGAGGTGGTCGAAGTCATGCTCAACCCGGACGGCTCTTTGTGGGTGGATCGGCTGGGCTCGGGGCGAGAGCCCGCTGGCGCTGCGCTGCCCGCACCCTTGGCCGAACGCATCATCCGGCTGGTGGCTGCGCATGTGCGTGCCGAGGTACATGCAGGCTTGCCCATCCTCTCGGCCGAGCTGCCAGAGACGGGGGAACGTTTTTTGGGGGTGCTGCCGCCCGTGGTGCGAGCGCCTTCGTTCGCTATCCGCAAGCGGGCGCTGCGCATCCTGACCCTGGCCGACTATGTGGCGGATGGCGTGATGTCCGAGACCCAGGCTGCCTTCCTGCGTGCCGCCGTGCACGAGCGCCTGAACATCGTGGTGGCGGGCGGCACCAGCACTGGCAAGACCACGCTGGCCAATGCGCTGCTGGACGAGATCGCCCAGACCCGGGACCGGGTGCTGATCCTCGAAGACACGATGGAGCTGCAGTGCCGATCGGACGATCACGTGGGCATGCGCTCCGAGCCCGGCGTGACCACTATGGCCGACCTGGTGCGCGCCACCCTGCGCCTGCGGCCGGATCGCATCGTGGTTGGAGAGGTGCGCGGCGCCGAGGCGCTGGACCTGCTCAAGGCCTGGGGCACGGGCCATCCTGGCGGCATCGCCACCGTGCATGCGGGCTCCGCCCTGGGCGCGCTCACGCGTCTGGAGCAACTGGTGCAGGAAGTCTCCGTCACCGTGCCGCGCGCGCTGATTGCCGAGGCGGTGAATGTGATCGTTTTCATCGCCGGACGGGGACGTGCCCGGCGGGTGCGTGAGATCGCCCGCGTCGTTGGATATGACAGCCAGGGCTACCAGCTCGACACCACGCTGGGACCGCTGCCTTGGGTCTCCTCTTCACCTTCTTCACCTTCCTCAACCCCTGGAGAACAGCCATGACGCATTCCCGCGTTTCCGTAAAACCTCTTTTGCACGCTGCCGCCGTGGCAGCTCTGCTGCTGGCCATTGCCGCTCCCGCGCACGCCGCGGGCTCCAACATGCCGTGGGAAGCGCCGTTGCAGTCCATCCTTGAATCCATCCAGGGGCCGGTGGCGCGCATCGTGGCGGTGATCATCATCATTGCTACGGGGCTGACGCTGGCGTTTGGCGACACGTCGGGCGGCTTCCGCAAGCTGGTGCAGATCGTCTTCGGGCTGTCTATTGCATTCGCGGCATCCAGCTTCTTTCTGTCGTTCTTCTCGTTCGCTGGCGGGGCGGTGCTGGCATGAGCAACAGCACCGTCGCTGACTCTATGCCGGGCTTTGAAGTGCCGCTGCACCGGTCGCTGACCGAGCCCATCCTGATGGGCGGTGCACCCCGCACGGTGGCGATCACCAACGGCACGCTGGCCGCCGCGGTGGGCTTGGGCCTGCAGCTCTGGATCTCTGGCCTGGTGCTCTGGATCGCTGGGCATTCGCTGGCGGTCTGGGGTGCGCGCATGGACGCGCAGTTCATGCAGGTATTTGCGCGGCACATCAAGCACCGTGTGCTTCTGGATGCCTGAGGCCAGCTATGGAGAACACCCCATGCTGAATCTTGCCGAATACCGCCGGCGCCCCGCGCTGTTGTCCGACTGGCTGCCCTGGGCCGGGCTGGTCGCACCCGGTGTCGTTCTCAACAAGGACGGTGCGTTCCAGCGCACGGCGCGGTTTAGAGGGCCGGACCTGGACAGTGCGACGCAGGGCGAGCTGATCGCCACCTCGGCGCGCCTGAACAATGCGCTGCGGCGTCTGGGCTCGGGCTGGGCGCTGTTCGTGGAGGCCGAACGCCGGGAGGCGGGTGACTACCCGCGGTCTGTGTTTCCTGAACCGTTGTCCTGGCTGGTCGACGAAGAGCGGCGTTCTGCTTTTGAAGAGCACGCGAGCCACTTCGAGAGCCGCTACCACCTCACGCTGGTCTACCTGCCTCCCGAAGAGGGCAGGGCGCGCGCCGCCAAGCTGCTCTATGAGAACGGCAAGACCGAAGGCGTGGACTGGCGCGAGCGTCTGGAGGCCTTTGTGTCCGAATCGGTGCGCTTCCTGGACCTGCTGGACGGCGTGATGCCGGAGATCGGCTGGGTGGACGATGCGCAGACGCTGACCTACCTGCACGATTGCGTGTCTACGCGTCGGCATCCGGTGGCGGTGCCGGAGGTACCGATGCACTTGGATGCGCTGCTGGCGGATGAGCCGCTGGTGGGTGGACTGGCGCCGATGCTGGGAGGGATGCATCTGCGCACGCTGTCGGTGCGGGGGTTTCCGACGTCGACGTGGCCGGGTGTGCTGGACGCCCTGAACCGGCTGGGTTTCGCCTACCGCTGGTGCACGCGCTTTCTGTGCCTGGACAAAGCCGAAGCGGAGAAGGAACTGACCCGCTTGCGTCGCCAGTGGTTTGCCAAGCGCAAGAACATCGTGGCGCTGCTGCGCGAGACCATCTTCCAGCAGGAGAGCCCGCTGGTGGATTCGGATGCGTCCAACAAGGCAGCAGACGCAGATGCAGCGTTGCAGGCGCTGGGCAGCGACCAGGTGGCGTTTGGCTATGTCACCGCGACGGTGACGGTGCTCGATGCCGATGCAACTGCCGCCGATGAGAAGCTGCGTGCGGTGGAGCGGACCATCCAGGGCCGGGGCTTCGTGACCATTCCGGAGACTCTGAACGCGGTCGAAGCATGGCTGTCATCCATCCCTGGGAATGCCTATGCCAATGTGCGCCAACCCATCGTCTCGACCTTGAACCTGGCCCACATGATGCCGGTGTCGGCGGTATGGGCGGGGCAGGAGACGAACAAGCACCTCGACGGGCCGCCGCTGATCGTCACGCGCACGGACGGCGCCACGCCGTTTCGGCTGGTCACGCACATTGGCGACGTGGGCCACACCCTAGTGGTCGGACCCACTGGCATGGGCAAGTCGGTGCTGCTCGCCACCCTGGCGCTGCAATTCCGGCGTTACCCGAACTCGCGCATCCTGGTCTTTGACATGGGGCGCTCGATGTGGGCCACCGTCCTGGGACTCGGCGGTGAGCACTATGACCTGGGACTTGACGGCGAGATCGCTTTTCAGCCGCTGGCGCGCATCGACCAGGAGGGCTACCGCGCATGGGCCTCTGAGTGGGTCGAAGGCCGGTTGATACACGAAGGTGTGGTTGTGGGGCCCGGCGAGAAGGATGCGGTCTGGTCCGCCCTCAACAGCCTGGCCAGCGCGCCGGTGGAGCAGCGCACGCTCACGGGCCTGTCTGTGCTGCTGCAGTCGAATGCGCTGCGTCAGGCGCTGCAGCCCTATGTGCTGGGCGGTGCCCACGGCAAGCTGCTCGATGCGGACGTGGACCGGCTGGGGTCCTCGTCGGTCCAGTGTTTCGAGATGGAAGAGCTCATGCACAGCAAGGCAGCGACCTTGGCCGTGCTGTCCTATCTGTTCGCGCGTTTCGACGAGCGCTTTGATGGAGCACCGACCTTGTTGATCCTCGACGAGGCCTGGCTGTTCCTGGACGACCCGGTGTTTGCCACGCGCATTCGCCAGTGGCTCAAGACGCTGCGCAAGAAGAACGTGTCGGTCATCTTCGCGACCCAGTCGCTGGCGGATATCCAGGGTTCCAGCATTGCGCCCGCCATCGTGGAGAGCTGCGCGAGTCGCATCTTTCTACCCAACCCCCAGGCGACCGAGCCGCAGATCCGGGTGATCTACGAGGGCTTTGGTCTCAACGGGCGGCAGATCGACATCGTCGCGCAGGCCACGCCCAAGCGCGACTACTACTACCAGTCCCGGCTGGGCAACCGGGTGTTTGACCTGGGGCTGGGGCCCGTGGCGCTGGCGTTTGCAGGGGCTTCGTCTCAGGAGCACCAGCGGGACATCGACGAGGTGGCCTCGGCGACCCGCCAGGACTTCGCGGCCGCCTGGCTGCGCCATTGCGGGCTGGAATGGGCCGCGGAGCTCATTGCCTCGTTCCCACCGATCTCTACTCACTGAAGGAGGTATTCATGACTCTCAAGATGGTGTTTCAACCCCGACGTGTTGCACTTGCGGCCATTGCGGCGCTGTCCCTCGGCGCGGCGGTGCCTGCGCAGGCCCAGATGTTTGGGGGCCGCATTGTGTTCGATCCCTCGAACTTCTCCCAGAACATCCTGACCGCAGCGCGCACGCTGGAGCAGATCAACAATCAGATCCGGCAGCTGCAGAACGATGCGCTGAACCTAGCCAAGCTGGATTCCAGCGCGCTGGGCGAGTTGCGGGCTGCGCTGGCTGCCACCAACCAGTTGATCCGCCAGGCGCAGGGACTGGCCTTCAATGTGCAGCAGATGGATGGCGAATTCCGTCGGCTGTACCCCCAGGCCTACACCGCCTCGATCTCGGGCAACCAGATGGCGCTGGATGCGCGTCAGCGCTGGCAGAACTCGCTGGAGGCGCTGCGAACCGCCACCCAGGTGCAGTCGCAGGCTGTGCAGAACTTCGCGAGCGACGAGCGCACGCTCACGGACCTGGTCAACCGCAGCCAGTCGGCCGTGGGTGCGCTGCAGGCCATGCAGGCGACGAACCAGTTGCTGGCCCTGCAGTCGCGGCAGTCCATGCAGGCGCAACAGCTGCAGATCACCCAGGACCGGGCTGTGGCACTGGAGCAGGCACGCCAGGTGGCGGTGCAGGAGCGGGCGCGCGAGGTGCGCCGGCGGTTTCAGGGGGAGGGAACGCCGTACACGGCGGGCTCGGTCAGCTTCTACGGTCGATGAGGGGGGATGACTATGAAGTCCAAGTACCTTCTGATCATGTCCGTCGCGCTGCTGGTGGCTGGCTGCGACAAAACTCCTGCCATCGAGACTGTCGCGTCGCTAGTGGCCAACCCCGAGCGGCTCCGGGAACTGCGCGCCCAGTGCAAGGCAGACCACGCCAAGGTGGGTGATGCGCAGTGCAACGCGGTGGCCGAGGCCACGCGCCAGCGCTTCATGAGTGGCGGGACAGCACACATACCGGCTGCGCGCCCACCCGCATCGTCGCCCGCGAGCGCGGCGTCCAGCGACATCCCCACGGATTGAGCGCCATGAACGACGTGGCGGTCATCGACCGCTTCCTCGACGTGTTCTCGCGGTACATCGATTCGGGGTTTGGGCTTCTCGGTGGCGAGGTGCGGTTTCTGAGCGCCACTTTGATCGTGATCGACGTGACGCTCGCTGGGTTGTTCTGGGCCATGGGCCATGCCTCGGGGCAGGGCGACGATGTGATTGCGCGGCTGATCAAGAAGGTGCTCTATGTGGGAGCTTTTGCTTTCATCATCGGCAACTTCAACCGGCTGGCCGGGATCGTGTTCCAGTCGTTTGCGGGGCTGGGGCTGACCGCGTCGGGTTCCGGTATGACCCAGGCGCAGTTTCTGCGGCCGGGGCAACTGGCCAAGGTGGGAATCGATGCGGGCCGGCCGATCATGGCGCAGATCAGCGAGCTGACGGGGTTCCCTGAGGTGTTCGCGAACCTGGACGTGATCACCGTGCTGTTCTTGGCGTGGCTGGTCCTGATCGTGAGCTTCTTCGTGCTGGCGGTGCAGCTCTTCGTGACGCTGATCGAGTTCAAGCTGACCACGCTGGCGGGCTTCGTGCTCGTGCCGTTCGCGCTGTGGAACAAGACGGCCTTCCTAGCGGAGAAGGTGCTGGGCAACGTGATCTCCTCGGGCATCAAGGTGTTGGTGCTGGCCGTTATCGTGGGGATTGGCTCGGGGCTGTTTGCGGAGTTCAGGACACCGGCCGGAGCAGAGCCTTCCATCGACCATGCACTGGTGATCATGCTGGCGGCGCTGGCCATGCTGGGGCTGGGGGTCTTTGGGCCGGGGATTGCGACGGGGCTGGTCTCAGGGGCCCCGCAGCTGGGTGCCGGGGCTGCAGTGGGTACGGCCATTGGAGCCACCGGGCTGGCTGTCGCCGGCGGCGCCGCAGTGGCAGGCGCAGGCTCGGCCATGGCTGCAGGGGCACGCATGGCACCCGGCGCCACCAAGGCGGCCATTGGTGGAGGTGCCTCGGCTGCACGCTCTGCCAGTGCCCTGGCCAGCGGTGCGAAGTCGGGCTACCAGGCGGGCGTCGCGGCTTCGGGCGGCACTGGCGTCCGGGCTGCTGGCGCTGGCGTGAGGAGCGTCGCAAAGGCTGGAGCCTCTGCCATGGGTCAGCGCGTTGCCTCCAGTGCGAAGGCCGTCAAGGACAGCGTCGCAGGCTTTGTCCGCGAGGCTGCGGCACCCACTTCCACTGCGGCTGCTGACACCGCATTCAAGGCCAGTACGTCCCCACCCGCCACTGAACCCGCCTGGGCACAGCGCATGCGGCGCAGGCAGCAGGCCACGCACGCGGCTACCACAGCGGCGCATGCGCTGCGCTCGGGCGACCACGGGGGCAGTGGCTCCGGGCCGAGCCTTCGCGATGACTCGAACTCTTGAGGAGAACCTCCATGCGATTCAAACGACCCCGGGTGCGGTATTCGGAGACGCCCGAGCCCATCACCCCCTACCAGGCTGCAGGGCAGGTCTGGGACGAGCGTATCGGCAGTGCGCGCGTGCAGGCCAAGAACTGGCGGTTGATGGCCTTTGGTTCGCTGTCGCTGGCCTTGCTGATGGCGGGAGGACTGGTCTGGCGCTCGGCGCAGTCCATCGTGACGCCCTATGTGATCGAGGTGGACCAGGCGGGGCAGGTGCGGGCCGTGGGCGAGGCGGCCACACCGTACCAGCCAGCGGATGCGCAGATTGCGTTTCACCTGGCGCGGTTCATCAGTGGCGTGCGTTCGCTGTCCATCGATCCGATCGTGGTGCGGCAGAGCTGGCTGGAAGCCTATGACTACACCACGGACAAGGGAGCTGCGGTCTTGAACGACTACGCGCGCACCAATGATCCGTTTTCTCGCATCGGGCAGCAGTCGGTAGCGGTGCAGGTCAACAGCGTGGTGCGGGCCAGCGACACCTCGTTCCAAGTGCGCTGGACTGAGCGGCGCTATGTGAATGGCGAGGCGGCAGGACTGGACCGCTGGACGGCTGTGCTTTCCATCGTGCTGCAGACCCCCCGCACCGAAGAGCGGCTGCGCAAGAACCCCTTGGGCATCTACGTCAACGGACTGTCGTGGACCCGTGAACTCGAAACCTCCGAAGGAGTGAAGAAGCCATGAATGCACAAAGCCGTGTTTGCGTACTGCCGGCAGTTCTGCTGGCCATCCTGGCGACAGGCTGCGCGTCGCCCAGTAAGCCGCCAGAGATTTCGCTCGATGAGCCCAGACAGGAAAGGGCGGCGCAGCTGCTGCCGGAAGTGCCAAGGCCTGTCGAGGCGGTCGCCGTGCCGCAGCCGCTGGCATTGCCGGGGCAGTTGAAGCCCGTGGGGCGCGAGGCCGAAGGGAAGCTGGCTGCCGAGCCTGCTGACGAGAAGGCCAGGGTGTCCAAGGCCAACGAGGAGGCGCGCATCGCGCCGTCGCGCGAGGGCTATGTCAATGCAATCCAGGTCTGGCCCTATGCCGATGGAGCGCTGTACCAGGTCTACACGAGCCCTGGCCGTGTCACTGTGATCGTGCTGCAGGCTGGGGAAGAGTTGATGACGGTCTCTGCCGGGGATACGGTGCGCTGGATCGTGGGGGACACGACCAGCGGATCGGGGACGGACCTGCGGGTCAATGTTCTCGTCAAGCCCACACGGGTGGGCCTGAAGACCAATCTGGTGATCACCACCAACCGCCGGACCTACCTGCTGGAATTGTCTTCGACGCCGCAGGCCTGGATGGCTTCCGTGTCCTGGGAGTACCCGAAGGACCGGATGCTGGCGCTGCAGAAGCAGGGTCGGGACGCGCAGGCGGGTACCCCGGTGGAAACGGGGATGACGTTGGAGCAGATCCGGTTCCGGTATGCGGTGAGCGGGGATTCGCCGCCGTGGAGGCCGCTGCGGGCGTTTGACGATGGGGAGAAGGTCTACATCCAGTTCCCCGGGGGTATTGCGCAAGGGGAGTTGCCGCCCTTGTTCGTGATCGGGCCGCAGGGGGATGGGCAACTGGTGAACTACCGGTACCGGGCGCCGTACTACGTGGTGGACCGGTTGTTTGGGGCGGCCGAGCTGCGCCTGGGCGTAGACAAGGCCCAGGTAGTGCGGATCGAGCGCACAGATGGTGTGAGCTCGGCGCGGAGGAACTGACATGGGTACGACCGATATGCCGGAGGCCCCGTGCGCGGCGACGCCCAAGGCCGATCCGGAAGCCATGGCGCTGCGTGCCTCGCCGCGGTCGGTGACGCGGCTCAACCGGCGCACGCTGGTGGTGCTGGTAGGTGGGATCAGTGCTGCGGTGCTGGGGGCCACGTTGTGGTCCTTGAGCCCGAGTCGGCGCGACCGAGGTGCGGGGACCGAACTATTCAACGTGGACCGCATCGCGCGCACCGAGGATCTGGAGCGATTGCCCAAGGACTACACGGGGTTGGCCAAGCCAGCGCCGCCGGTTCTGGGGCCACCGCTCCCCGGGGATCTTGGGCCGGCCATCGTGAAGTCGCAGCAACCCATGGAGATGCGGGCGCCGGGCGTGGATTCGGATCAGGCCGAGGAGGCGGCGAAGTCGTCGGTGTTCTTCCGGAGCAGTGGGCATGGTGGAGGAGCGAAGCCAGCGGGGGCGGATGCTGCAGCGGGCAGCCCGGCGGTGGGCTCGGGGAACCAAGGGTTTGATCCGATGGAGGGAGCGTCACCGCAGGCGACATCGGCAGATCCGACCGCAGTGCAGAACCGGCAGGATGCGAAAGAGGCGTTTTTGGCAAAGGCAGGGGAGGGCGGCACGCGCAATCCAAGTAGCTTGCAGATGCCAGCTTCGCCTTACCAGGTGATGGCGGGGACGGTCATTCCGGCGGCGCTGGTGACGGGGATCAATTCGGATCTTCCGGGGCAGGTGATTGCCAATGTGACCGAGGCGGTCTATGACACGGCCACGGGCAAGCATCTGCTGATCCCGCAGGGTTCGAGGCTTATGGGGCGCTACGACAGCCAGGTGGCGTTCGGGCAGCGGCGGGTGCTGCTGGTGTGGACGCGGTTGATCCTGCCGGACACTTCGTCGGTGGCGCTGGACCGGCTGCCGGGGATCGATCCGGCCGGGTACGCAGGGCTGGAAGATGGGGTTGATTGGCACTGGGACCGGATCCTGGCCGGGGCGGCGCTGTCCACCTTGCTGGGCGTGGGGGCCGAATTGGCGGCGCCCGAAAGTCGAACGGATGGCAGCCGTGTCGTGATCGCGGCCCGGGAAGGAGTGCAGGATGCAGTGAACCAGGTGGGGCAGGAAATCACCAAGCGAAATATGAGTATTCAGCCGACGCTGACGATTCGGCCGGGATTCCCGATACGGGTGATGGTGAGCAAGGATTTGGTGATGCGGCCGTACCAGCCGCTGTTCTTCGACGGAAGCAGGAGAGGGGCACGATGAGCAGTACGAGGAAATTGCGGCTGGGACCGTTACCCAAGACTGAAATCGTCAAGCTGACCTTCACCTGCACGGCCAGTCTCAAGACGGAGTTGGAGCGGTATGCGGTACTCCATGGGCAGACCTATGGTGGGGCGGTGGATGCCATGGCATTGGTTCCGTACATGCTGGAGGCGTTCATGGCGCAGGATAGGGGGTTCAGGAGCGCGAGGAGGCAAGCTAACGAAAAGCGCTAAGTGCATGAGATTTCAATGAAAAATTTGCCGTGCTCGCTGCCGTTGAACCTCCGGCTGCCTATTTGCGAGGCGCTGCTGCGCACCTCGCGGGCGAGCTTCAAGCTGGGTGCGTTTACCGCCGGGAGGATCTCGCACGCCTGTGTACGGCGGTGGATTGGCATCTGCGCGACTTAGTGGCTACCGGAAAGCTGAAGAAGCTGGCCCCAGGCCTGTACCACGCACGCAACAGTCCAGCTTGGGTCAGTTACCACCGGCCGATGAGCAGACGGTGAGCGGCTTTATGCGCGACAAGGATTTCCTGGTGTTCTCTCCTTCCGCTTACAACGCCGTGGGTCTGGGGACGACCCAGCTTTACAGCCGCACGCTGACGTACAGCTACAAGCGCCACTGCGTCTTCAAGCGCCTGGGGGAGTGGGCGGGTGGTTGACTTCCTGTATGAACGAAGGGACTTCGATCGGTTGCTGGCAGTGGTTGCAGGAGAGCGTGGCATGGGTTCCATGCTTGTTGAGAAGGACTCACGTTGCGTGCGGAATCAACAGGTCGGCACGCTGCTGATTCTCTGCTGCCACCACTGACATCTCCACGCGAAGTCCGGTCGTGGCCAAGGCGGCCTGCACCGTGGTGCGCGCTGGCGTATCGGCTTGCTTGTCGGCCAGCCATGCCTCCCACACGGCGTTCATGCCTGCGAAGTCGGCGGCGATGTCGCGCAGGTAGATGGTGGCGGTGAGGATGCGGCTGCGGTCGCTGCCTGCCTCGGCCAGCAGGGCATCAACGCGGGCCAGTACCTCGGCCGTCTGCTCGGCAATGCCGGCGTCGGCGCTGGCGCTGCCCTTGGCGGTCTGGCCGCACAGGTAGACCAGGCCGGCGTGGCGCACGATCTTGCTGAGGCGGACGTTGCTGTGGGTGCGCTGGATGGTGGTGAAGTCGGTCATGTCGTGGGTTTCTGAGGATGGATCGGTCAAGGTTTGGGTGTGGTGGCGTCGGGTGCCTCGACCAGGGCGGCCAGCGAGCCCAAAGCGATGGGCTTCAGCGGCGCACGGATGCGATAGGCGCCCACCTCGGCGGGCGTGCGCTGCAGTGCCTGGGCCATCACCTGCGTGACAGTGATGCCGCACATACGCCCCTGGCAGGGGCCCATGCCGCAGCGGCTGTAGAACTTGGTCTGATTGGGGCCTTCGCAGCCCAGGCGCACCATGGCGCGCACCTGGCCGGCCGTCACCTCCTCACAGCGGCAGACGATGGTCTTATCCGCGCAGTCGATCAGCCATTCCGGCGGGCGGTACAGAGCGTCGAGGAAGGGGCGGATACGCGTCTGCCCCGCCAGCCGCGCACGCCACGGCGCGGCCAGTTGGTCGGCTCGTGCCGCGTCGATGCGGCCCAGCGCCAGGGCCGCGCCGATGGCAGCGATGGCGCCGCTGCATTCGGCCGCCAGAGCGCCGGCGATCGCCGCACCGTCCCCGGCCAGGCGCAGGCCTGCCAGGGAGGTTTGGCCCCAGGCGTCGACCTGCGAGTGCCAAGCCAGTTGCGCGTCGCTCCAGCTGTGCTCCACGCGCAGCAGGCGGCTGACCTGGGTGTTGGGGACCACGCCGTGGTGCAGCAGCACCACATCGGCAGGCAGCCGATGGGCCGAGTTTTTCGCAGTGAACGACACGGCCTCAACCTTGTCGCGCCCTTCCAGCTGAACCTCGGTTGCGTTGCCGTACATAGGCACGCCCGCACGGCGCAAGCGCCACAGCATGCGCAGGCCTTTGGCCAGCAGCGCGGGCGCGCCCAGGGCGCCGGCCAGGTGGGGCAAGGCGCGGCGGCGGTTGGCTGCAGGCGAGGTGTCCACGATGGCCGCGACCTGCGCGCCGGCCTGCAGCAACTGGCAGGCCACCAGCAGCAGCAGCGGGCCACAGCCCACCAGCACGACGCGGCCTTGGGGCACCTGGGCCGAGGTTTTCATCGCGATCTGCGCAGCACCGGCGTTGAGCACGCCCGGCAGCGTCCAGCCCGGCATGGGCGAGGGGCGCTCCATGGCACCGCTGGCCACCAGCAGTTGGGGCGCGCGAACCGCGAACGAACGGCCCCACTGCTGGGCCATCACCGCGAGGTCGTGTGCCACGTCCCACACCAGCGCACTGTGGTGCATCTCTGCACCGCAGGCGGCAAAGCGCTGCGCCAAGCTGGCACCATGCTGGTAGTCGCGGCCGAGCAAGCCGGCCACGGTGGGCGGTGCCACCGTCACGTTGCGATAGATTTGGCCGCCTGCGTGCGGCTGCTCGTCGAGCACCACGGTGGACAGGCCCAGGGCCTGGGCGGTGATGGCGGCGGACATACCTGCAGGCCCTGCGCCGATGATGGCCAGATCGTGCGTGTGCATCGGTTGGGGGGCCGTGCTCATGCTGCACCTCCCGCTGTATCCGAGACCGTGGCATTCACGCGGCGCGCCCCAGTGGGCAAGCGCACCTGCATGCCCTGGCGCACCTCGACCATGCATGACTGCACGTTCTGCGCGCCATCTACTTCCACCAGGCAGTCGAAGCACACGCCCATCAGGCATAGCGGCGCCCGTGGAGCGCTCGAAACGGCGGTGCGCCGAAACGGCACCACGCCCGCACCCAGCAGGGCCGTGGCCAGGGTCTGGCCGGCGCGGGCCGTCACGATGCGGCCCTCCACCTCGATGGACAGGGTGGCCGACTGCTCGGCCGCCGGCAAGGCATCAATGGGCTTGAACATGGTCGAAGCGCTCCGCTTTGAAACCCCGGATCTCCGCCGGTTCGGTGCCAGTGCGCATCCAGTCCACAAGGGGACCGGCATGGGCGGGGGCGAGCGTGATGCCGCTGTGGCAGGTGACGACGAAGGCGCCGGGGCACTGTGCCGATTCCTGGTAGATAGGGTAGCCATCCGGAGTCATCACGCGCAGCGCACCCCAGGTGCGCACGATGTTGGCGCTCGCCAGAATGGGAAAGCACCGCACTGCGCGCGCAGCGATGCGCGCCATCTCGGGAACGGTTGTGCCGTCATCCAAGCCCACCTCTTCCTTCGAATCGCCAATCTGCACCGTGCCTTCGCCCGTCTGGCGCACGAAGTGGCAGGGGTGGTGTAGGAATGGCTGCATGCGTTCCGTCACCAGCAACTGGCCGCGCACCGGGCGCACCGGCGCGTTCAGTCCTACCAGGGGCGCCAGTTCTCGGTTGGCCAGGCCGGCGGCCAGCACCACACGGCCGGCCGTCCAGCTGCGGTCGCCGGCATGAACGTGGAATTCGCCGCCGCGGTATTCGATGCGGTCGACCGTGACGCCCGCAATGCGCTGGCCGCCGCGCACCTGGTAGGCGTGCACCAGCGCACGCAGGGTGCGCAGCGGGCTCACGTGGCCGTCCAGCGGGCAGTAAATGGCGCCCACCACATCGGGGCCGATCCCTGGGGTGATCTGGCGCAGGCGGTCGGCGTCAAGGACCTCGTAAGGGTAGGTGATGCCCAGCTCCCGGCCCAGCGCATCGAGCTTGGCGCTTGATGCCTGCAGCGTCTTCTCGTCGAAGCTCATGCTCAGGCCACCGGGCTGCTGCAGTTCCACGTCCGTGCCGGTCAGCTCCTGCAGTTCGGTGGCCAGGGCCTGCCATGTGCGGGCCGACTGCATGGTCCATTGCGCGTAGGGTGTGCGGCCCAGGCCCTTGTTCTGGACCCATACCAGTCCGAAGTTGCCGCGCGAGGCACGCAGCGCGTCGTCTTCGCCGTCCAGCACGCAGACCCGGTCACCGGCGCGTGCCATGCCGTAGGCGATGGACATGCCCACCACGCCACCGCCCACCACCAGGGTGTCGATGTCGGGGAGAGCATTGCTGGAGGGGATGTTGTTCACTGCGGGTCTCCTGCTGGGGGATGGGGCTTCCCGGGGGTGGGCGCAGTTGCCCATGGTGCCCGCTCAGGGGCGTTGGGATATGTCATGGGATGGTCTTGAAATGAAGCAGGTGGGGAGAGCAATGGCGCCCGGCCCGGGAATCCCAGGCCGGCACGTGCTCGCTGTTGGCTGAGAGCGCTGGGTTGACTCGGCCTTGATACTGCGTTCGCGCACCACCTTGTCGAACTTTTCGGCTTCGTTGCGCACGAACTTCGCCACGTCGGCGGGAGCCATCTTCAGCTCGGGCTCGATGCCGATCTTTACCAGCTTGTCGCGGAAGTCCTGCGTGGCGATGATCTCGCGGATGGTGGTGTTCAGGCGGTTCACGATCTCAGGTGGCGTGCCAGCCGCTACCTGGATCGTTTCCCACGCCACCAGCTCGAAGCCGGACACACCCGATTCAGCGATGGTGGGCACGTCCGGCACGGCCGAGACGCGCTTGGCGCTGGTCACGGCGATCGCGCGCAGTTTGCCTTCCTTGACCAGGGTGACGGACGAGGCCACGGTCGGCATCATCATCGTCACCTGGCCGCCCATCACGTCCACCAGGCCCGGGCCCGTGCCCTTGTAGGGCACATGGATCATGTTGGTGCCGGTCATCGAAAGCAGCAGCTCCGATGCCAGGTGCCCCGCGCTGCCCGAGCCGTAGCTGGCGTAGGGCAGCTTGCCGGGCTGTGCCTTGGCCAGGGCCACCAGGTCCTTGACGGACTTCACTGGCACGTCGTTGGGCGTGACCATCCACAGTGGGATGATTCCCAGGAGCGCCACGGGCGTGAAATCCTTGTAGATGTCGTAGTTGAGCTTTTGCAGCGCCGGGTTGATGGCGAACGAGGACGACACCGACAGCAGGGTGTAGCCGTCGGCAGGCTGGCTGCGCACGAACTGCGTGGCGATGATGCTGTTGGCCCCGGCCTTGTTTTCCACGAAAACCTGCTGGCCGAGCTTGGCGCTCAGCGCAGTGGCCAGCATGCGGGCCGTGGCGTCCGACGACCCCCCTGGCGGAAAACCCACCACCAGCCGGATGGGCTTGCTGGGCCAGGCCTGGGCGTGCGCAGGGGCGGAGCCTGCAGCACTACCGATGGCGCACAGAGCCAGACCGGCCAAGGCCAGCCCACGGCGCAGGCGCGATGGGGCGGTCACGGTGCTGCACATCGGTGTGTGCGTGGAAGGCATATGGAGAGTCGTGGGCATGGAAGGCATCCTTTGTAGAGGCGTTGCGGCGGTATGGAGCGAATCGTATGCCCCGTTACTGCAAACAACAATTCGATATATCGCTTCACCTTATGCTCAAATGCTATGCATGAAGCCCACGCTGAATCTGCGCCAGGTCGAGTCGTTCTATTCCGTGATGCGCACCGGGACGGTAGTAGCGGCAGCTCGCCACATGAACGTGACGCAGCCGGTGGTGAGTCGCGCCATCAGCCTGCTTGAATCACGTATTGGCTATAAGCTGTTCGAACGGCGCGGGCGCAAGCTGGTGCCCACGCCAGAAGGCCAGGCCTTCTACCGTGAGGCCGAACCCATCTACGGCAGCCTGGACCGGCTGGCCCAGGTGGCGCAGGACATCCGATTCCAGCGCGCGGGGGAGCTGCGCATCGCCACGCTGCCTTCGCTGTCGCAATCGCTGCTCCCGCGCGCAACGGCGCGCTTTCTGTCAACGCGGCCCAATGTCTCGGTGTTCGTGCAGAGCCTGCCCTCGCGCCAGGTGGCCGACCTGGTAGCCACGCGCCAGTTCGACGTCGGCCTGATCGAGCTGCCCATGGCGCGCCCGTCCATCTCCATCGAGCCGCTGGACCCAGCTCGTTCGGTGGCCGTGATCCCGGCGGGCCACCGGCTCGCGGCAAAAAAGCAGATCTCGGTGAAGGACCTTGCGGGCGAGCGTATGGTGCTGCTGTCGCAGCACAGCTTCCTGCGCTACCAGATCGACGACGCCTTCTCCAAAGCCGATGTGGTGCCCCATGTGGTGATGGAAACCCCGCACTCGCTCATCGCCTGCGGCTTTGCAGCGGCGGGTGCCGGTATCACCCTGGTGTCGCACTGGGCAGCGGAGTCCTTTGCCGGGCCGAACGTGGTGGTGCGGCCCGTGCGAGAGGAGATGAGTTCGCGCTCGGCAGTGATTTTTCCCTTCCCAGGCGCGCGCATGCTGCTGGCCGAGGCTTTCGCCAAGGAGCTCAAAGAAGAGATCCGGCTGACCCGTAAGCGCTAACAGTTTGTGAGGGCTCTGGGGGACTGGACGTCGACCGAACGCTTCATCGCCCAATTTCGCGGAGCGGGTGTCGACGCGCCAGCTGGACGTGGGCGTCGTGGAGCTGCCACTGTTCCGCTCGGCAATCGCCATCGAGCCGCTCGACCCCGTCCAGTTCACAGCCGTGATGCCGGCCGATCACCGCCCGGCGGGCAAGGAGGTGGTGTCGCTGAAGGACCTGGATGGCGAGCGCATGGTGAGCTGGCACGCCAGAGCTTCGTCCGTCACCAGATCGACGACCTCCTGGCCAAGCTGGGTGTAGCGCCCAACGTCGTGCTGGAGACGCCCAGTTCCTCCATCGCCTGCGCGCTGGTGGCGGCAGGTGCGGGCATTCCGCTGGTCGGGCGGTCCACGGCTATGCCCTACGCGGGAAGCCTGATGGTGCGGCCGATCAAGGAACCGTTCGCCTCGGGCTATGCGCTGATCTTTCCCGACTCCGGACCGCGCATGCAACTGGCGGACGCCTTTGCTAAGGATCTGCGTGAAGAAATTCGAATTGCCGATCAGCCGTGACTTTCATCATTGAACGGCACTCACCTAGCCCCATTTTTACGATCCTTCATTGATCGAGTTCAGCAGAGATGCGTCGAAGTCATCTCTCCCGCGACAACGAGTAGCAGCAACACTCACTCCGGCAGAGGGCTGTCTCAACCTTGAAGTGCAGTTGACAAAAGCCTTAGTCAATCACCTCGGTTGTTCAATGTTTGCTAGGCAGCTTCATCCTGGTGAACAAGATCCGGCAACAGTGCGCCTCCGACTTTGCGCGGTCGGGCAAGTCATCGCAACCGATCTCAATTTCGCATGGATCAGGCTCTCCCAGTGCATTGTTCCTTGGTAGACCGCGTCATAGCATTGATCGCAGTGTGTTGATGCGCGCGGCCTGGAAACCGATCCAGCATGTGCATCGGCTGGTGGTCATGAGGCAGTCGGTTGCCGGCTTGGCTGCTGGGGATTGCAGAGCCTGAGCTTTGCCACCCCGCCTAGATTCAACTCGTTGGGAATGAAAAGCATGGTTCGAATTGGAATTGATGTGGGCGGCACATTCACGGACTTCGTGATGGCCGATATGGGCACTGGTGCCTTGTCGTATTTCAAGGTGCCGTCATCGCCCGCGGATCCATCGGTAGCCATTGCGCAGGGCACCCGTGAGATGCTGGAGCGGTTCTCGGTCTCGCCTTCTGAGGTCGACTACTTCGGCCATGGCACGACCGTGGCGACCAATATGGTGATCGAGCGGCGGGGCGTTCCTACTGGCCTCGTCACCACACGGGGATTTCGGGACGTGCTGGCCATTGGGCGCCAGACTCGACCTTCCCTGTATGACTACAGCGTGCAAAAGCCTGCGCCGCTGGTGCAGCGCCATCGCCGCCTGGAGTCTGACGAGCGCCTGGATGCCGAGGGCCAGGTGGTGCGGCCGTTGAACGAGGCAGCGCTGGAGCTGCTGGTGCACCAGTTGGTGGCCAGCGGGGTCGAATCGATCGCGGTGGCGTTTCTGCACGCCTACCGCAATCCGGCCCATGAGGAGCAGGCTCGCCGTGTGATCGAGCGCGTGGCTCCCGGCATGCACGTCAGCGTCTCGCACGAGGTACTGCCCGAGTTCCGCGAGTACGAGCGCACCTCGACCACCGTCCTCAATGCCTACGTGGCCCCGCGCATGCAGCATTATCTGGAGCGGCTGCGCACGCGGCTGATTGAGGTGGGGGTGACAGTCGAGCCGCTGACCTTCCACTCCAATGGTGGCTTGATGCCCATGGCCACCGTCGAACGCTTTCCCGTTCTGACCTGTCTTTCGGGGCCGGCGGCGGGGGTGGTGGGGTCCACAGTCATTGGCGCTACCGCAGGGCTGTCGGAGATCATCACCTTCGATGTTGGAGGCACCAGTACAGACGTGTCGCTCATCACAGGGGGGCGTCCTAGTTTTACCTCTGACCGCCTGGTAGCGGGCTATCCGGTGAAGATGCCGATGGTCGACATCCATGTGGTCGGGGCAGGTGGCGGCAGCATTGCCCGGCTTGACGACGTGGGCGCACTCAAGGTCGGTCCTGAAAGCGCAGGTGCGGTTCCAGGCCCGGTCGCATTCTGCAAGGGCGGTACCGAACCCACACTGACCGACGCCAACATCGTGCTTGGTCGACTGCACCCAACGACGCTGTTGGATGGGCGTATGACCGTAGACCGCAACAGAGCTGTGGCCGTGATCGAGGAGCGCATTGCGCGTCCGCTGGGGCTGTCGGTGGAGGAGGCGGCCCACGGGATCTTGCGCATCGCCACCGCCAACATGAGCCGGGCGATACGGGCGGTCTCCACAGAACACGGCCATGATCCTTCCGACTTCGTCCTGTTCGCGTTCGGTGGGGCTGGCCCTCTGCATGCGGCGGAAGTGGCGCAGGAGTGCGGCATTGCCAGCGTGCTGGTGCCGCACGAGCCAGGCACCCTGTGCGCGCGCGGCATCCTTCTGGCCGATATCAGCCGTGATTTCGTGCGCACCCAGCTCGCAACCCTGGACGATGGCAGCTGGCAGGCCGCCGGCCAAGCCATGAAGGACATGCTGATTGAAGGCGAGGCCTGGCTGGCCGAGGAGCGTGTGCCAGAAGCCGAGCGGCGTTTCCATATGCACATCGACGCCCGATATCGGGGCCAAACGCACGACATCCGGGTCGTGGTGAGTGGCGTGCAGGCGCAGGACCAAGCCCGATTTGTCCATGCGTTCCACCACGCCCACAAAGCCCAGCATGGACACGATAACCCGGGTCTCGCGATCGAGATCGTGACCTGCCGCGTGCAAGCCGTGGGACTGGTTGGCAAGGACAGTGTGCGCATGCAGCCGGCACCGGTCGGCGAGTTGCAGTGGAGCGAGCGCCCCATCTATTTCGGCCCGGGGCATGGCTGGATCGATACGCGGGTGTATCGCCGAGATTCCTTGCCTATAGGCATGGACCTCTCCGGACCGGTGGTGATCGAGGAGATGAGCTCCACCACGGTGGTCCTGCCGGGCCAGCAAGCCGCCATCGACCGTTTCGGCAATATCCGTATCCAAGGCTGAGATTTATCCATGCGTATCGACACCATCCATGCCAACCCTGCAAGCGCAGGCACACGCCACTTCGACCCTGTCGCCGTGGAGGTCTTCACCAATCGACTGCTTGCCATCACCGAGTCCATGGCCAGCAACATGATGAGGGCGTCGTTCTCCACCCAGATCAAAGAGCGGCGGGATTTCTCCGTCGGCATGTTCGACCACCGCGGACGTCTTGTGGCCCAGGGCACCCATATTCCTGTGCACTTGGGTTCGCTGCTGGGGGCTGTTGAGGGTGTGCTAGCGCGCTATCAGACCAGCGATATCCGTGAGGGCGACGTCTATGTCTGTAACGACCCCTATGCCGCTGGCGGAACGCACCTACCCGACATCTCCATCATCACGCCGGTATTTGTGGAGGGTGACCTGGTCGCCTTTGCGGCCAACATCGGCCATCACTCTGACATAGGTGGGGCCACTCCGGGCTCCATCTCTGCACGAGCCGCCAGCATTCACGAAGAAGGTCTGCGCATCCCGGTCATCCGTGTGGCCCGTGCCCACCAAGTGGACGACGACGTCATCGCCCTGATCGCCCTGAACTCGCGGCTCTCGCAGGAGCGGTCGCTCGATCTGCGCGTTCAGATTGCGACCAATGCCAAGGGAGCCGCTGCAGCCATTGCGCTCATTCAGCGCATGGGTGGAGCCGCCGCCTTTCGGCAAGCCGTCGACGACGTACTGACGTACACAGCGCGGCGTATCGAGCACCGCATCGCCGCCCTTGCGCCGGGGCGCCATACCTTCACCACGTGGATGGATGACGATGGCACGGGGGAGGGTGCACGCGTGCCGCTGACCGCTACCATTTTCAAGGAAGGGAGCAATCTCGTGGTGGACTTCGAGGGCAGCGGCGTCCAGTCGCGCGGGGCACTGAACGTGGCCGAAAGTGCCCTGCGAGCCACTGTTTACTACTGCGTCAAGACAATGCTCGATCCGGAGTTGTTAGCCAACAGTGGGTTGTCGGAAGCCATCGTGATCCGAGCTCCCGAGGGATCCATTGTCAATCCGCGTTCCCCCGCAGCGTGCGGCGCCCGCACCATTACCTGCCAGCGGCTAGCCGGAGCCATCATCGGAGCATTCCGCACTCTGGTTCCGCGCGAACGCCTCATCGCCTCCGGCTGCGACACCATGCCATCGATCTCGTTCTCGGGGCCGCATCCCGCAAGGGGAAACCTCTTTCTGTTCGGCGAGACCCTGGGTGGCGGTGGTGGCGCGCGCGATGACGCCGATGGCATGGACGGCATTCACGTCCACATCACCAACTCGCGCAACCTGCCGACCGAAGTGCTGGAAAACGAGTTTCCGCTGCGCGTCGAACACTACGGGCTGATTGCCGATTCCGGCGGCTCAGGACGCCAGCGCGGTGGGCTCGGGATCGTGCGGGAAGTGCGCGCACTGCAGGACGGAACGGTGTACTCGGCCCGATCCGACAGTCATCACCAAGGCGCCGCCGGCGCCGAAGGGGGGGGCGAAGGAGGCAGGGGGCGCATCGTACTCAATGCCGGCGAGGGTGAGCGCGAGCAGGTCCTGTCCTCCAAAGTCACGCGCTTGGTGCTTGCTCGCGGCGAGACCGTGCGAATAGAAACGCCAGGCGGCGCGGGCTTTGGCTCGCCATCGGAGCGTGCGCTAGAGGCCCTGGCTGCTGACCTGCGTGACGGACTGGTGTCCGTGCAGGCCGCGCAGCATCACTACGGTGCCGAACGCACGCAAGCGGCGCTTGATCTATCACAGCATCGGTCCGCTCCTGCGGCTTGAGCCGGGTCAGTGCCAGCGCGGGAGCGCTCTCCCGCCTGCCGCAGCAATACGTGCAATTTCCTTTGCTTTCTCTTCAACTCCAAAAAGGATCCCATGACTTTAGCCCGTGCTTTGGTATTCAGCCTCGGTGTCGCCCTGTTCGGGCTAACAGCCTCAGCCCAGGATGCCTATCCCGACAAAGTGGTCAAGATCGTTGTGCCGTTCTCGGCGGGCGGGTCTACGGACTTGCTGGCCCGTAGTTTGGCCGACAGACTGGGCGATATCTGGAAGCAGTCAGTGATCGTCGACAACCGGGCCGGCGCAGCGGGCATCATCGGAGCCGATGCAGTCGCCAAGTCCAAGCCCGATGGCTACACCCTGTTGCTGGGCACCGTATCGACGCACGCTGTGGCGCAGACGCTCTATCCCAAACTGCCCTACAACGTCCAACGCGACTTCGTGCCGATCTCGGAGATGGTCACCATCCCCCAATTGTTGTCGGTGCATCCTTCTGTACCGGTCCATACGGTCCAAGAATTCGTGGCGTATGCGAAGGCTCGGCCTGGCGAAATCCCCTACAACGGCAGCGTGGGCACCACGCCGCACATGTCAATGGCATTGTTCGCGGCCCGAGCCGGCTTGAAGATGCTGGCGATCCCGTACCGAGGCTCGGGGCCAGCGATGAACGACCTCGTAGCGGGACAGTTGCTGGCAAGCTTCGACGTGGTGATGACCACGATGCCCTATATGAAGGCCAACAAGCTGCGTGTGCTGGGGGTAACCAGCGCCAAGCGCAGCCCCTTGCTACCGCAGGTGCCCACCATCGCAGAGTCAGGTTACCCAGGGTACGAGTCGGATGTGTGGTTCGGCTTGTTCGCGCCCGCAGGCACTCCAGCACCCATCGTCAGCAAAATCAGTAACGACATCCGCACCGTGCTTAACGAGCCCAAGATGCGCCAGAAACTTGAGGAGGCAGGGTTTTCCATTGTGACCAGCAACCCAACTCAGTTTACCGCCCGTGTGCGCGACGACATCCAGAAGTGGCGCAAGGTGATAGTCGATGCTGACATCAAGGTCGAGTAGGTAGACGCCCGCAAAGCCGTAGTGTGAAAAGTGCAAATCAACACTGCATGAAAGGACTGCCTATTCGATAGTCCCCACAAGTCCCCACAAGTCCCCACACGCCAGACAGCTCGTATCCAGACCTTTGCGGTCAGGAGGAGGACGGTTTTGCCTGTTGCTGCAGAAGCCCTCATTGCGCCTGCCCCGATCCGGGTGGAGCGGTGGCGCAGCCATGCCTGAAAAAGCCGAAGCGAGCGCGGTGCATGGCCACTTGGAAGTGGCAGCAAGGCAAGCAATCAATAACCCGCCAAAGCGGGAATTTTATCGGAGAAGTTCAGTGAACAAACATCTTTTGTGTAGCCTTGCGATCACCGCTTGCGGCGCGGCCAGCGCGCAATCATCAGTCACCCTGTTTGGGGTCGTGGACACCTACCTGCAGGTGGGCTCGGGCAGCGTGGCTGATCGCTCGCAACTCGCCTCTGGCGGCACAGGTGGATCGCGCCTGGGCTTTCGCGGCGTGGAGGACTTGGGCGGCGGTCTCTCGGCAAGCTTCTGGCTCGAAGCGGGTCTGCTCACCGACAACGGTAGCGGTGGCACGACCAGCACCAACAACCAGACAAGCGGTAGCGCTGGGGGCGGCGGTCTCACCTTCAGCAGGCGCTCCACTGTGAGCCTGTCCAACAGCCTGGGTGAATTGCGCCTGGGGCGCGACTACTCGGTGGCTTACTACAACCGCTTTGAGTTCGATCCCTTTGGCAACAGCGGTGTCGCCGCATCACAGGCGTACACCAGTGCGCTCACAGGGCCGATTCCCACACGGGTGTCCAACGGCATCATGTACTTCCTGCCTTCCAACCTCGGCGGCGTGTACGGCGTGGTGCAGTATTACCTGGGTGAAAACCTGCGCAATGCAGCGGCCACCGAAAAGGACGGCAATGGTGGCGGCCTGCGTCTGGGCTACAAGGCAGGGCCCCTGAACGTTGCTTTCTCCACCACGCGCACGCAGTACGCCTCCACCGCAGCCACGGGTGACATCACGTCCACCAATCTGGGCGGCCGCTACGACATAGGTGCGTTCACCGCCATGGGTGGGTACTACCGCGAGAAGGTTGGCACTCTCGCGGGCCTGACCGGCAAGGGCTATCAACTGGGAGGGATCTACCGGGTGGGTGCCGGTGAAATCAAGGCCCAGTGGTCCACATATAAAACTACTGCTGCGGGAACACCCCAGTCCGACAAGGTATCGCTGGGCTATGTGCACTACCTGTCCAAGCGCACCTCGTTATATGGCGCCTACGGTCACGTCAAGAACCGAGGCGGTGCCGCAGCCGCACTCAATGGCGCAGTGACGGGCGCCAATCAGGCCTCCTCTGGCTTCGACCTCGGGGTGCGCCACACATTCTGATCTTTCTGGCATCGTCCACCACAGCGCGAATCTCTCCAAGGTGATTTGGGGCCGGCGAAGCAAGCGCTGGCCCCTTTTTTTCGCTCGTGTAAAGCTACGAGGAACCTGGGATGAGACCATTGGCCCGCCTCTTGCGAGCCCTACACTGCAAGCTATCGAGGAGGGCGCCATGCCGACGCAGTTGTTGACACACCAGATGATTGAGGCGTTCCGGGCCGCTGTTATGAAGGGCGGTATCGGCGCCGCAGCCGATGCATTGGGTACCTCCCAGTCGGCAGTGAGCCGAACCATATCCGAGCTGCAGCGGGTCGTGGGATTTCAGCTGTTCGCGAAGCACGGCCGGACGGTCAAGCCAACGGAGGAGGCGCTAGCACTCATGGCCAAGGTGCAGCAGTCCTTTTTGGGGCTAGAGGATATCGCCCGCTTCTCCGAGCAACTTCGTAAGCAGCGCATGGGCCGCCTATCTATCTGTGCCATCCCCGCTTTGGGGCACTCGGTCATGCCGGATGCGATCGCGTTCCTTCGGCGCCAGCATCCAAACGTCGTGGTGAGTCTGGACATTGTTTCCTCCATCGAGGTTGTGCGCAGCGTGCGCAATCGGCAGGCAGACATCGGCTTCGGAGCACACCGTTTGGCTGTCGGCGAGGTCGAGAACGTGGCGGAGTTCACTGCGGAGTGCGTCTGCATCGCCGGGCCTGCTGAGTGGCCGGAGAGCCATCGTCCGGTGGATATGCAGCAGCTTATGGGCCGTCCCTTCGTGGCCTTAACGGGGGCAATTCAAAAGCGACTGGAAATCCTGCTCAAGGAAGCGGGAGGGGAATTGGACATCCTGTCAGAGACGTCGCAGTCCCTCACTGCCAGCGAACTTGTGATGCGTGGTTTGGGCATCTCGGTGGTTGATCCGTTCACCGGAGCCATGCATCGCAGAAAAGGAGGTTCGGCCTTGCCGTTGCAACCCGGCCTGCCCTTCAGCGTGCAAGCAATGGCATTGGGGGACACGCGGCTCAACGCACCGGCCAAAGATCTACTGCAGTACATGGCCACAGCCACCGAAAAGACCCGCGACACTTGCGCTGCGTGAATGGGTCGACGCTTTGCGTGGGATAGATGAATTCAATGTCGCGCCCTAGCATGACTGGACATCCATCAATGCCGGTACATGGTCCTGGTCCGTCTCTCCATTCATTGCTGCCCAACTGTCAGGGACTGCAGTCGCCACGGGGGATCTGAGTTTCGCAGCAGCGAGCAGATCTATTGCGCCCAGCCGTGGCGCGGTTGGAGTGGTGGCCGCGTTGTACCGGAGTTCTGTTCATCGCTCGTTTGCGGCTGCATGGCCGCATGCGGTCTACCAATGCTGCTTGCAGCCCCGCTCCCATGACTGCCTCCCTGTTTCGAAAGTTACCCGATGACCGGGTCCGTGCTCATCTGCTGAACCTGACTGTCGACGGACAAGCTATCACCGCTGAACCTGGTGACTCGGTCGCCTCGGTGCTGCTGCGGCTTGATCCCCCGATGTCAAGGACTACTCCAGTTACCGGCAGCCCGCGTGCACCCTATTGCCTGATGGGTGTGTGCTTTGAATGCCTGGCCATCGTGGATGGAGTGGCCTCCACACAGACCTGCCTCGTGGAGGTCGGTGAGGGCATGCGTGTGCAGCGTCAGAGCGGCCGCCGCGAACTGGCCGTCGAGGTGCCAGCATGCGGTGCTATGGCGACCGGTTGCGAGGTGTCGCGATGAACCGCAGCGTGGATCTCTTGATCATCGGAGCCGGCCCCGCTGGCATGTCCGCCGCTGTGCAGGCGCGGCAACTGGGCTTGGAAGTGCTAGTGGTGGATGAGCAGCCCGCCCCGGGCGGGCAGATCTGGCGTGCGGTAGAAGCGCGCGCAGAGTCTGGCATGGCCTCTCTATTGGGAGAGGAGTATGCGGCTGGCTTGCCGCTGGCGCGGGCTTTCCGTGCCAGCGGTGCGTTGTACGAACCCGCAACGCAGGTCTGGCAGATAGAACCTGGATGGAAGATTTTTATGAGCCACGCACAGAAGGCCGAATGCGTGCAGGCGGCCAGCGTGCTGTTGGCAACTGGCGCGCAGGAGCGGCCCGCGCCGTTCCCCGGCTGGACCTTGCCTGGCGTGCTCACGGTTGGTGCTGCACAGATCCTGATGAAAAATGCCCGAGAGATCCCGCAGGTGGCACCCTGGATAGCGGGCAGCGGACCGTTGGTGTTGCTATACATGGTGCAACTCCTGCGTGCTGGTGGGCGCATAGCGGGTTGGCTAGACACTACCCCCCCGGGCGCCTGGCGGCGAGGCATCGCCCATGCTGCGGGTGCTCTCGCAGCGTGGAAGGACCTGGCAAAGGGCGCGGTCTGGATGCACGAGATCCGCAGGGCAGGGTTCCCCATAGTGCGGGGCGTAACCCAGTTGCGCGCACGTGGCACGCAGCAGTTGGAGCAGCTTTCCTACAAGACGGCTTCTGGGAAGGAAGGCGCGGTGGATCTGCAACTGTTGCTAGTGCACGAGGGGGTGGTCCCCTCTGTGCACATGACGCACGCGCTTGCGTGTGAGCATGCGTGGAGCGAGTCGCAGCAGAGCCTGGTGCCTTTGCTGGACCCATGGGGAATGACCAGCAAACCCGGCATCTTCATGGCCGGCGACGGCGCGGGCATTGGCGGTGCCCGCGCGGCATGCACTCGGGGAACGCTGTCCGCTGTCGGTGCCGCACTGAACATGGGGCGGCTGGATGCGGATGCCGCCAACCGGCTGGCCACGCCGCTGCGCAGGCACCTTGCGCGGGAGATGGCGATGCGTCCTCTGCTGGATGCGATGTACCCGCCCCGAGCTGAACTGTTCTCTCCGCCAGACGACACAGTCGTCTGCCGCTGCGAAGAGCTGACGGCAGGAGATATCCGAGCAACAGTGGCCGGCGGGCGGCCGGATCCCAACCAAGCGAAGTCGCTGACGCGTGCGGGAATGGGGCCGTGCCAGGGTCGGCATTGCGGCTACACGGTGGCCCACATCCTTGCGCAGGCGCACGGCAAAACGGTGCAGGAGGTTGGGTTCCACCGCATACGTCCGCCGTTGAAGCAGTTGACACTGGGCGAGTTGGCATCGCTGGACAACGGACAGGAGGCACCATGAGCGCGCGCGTCTTCGATGTGGCTGTAATCGGTGGCGGCCTGCACGGCCTGTCTGCAGCTTTGCACCTGTGCCGGGCCGGAAAGCGTGTGGTGGTGCTGGAAAAGTCCTGGGTCGGGCGCCATGCGTCGGGCGCTACGGCCGCTGGTGTGCGCACGCTCAACCGGGATGTTGGAGAGCTCGACTTGGCCCTGGAGTCCATGGAAATGTGGCATCGCATCGCAGCGCTCGTTGGTGATGACTGCGGCTTTCATTCCAACGGCCAGATCTGTGTCGCTGACCGCCCCGAGCACTTGGCCAAACTGGAGCAGCGCGTTGCCAGCCTAGCCGCCGCTGGCTACCAACATGAAGAGATCATCGACGCCCAGGAGTTGCGGAAACTGGTACCCGCCATCAACCTCCAATGCCTGGGCGCCTCCATTTCACGCATCGATGGTGCGGCAGATCCGCACCGAACGCTTGCGGCCTTCCGCCGCAGTGCCGAATTGGCGGGCGCCGTCATCCGGCAGGGATGCGGAGTGGCAGGGATCGAACGCCGCGGACAGGACTGGGCTCTGTCTTTGCAAGGATCTGCCGTTGAGGTGGATGGAGAATCCATCGTGGTTCCCTTCATCGTGAACGCCGCAGGCGCCTGGGCAGGGCGTATCGCTGCCATGGTGGGCGACGAGATTCCCCTTGGGACCAAGGCGTCGATGATGATCGTTACCGAGCGGCTTGCACCCCTGGTCAAACCGGTGGTTTCGATCATGGGCCGCTCGCTGTCCTTCAAGCAGTCCGACCAAGGCACGTTGGTGATCGGTGGTGGCCTGCAAGGCGTCGCGGACCTGGATGCCGAGTCCGCCTCGGTGCGGATGGGCGTGCTCTCGAAGGGCGCGCGGGCTGCGACGGACGTGTTCCCAATCGTGCGCAATGTGCGCGTGGTGCGGGTCTGGTCGGGCTTGGAGGCGAAGACAGCGGACCTGCTGCCGGTGGTGTGTCCCGCGGTAAATGCTCCAGGGGTATTCCATGCATTCGGCTATTCGGGGCACGGCTTCGAGCTGGTGCCCGTGGTGGGTGCCACGCTGACCGATCTGATCACTCAGGGTCGCACACGGCGCCCCATAGCTGCGCTCGATGCGCGCAGGCTGATGGCTACTGCGGCCTGAACACTGACCTGCGCTGCTTTTTTAGTACACCGGCAGGCTTCACGAGCGGACGGTCTTCGTAACCGCAGTCGCTGAATGCCGTCCAGCCTTCAACCGATTTTTTACATAACCTGAAAAGGAAACGATTGCCATGCGAGTCAGTATCGTAGGGGCAGGTGCCATCGCCTTCGGCATGGCAGCCCTGCTGGAGGCGGCAGGCCATGAGGCCATGCTCTGGTCGCCCTCAGGTCAGCGCACTCAGGAACTGGGCGGCGGCCGCACGCTGACTGCCACGGGAGCCATCAGCGGTAGCTTCGCCCCACACGTGGCACCGTCATGCGCGCAGGCCATGGCATGGGCTCAGGTCGTGGTGTTTGCACTACCCGCCACCGGGCATCGATTCGCCTTCGACTCATGTGTACCTCACGTCCGGCCGGGACTGCCGTTCATCATCAGTTCGCATCTGTCGTTCGGCGCCCTATACCTGAATCGGCAACTTGCCGGCCGGGGCATTAGTGCCCCCATCATCGCACTGGCCAGCACTGTCTGCACCGCACGGCAGCGCAGTTCCACCGCTGTGCATGTGGGCACCATCCGCAGCAAAGTTGATATGGCGACGCTGCCTGCCCGCAGCGGGGAGGCAGGTCACCAACTCTGCACCGAGCTTTTCGGTGATCGGTTTACGCGGCGCGACGGCCTGCTCACTGTCTCACTGGGCAATGTGAATCCGCAGAACCATCTGGCGATCGCGCTGCTCAACCTGACGCGCATGGAGCATGCGCAGGCATGGAACCAGGCCGAGAACGTGACACCTGCCGTGGGCAGGCTGATCGAGTCGCTGGACGCGGAGCGTCTCGCTATCGCTGGGGCATTGGGAGTTCAGGTCAAGCCGGTTCAGGAGCAGATCGCTCAGTCCTACCAGTTGCCGCAGGCAAGCGTGGTACAGATGAACCAAGAGCGCCATCGGCAAGGCCTGGGTGTAATGGGGCCGACAACCGCTGACAGCCGCTATGTGCTTGAGGATGTGCCTTTTGGCCTAGTGCCTACGGTGCGACTGGGCCGAGCTGCCGGCGTCGAGACACGCCTGCACGAGGCCGGTGTGGCGCTACTGTGCGCTGCCTACGGGCGCGATTTCACGCAGGAGAACAACCTTCTCGTCGGGCTGGATCTCGAGCAGTTAGGCGTTGAGGCACTACGCCGACTCGCGCGCGATGGTTACTGTTGATGTTAGGAAGATGGATGGCAGCCGCGGTGGCTGCCGTCCGAGATTGCGCGCTGTGTGTGGCAGCAGGGCAGCGCAGGAGCTGCCTCTTAAGGTCGGGATCAGTCCGTCGTGATCTTGCCCTGCTTAATGACGGCGCTCCACTTGGCGTCCTGGGCCTGAATGTACTTTGCGAACTCGGCGACCGTCATGGGAGCGGGGTCTGAGGCTACGTCTGCGAACTGCTTGCGTACCTTCGGATCTGCAAGTACTGCATTGATCTCCTTGTTGAGCCGGTTGACCACGTCGGCCGGGAGCCGCGCAGGGCCTACCACGCCCGCCCAGGTCACAGCCTCCGCCGCAGGGGCACCTGCCTCTGCCAGTGTTGGAACATTGGGAAACATAGGCGAGCGCTTCGGTCCGGTAATCGCTAGCGCCCTGACACGGCCTGACTCGACATTGGGAGCCATGGTGCTGAAGTTGTCGACCATTACCTGGATATTGCCCCCCATCAAGTCGGTCTGCGCGGCAACAATGCTTTTGTAGGGCACATGCGTAGCGGCAAAGCCCATGCTCGTGCGAAACAACTCCATCACAACATGCAAGGCAGAACCGTTGCCCGATGAGCCGTAAAACAGTGCTGTGGGATTGGCTTTGCCATAGTCCGCTAGTTCTTTTACAGACTTGATGGGCAACGTCGCCGTGACCCCCAGCAGATAGGGCTGTGTCATCAGCATGGCAATGGGCGAGAAATCGCGGGTGGGGCTGTATGGCAGGGTCTTGGAGACGTTGGACGCGACGGTAAAGTTGGACAGATTGGCGGTCCCTATGGTGTAGCCATCGGGCGGTGCCTTGGCAATGGCGTCGAGGCCGATGGCCCCTGCTGCCCCCGGCTTGTTATCAACGACGATGGGCTGCCCCAGTCGTTGGGCAAGCGCCGTGGCAACGATCCGTACTGTCGTGTCGGCGCCTCCGCCGGGAGCGGCCGGAACAATGAAACGGATTGGTTTTTCCGGATATGCGGCCATTGCGGCCTGGGCGCCCGCAAGAAGGCACGCAAGCACGAGCAGGCGGGGACGGTAAATGGGGGGCAGGGAAAACATCTAAAACTCCGTAGGGTGGTTCTACGAATGTTAAGAATCGATGACGATTTGACCCATGCCTGTACAAGGATGGATCCATCCTGCAATGGCATGGATGGCCGGGATTGGGCGGGCCCTGATGGGACGACAAAAATATTGGTCGGGACACTCAGTAATGCCTCCCCAGCCTCATTTCCGCAGCCGCAAGCATCCAAGATTTTTCCCCATGGATCAATCCACCCTTGGCCAGGAAACATTGCCTAAGAATCCAACAGGGAGGTGCTCGAAGGTCCGGTCGGTCTGGCTGGGAGCTGACTAGGGAAGACCTTGACCAGAAAAGCTGAATCGCTCTACGTGAGTCGCCCCGAGCCAATTCACGAGGTCTCCCGCTCTACCGCTTCAATCGCTCAAACGCAGCAGCGATTTCCAACACCTTCGCGTCGTCGCCCGCCCGCCCCAGGAAAGACACGCCCACAGGCAGGTTGCCTGCGGCTGTGCCGGCGTTGACCGTGATCTCCGGAAAACCCGTGGTCGGCGAGATCTTGCCGGCAGCATAGGCATAGGCCTTGCAAACGAAGCTGGGGTCTGCCTTCCGCGGCACCACCGGGGCGGTGCAGGCCAGCGTGGGGTAGAACAGCGCGTCGTATCGGCCGGCGGCCATGAGCTCGCCCAGCTCACGCCGCAGAGTGGGGACCACCACGCTCAGCAGGTGGATGTATTCGGGCCCGTCCGTGGTGCGGGTGTCCAGGTTTTCCTGCAGACCCTTGAAGCGCCCGGGGTTGATGCCGCGGCTGCCCTTGTCGGTCAACGCCTCCAGCCGCACCATGAACTCGCGCAGGTCGCGCGGCTGGCCTGCGGGCAGGCCAGCCAAGTAGGCCTCGAACTGCGGGCGAAACTCTGCCAGCCCGATGGGCCCCAGCACGGCGGGTTGCAGCGTCTCGTACACCTTGGGCAGGCGGATGCGAACGATCTGCGCGCCGGCCTTTTCCATGGCGGCCACGGCGCTTTGCTGAATGGTATCGACCTCGGGGTTGCCGCCTTCGAAGTTCTCCACCACCGCGATGCGCCTGCCAGCCAGCGTGGCCGCAGCCAGGCCCGTGGCCAGCGGCTGCTGCGGGCGCACCATCCCCTTGGTGGAGGCATCGCCCTTGTCCTCGCCCTGGATGGCGTCGAGCACGATGGCTTGGTCCTGCACGCTGCGCGTGATGGCTCCAGCCGCATCGGCCGTGAGCGACATGGGGATGATGCCCGCGCGGCTGACCAGGCCCATGGTGGCGCGCATGCCCACCGTACCAGTGACGCTGGCCGGTGCCCGGATAGAGCCCGTGGTGTCGGTGCCCAGTGCAAACGGCGCGAGCCTTGCCGCCACTGCGGCGGCCGACCCGCTGCTGGACCCATCGGCCGTGCGAACAGGGTTGAAGGGGTTGAGCGTCTGACCGCCCACTGCGCTGTAGCCGTACCAGCCGTAGGACGCGGCCAGCTCCGACAGATTGGTCTTGCCCAGAAGGATAGCGCCCTGGTCCAGCAGCCGCTGCACCACGAAGGCATTGGTGGTCGGCACCGACTGCGCCAGCGCCAGCGAGCCGCCTGTGTTGGGCATGCCCACGGCGTCGAAATTGTCCTTGGCCAGGAACGGGATGCCCGCCAGGGGTGCATTGCGCGCGGCGGCTCCTTGCCGGGCGCGCTGCTGTGCATCCCACGCGCGGGCCTGCTCCAGCGCCGCGCCGTTGACGGCCAGCACCGCGCGGGTACCACCTGCGGGCCGGTCGATGGACTCGATGCGCTGCAGGTAGGCGGCCACGAGTTCGGCAGAGGTGAGAGTGCCGCTGTCCAGCGCGGCGCGCAGCTCGGGCAGGCCCATGGCGATGATGCGCTCGGCCGGCATCGCGGCGGAAGCCCAGGCGGGGAGGGCGGTGGCCAGGGCCAGCATCAGGGCATTGCGAACGGGGCGGGATGAGAGGAATGGAGGGAGGGTGTGCATGGCGGTGTGCTCGTTCTTCATGGACTTGCGGATCAATCGACGGTTGCGCCCGAGGCCTTGACAACAGGTGCCCACTTGGCGCGCTCCTCGCGCAGCACTCGGGCAAATGCTTCGGCATCGCCCGTCCAGCCGGCAGGCATGCGCTCCGCCCCCATGGCTGCCAACTGCGCCGCTGCGGCGGGGCGCTGCAGGGCCTTGTTGGTTTCGGCATTGATGCGGGCCACCAATGGAGCGGGGATGCCAGCCGGCCCGACCAAGCCGAAGACCACGCTTGCTTCCATCTGGCTGTAGCCCGCCTCGGCCATGGTAGGCACATCCTTGAGCAGCGGTACGCGCTCGGCCGCCGTCACTGCCAGGGCGCGCACCTTGCCGCCCTGCACCATGGGCAGTGCCACCGGCACGGAGGCGAAGAACAGGTCGACCTGGCCGCCGATCAGGTCGGTGAGCGCTGGAGCCGCGCCGCGGTAGGGCACGTGCAGCATGTCCAGCCCGGCCTTGCGCTTCCAAGACTCGCCCACCAGGTGCGCCAGCGTGCCGTTGCCCGACGAGGCGAACGACAGCGAGCCCTTCTTGCCCGCCTGCACCAGCGCCGCCATGCTGGTGTGCGGGCCGCTGGCCGACACGATGAGCACCAGGGGCACCCGGGCCACCAGGGCGATGGGCTGCATGTCCCTCTCGATCTGGAAGGGGATGCGGCCGTACAGGTACTGGTTGATGACCATGTTGCTCGACTCGCCCATGGCCAGGGTGTAGCCGTCCTTGGGCGCCTTGAAGGTGGCGTCGAAGCCGATGTTGCCGCCAGCGCCGGGCAGGTTGTCGGGCACCAGGGTCCAGCGCGCGGACTCGGTGAGGGCGTTGGCCGTCAGCCGGGCCATGCCGTCTGTGCCGCCGCCGGGCGGGGCGGGCACCACGAGCCGGATGGGTTTGCCCGGAAAGGTCTCTGCCAGCGCAGGGCCCGCGGCCAGCACGGCGGCGCAGAGCGTGGCGCGCAGCAGGGCGCGGCGGCCCGGGTGGGAGGGGGTTGGCTTCATCTTCAGGTGCATGGTGGTGGCCTCGGGGTTCTGGTGGAAATTCTGCTGGGGGTGGTGACAAGGGGTGCAATGGGTCATGAAGCGCCTGCGGGGGCCATCAGTGCCGCGAGCAGCGGGCGCGCATCGCCGGCATGTAGGCGGGCCACTGCGTCGATCACTCCCTGCTGCCGGGCCGGGGGCAGTGTGGCCCGGGTGGCCACACGCAGTTTGCGTTCCAGCTCGGCGGTGGACAGCGGCCTGTCTGGGTCGCCGCGCGGATCGGTCAGCGGGGATTCGAACCGGCTCCCGTCGGCCAGCACCACCGCCACGCGGGCCGGCGAGCGTGCCGGAAACAACGGCTCGATGGCTGCATCGTGGCGCACCACGGTGCGCTGCGCCAGGCGGCCCACCTGTGCGTCGGCCAGGTGTGCGGCGCGCAACGGCACCAGCGCGTCGGCACCGTGCAGCAGGCACAGGGCCAGGCAGTAGGGCACGCTGTACTGCGCTTCCACCAGCGAGTCTGGGCGCTGCCGGTTGGACAGGTTGAAGGTTGCCTGGTAGGTGTACACCTCGATGCCGTCCACATCGCTCGCGTTGAAACCGTGCTGCGCCTGTAGCTGCAGCAGGGCCTGCAGCGGCGCGTGGATGTGGCGGCAGCATCCAAAAGGCTTGAAATAGGTGCCCTCGATCAGCGGGGTGCTGCCCAAGCCGCGCAGGGCCGCCGGTGCGTTGAACAGGCGCGCATCGTCCAGCACCGCCGTGGGGCCGGTGAAGCCCGCCAGCGCCAGCTGCAGCGCCGCCCAGCCCGAGGCCGCGCCGGCGGGGATGCCTTCCTTCACGTCCGAGCCGGCCAGGCCTGCCAGCGCGGGCAGGGCAGGCGCGGTCTGCGCCGCGATGGCCAGCGCCTGCGCTAGGGTCGAGGCATCGGTGCCCAGCAAGCGGCCCGCGGCGGCGGCCACGGCAAAGCCGGACCAGGCGCCCGATGGCGCGTAGCTGGTGCGCGCGGCCGCCAGCCGCACGCCCACTTCGTAGCCTGCCACCACCGCAGCAATGAGGTCGCCGGCCGTGGCCTGGGGCAGGGCCTGCGCCAGCGCCAGCACCGTGGGGATGACGGCCGCGCCGGGGTGGCCGCGCGCAATGCGGTAGCCGTCGTCCAGGTCCAGTGCGGCGGTGGCCGCGCTATTGGCCAGCAGCGCGCCGCCCACCGAGGCCGTGCGCCCCGTGAACCACAGGGGCACGCAGCCTGCGCCGTGGAGCACTGCTGCCGCCTGCTGCGCGGCCTGAACACCGGGCTGGTCGAGGGCGGCCCCTGCGCTGGCGATGGCGTCGAGCACGCAGCGGCACACAGCCGCCCGCGTAGCGGAGCTGAGCGTGGCGGAATCCACCTGCACCGCGTGGCGGGCCAGCTGCAGGGCCAGGCCGGGGGCATCTGGCTGCAGGGGGCGTTCTGGCATCAATACATCACTTTTTGGCATAGTATCTGCTGGTGGCTGCCGGGCCCGGTTGTGGGGTTCTCGGTACTTCATTCATGGGATCGAGTGCTGATGCTAAGTGCGCCGGCCACGCGGGTACAGTGACAAGAAGGGTGCTGCTTATGCCTTGGAGGTATGGATGAGGATCGACATGAACATGCGCCACATCGAGGCGTTCCGCGCTGTCATGGTTTCGGGCAGCGTGGTGGGGGCGGCCCGTCTGCTCAGCGTGACGCAGCCGGGCGTGAGCCGCACCATCGCCCTGCTAGAGATGCGGCTGGGCTACGAGCTATTCGAGCGCAAGGGCCGGCGCCTGGTGCCCACCCCGGCGGCACAGGCCCTGTACCGCGAGGTGGAGCAGTTGTACGTGGGCATCGACCGCATCGCGCAGGTGGCCTACGACATCCGCCACCACCGGGCTGGCGCGCTGCGCCTGGCCACCCTGCCCGCGCTGGGGCAGTGGCTGGTACCGGCCGTGGTGGCGCGCTTTCTGGCCACTCGGCCGCAGGTACGGGTGTTCGTGCAGACGCTGCCCTCGGCGCAGATTGCCGAGCTGGTTGCCACGCGCCAGTTCGACCTGGGCGTGGTGGAGCTACCTATGTCGCGCGCCGGCGTGGTGGTGCAGCCGCTGCCGCCAGCGCGCATCGTGGCGGTGCTGCCTGCGGGCCACCGGCTGGCAGAGCGCGGTGAACTAGCGCTGGCTGATCTGGCGGGCGAGCGGCTGGTGCTGCCCTCGCCGCAAAGCTACCTGCGCTACCAGATCGACGATGCCTTCACGCGCCAGGGGATCGTGCCGCAGGTGGTGGCCGAGACGCCAACCTCGCCCCTGGTGTGCGCTCTGACGGCCGAGGGCGCCGGGATCGGCCTGGTGTCTGCCTGGACTCCGGCGCCGCATGGCGATATGCGCCTGTTGCAACGTCCCCTCACCGAGCTGCTGCATTCGCAGTACGCGTGCCTGCGGCCTGAGGGAGCGGTAGCAATGGCACTTGCCGACGAGTTCCAGGAGCTGCTAGTGGGGCAGATGCAGCTCACTCGATAGGCGAGTGAGGCGAACGGCTTTACCACGAGACTTTTGAGAAGGCAGTGCGCCACTCGCGCGCCCGAAGAGAAATCCAATCCACGGCAAACAGGCAAAGCCGTGGATCGAATCACACCGCGCAGGTGTCCTTGTGTAATCCTGGCAAAGAACTTCCCGAGCTGTTCGTTTGCTGGCTTCCTGACCCTCAAAACGGAATATCGTCGTCCATGTCCTCGAATCCCGGGGCTGCTGGCTGCGCGGGCGGCGTAGCCGGGCCAGGGATCGAGGCCGCGCGCGCACCGGTCCGTGCCTTGGCCGCCGCCGGAGTTGTCGGTACCGGGTCGGGCGCCTCATTAACGCCCGCACCATCCAGCGCCGTCTTCAGCGCTGCCTCCACCGCATCGATACGCTGCTTGCAGACCTTGTACGCATTCACCGACTCGGTGACGATGGTCAGCAGATCATCGATGTTGGGCTCGTCCTGGTTGCGCAGCGTTTGGGCATGTCGCTGCAGCACGCCATAGGCTTCACGAAAACTATCCATCACTCATTCCTTCCGGTGTCTGTCGTTCGGACGGGCGGGAACCACTCCGTCGCGGAACTGAATCTCAAGGGCGGGGAGGGCGCGTGCCTGGGCTTGGTCCGTCACGGGCTTCCCCTCAAGCGTGCGCACGATCGCAAAGCCGCGGGCCAGGGTCTTCTCCGGCCCTTGGCCGGTGACCTCGCGCATGAGCGCCTCGGACTGGCCCCGGGCGATCTGGAGGCTGCCCTTGGCGCGCTCTGTCACACCCTGCAGCCGGTCCTCGGTGGCCTGGCTGGCCGCTCGGGCCGCGGCGCGGCCGCGCTCCACCACGGCGTGGAGCGCGAGATCCGACCCGCCACGCGCCTCGGCCACACTGGCCTGGGTCCGGGTGCGCACATCGTGCAGTAGGGCTGGCACCTGCTGTCGGGCCGCCGCCAAGTGCCGCCGGGCCTCAACCTGGGCCTCGTTCCACCGCGCCAGGCTGCGCGCCGCAGCTTCGTGAACTTGCAGCATGGATGCCACTTCCACTTGGCCCATGGCCTGGGTTCTGCCATGTCTGGCTCGGGCGAGATGGGCCTGGGCATCGGCGCGCACCTGGGCCTCGCTGCGGTCGACCTCGGCTCGCACGCGCTGGGTGAGGCGGCCAGCCGCCGTGAAAACGGCCTCGGCCGCCATGCGGGCCTCGCGCGTGCGCTGCAGAATCTGGTGCTCGATGCCCGCGATCACCTTGCTGGGCGTATCGAAGCGCTGGTGGGCCACCTCGTCCGGCAGCGTGTTGTCGCGTTCATGGCCAATGCCGGTGAGCACGGGAATAACGATGCATCGACAGGCGCGAGTTATCTGGAGATCGCTTGCGTGCTGATCGACCACGTCGCGAACACCATGAATGACTGCGGGAGCTATGTTCTCGCATCGTTTGTACCATGCTGGTCATCCGCCACTGATGATCATCTGCGCAACCACAGCTTCATCCTCGTGCCTGGCAAGGGCTGGCATCTGTCCGATGTCCACGACATGAATCCTGCGCCCGGATCGCAAGGACTGAAAGACGTGCAGAATGCTTTCACGAACTGCAGCCGTCGTTGACGATTTATTGTGTTGAAGTCGCCAACAAGTGCGCATATCGATAGGCCTCGTTCAAGAGTCTCCGGTATCTTGCCGGTACGCGCACGCAACCTGAGAGGCGCATCAACTCGTGCTGATTGGAACGTTCTGGGCCCTCGTTTGAGTATCCAGGTGATAAATAAGATTAACTGCGCCATGGACGCATCGACGGCCCGCTTCTACGAGGACAATGCCCAGGACATAGCCAGCCGATATGAGTCGGTGGCCAGCCCTGTGGCCAAGTATTTCCCATTGGCATTTTTGCCGGGTGCCCGGGTGCTCGATATCGGGGCCGGGTCTGGGCGCGACCTGGCGCACCTTCTCAAGAGCGGCTATGACGCCTACGGAGTGGAACCCACGGACGGCCTGCGCGCGGCGGCCGAGGCTGCCCACCCAGAACTTGCAGGTCGGCTCGCAAGTTCTGCACTGCCCGAGTTGGGCATGCCCTTTGATGGCAAGTTCGATGGAGTCCTTTGTAGTGCAGTCCTGATGCATGTGCCGGACCATCAGCTGTTTGATGCTGCTTTGGCTATCCGCGCGCTGCTCAATCCCCACGGCCGCCTGCTGCTATCCCTGCCGCTATCCCGGGGCGACGACTTGGTGGACAAGCGCGATGCCCGTGGTCGGCTGTTCCAGGGATACACCGCTGACGAGATTCAGCTGCTGTTCGCGCGACTGGGGTTTCAATGCATAGGCCGCTGGGATTCCGACGATGCCCTGGCCCGGGCTGGGACGAGCTGGTACACGCTGCTGCTGGAACTGCGCTCCAACGGCGCCTTGCGCGCTATCGACCAGATCGAGGGCGTGCTCAATCGAGACAAGAAGGTTGCCACCTACAAGCTGGCCTTGTTCCGCGCTCTGGCCGACATCGCCATGCACGAGAGCAAGACTGCTGTCTGGCTGGCCGACGGCCAGGTGGGCGTTCGTCTCCTGCGCATTGCAGAGAAGTGGCTGATTTACTACTGGCCCATCTTCGCTTCGCCGCAGTTCATCCCGCAATCGCAGTCTGAAGGGGCAGGTGGCACCAAGCCCGTCAAATTTCGCGCAGCGCTCACGGCCTTGATGCAGCCCTACCGTGATCAGGGAGCACATGGAGGCCTCAGCGCCTGGCACCTGGATTGGCTCGGTGGGCGGCTGAGCAACGATGTACAAGACCAGCTCAGATCTGTTCTCCGCGTGATCGCCGAGACCATCCGCTTGGGGCCAGTCGAGTATTCCGGTGGAGCCCTGGAGTCGGGGACAGTGTTCGAATACGACAAACGATCAGGTCTTGTCCTGATGCCGGCGGACATCTGGAGGGAACTCAGCCTGCTCGGGCACTGGATCTCCGATGCGGTCGTGCTGAGGTGGGCTGCGCTCACAGAGCGCTTTGGGTGCAGGCAAGGAATCACGTCCGGCGCAGTGCTTCCGCTATTGCTTGCACGTCCTGACCCGGAGCGTGCGACCATGCTCGCCCGCCAGGCATATGAAAACGCAGGCGTAACCCGGTGCACATGGTCCGGTCGGCCTCTCAAGCAGCACTTCGTAGTCGATCACGCCATCCCTTTCTCACTGTGGGCGAACAACGACTTGTGGAACCTTCTGCGGGTCGATCAGCAGGTCAACTCCAACAAGTCCGACAAACTGCCGTCGGCGCAACTGCTCAATGACCGCCGTGCTGCAGTCCTGGAGGACTGGGTGGTCCTGCGCTCGGCTCAGCCGAGCCTGTTCGATCGCCAAGCAAGCCAACTGCTGGGGTGGACGCCCGGCGATTCGCCGCAATGGGCCGATGCGATGTTTGGGCGGTTCCGTGAAGCTGTGGAGGTGACAGCGCTGCAGCGGGGTGTGGAGCGTTGGTCGATTTGAGTTGTCTCGGCTGCTTGGACTGGTGCCTCGCGAAAGAAAGCGCAAGTCCGACTGCTCAGCTGGCCAACACAATAGATCTTTGCATCGGCTTGTATGGAGAGACGCCATTGAATGGTGAGCATCCAGCAGTTGCATCAGCGCACCTCGAAGCACATTGTGCTAACTAGAGTTAGTTGATTTTCAGGTATTTGACTTATATCTGTTTTTGAGATATTTTCCGTTTATCTGAATTTCAGGTATCAGCCATGGCGACGACATCACATCCGCTGGTCACTGCCGGCCAACTGGGGTCGATGCTGCAGGCTGCACGCAAGGCACAGGGGCTGACCCAGTCGGCGTTGGCCAGCCGTGTCGGCCTGAGCCAGTCACGGGTTTCTCATTTGGAACTCAACGCCCACGAACTGAGCGTGGAGCAACTCCTTGCATGGTGTGCCGCGCTGGGCCTGGAACTGGCCGTCGGGACCCGGGGTAGCGCGGCAGTGTCAACGGCTCCGACCACGGATTGGTGAGATGGGGCGTCGATCGCATAGTCGCAGCCTGTCTATCTGGACCAACGGTGTCCGCGTGGGCCGGTGGACGATTCCCGCTCGCGGCGAGGTGGAACTGCAGTACGACGCGGACTGGATGGGGGCTGATATCGGCCGGCCGCTGTCCCTGTCCCTGCCGTTCAACCTGCAGAACCTGCCGGCCAAGGGCGAAAAGGTCGCCAATTACTTCGACAACCTGCTTCCGGACAGTGACGCGATCCGTCGCCGCGTGGCCGAGCGATTCAGGACGGGTTCGACCGAGCCGTTCGATTTGCTGCAGGCCATCGGGCGCGATTGCGTGGGCGCCGTCCAGATCCTGGATGAAGACGAGGTGCCCACCGGTTTCGATCGAATCGAGGGCGAGCCCCTGTCGGAGGAAGCTATCGAGCGGCACCTGATCGAAACCGTTTCTCCGCAGGCCTTCGCTGCGAGCCGAGACCCGGATGCCGATTTCCGCATCTCGCTGGCCGGTGCGCAGGAGAAGACGGCCTTCCTGTGGTGGGGCGGGCATTGGCTCGTGCCGCGTGGTGCCACGCCGACGAGCCACATCTTCAAGCTCCCGCTCGGCCTGATGGGCGGGCGGCAGGCGGATTTCAGCACGTCCGTCGACAACGAATGGCTGTGCTTGCGGCTGCTGAAGGCCTATGGCTTGCAGGTGGCCGATGCCCGCATAGCGACCTTTGGCGGACAGCGCGTGCTGGTGGTGGAGCGATTCGATAGGCGCATCGCACCCAATGGGCAGTGGTTCATGCGTCTGCCGCAGGAAGATTTTTGCCAGGTCGAGGGCTGCTCGCCATTGCGCAAATATGAGAACGACGGCGGCCCTGGGCTCAAGGCCTTGTTTGGCACGCTGCGGCAATCGGTGAATGCCGAAGCCGACATGAAAACGCTGATGGCGGCTCAGGTGTTGTTCTGGTTGCTGCGAGCCCCCGATGGTCATGCCAAGAATTTCAGTATTCAGCTTCTGCCTCGCGGGCGTTTCCAGTTGGCCCCGCTGTACGACGTCATGTCGGTCTATCCGGTGTTGGGCAACGCTCCGAACCAGTGGTCGCCACATGAAATCAAGTTGGCGATGGCCTTGCTCGGCAAAAACCGGCACTACGAGATGCAAGGTATCCAGCGAAGGCACTTCAATAGCACCGTGCAGAAGGTCGGCTATGCCTCGACCGCCGAGCCGATCATCGAAGAAATCCTTGCCCGGACTCCAGCGGCCATCGCCGAAGTGCAAGCCGAATTGCCACAGGACTTCTCACCGCGCGTTCTTGACGCCATCCTGGGCGGCCTTGAGCAGGCGGCCCGAACACTCGGTGGGATGCCGCCGTAAGCGGTAGAAGAGGGGGGGCAAGCGCGCTTGGGTGTCGTGTCTCAATAGGTCGTGCATCCGATTGGGTGTTGGAGTTGGAGTTGCCCCGCTTCGGGATCACGGAGAAATCCCACCGGATGAACAGCCATAGGAGTATTTGCTCTGGTGCGCTGGGCTGCGCCTGCATGGATGGAATGGGTCGGATGTCCCTGGCACTCTACGGAATCGGCGGCAGGTGTCGCAGGATCGGAAAGGGAGTCATATGAGACCAGCAGCACAGACTCACAAGGAGCGTGGCAACCAACGGGAAGCTGTCGATAGAGAAATCACTGACCGTGCTGCCCAGTTGATGAGGCAGGCGCTGTCGCTGCTGGAGAGTGGTGAGCCGATACGACGGCTGTCTTTGGAAGATGGAGGCGGCGAAGACCGCCTGTTGCGGTTGCCAGAGGTGCTGCGCTTGACGGGGATGTGCCGCTCGGCCCTTTACGACCAAATGGCGCGAGGGCAGTTTCCGGGTTCTATCAAGATCGGGCAGCGTGCGACCTCATGGTCCGCCAAGGCAGTACGGAACTGGATAGCGCAGCGTGTGGATGGTTTGCAGCCTAGAGCTCGCTGACGATGTGGTGATGGCATCTTGGGCTGCTCCAATTGATCGGTCATGAGGCCGTCTCTATCGAGAATTTTTCCCGCAGCAGCTATGGTGAACACGGTGGGGGAACAACCGGGGGAACAACTAAAAAAATAAAAAAGCGAAATCCAGCTTTCATGCGGGTTTCCAGATTTCATTCAATTGACGCCAGCTCCACCACCATAACGTCCAAGGGCGTTCGCTGATTTCCAGCGAACGCCCTTTTCATTGGTAAAACAGGTACTTACGGTGCATGGACATGCGCCGTAGTTCGCTGGTAGCCACAGCTAAACCGGGGAACGGATGGGGGAACAAACCTGAAAAATCACCGACTGCGCCTAGTTGTTCCCGCGTTTCCTTCGGGGGCTATTGCATCCATGCATTCCAAGACTCTTTCCAGAAACTGCTGCACCGAAAGATCCTTGTTTGCCTCCCAGGGGTTGGTATGCTGACCGTCGATGCCCTGGGAAATATTGGCAATTGGGTGCGATAGATTGGTCGGCAGGGGCTGTTTGCCTGCGGCGAGAGCCGCGAGGTTTGAAAAAAATAGCCCGCACGAGGCGGGCTAAATCATTGCATCACTCGCACAGGGGAGGGGCGAACCGCCAGATTTGACGGTAGGTGCATCCTAAGTCCGGTTCCGATTGGTGTGCGATGGGCGGGTCAGTAAATCGTGAAATATGTCCGGTTTACACAGGCCTCCGACGTGTCAGCAGGGTTTGAAGGTTTTAGCGCGACGAACAAAACTCCCCTGGCGGCCGCCCGTCTTGTTGTACGGCTTGTACTGCCTGCGAAGGAACGCTTAGCCCGGGCCGCTGCGCTAGGTTTTGTTCGCCGCTCTTGGCTGCAGTGCCGCTTGTTCCATGCATCGCAATCGCAGCGTTGTGAAGATGGGTTTTGGGTCTACGGACCGTATCGCCAAGCGGCGCAGGTTGTCACTGGACGACGCAGCTTGATTAGATCGCGAGGTTGTAGCTTCGTGTATCAATTCTTGAGCCTCAGGGGCTCACGCCGCACAATGCACGCTCGTTCACGCCGGAGGCCACCATGCCAATGGAGTACTTGAGGGCGCTGGAGCGCGACGCGCTTCCCCTGATTGAATCGGATGTCGTCAACATCGACAAGCTGCGCATCCTGCGAGCGGCTGGAATGGTGGAGGTGCAGCTTCCGCCCGTCGATTCACCCCATCAGAAAGCGCAGGTGCTGTATGTCACTGGCCTCGGTTGTGCGACCCTGCGAGCCTGTGGAGCCAGCGTCAAGACACACCACCGGGAATCGCATTGCGATCTGGAGTCTTCCTACGACTGAGGGCCCTGGTGGGGGGATTCCTGGAAAAGCTCTAGGCACCGGGAGAAATCGTCCTACAGAGTGTTGCGCTGCACCAGAAGGGCCATAGTCGCAGGCCAAAAATACGATGAAGCATCTGTATTGCTGGCACGGCCAGACGAAAGGTGCATATGAGCAGTTGGTACAAATTGGCGCTTGGCAACGACGATGAGGCCTTTGAGCCTGCCTTGCGAATCCAGCAGATGTTCATGTCGAAGTTCTTGATGTGTCCTCCTGGTTCTGGCAGGGCACTTTTTTCTTGCTACGACAAGGCGAACGACAACCTCTGGCTGTACTTTTCCCCGGCAGCGCAGGACATCGCATTGCGTGTGTATGCACAGCCGTGTGATTCCCCGACAGCACTGGACTGCATTGGTCTGCTGGCCGGTGAAGGCGATGCGCTCGGAATGGGGGAGTCTCCTTTGCTGAAAAAGGCGGCGTAGTCCTCGTCCGGACAAGGGCACTTGCAAACCCGGCCTCTTGGTATTACGCACTTGGCGTGTATGCGCTGTCCCACATCCGTGTTCTCTGGGCTCTGACATGCGCTCGTGCATGGGCATGTGCCAATCTTTTTGCCGGCCTTCATCGGAGCGGCCTGAGGAGTAAAAATGTTGTCCTACGATCCCACGCTTTCTCACCACCTGGAAGCTTGCCCAGAGGCTCCCTCTCTGCAGATGGGCCAGCCCGCAGACAGGCTCTTGCAACGCCAGCAAACCGACAACCTGCCTCTGGGCCGCAGCGATAGTCACGGCCTGGAGCGGGAGTTGCAGTTTGCCGATCTGGACTGTCAAGAGCCGCAGGCGATGGGCTGATGACTTTTCGCCTGCAAATGGGTGGTTGCGGAGCAAAGCGATGTCGGTGCTGACACTGCACATCCGCCCGGAAGGTGCCCAGCAGTATCTGGCAAGGGTGTTCGACGGAAAAATTCTGGTCGGTGTTCCGACCTTGCACCCCGGCATCAAGGAGGCGATAGAGGCGTATGGCTTGGGCCAAGGCTTCGCGGGGGTGATTGCCTTCCATATCTGGTATGGCGGCTGGAGCGTCGGCACCATACCACTCGACCGGATGCGGACTGAGGCTGCCGAGTTAGCAAAACGGCTTGTTGTGCTTTCCGCCGTGGTCCGTTAAGTGCACTCGCAGCTATGTTGCAGGCTGGTGGGTGGCATAGCACGGGGGTGAAACAAAATGAAATAAATCGAAACTGCGTCGAGACCCCATCGGCGGGGTCTGTCGGCACCATCAGGGTCATGTTCAACACCGTCCATGAAAGGACTGCACCATGAAACCCTGGATCAAGAAAACCCTGATGGGCATCTTCGGCGCCTCCATTGCCGTGGGCGGCTTGACGGCCTGCTCCAGCAGCCACCATCACCGCGGCCCGATGAGCCCCGAGAAGATGGCCGAGGTGCGTGGCAAAGTGGTGGAGCGCGTGAGCAGCAAGCTGGACCTGAACGAGGCGCAAAAGCTCAAGCTCAATGTGCTGGCCGACAAGATGGAAGCCCAGCGGGCAGCTTTCATCGGCAAGACTGCGGACCCGCGCACCGAAATGCAAGCGATTGTGGCGGGCGCCAAGTTTGACCGCGCGCGGGCGCAGACCTTGCTGGATGAGAAAACCCGCGCGGTCCAGGCCAACAGCCCCGAAGTCATCAGCGCACTAGCCGATTTCTACGACAGCCTGAACCCCGACCAGCAGCAGAAAGTGCGCGAGATGATGCAGAGGCGCAAGGGCTGGATGGCGCGCGGCTGATGGCGGGGGGCGTTCACATGTCTCCTACGCTGGAACCCATCCACCGCCTGGCACAGGGCGTGCGCAAACATGGGCCTGCGCTGCTGGCGGGCATGCCCGACCCCCACGACGAGTTGATGTCGCTGGTCTGGGGGCCGCGTTTTGACCGCGAACATGCGCTGGGCCTGGTCGCTCGCCAGCCTGCAGCCGCAGCGCAGACCCTGCCGGCGCTGCTGGCCGCCGCAGACCACTTTGACACGCTGCATTCCGGCGCCCAGGGCCGCCTGCGCAAACTCATCGTGCGACACCGCGCATTGCGTGTGGTGGACAGCGCTCGGGGGCCCGCCCACGGAGCGGACGCCTGACGGTGTGAGAATTGCGCATGTACCGCATCCTGCTTATTGACGACGACGCACAGCTGGGCCCGCCACTGGCCACCTACTTCCAACGGTTCGAGCTGGAGTTGATCCATGCCCTCAAACCGAGCGACGGGCTTGCCCAGCTGGCGACAGGCGGATTTGATGCCGCCATCCTGGATGTCATGCTGCCCGAAATGGACGGGTTTGAGCTGTGCCGCACCATTCGCAAGCAGGGCGATCTGCCCATCGTGATGCTGACCGCCCGGGGCGAGGTGATGGACCGGGTGGTGGGGCTGGAGCTGGGAGCCGATGACTACCTGCCCAAGCCTTTTGAGCCGCGTGAATTGGTGGCTCGACTGCAGACCGTGCTGCGCCGCCGCCGGGCCAGCGCGCCCGGGAACGGCTCGGGTGCCACGTTGGAGTTTGAAGGCCTGAGCATTGATGCAGCCCGCCGCAGCGTGTTGCGCCAGGGGGTGGCGTTGGAGCTGACGGGCACCGAATTCGACCTGCTGCACCTGTTGGCCCGGGAGCCTGGCAAGGTGTTCAGCCGCGACGACATCCTCAACCAGCTGCGCGGGCATGAGGCCGAGCTGTATACGCGCGCGGTCGATATTGTGGTCAGCCGCCTGCGCAAGAAGCTGGAGCCGCTGGACTGCATCAAGACGCTGCGCAACGCGGGCTATTCGCTGGCACTGCGCAGGGCGGCCAGTGCTCCGCCTGGCGCCCCTTCTTCGGCATCGACCTGGCCATGAAGCCCTCCGATTCACAGCTCGGGCACGATCCCGCCTGCCCATGGCACCGACGTGCGCGCGATGCCGTCGGGTATTCGCTGCGCATCCGCCTGGTGCTGGTGTTCATGGCACTGGCCGTGACCGTGGCCGTGGTCTTCATGGGTGGCATGCAGAAGGTGGTTGCCCTGGGCTGGAAGGAGGCCGCACGTCCGCTGCTGATGGACTATGTGGACCGCCTCACCGCTGAGATTGGCAGCCCGCCCAGCATCGAGCGGGCACAGGCCATTGCCGACCGGCTTCCGGTGACGCTGCGCATCGACGGGCCGCAGATCCACTGGGATTCGCACCCCGATCGGCCGCGCCCGGACTGGATGAGCGACAAGGTCCAGCGCCAGGACCACTGGAGCCGCGATGACACCGGCTACCGCCTACTGCAGCGCACCACGGCAGATGGCCACCACATCGAATTCGGGCTGAACGCGCTGTCGTGGGACAAGCGCCCGCGCATCGCCTGGGGCACGCTCACGGTGTTGCTGTTGCTCACAGCGCTGGCATTTGTGTATGTGCGCCACCTGTTGCGGCCCCTGGACGACATCCGGCATGGTGCGCGGCGCTTTGGCAATGGCGACTTTGGCGAACCTATTCCGGTGCGCCACGCGCACCGGCCCGATGAGCTGGGACAGCTGGCGGGCACCATCAACACCATGGGCGAAGACATCCACCAGATGCTGGAGGCCAAGCGGGCGCTGCTGCTGGCCATGAGCCACGAGCTGCGCAGCCCGCTCACGAGGGCGCGCCTGAACACCGAGCTGTTGCCCGAATCGCCCGATGTGCTTGCCCAGCGCGCAGCCCTTATGCGCGACTTGGGTGAAATGGCACGGCTCATTACCGACTTGCTCGAAAGCGAGCGCCTGGCCGGGCGTCATGCGGCCCTGCACCGCGAGCCCACTGACCTGGCCGAGCTGGCGCGTGAGGTGGTGGCGGAACTGGAAGTGCGCCACCCTGGGGCAACAGCGATCACGCTGCTTGTGCCCGGCACTTTGCCCACCTGCATGCTCGACCGGTCCCGTGTGCGCCTGCTGATGCGCAATCTGCTGGACAACAGCCTGCGCCACAACGACCCCGCAGCCCAGCCGCCGCAGATCGAACTGCGAATGAACGAAGGCGTGGTGGAGATCGAAGTGCGGGACCACGGCCCCGGCGTGCCGCCTGCGCATCTGCCGCATCTGGCCCAGGCGTTCTACCGCCCCGACACGGCGCGCCAGCGCACCACAGGGGGGGTAGGGCTGGGGCTGTACCTGTGCCGCCTGGTCACGCAGGCCCACGGCGGCACCCTGCTGGTGCGCAATGCGGAACCGGGCCTGAGAGTCACGGCGCGCTTGCCGTGTCCTGACGGTGCGGCACAGGCAACTGCTGGCGCGCCAGGCTGAGCGCGGCGCAGTCCACGCCGATATCTGGCGCACACGGTTGGTGCGCTTGTGGCCTGCATCGAGATGGCGCAACGGGTGCTGCTCCAACCCGCCCTGGCAGCCCTGTGCTTTGCGGTAGGTGTCAAAATAATGCCTGAAATGGCTGCTAGCGCTTTATGGGTAAGCGCTAATAGCTATTATTTTAATAGTGAAATTGCCCGGCCCATGGAGACCCAAGCCGCCAAGCCAGATCAGCTGGCCCCGATCTTGCTCAACCCTGGCACTACCTCCGCACATGGTGAGGGCCTAGCGTTTACCCTGTATATACAGGTATGCTCCGGCTGTCATCATGGCAACCGGCACGCAGGCGTCCCGGCTGGGTGGGCCAACGAACTTTCTTCACACAGGAGCAGATGATGACTCGATCGGTTGCGAAATGGACGTCGCTGGCAGCGGCAACGGCATGCGTGATGGCACTGGCCGCACCGGCCCAGGCGCAGGACACCAAGATTGTGCTGGGCATGTCCGGCTGGACGGGCTTTGCGCCGCTCACCCTCGCCGACAAGGCCGGCATCTTCAAGAAGAACGGCCTTGATGTGGAGATCAAGATGATCCCGCAGAAGGACCGCCACCTGGCCCTGGCCTCCAAGTCCATCCAGTGCGCTGCCACTACGGTCGAGACGCATGTGGCCTGGAACGCCAACGGCGTGCCCATCGTGCAGATCTTCCAGATGGACAAGTCCTACGGCGCCGACGGCATTGCGGTGCGTGGCGATATCAAGAGCTTTGCAGATCTCAAAGGCAAGACCATCGGCGTGGATGCGCCCGGCACCGCGCCTTACTTCGGCCTGGCCTGGATGCTGAGCAAGAACGGCATGAGCCTCAAGGACGTGAAGACCACCACGCTGTCGCCCCAGGCGGCCGCGCAGGCCTTCGTGGCGGGCCAGAACGACGCCGCCATGACGTATGAGCCCTACCTGTCCACCGTGCGCGACAACCCCGCCTCGGGCAAGATTTTGGCCACCACGCTCGACTACCCCATGGTGATGGACACCGTGGGCTGCGACCCCACCTGGCTCAAGGCCAACGGCAAGGCCGCGCAGGCGCTCGCCAACTCGTACTTCCAGGCGCTCGACATGATCAAGGCCGACCCGACCAAGTCCAACGAGATCATGGGCGCTGCGGTCAAGCAGACGGGCGAGCAGTTCGCCAAGTCGTCGTCCTTCCTGCGCTGGCAGGACAAGGCTGCCAACCAGAAGTTCTTTGCGGGCGAACTGCAGGCTTTTATGAAGGACGCCACGGCCATCCTGCTGGAGGCCGGCATCATTCGCAAGGCGAATGAAGACCTGGCGGTCACCTTCGACGCGAGCTTCATCAAGTAAAAAAACTGGAAGAAGAACGCGCCATGTCTGCCGTGCAACCCCTGTCCGTTACCGCGCCAAAAGCCCCTGTGCGGCGGCGTTCACTGGCTCCACTGGAGCCTGTGAGTGCCCGCGCCCGTTGGTTGCTGGGCTTTGGTTTTTTTGTGTTGTTTGTGCTGGTGTGGGCGTTTTTCACGCTGGGCGGCTATGTGTCGCCCACGTTTTTGGCCAGCCCCGTCACCATGGCCAAGGAGGGCTGGCTGCTGTTTGCAGAGTATGGCTTTCACAAGGACATCGGCATGACGGTGTGGCGTGTGTTCGGCGGCTTCATCCTGGCCGCAGTCATCGCCGTGCCGCTGGGCATTGCCATGGGTGCTTACAAGGGCATCGAGGCGTTCTTTGAGCCCTTCATTTCGTTTTGCCGCTATCTGCCAGCCTCGGCCTTCATCCCGCTGCTGATCCTGTGGGCGGGCATTGGCGAGGCTCAGAAGATCCTCGTCATCTTCATCGGCTCGGTCTTCCAGATCACGCTGATGGTGGCCGTGACCGTAGGCGGCGCGCGGCGCGACCTGGTAGAGGCTGCCTACACCCTGGGCGCGGGCCACAAGGGCATCGTCACGCGGGTGCTCATCCCCGGTGCTGCCCCCGACATTGCGGAAACCCTGCGCCTGGTGCTGGGCTGGGCCTGGACGTATGTGATCGTGGCTGAGTTGATCGGATCGTCGAGCGGCATCGGCCACATGATCACCGACAGCCAGTCGCTGCTCAACACCGGCCAGATCATCTTCGGCATCATCGTCATCGGCCTTATCGGGCTGGTGTCCGATTTCGCCTTCAAGGCGCTCAACCACCGTCTGTTTGCCTGGAGTTTTGTGCGATGAGCCGCGTTTCCATACAAGCTGTTTCCCGCATCTTCGAGACCGCCAAGGGCCAGCGTACACAGGCCCTGCTGCCGGTCGACTTTGAAGTGCAGGACAACGATTTCGTCACCATCCTCGGCCCCTCGGGCTGCGGCAAATCCACGCTGCTGCGCATCGTGGCAGGGCTGGACCACGCCACCAGCGGCCGCGTGCTGCTGGATGGCGCGCCGGTCGAAGGCCCCGGCGCCGAGCGCGGCATGGTCTTCCAGAGCTACACGCTGTTCCCCTGGCTCACCATCGAGCAGAACATCCGCTTTGGCCTGCGCGAGCGGGGTATGCCCGAGGCGCAGCAGAAAGAGCGCGCCGCGTACTTCATCGCCAAGGTGGGGCTGCGCGGCTTTGAGCAGCACTTTCCCAAGCAGCTGTCGGGTGGCATGCAACAGCGCACCGCCATTGCGCGCGCGCTGGCCAACGACCCCAAGATTTTGCTGATGGACGAGCCCTTCGGCGCGCTCGACAACCAGACCCGCGTGCTCATGCAAGAGCTGCTGCTGGGCATCTGGGAGGCCGAGCGCAAGACCGTGCTGTTTGTCACCCACGACATCGACGAAGCCATCTTCATGGCCAACCGCGTGGCCGTGTTCAGCGCCCGGCCCGGTCGCATCAAGACCGAGCTGGCGGTGGACTTGCCGCACCCGCGCCATTACACGATCAAGACCAGTCCCGAGTTCATGGACCTCAAGGCGCGCCTGACGGAGGAGATCCGCGCCGAATCCATGGCAGCGGATCTGCATTGAGCCTGACTGACTGCTTCCTACCATGAGCGCCCGTCCTTCCCGCCGCACCGCCGCCACTGCACCCCGCAGTGCCACGCCCGCCAAGGCCGTGGCTGCGGTGGCTGCGCCCGCGCAGGCCATGGCGCTGTACGAGCAGGTCAAGGACCACATCTCGCGCAAGATCCAGGAGGGCATCTGGCGCGCGGGCGACCGCTTGCCGTCCGAGAACGAGCTGGTCACCCAGTTCGGCATCTCGCGCATGACGGTGAACCGCGCGCTGCGTGAGCTGGTGGAGCAGGGCCGCATCGTGCGCGTGGCGGGCGTGGGCAGCTTTGTGGCCGAAGACAAGCCGCAGTCCACGCTGCTGCAGATCGCCAACCTCGCGAGCGAGATCCGCCAGCGCGGGCACGACTACCGCTGCGACGTGCTGGCGGTAGAGCGCATCTCGGCAACGCTCGAAGTGGCCGCCGCGCTGGACCTGCGCACGGGCGAGTCGGTGTTCCACTCGCTGTGCATCCACCGCGAAGATGGCCTGCCTGTGCAGCTCGAAGACCGCCATGTGAACCCGCGCCAGGTGCCTCAGTTCGCCGCGCAGGACTTCACGCAACTGCAGCCCTCCGAATACCTGGTGCGCAACGTGCCCTTCGACCAGATCGAGCATGTGGTCGATGCCGTCATGCCCACCGCGGAGCAGGCCACGCTGCTGGAGATGTCTCCGCAGGAGCCCTGCCTGCTGCTCACCCGCCGCACCTGGTCGCGCGGGGTGCCCATCACCGTGGTGCGGTGTTTGCACCCTGCCACCCGCTACCGTTTGGGCAGCCGCTTCCGAGCCGACGGCAACCCCGTCGCCGGTTGATGGCTGTTGGTCAAAAGCCCCAGATTTTTTCGCTTGTACCTACTTGTATATACAGGATCAACGCCATGACAAAAGCCACCACTTCCTCACTGACCCTGCTCCCCGGCCATGTGTCGTTGGCCGCGCTGCGCAGCATCTATGCCGCGCCCGTGCAATTGTCGCTGGACCCGTCCGCGCGGGCCCTCATGCAGGCGTCGCTGGCCACGGTGCAGCGTATCGTGGACGAAGACCAGGTGGTCTATGGCATCAACACCGGCTTTGGCAAGCTCGCCAGCACCAAGATTGCGCACGAGCGCCTGGCCGAGTTGCAGCGCAACCTGGTGCTGTCGCACAGCGTGGGCACGGGCGATGCGCTTGCGGACGATGTGGTGCGCCTCATCCTTGCGACCAAGGCCATCAGCCTGGCGCGTGGCCATTCGGGCATCCGGCCCGAGATCGTGGATGCGCTGCTGGCCATGGCCAACGCCAATGTGCTTCCTGTTATTCCGGCCAAGGGCTCCGTCGGCGCATCGGGTGACCTGGCGCCGCTCGCCCACTTGGCCTGTGTGCTAATCGGGGAAGGGCAGGCCAAGGTGGATGGCAAGGTGGTGTCGGGGGCGGAGGCCATGCGCTCCATCGGTTTGCAGCCGTTTGTGCTGGGTCCCAAGGAAGGGCTGGCGCTGCTCAACGGCACGCAGGTGTCCACCTCACTCGCGCTGGCCGGGCTGTTTGGCGCGGAGAGCGTGTTCGCTGCCGCGCTGGTCGCGGGCTGCCTGTCGCTCGAAGCCATCAAGGGTTCGGTCAAGCCCTTTGATGCGCGCATCCACGAAGCGCGCGGCCAGGCCGGGCAGATTGCCGTGGCGGCCGCTGTGCGCGCCTTGCTCGACGGCAGCGCCATCGACCCATCGCACCCCAACTGCGGCCGCGTGCAAGACCCGTACTCCATTCGCTGCGTGCCGCAGGTGATGGGCGCGTGCCTGGACAACCTGCACCACGCCGCGCGCGTGCTCACCATCGAGGCGAACGCCGCGTCGGACAACCCCCTGGTGTTCGACAACGGCGACGTGATCTCCGGCGGCAACTTCCACGCCGAGCCGGTCGCCTTTGTGGCCGACATCATTGCGCTCGCCGTGGCCGAGATCGGCGCCATCTCCGAGCGCCGTCTGTCGCTGCTGCTGGACCCGGGCCTTTCGGGCCTGCCGGCTTTCCTGATCCGCGACAGTGGCGTGAACTCCGGCTTCATGATCGCCCAGGTCACCGCCGCCGCGCTGGCAGCCGAGAACCAGTGCTTGGCCAACCCCAGCAGCGTGACCAGTCTGCCCACATCGGCCAACCAGGAGGACCATGTCTCCATGGCCACCTACGGCGCACGCCGACTGGGCGACATGGTGCGCAACGCGGCCGTGATGGTGGGCATCGAGGCCATGGCCGCTGCGCAGGGCATGGAGTTCGACCGCAGCTTGAAATCCTCTCCGCTCGTCGAAGCACAGTTCGCCGCCATCCGCGAGCGCGTGGCCTACCTGGAGCAAGACCGCTACCTTGCCACCGACATCGAAGCCATGCGCGCATGGGCCCAGCAGTCCACATGGCCTGCCGCGCTCACGCAATGCCTGCCCAGCTTCGCCTGATTTTTTTACGCACACCCACTGATTCACAGGAGCCCACCATGAATGCCAACGACGCCATCATCGCCGCCGCCTCCAACACCGACCCCCGCCACGACGCCAGCCGCGTGATCCGCGCGCCGCGTGGCAGCCAGCTCACCTGCAAGAGCTGGCTCACCGAAGCGGCCTATCGCATGATCCAGAACAACCTGGACGCCGAAGTGGCCGAGCGCCCGCAAGACCTGGTGGTGTACGGCGGCATTGGCCGTGCCGCGCGCAACTGGGAGTGTTTTGACCAGATCCTCGCGTCGCTCAAGGACCTGAACGACGACGAGACCCTGCTCATCCAGTCCGGCAAGCCCGTGGGCGTGTTCAAGACCCACGCCAATGCACCGCGCGTGCTGCTGGCCAACTCCAACCTCGTGCCCAAGTGGGCCAACTGGGAACACTTCAGCGAGCTGGACCAGAAGGGCCTGTTCATGTACGGCCAGATGACGGCAGGCAGCTGGATCTACATCGGCACGCAGGGCATCGTCCAGGGCACGTACGAAACCTTTGCCGAGGCGGGCCGCAAGCACTATGGCGGGTCGCTCGAAGGCAAGTGGATCCTGACCGCAGGCCTGGGCGGCATGGGCGGTGCACAGCCGCTCGCGGCCACGTTTGCGGGAGCGGTGTCGCTCAACATTGAATGCCAGCAAAGCAGCATCGACTTCCGTTTGCGCACGCGCTACGTGGACAAGCAGGCGCGCGACATCGACCATGCGTTTGAGCTGATCCAGCAGCACACCGCAGCCAAAGAGGCCGTGTCGATTGCGCTGCTGGGCAATGCCGCAGACATTCTGCCCGAGCTGGTGCGCCGCGCGAAGGCCGGTGGCCTCAAGCCCGACCTCGTGACCGACCAGACCTCGGCCCATGACCTCGTCAACGGCTACCTGCCTGCAGGCTGGTCGGTGGCCCAGTGGCGTGCCGCACAGCAGGACGTGACGCAGCACGAGGTGCTGAAGAAGGCCGCTGCCAAGTCCTGCGCCGTGCACGTGCAGGCCATGCTCGACTTCCAGCACATGGGCATCCCGGTGGTGGACTACGGCAACAACATCCGCCAGGTGGCGTTGGACGAAGGCGTGAAGGACGCATTCGACTTCCCCGGCTTTGTGCCCGCGTACATCCGCCCGCTGTTCTGCGAAGGCAAGGGCCCGTTCCGCTGGGTGGCGCTGTCGGGTGACCCGGAAGACATCCGCAAGACCGACGCCAAGATCAAGGAGCTGTTCCCCGAGAACAAACACGTGCACCGCTGGCTCGATATGGCCGGCGAGCGCATTGCTTTCCAGGGCCTGCCCGCGCGCATCTGCTGGCTGGGCCTGGGCGAGCGCCACATTGCAGGCCTGGCCTTCAACGAGATGGTGAAGAACGGCGATCTGAAGGCCCCCATCGTCATCGGCCGTGACCACCTGGACACCGGCAGCGTGGCCAGCCCCAACCGCGAGACCGAAGCCATGAAGGACGGCACCGACGCCGTGAGCGACTGGCCGCTGCTCAACGCACTGCTCAACACCGCAGGCGGGGCCACCTGGGTCAGCCTGCACCACGGCGGTGGCGTGGGCATGGGCTACTCACAGCACTCGGGCATGGTCATCGTGGCCGATGGCACCGATGCGGCAGCCGAGCGCCTGGCGCGCGTGCTGGTCAACGACTGCGGCAGCGGCGTGATGCGCCATGCCGATGCTGGCTACGAACTGGCGGTGGAGACGGCCAAGAAGCAGGGCCTGAAGCTGCCCATGGTGAAGTGAAGGGGCGAAGGAGGGAATGACAGGAATGTGAAAAAAGGGAACTGCATTCCCAGTCGTTGGGAATGCTGGGTTTGAATGCCGCTGCAATCCTTTGATACTGAGTCCATGCCCACCCGTGGACCCACCTCCGTTGCCGCCGCCGACCGTGTTCTGCACGTGCTGGCGGTGCTGGCGCAACATGGGCAGCCCATGTCGGCGGCCGAGTTGATGGAGGCCACGGGGCTGGCGCGCAGCACGCTGTACCGCCAGTTGGCGCGGCTCAAGCAGTGGGGCTTTGTGCTGGAGAACAGCGGGCACTACGCGCCCGGGCCGCTGAGCCTGCAACTGGCCCTGGGCTTTGACATGGCGTCGCACCTGGTGCACCACGCGCGGCCGGACATGCAGGCCCTGGCCCGGCAGTCCCACGAGAGCGTGGGGCTGGTGGTGGCGGTGAACGACAGCGTGGTGTGCCTGGACATGGTGGACAGCACGCAGGCCCTGCGCTGCTCGTTTGAAAAAGGGCGCAGCGTGCCGCTGCGCGCGGGTGCCTCCGCCAAGTGTCTGCTTGCCCATGTGGCACCGGCTACGCGCAATGCCATTCTGGACCTGCACTACGGCGCAGACACTGCTGAGCGCCAGGCGGCGCTGTCCGAGCTGGAGGGCATTGCCAAGGCGGGTTACGCCGTCAGCTCTGGCGAAGTGGATGCCGGTGTCTGGGGTGTCAGCGTGCCCGTGTTCGGATCTCCCCGGCAGGCTGCAGGGGCCATCACCCTGATGGCCCCGATATTGCGAGCCCAAGGGCAGGAGGCCGCGCTCACCGGCATGGCCGTCGTCGCCGCAGCGCGCATCTCCCGCCAGCTCACTTCTCCCTGATTTCCCTCACCCCTCCTCAGGAGCTTTCCCCATGAACCTTCGCCGTAACCTTCTTCTGGCCAGCCTGGCCGCCGCAGCCTTCTGCACCACGGGTGCACAGGCCCAGGACAACGTCCTGCGTGTGGGCACCGATGCCACGTTCCCGCCCATGGAGTTTGTCGAGAACGGCAAACGCACGGGCTTCGACATCGAGCTGGTGGAGGCCATTGCCAAGACAATGGGCAAGCAGGTCGAGTGGGTGGACATCGACTTCAAGGGCCTGATTCCCGGCCTGATTTCCAAGCGTTTTGACATGGCGGTCTCGGCCATCTACATCACCGACGAGCGCAAGAAGGTGGTGGACTTCACCGACTCCTACTACGCCGGCGGCCTGGTGGTGATGGTGAAGGGCGACAACAAAACCATCAACAAGCTGGCCGACCTGGATGGCAAGAAGGTCAGCGTGCAGGTGGGCACCAAGTCGGTGTCGTACCTGACCGAAAAATTCCCCAAGGTGCAGCGTGTCGAGGTCGAGAAGAACCAGGAGATGTTCAACCTGGTGGACATCGGCCGCGCCGACGCTGCCGTGACCGGCAAGCCCGCCGCGTTCCAGTATGTGCGCACCCGTCCTGGCCTGCGCGTGCTCGACGAGCAGCTCACCACCGAAGAGTACGGCATGGCCCTGCGCAAGGACACGCCCGAGCTGACGAAGGCCGTCAACGGTGCCATCACCAAGCTCAAGGCAGACGGCACCTATGCGGCCATCGTCAAGAAGTGGTTCAGCAACAGCGCTGCCAAGTAAACCGCAGCCACACGTTGCCGAACTGAGCCATGGAACTCGATTTTTCTCCTGTCTGGGCCGGGTTGCCCCAGTTGCTGGCGGGCGCGCTGGTCACTGTGGAAATCACGGCCGCCTCGCTGCTGCTGGGCTGCGCCATGGGCCTGCTGGTGGGCATTGGCCGCCTGAACCCCAAGCGCCGCGTGGTCTACGCCCTGTGCACTGCCTACGTGGCCGCGATACGCGGCACGCCGCTGCTGGTGCAGCTGTTCATCCTGTTCTTTGGCCTGCCTCAGTTTGGCATCCTCCTGCCTGCCTTCGTGTGTGGCGTGATCGGCCTGGGCATCTACTCGGGCGCCTATGTGTCCGAGGTGGTGCGCGGCGCCATCCAGTCCATCGACAAGGGGCAGATGGAGGCCGCGCGTTCCATCGGCATGTCGTCGGGCCTGGCCATGCGCACGGTGGTGCTGCCACAGGCCGTGGTGCGCATGATTCCGCCACTGGGCAATGAGTTCATCGCGCTCATCAAGAACTCGGCGCTGGTGTCGCTGCTCACCATCCACGACCTGATGCACGAAGGGCAGAAGATCATCAGTGTGTCGTACCGCTCGCTGGAGGTGTACCTGGCGATTGCGGTGGTGTATTTCATCCTCACGGGTGTCACTTCGTTGGTGCTGCGCCGCATGGAGCTGCGCCTGCGTGCCGGGGGGATGGTGCAATGAAGAAAAATTCTGTGATGACCGGAGCAAGCCCGTCCGCCGAGCCCATCGTGCGCATTCGCGGACTGCGCAAGTCGTTTGGCAGCCACGTGGTGCTGAATGGCATCGACTTTGATGTGCTGCCGTCGCAGGTGGTGGTGGTCATCGGGCCCAGCGGCTCGGGCAAGAGCACTTTTTTGCGCTGCTGCAACGGCCTGGAGCAGCCCGAAGGCGGCACGGTCGAGATTTGTGGCCGCACACTGGTGCAAGACGGCCGCATGTTGCCCGACCATGACCTCAACGCGCTGCGCGAGGAGGTGGGCATGGTGTTCCAGTCGTTCAACCTGTTCCCGCATCTGTCGGTGCTTGACAACGTGACGCTGGGCCCACGCAAGCTGCACGGCCTGTCGCGCAAGGAGGCCGAGGAGCGTGCCCAGGCCCTGCTGGCCAAGGTGGGCCTGGCGCACAAAGCCACGGCCATGCCCGCCAGCCTGTCGGGCGGACAGAAGCAGCGTGTGGCCATTGCCCGCGCGCTGGCCATGGAGCCGCGCGTGATGCTGTTCGACGAGCCCACCTCAGCGCTGGACCCCGAGCTGGTGGGCGAGGTGCTGCAGGTCATGAAGCTGCTGGCCAGCGAAGGCATGACCATGATGGTGGTCACGCACGAAATGGACTTTGCACGCGAGGTGGGCGACGTGGTGGTGGTGATGGACGGCGGCGGCATCATCGAGGCCGGTGAACCTGCCACCATCTTCACCAACCCGACGCAGGAGCGCACGCGCTCTTTCCTGCAAGCCGTGCTCACGCGCGCCTGAGGCCTGAGGCTGGGAGCGGCGTGGTGCACCATGGTCAATAACAATCAAGGAGACAACCCCGATGCCCCAGCCTTCATCTGCTTTGGACACACCCTTGCCAGCACGCTTGCAGCAGCGCTTGCAGGAGCGCCTGACCGCAGACGACATTGCCCGCTTTGACCGCGATGGCGCGCTGTGCATCAAGCAGCTGCTCACGCCCGATGAAGTGGCCTTGCTGCGCGACGGCATCGACGCCAACCTGGCCGCGCCCAGCCCACGCGCCAAAGTGGCCAGCAGGCCGGATGACCCGGGCCGCTTCTTCGAGGACTTCTGCAACTGGCAGGACATCCCGCAGTTTGGCCGCTTTGTGCGCGAGACACCGCTGGCGCTGGTTGCGCAGCGCCTGATGCAGTCGCGCACCGTGCGGCTGTACCACGACCATGTGCTGGTGAAGGAGCCGGGCACGCGCCAGCGCACGCCCTGGCACCAAGACCAGCCGTACTACAACATCGAAGGCATGCAGAACATCAGCATGTGGATACCGGTGGACCCGGTGTCGCGTGCGGCCACGCTGGAATTTGTGGCGGGTTCACACAAGGGCCCATGGCTCATGCCGCGCACCTTCATGGACAACCAGGCGAAGTGGTTCCCCGAAGGCAGCCTGCAGGACCTGCCCAACGTTGAGGCCGACCGTGCTGCATTCCCCATCGTGGGTTGGGAGATCGAGCCCGGTGACGTGGTGTGTTTTCACATGCTCACGCTGCATGCCGCCGGTGGGGTAGAGGGCACTAACCGCCGCCGCGTGTTCTCGGTGCGGTTCCTGGGCGACGACACGCGCCATGCGCCCCGGCCGTGGAAGACCTCGCCCGAGTTCCCGGGCCTGGCCGATGAGCTGCCTGCCGGGGCTGAGATGGACCATCCGCTGTTCCCGCTGCTGGTCACGGGCGCGGGGCAGACTGCCGCAACATCCTGATTGATGAACACGACAACAACGATGGCAATGCATTTTTTTGACCTGGCCACCACCCCCAGCATGCCCTGGAAGAACGGCGGCGGTAGCACGCAGGAGCTGGCCTGCTGGCCCCCCGGCGCGGACATGAACAGCTTTGAGTGGCGCGTGAGCCTGGCCACGGTGGACCGGCCCGGTCCGTTCTCGGTCTTCCCGGCCATCGACCGGCAGATCATGCTGCTGGGCGGCGATGGCCTGCACCTGCGCAGCACTGGCTGGGAGCACCGGCTGGAGCAGCGCTGGCAGCCGTTTGCGTTTTCGGGTGACGACGCAGTGGATGGCGCCATGCTGGGCGGCACGTCCAAGGACTTCAACCTCATGCAGCGGCGGGGCCTGTGGCAGGGCCCGCTGCAGGTGGTGAGCGATGCGCAGTCGCCCGACAGGACGCCTGCGGGCCTGTGCCTGGTGCTGCAGGGCGATTGGCAATGGGTGGCGCCGGGCGCCGGGCCGCGTGCGTTGGCGGCAGGGCAGGGCTTTTGGTGGGCGGGTGAGGGCGGTGCAACGCCGGGCCAACTGGATCCGCTGCATGCGGGGGCCGACGCCGATGCGCCCGCACTGGTCTGGATCGCCTTGCAGCGCGGTGCAGCCCCTAAAGTTTGAATAAAAATGGCCGCCACCGCATGATGGATGAGCGCTGGTAGCTATTATTTGTATAGCATTCAACACGGAGCCCACGGGTAGGCAGGCAGATGCAACACAAGGATAACCCCAGTCACCACAACGGATGGGCCGCCAGCCAGAACGCCGATGGCGTGTGGCAGAACCTGAAACCCGCGCCCGGCCTGTGGGTGGCCGATGTGCCCGTGCCCGAGGGCCAGCCCGCCTGCGTGGTGGTGCAGCAAGGCCAGATGGCCTGGGTGGGGCCCGAGGCGCAGTTGCCTGCCGCCTACCAGGCATTGCCGCGCCACGATGCGCGGGGCGCGCTCGCCACCCCCGGGCTGGTGGACTGCCACACGCACCTGGTCTATGGTGGCCAGCGTGCCAACGAATTCGCCATGCGCCTGGCCGGTGCCACCTATGAAGATGTGGCCAAGGCGGGTGGGGGCATCGTGGCGTCGGTGAAGGCCACGCGCGTTGCCACCGAAGACGAACTCTTTGACCAGGCTGCGCCGCGCCTGCAGGCCCTGATGGCCGAAGGCGTATGCGCCGTCGAGATCAAGTCCGGCTACGGCCTGGCCTTGGAGCACGAACGCAAGCAATTGCGCGTGGCCCGCCGTCTGGGCGAGGCGTTTGGCGTGACGGTGCGCACCACCTTTTTGGGCGCGCACGCGCTGCCGCCCGAGTACGCAGGCCGTAGCCAAGCCTATGTCGATCTGGTCTGCAAGGAGATGCTGCCCGCGCTGGCCGCCGAGGGCCTGGTGGATGCGGTGGATGTGTTCTGCGAACGCATCGCCTTCACGCTGGCCGAGACAAGCCAAGTCTTCCAGGCTGCGCAAAAGCTGGGCATTCCCGTCAAGCTGCATGCCGAGCAGCTGTCGGACATGGGCGGAGCGGCGCTGGCCGCGCGTTACGGTGCACTGTCGTGCGACCACATCGAGCACCTGTCGGCCGATGGCATCGCCGCCATGAAGGCCGCTGGCACCGTGGCCGTGCTGCTGCCCGGTGCCTACTACACGCTGCGCGACACGCACCTGCCGCCCATTGCGCAGCTGCGCGAAGCCGGCGTGCCCATGGCGGTGTCCACCGACCACAACCCGGGCACATCGCCAGCGCTCAGCTTGCTGCTCATGGCCAACATGGCCTGCACGCTGTTCCGCCTGACGGTGCCCGAGGCGCTGGCTGGTATCACCACCCATGCCGCGCGCGCGCTGGGCTTGCAAGATTCTCACGGCCTCATCGCTTCTGGCAGGCCCGCCAATTTTGTGCTGTGGTCTGTGGGCGAGGCGGCCGAGCTGGCCTACTGGTTGGGCCAAAAGCCCGACTGCACCATCGTGCGGCAAGGGCGTATTGCAAGGGCAAGGAGTGAGGCATGAGCATGGCTGTATCGGAACTGCGCTTGGGCCCCATGCCCGGGCGCCAGCAAGGGCAGGGGGCGCCTGTGTTGCTGGTGCATGGTGCGCTGGCCGATGCGCGGATGTGGTCGGCCCACCAGAGCCATCTGGCTGCGCGCTGGAACACACTGGCCGTCACGCTGCGCTACTTTGGTACGGAGGCTTGGCCCGACGATGGCCCGCCCTTTGGATTGGCCGCGCATCTGGATGACCTGGTGCGTGCCATCGACGCATGGGGCCAGGGCCCGGTGCATCTGGTGGCCTGGTCGTATTCAGCACATGCCGCTTTGTACATGGCGCGGCACCACGCCACGCGGCTGCGCAGCGTGTTCGTGTACGAGCCAGGCTTTCCGACCTATCTGCAGGAGCCGGAAGCGCTGGCACGCTTTCAGGCCGATGCACAGCTCATGTACGGCCCGCTGGCCGAGGCCGTGTTGCGGGGCGATCTGGCCGCTGCTACCCGCATCCTCATGGATGCCTCGGGCCAGTCGCCGGGGTACTTTGACCGCCAGCCTGCAGAGCGGCGCGCCCTGCAACTGGACAACGCGCACACGCTGCCGCGCATCATGTCGCAGACGCCGCCGCTGCCGCTGTCTGCCACCGACCTGGCGGCCATCACGCTGCCTGTGTGCATTGCCCAGGGCGGTGACACACGCCCCGTCTTTGGCGAAGTCGCCAGCGCTGCGGCGCGTGCCGTGCCGCAGGCGCGCCATCTGGTGGTGCCTCAGGCCACCCATATGTGGTCTGACGAGGCGCCGCAGGCTTTTTGCGACGCACTGGAAGCCTTCTGGCGCAGCGCCTACCCTTCTGGAGCGTGATCAATGAATGAGCTGTTTGTCCCGAACGCCCTGCTGCCCACCGGCTGGGCGCGCAATGTACTGCTGCAATGGGATGAGGCTGGGCGCCTTTGCACCGTCGCACCGGATGCCGTTGTGCCACAGGGCACTCCCGTGGCCCCAGGGCCTGTGCTGCCTGGTATGCCCAATCTGCATTCGCACGCCTTCCAGCGCGCGTTTGCGGGCCTCACCGAGTACAGGGGGGAAAGCCAGGACAGCTTCTGGAGCTGGCGCAACCTGATGTACCGCTTTGCCGCACGCATCACGCCGGAGTCTCTGGAGGCCATCGCCACCTGGCTGTATGTGGAGATGCTGGAGGCTGGCTACACGTCGGTGTGCGAGTTCCATTACGTGCACCACGACCAGGATGGCACACCGTATGCCGACGATGCCACGCTGTCGCAGGCATTGCTGCGCGCAGCGCGCAACGCGGGCATGGGCATCACGCTGCTGCCGGTGCTGTACCAGACCAGCGGGTTTGGCGCCAAGCCGCCGCGTGCAGACCAGGCCCGGTTCATCCGCAGCACGGACAACATGCTCTCATTATTGGAGCGGCTCACGCCCGCTGCACAGGCGCAAGGGGCTGTTTTGGGTCTTGCACCGCACTCGCTGCGTGCAGTGCCGCCCGACAGCCTGGCCGCTGCGGTGCAGGGCCTCACGGCGCTCAACCCCGAGGCCCCTATCCACATCCACATTGCTGAGCAGACGCAGGAGGTGGATGACTGCATTGCCTGGAGCGGCCAGCGCCCTGTGCAGTGGCTGCTGGAGCACGCGCCGGTGAATGAGCGCTGGTGCCTGGTGCATGCCACGCACATGACGCCGCTGGAATACGCCGATGCTGCCCGCACGGGTGCCGTGGCTGGCATCTGCCCCACCACGGAAGCCAACCTGGGCGACGGCATCTTCGACATGCCGCTGTGGCTGCAGCACGGCGGCCGTTGGGGCGTGGGCTCTGACAGCCATGCCTGCGTGAACGCGGCCGAGGAACTGCTGATGCTCGAATACGGCCAGCGCCTGTCGCTGCGCCAGCGCAATGTGCTTGCCAATGCAGCGCAGCCCGAGGTTGCGACGGCCATGACTTTGCAGGCCGTTGCTGGCGGGTCGCAGGCCGCAGGGCGCGCCATTGGCGGCATCGCAGTGGGGCAGCAGGCCGACCTGGTGGCGCTCGATGCGCAGCATGTGGCGCTGCGCGATCTGCCCGCGCACAGCATGCTGTCGGCCCATGTGTTTGGCAGCCACCGCACCTCCGCCATTGACAGTGTGTGGGTGGCGGGCCAGCGGCGCATCGCTGCTGGCCGGCACGCACTGCACGGTGATGCTGCCCATGCGTTTGTGACCGCGCGTTCCGCCACCATCGCGCCAGATTGAACCCATACTTTTGGATTTGTGATGACTGATACCTCTCCACCACCTTTTGTTCTCTACCCGGGCACCGCACCGCTGCTGGTGTCCATGCCCCACGCGGGTACCTACGTGCCCCCGGCGCTGGCGGCGCGCTTTACCGACGAGGCCCGCCAGGTGCCCGACACCGACTGGCATATGGAGCGACTGTATGCGTTTGCCAAAGGCCTGGGGGCTTCCATCCTCGTAGCCACGCATTCGCGGTATGTGGTCGATCTGAACCGCCCGCCCGACGGCACCAGCCTGTACCCCGGCCAGAGCGTCACCTGCCTGTGCCCGGTCGATACCTTTGATGACACGCCCATCTACGCCCAAGGGGATGTGCCGGATGATGCTGAGGTGGCGGCGCGGCGCGATGCGGTGTGGGTGCCATACCATGCACAACTGCGTGCCGAGCTGGACCGCATCAGGGCCCGGCATGGCGTGGCGGTGCTATGGGATGCGCATTCCATCCGCTCGGTACTGCCACGCTTTTTTGAGGGCAAGCTGCCCGACCTGAACCTGGGCACGGCCAATGGCGAAAGCTGCAACCCCGCCCTGGCGCAAGAACTGCTGTCGATTGCACAACAAGCCACTGGCTACACCGCCGTACTCAACGGCCGTTTCAAGGGCGGTCACATCACACGCCACTACGGCCAGCCAGAGCAAGGCGTGCATGCCATCCAGCTGGAAATGACACAGTGCAGCTACATGCAGGAGGCCTTGCCATTTGACTATCTGCCGGAGGTTGCGGCGCGCGTCCAGCCCCATCTGCAGCGCATGTTGACTGCGGCGCTGGCCTTCGCCACGTCAGCATCAAAGGCTTGAGCTTGCTCAAGCTTGTGAGCTAACCCTCTCACTGTTGATGGGGGTTCGGTGCTACCATGGTTCAGCGGTCGGCACCAGGCCGCTGAGGGGGTTCCCTGTTGACCCACTCAAGCGGAAGGAGCCGCACCCCATGGATCCAACCGCCTATTACTACATGCCCCATTTCAAGCCTGGCGCTTCCGTCCAGTGGAAGCAGCAGCGCGAAACGGTCAGCCATGTGGTCATCCGCCGCAATGCGCTGATGATCTACTTGGTGGGCAATGACACTGCGGTGCACCCCGACACCCTGCAACTGGCCCCCACCGCGTTTCAGCTGACGCGTGTCCCGGACCGGATCTGACGGGCTGGTGCACAGGGCAGGGTGCTTACCACCCTTTGCCTGTCGCAAGGCTGCGGTCGCTCAGACCGCCCCGCGCTGTGCCATGGCCTCGCCCAGCTGAATCGCCCGCATCGGAGCCCACTGCGGGTTGAATTGCAATGTCCCCCGGGGAAACAACATCACCACCGTGGAGCCGAGCAGGAAGCGGCCCATTTCTTCACCCTGCTGCAGGCTGACCTGGCCTTTGGCGTAGTCCCACTGCCGCAGCGTGCCCGTGCGTGGCGGGTTGACCTGCCCGTGCCACACGGTGGCCATGCTGCCCACGATGGTGGCGCCCACCAGCACCAGCACAAAGGGCCCCTGGGCCGACTCAAAAAAGCACACCACGCGTTCATTGCGCGCGAACAGGCCGGGCACACCTCGTGCCGTGGTCGGGTTCACCGAAAACAGATCGCCCGGCACATGCACCATGCGCGTCAGCTCGCCCGCGCAGGGCATGTGGATGCGGTGGTAGTCGCGCGGGCTCAGGTACAGCGTGGCGAAGTGGCCGTTGTCAAAACGGGCTGCTGCTTCCGCATCGCCGCCCACCAAGGCGGTTGTGGAGTAGGTGTGCCCCTTGGCCTGGAAAATCTGGTCCTTCGCGATGGGGCCAAACTGGCTGATGGCGCCATCCACGGGGCAGATCAGGTCTGCCGCCGCCAGCGGGCGGGCCCCGGGTTTCAACGCACGCGTGAAGAAGTCGTTGAACGATGCGTAGCTGGTGATGTCGGGGTTGGCGGCCTCGGCCATGTTGACGTTATAGCGGGCCACAAAGCGGCGGATCACCGAGGTGGTCAGTCCGCCCAACTGGGCCGACGCAAATTTGCCAGCCAGGGTGGTCAGTGCCTGCTTGGGCAGGAGGTATTGCGGCAGAACTGCCAGGCGATCGGACACGGGCGAACCCCTCGAAGACGAAAGCGAACGATTCTATCGGCGGGGCGCCATCGACCGCATGCTCATACCCCGAGGTACTGGTCCAGCAACTGCGGCTGCGCGTGCAGTGCGTCCGAACTGCCCTCGAACACCACCTGGCCCTTGACCAGGATGATGTTGCGGTCGGTGATCTGCGTGACGTGTTTCCAGTTCTTGTCCACGATGACGCTGCTGATGCCGCTGTCCTTGATCAGGCTGCAGATGCGCCAGATCTCGCGGGCGATCAGCGGGGCCAGGCCTTCGGTGGCCTCGTCGAGGATGAGTACGTCGGGGTTGGTCATCAGCGCGCGGCCAATGGTCAGCATCTGCTGCTCGCCACCGCTGAGCTGCTGGCCGCCGTGGCCGAGGCGCTCCTGCAGGCGCGGGAAGGTCTCCAGCACACGCTCGTAGGTCCAATCGCGCTGGCCGCGTGTGCCGGCGCGCGCGGCCATCTGCAGGTTCTCGACCACGCTCAGGTTGCCAAAAATGCCACGGCCTTCCGGCACGTAAGCGATTCCCAGGCGCGCCACCTCGTAGGGTGGCTTGCCCGTCATATCGCGGCCCGCCACGGCCACGCTGCCAGAGCGGGGCTTGACCAGGCCCATCAGGGACTTGAGCAGGGTGCTCTTGCCCATGCCGTTGCGGCCCATGAGGCCGATGGTCTCGCCCTGGCCCACGGTGAAATCAATGCCGTGCAGGATGTGACTGCTGCCGTAGAAGGTGTGGATGCCCTTGGCATCGATCCATGGAGTGGTCATCTCAGTGGTCCTCTCCGAGGTAGGCCGCCTGCACGGTGGCATCGGCGCGCACCTCGGGCGGTGTGCCATGCGCAATCACCTCGCCGTTGACCATCACCGTGAGACGGTCAGCCAGCGCAAACACGGCATCCATATCGTGCTCCACCAGCATGATGGCGTGGGCGGGCTTGAGGCGCTGCAGCAGCTCGACCATGCGTTCCGCTTCGGCCACGCCCATGCCCGCCAGGGGCTCGTCGAGCAGCAGCACCTGGGGCTCCGTGGCCAGGGTCATGGCGATCTCCAGCTGGCGCTGCTCGCCGTGGCTCATGGCACCGGCAATCGCCATGCGCCGGTCTTTCAAGCCAGAAAGCTCGATAGCGCTTTCCAGGCGTGCGTTGGTAGCGCTGTTTTTGATAGTGTTTGCACGTGTGTCCTGCCACCAGCGCAGCGGGTTCCAGGGCTGCTGCGCATCGCGCGACTGCGCGGCCAGGCGCACGTTTTCATGCACTGTGAGCGGCAAAAAGATGTTGGTTTTTTGGTAGCTGCGCCCCAGGCCCTGGCGCGAGATGCGTTCGGGCGCCCAGCCGGTCACATCGGTGCTGCCAAGTTGCACTTGGCCCGCGCTCGGCGGAAGGTCGCCCGAGAGCAGGTTGGTCAGTGTGGACTTGCCCGCGCCGTTGGGGCCGATCACGGCATGGATCTGACCACGCCACAGGTCCAACGATACGCCGTTGACAGCGGCCAGGCCTCCGAAGCGTTTGGTGAGCTGGCGGGCCGAGAGCAGGGCGTCAGCCATGGTGTGGATCCTCCTGCGCCTTGGTGGCCCGGCGCTGCCCCAGCATGCCCAGCAACCCGCGCGGTGCTGCCACCACCACCAGCACGATGAAGCTGCCCATCAGCAGTTGCCAGTGTTTGGTGATGTCCTTGAACACATGCAGCAGGTACTCGAACGCGAACGCTCCCACGATGGCTCCCGCAAAATTGCCCATACCGCCAAGGATGATCATCATGATGGCGTGCGCGCTCATGTGAAAGCCCATCAGCTCAGGGTTTACGTAGCCCGTCTGTGCGCCCCACAGGTAGCCCGCCAGGCCTGCCAGCGCACCCGCCACGGTGAACGCGGTGAGTTTGTAGCCGCGCGTGCCGAAACCCATGGCGCGCATGCGGTGCTCGTTGATGCGGATGCCCGAAAGTGCGCGGCCCAGTGGGCTCCAGAGCAGGCGGCGCAGCAGTACATAGACGATGACCACCAGCGCCAGCGTGAAGTAGTAGAAGGTCTTGCGGCCTTCGAGGTCAAAAGGCAGCCAGCCAAAGATGGAGGCGTCGGGCCGGAAATTGATGTACAGCCCGTCCGAGCCGCCCAGCACCTTGTTGTCGAAGAACAGGTAGAACACCATCTGCGCGAACGCCATCGTGACCATGATGAAGTAGATGCCGTGGGTGCGGACCACAAAGAAGCCGATGACCAGCGCCACCAGCCCGGCACCCGCCACCGCCAGGGGCAGCGACCACCAGAGGCTCACCGGCGTATCGGCGGGTGTGAGAAAGGCGAGGGCATAGCCCGCCACCCCAAAGTAGGCGGCGTGGCCCAGCGACACCAGGCCAGTCACGCCCTGCAGCAGATCCAGGCTCATTGCGAAGATGGCCATGATCATCATGCGTGTGACCATCTGCACGTAGAAATCACTGCCGACGACCGGGAACAGCAGCAGCGCAGCCAGCCCCAGTGCCAGCGCGAATTGCACGCTGCGCGGCAACACTTCGATATGGGCGCGGGGGGTGCTCATAGGGGGGCGCCGGGCTGTGAAGCGTGTATGGCGTGGGAAGAGCGCGAAGTGACAGTGGCAAGCATCGGGGTCATCATTGTTTGAACAGGCCTTCGGGTTTCCACAGCAGCACGGCCGCCATCAGCATGTAGACCAGCATCCCGGCCATCGACGGCAGCAACACCTTGCCAAAGGTGTCCACCAGCCCCACAAGCAGGGCCGAGATCAGGGCGCCACGCACGGAACCTATGCCGCCGATCACCACCACCACAAAACACATGATGAGAACGGACGAGCCCATGTTGGGATAAACGCTGGATACCGGCGCGGCCACCATGCCCGCAACGGCCGCCAGGCCCACGCCCAGCGCAAAGACGATGGCGTGGATCAGCTTGATGTTCACCCCCAGCGATTCAGCCATGTCGCGGTTGAAGGCGCCCGCGCGGATCTTCATGCCCAGCCGCGTTTTGGAGATCAGCAGGTACAGGCCCAGCGCCAGCGCCATGCAGACGCCGGAGATGAACAGCCGGTAGACCGGGTAGGAAAGGGTGTCGGTGAGCGGAATGGACCAGTCCAGCATCGCTGGAATCGGGACGCCGTGCACGTCGTCCCCCCAGAGGATGGAGCGCAGTTCCTCAAAGATGTAGATGAGGCCGAAGGTCAGCAGCACCTGGTCCAGGTGGTCGCGGTGGTAGAAGTGGCGAAACAGCAGCCACTCCAGCGCCAGGCCAAACAACACGGCCAGCCCGGCGCCCCCCAGGATGGCCAGCGTGAGGCTGCCAAAGTGGCCCGACAGCGAATAGCCGAGATATGCCCCCAGCATGTAAAAGCTGCCGTGCGCCAGATTCACCACCCCCATGATTCCGAAAATCAGCGTGAGGCCGGCGGCCAGCATGAACAGCAGCAGCCCGTACTGCACGCTGTTGAGCAACTGGATCAGGAAAGTGGCGAAGTCCATGGTGGGCAAACAGACAGGGGATCAGGTAGCGCGGCGTGTCGCCAGCAAAAGGGTGCCCATCAACGTGAACAGGCCGCCCGAAATGCGGTTGAACCAGCGCATGCGTGCGCCAGAGCGCAAAACGGGTGCCAGCCGTGCTACACCCAGTGCACACAGCGTGAGAACCGTGAATTCAAAAGCCACAAAGGTGCTTGCCAGCACGGCAAACTGCGGTGCCCATGCGGCGGTCGGGTCCAGAAACTGGGGGAAGAACGCCGTGAAGAACAGCAGGGCCTTAGGGTTGCTGCCGCCCACGATCAGACCCTGGATGTAGAGCTTGCGCGCAGGCACCACGGCCTTGGTCTGCGTGCCGTTGGCGGGCATCTCGTCGAACACCGTGGTCTGGCTGCGAAACGTCTTGATGCCAAGCCAGATCAGATACGCCGCGCCGGCAGCCTTGAGCACCCAGAAGGCGGTTTCCGATGCCGCCAGCAATGCGCCAAGGCCCAGGGCTGAAAGCAACATGGTGCCCAGCACTGCCGTCACGCTGCCTGCAGCAGCGGCGAGGGCCTTGCGCGGGCCGTGCTGCAGAGAATTGGTCATGCACATGAGCATCGTCGGGCCGGGCGAAAGAACCAGCAGGGCCACTGCGGCAAGGTAGAGCAGGTAGGTACTGAGCGACATAGGATTGGGTGGAAGGCAAGGTGGCCGCAAAGTCCGGGCGCACAGCAGACAGGCCTGCCATGGCGGCAGTCCATCAATGCATTGTGTCAAAGCTGCGGGGCGGACCGGACCCGAAGTCCAGCACGCGCCGTGCCCCGGGCAGTGGGGTGAGCGCGTCAGCCCATGCGGCAGCCGGCACCGCTGTCGGCCAGGGCCTTGGCGGCAATGCCAATCACCTTGTTTTCCTTGTTCTCGACGCGGCGCAGGTAGATGTCCTGCACGGGGTTGTGTGCCTTGCTCATCGTCCACTTGCCGCGCGGGCTGTCGATGGTGGCGCTTTCCATCGCCTTGATGATGGCAGCCTTGGCGGACAGGTCGCCCTTGACGGCGTTGGCGCCCTGCACCAGCAGAAGGCCGGTGTCGTAGCCCTGTACCGCGTACACATCGGGCTGGCTGCGGAAGGCCTTGGCGTATTCCAGGCGGAATTGCTTGTTGCGCGGTGTGTCCAGCGAGTCGCTGTAGTGCATGGTCGTGATGATGCCTTCGGCAGCGGGGCCGGCAGCGTCCAGCACGCCTTCGGTGAGGAAGCCCGAGCCGTACAGCGGAATCTTGTCCTTGAGGCCTGCGGCCGCATAGTCCTTGATGAACTTGGCAGCACCGCCGCCCGCGAAGAAGCAGGCCACGGCGTCGGGCTTGAGAGCGGCGATTTCGGTCAGCAGCGCCTGGAATTCCACGTTGGGGAAGGGCAGACCCAGTTCCTTCACGATGGTGCCGCCGGCTGCAGTGTAGCTTTGCTTGAAGCCTTCAAAGGCTTCGTCCCCTGCCGCGTATTTCCAGGTGATCCACACAGCCTTCTTGTGGCCCTTTTCGACCATGGCTTTGCCCAGGGCCAGCGTGGGCTGGGAATTGCTGAACGAAGTACGGAAAACGTTGGGGGCACACAGTGCGCGCGTGGCGGCATGCACGCCGGCGTTGGGAATCAGGTTGAGAACCCCCGTATCGCGCGCCACCTTCTGAATGCCCATCTGCACACCTGAATGCACGGTGCCAATCAGCACATCCACCTTGTCGCGCTGCACCAGCTTGCTCGCGTTCTCGACACCCTTGCTGGGCTCGGACTCGTCGTCCACCTTGAACCATTCGATCTCGCGACCGCCGAGCTTGCCACCCTGCTGGTCTATGGCCAGGCGCACGCCGTTTTCGATGGCGACCCCCAGTTGTGCAAAGGTACCGGTGTAGGGCAGCATGAAGCCCACGCGCACCTTGCCGCTTTGCGCACGCACGATGGAGGGCAGCAACAGCCCTGTAGATGCGGCGCCCACGAGGGCGGCGCTACGGCTGATGACGAGGCGGCGGGTGGTCATTGGACTTGTCTCCTTTGTTTAGGCTTAAAGTAATTTACTGCAAGCATTCGGTGGTGAATACCTATGGGTTACCCGTACCGTTGGGCAAGGGGCTCCCGCATTGCGAGGTGCCCGAGGACTGCAACCGGGCCCGGCGGCAGAGGCTCGCCGATGATGGGTTTACCAAGGGCTGCTTGACGGACATAGAACCAAGTTCATGAATTAAAGTGCAGTTTTGTGCTTTTTGTGCAGTATAGATCGTGTGATTTTTGCTGTGGGCAGCTATTTGAGCCTCCGGTATCAGTAGTTTCGAGCATAGGCACGGTTCTGAAAGCCCTGACGGGTTGTTTGGCCGCGAGTGTGGGGGCTCTCTGGATGGGAGTGCTTCAATGCCCTGCAAAATGGAGGCATGGGTAACTCTGGAGGCCGGTGTTGCCTGCTCTTGAAGGGGCTGCGCCCCGTCTCGCCGGAAGGCGGGCAAACCGCATGTTTCCGATTGCTTCATGCCCCTTTCATCAGCCCCATCTTCATCGTCCACTTCCCAATCCATGCGGGTGCGTCTAGCCCGGTGGTTGCGCCATTTCTGGCCCGCACCGTTAGGTATCGACGGACGCGAAAGGCTTCGCTTCATTGTGGGCGCCGTGATCGGTGTACTGCTGACGGGATTGCTCAGCCGCTGGTGGGCAGGGGGAAGCAGCGCAGGTCCCTGGATGGTGGCATCGCTGGGGGCGAGTGCGGTCCTGGTGTTTGGCATGCCGTCCAGTCCACTGGCCCAGCCCTGGCCGGTCCTGGGAGGAAGTACTTTGTCTGCGCTGGTGGGCGCAGTTTGCTCCGCGTTCATCCCGGACCCGGCACTTGCAGGGGCGGTTGCGGTGGGGTTGGCTATTGCGCTGATGGTGCCCCTGCGTTGCCTGCATCCACCGGGCGGAGCAATGGCGCTGTATGTCGTGCTGACCGCGGGGGACGGGTGGCATCTGGCCGCATTTCCCATCCTGTTCAATGTGATCGTTCTCTTGGTCTCGGCCGTGGTCTACAACGGCCTGACAGGGCGCCGGTACCCCCATCCTCAGCGGATGGCGGCCCGAACCGATATTGCTCAGGGCGCTTTTACCGCCTCGGATGTGGATGCAGCGTTGGCACACTACAACCAGGTGCTGGACGTGAGCCGTGCCGATCTGGAAGGGCTGTTGCACTTGGCGGGCCGTGCAGCCTTCCAGCGGACGCTGGGGGAGGTTCGCTGTTCGGACATCATGTCAAGGCCACCGTTTGCGGTGGAGGCGGGGATTTCCCTTAAAGACGCCTGGGCGTTGATGCGTGCCCAGCAGATCAAGGCGCTGCCCGTGGTGGATGCTCAACGCCTGGTGGTAGGTATCGTGACGGTGGCGGACTTCATGCGGCTGGCCAACCTGGATATGCATGAAGGTTTGGGGCAGCGTTTACGGATGCTGGTCATGGGGCGTACGGGGCAGCCCCAGAATGTGGGCGAAATCATGTCGCACCCGGTCCAGGTGGCCCACGTGGGGCAGCACGCCATGGATCTCGTCCCTCTGTTTTCCCAGGGCGGGCACCACCATATTCCCATTGTGGAGAGCGAGGGCCGTCTGGTAGGGGTGATCACACAGACGGACCTTGTGCGGACGTTGGCAGCAGCTGTGCAAGGGCGCGACGAGGGAGGCTCTGCGGGTGCCACCTCGGTGCGCGGGCGTGCGCCGACCGAAGAGCAAGCTGCCCCATAGTCAAGACGCGGTACATCGCGGTACAATTGACAGGCTTTGCACAGTGCTTATGCCTGTCCATTGAAGCCGTCTCCCCCGGCCCTCTGCCTGATCTGCGCCCCGGGTGCAGCGACTCCCACCGCCCGCAATGCACCGTGTGTCGAGCACCGACCACGCCGTAGCTGCCGTGGTGGATGCACAAGCGTCAGGTGCCGATCACAGAATATTTGTTTTGAAAAGATAGAACATGGCCAAAGAAGAACTCATTGAAATGCAAGGCTCCGTGACGGAAGTCCTTCCCGACTCGCGCTTTCGCGTGACGCTGGACAACGGTCACCAACTGATCGCCTACACGGGCGGCAAGATGCGCAAGCACCACATCCGCATTCTGGCGGGTGACAAGGTGTCGCTGGAAATGTCGCCCTACGATTTGTCCAAAGGACGCATCACGTTCCGCCATCTGGCCGGTCGCGGTCCCGGCCCTTCGGGCAATCGTTGATATTCGGCCCCGGGGAGACACGGACTGGCGCTTGCTTGTTCCGGCTCTTGGGGCAAACGGTTTCTTGTGTTCCTTCATCTGCGCACTGTTTCTCCCAGAGGCGGTGCTTTCCAGGTTCAGGTCTTCGCACCGTGCTTTTAAAAAAATAACAAAAAGCACGCGTTGAACCAAAAACAGGGAAATTGCCGGGTTAGAATACGAGCTGTCGGAGCGTAGCGCAGCCTGGTAGCGCATCTGCTTTGGGAGCAGAGGGTCGCGAGTTCGAATCCCGCCGCTCCGACCAATGTTTGAAGGCCTTGCAGCACATGCTGCAAGGCCTTTTTTCTTGCCCGCATTCTTTTTGCTTGTTGGAATGTATGGTTCGACCCGCGTGGCAAGACGGAGTTGGATTTGCGTACCATCGGGCCCTTAGGGCGGGCAAGTATCCGCATCGACACCTTCCGCTGGTATTGCCATGAACCGTGCGCTTCCCTTGCCGCTTGCCCCGTTCTCCTCGCTCCAGCCGTCACCACGTTATGACAGCGTAGATGCATTGCGCGGCCTGGCAATGGTGTGGATGACGGTCTTCCACTTTTGCTTTGACCTGAGCCATCTGGGCTTCTGGCCGCAGAATTTCCGCGCCGACCCATTCTGGACCTCGCAGCGGACGGTGATCGTGAGCTTGTTCCTGTTCTGCGCCGGGCTGGGGCAGGCCATTGCGCTGCACCAAGGGCAGGGGTGGGCTCGGTTTGGTCGGCGGTGGTTGCAGATCGCTGGCTGCGCGCTGCTGGTGTCTGCGGGGTCGTTCGTGATGTTTCCCCACAGCTTCATCCATTTTGGCGTGCTGCATGGCATGGCCGTAATGCTGCTCATTGCCCGGTGTACCGCAGGGTGGGGGCGGTGGTTGTGGCTTGCCGGGTTGGTGGCTGTGGCGTTGCCATCGGTAGCGCACCAGCTTTTGGCGGGTGCCTGGGCTGACGCTGCGCCCTGGTTCAATGGGCGCGCGCTCAACTGGCTGGGGCTGGTGTCGCGCAAGCCTTTTACCGAAGACTACGTACCCGTGCTGCCGTGGTTGGGGGTGTTGTGGTGGGGCCTGGCTGCCGGCCAATGGGCCATGGCTGCGGGTCGGGGCCGCTGGCTGGGGTGGCAGCTTCCGCAAGGCTTGCAGCCGCTGGCAGTGCTGGGGCGGTGGAGCCTGAGCTACTACATGGTGCACCAGCCGGTCATGATTGGGCTGCTGATGGCGGTAGCCTGGATATCGAGGGGTTAGTGGGCCGGGGACCGCTCTGGGGTCTGCACCCATAGGCCCCGCTGCCGCTCCGGTCACCGTGGGGCGCTTTTCCACCCTCCCATAAAAAAACGCGGCCTGGCCGCGTTTTTTGAGTGCATTGCCAAAGCAGATGCGCAGTTGCCTTCCCAGTTACTCGACCTTGGCCTTGGCGCGCAGGTCTTCCTGGAACTTGGCCAGCTTTTGCTGTTGCAGCTGCTGGGCCACCTGGGGCTTCACTTCTTCCAGCTTGGGCAGTTCTGCCTGGCGCACGTCGTCCAGGCGGATAACGTGCCAGCCGAACTGGCTCTTCACGGGAGCGTCGGTCATCTTGCCCTTTTGGAGCTTGACCAGGGCTTCCGTGAATTCGCTCACGTAGCTCGAAGGATTGGCCCAATCCAGGTCGCCACCCTTGGCGCCAGAACCTGGGTCCTTGGACTGCTTCTTGGCGATGTCTTCAAACTTGGCGCCCTTCTTGATGGAGGCGATGATGGCCTTGGCATCCGCTTCCTTTTCCACCAAGATGTGGCTGGCCTTGTATTCCTTGCCGCTGTTGGCTGCCACGAACTTGTCGTACTCAGCCTGGATCTCGGCGTCGGTCACAGGGTTCTTTTTCTGGTAGTCGGCGAACAGTTCGCGGATCAGAATGGTCTGGCGGGCCAGATCCATTTGTGCCTTGTAGTCTGCCGAGCCTTCCAGGCCGCGCTTTTGCGCTTCCTGCATGAAGATTTCGCGGGTGATGACTTCTTCCTTGATCTGGCCTTCGATGTCAGGCGTTACAGGACGGCCCGAGCGTTCCACCTGCTGCTTGAGGGCTTCAACGCGCTCTTTTGGCACGGCCTTGCCATTGACGATGGCGACATTCTGGGCGGAAACGGGCAGGGCCAACGTGCCCAGCACGGCAGCGGCCACGAGGCCGGACAGGAGCTGTTTCTTCATGCGGAATCCAAAAAATGAGAGGTTGTTTGCCAGCTGAGTTCCGGCAACAGAGGATATGGGGGCCGGTTCAGAGAACTTCAATGGCGAGGGCGTGAACGCCTTGGTCAATAAATTCTTGCAGCGCATCATACACAAGGCGATGCTGCGCGACGCGGGGCTTGCCTGTAAACAAAGGTGACGAAATGCGCACCCGAAAATGGGTGCCAAAGCCGGTGCCGTTGGCGCCCGCGTGCCCTGCATGGGCGGCACTTTCATCAAGCACTTCCAGGGCGGTGGGTGTAAGACGGTCCGCCAGGGTCTGGTGCATTTGCTGAGCGAGGGAGGTCATGGCAGGTTGTCCTTCAGGCAGCAGGCTCGTCGCCTTCGTCGCCCTTGATGTGGGGCGCCACATAGATGCCCTGGCCCACCAGGAAGACCAGCGGGAAGGCGTAGCCCCAGAGCTTGAAATCCACCCAGGCCTCGGTGCTGAAGTTGACGACGACATACGCGTTGATGGCCGACATGAAGGCGCAGTACACGATCCAGGCGACGTTCAGCCGGTGCCACACGCTCTCCGGCAGCGTCAGCTGGCTGCCCAGCAGCATCTTGAGGAAGTTCTTCTTCATGGCCCACACCGCCACCGCGAGGGCGATGGACATGGCGCCGTAGAGCACCGTGGGCTTCCACTTGATGAAGCGGTCGTCCTGCAGCACCAGCGTGAGCGTGCCGAACAGCAGGATCAGCACCAGGGTGACCTTGTGCATGGTCTGCAGGCGCCGGTCGATGGCGTAGATCAGCGCCATTTGAGCGACCGTGGCACCCATCAGCACTGCAGTGCCCACATAGATGCCATAGAACTTGTAGGCCCCGAAGAACAGCAGGATGGGGAAGAAGTCGATCAGAATTTTCATGGGGTCAGGGGGCGGGTCTCGGGGCTCAATCCTTGCCGGATTCGAAATCCAGCGAGGCCGAGTTCATGCAGTAGCGCAGGCCGGTGGGGGTGGGGCCGTCTTCAAAGACATGGCCCAGGTGGGCCCCGCATTGTGCACACACGGTCTCCGTGCGGACCATGCCATGGCTGCGGTCCACGATCTCGGTGATGGCGCCGGGGATCGCTTCTGCGAAGCTGGGCCAGCCACAGCCGGCGTCGAACTTGGTCACGGAATCGAACAATTTCGCACCACAGCAGATGCAGTGGTAGCTGCCGTCGGCCCAGTGGGCTTCGTATTTGCCGGTAAAAGGGCGCTCGGTGGCGGCGTGGCGCGTCACCTGCAGGGCGACGGGCTCCGCGCCCTTGTCCTTGAGGATGGCTTGCCATTCGGCATCGGATTTCTGGACGGGGTAGGTCATGATGAACAGCTGATCTCGATGGAAGAGGCCCAGTCGGGCGGGAAGGCTGCGTAGGCGTCGTGCCCGGGGTGCTCGTCGAAGGGGTGCTCCAGCAGCCGCAGCAGGGTTTGGAGTTCGCTGAAGTCGCCAAGTTTCGCGGCGCGGATGGCCTGCTCGCCCAGGTGGTTGCGCAAAACGAACTTGGGATTGGTTTTTAGCATCAAATTGGCCGCTAGCGCTTTATTATCAAGCGCAAATAGCTCTGAATATGATAGCAACCAGTTGTCAAAGGCGGTACGGTCGGCGAACAGGTCGCGCACCGGCTCAAAATCGTCCTGTTGCACCGCATGCGACAAGCGGCGCCAGAAGATCGTGTAGTCCACCCCGTTCTGGGCCAGCAGCATCAAGATGCCGTCAATCAGCTCGCCATCGCCTTCGCGGGCGCTCGCGAGACCGAGTTTGGCGCGCATGCGGGCCATGAACGCTTCCGGGAACACGGTCTTGTAGGACTCCAGGGCCCCCTTCGCCAGTTCCTGGTCGCCGATCAGCGGCAACAAAGCCTGCGCCAGGCAGAACAGGTTCCAGTACGCCACATTGGGCTGGCGGTTGTAGGCATAGCGGCCCTGGTTGTCGCTGTGGTTGCACACATGGCCGGGCACAAAGGCGTCCAAAAACTGGAAAGGACCGTAGTCAATGGTCAGCCCCAGGATGCTCATGTTGTCGGTGTTCATCACCCCATGGCAAAAGCCCACTCCCTGCCACTGTGCCATCAGGTGTGCGGTGCGTTCGCTCACGGCCTGTAGCAGGGCGGCATACGCGTTGCCACCGAAGTCGCGGGTGTCCCGGCATTCGGGGTAGTAGCGGTCGATAACGTAGTCGGCCAAGGGCTTGAGCTGTGCTTGCAGGTCGTTGGCTGCAAAGTGCTCGAAATGGCCAAAACGCACAAAGCTGGGGGCCACCCGCGTCACTACGGAGGCCGTCTCAACCTCTTCACGGCGCACGGGTGCGGGCGAACCGGTGATGCACAGTGCGCGCGATGTCGGAATGCCCAGGCCATGCATGGCCTCGCTGCACAGGAATTCACGGATGCTGGAGCGCAGCACAGCGCGCCCGTCGCCCATGCGGGAGTAGGGGGTGCGGCCAGCGCCCTTGAGCTGGATTTCGAGGCCCGCCGCAGTTTCTCCCAACAAGATGGCGCGGCCATCACCCAGTTGGCCGGCCCACACGCCGAACTGGTGGCCGCTGTAGACGCTGGCCAAGGGCCGAGAGCCTGCAAGCAGCGTATTGCCGGTGAAGGCTTGCAGGGCTTCGTCCCGCTGCAGCCAGTCAGCGTCCAGGCCGATCAGCTGTGCAACGGCAGTGCTGGTGCCCACCCAGTGGGGGGCGGGTAGCGGAGTGGGGCGCAGTTCGGTGAAAAAGTCCGGTCCCAGGGCGGCAAATCCGTGCTTCCAGGCCAGGCCGATATCGGCGGTGGGGGTCGCGCTTTCGGCGGGCAGGTTCATGGGTGGATTGTCTCGCACCCCGGATGCCCCGGCGCTTGCAGGGCCTTGGACCACGGCCCGGACTATGCGGCCTGGGTAGAGCCTTGGCCTTCGGCCTCAGGGTACAGCACCTGCGCGCGGTACTGGCCCGGCGGGAGGCCAAACCAGCGCTTGCAGGCCCGAAACAGGTTGCTCTGGTCGGCAAAGCCCAGCAGGTCGGCCACCTCGGCCAGGCTGCGGCGCTCGTCGCTGAGGTACTGGCGTGCCAGTTCACAGCGGGTGTCGTCCAGCAACTGCTGGTAACTGACGGATTCGGCCTGCAGGCGCCGCTGCAGCGTGCGGTCCGTCAGGTGCAGGCGCGCGGCCACGTCCTCGCGGCGGGGTTCGCCCCGGTGCAGGATGCGGGCTACCTCGGTACGCACACGGGTGCTGATCAGAGACTGGCCCAGGTGGTCCAGTTCGGTCTCTACCAGCCGCTCGTGCAGGGCCCACAGGCTGGGGTTGTGTGTGGGGATGTCGGCCCGCAGATCGGCCTCGGCCAGCAAAAACCGGTTGGCTGCCTGCCCGAAGCGGGGCAGCATGCCAAACGCCACATGGTAGGGCGCCTCACCGGTAGCGGCGGGTTGTGGTGTGGTCAGCTCCACAGCCAGAGGGCGAAGCTCCCGGCGTGTGAGCCAGCAGCACAGCGTGAACAGTGTGAGCAGGGCGTATTCGACACGCTGGCGCGGAATGGGGCGGGTGGCGCCGATGTGCGCGATGGAGATCCAGTAGCCGCGTGCATCGTGATCCAGCGCGAAGGTGGTGCAGTCCGAGATCACCGCCATATGGCGCGTGAGGTGCTGAAAACCCACCAGCAGGTTGGGGCCGGACGCCAGCGCGTAGCCCACCACATCCACATTGCCGTAGCGCGCCGTGAGCTGCGGGCACAGCCCCAGCGCCACCTTGCCCGAACGTGCCACCGCCAGCTCCCACAGGCGGCTGATCTTGTCCACGTCCACACGGGTTTGTGGCAGTTGCAGCGCCGCCAGATCGATGCCCGCTTCGGCGCATAACTCGGCAGCAGGCAAGCCTTCGGCGGCCATCATGTCGGTGATGCCGCGCACCCAGGCGGCAGAGCTTGTGCGGGGAGTCATGGGGTGGCGAATAGAAGAAATGGCGGATCAGGGTTTACGCGCGGTGGTGGCCTGAAGTCAGTGTTTTGGCAAGGTTGCGATAGTAGCCAAACGCCACCTGGTTCCCACAATCGCCTCCGAGGTTGTGCCCTGCCCGTAGTGTGACTGCAGACAGAGGTCCGACCCATTCCTGAAAACCCCCAAGGAGACAAGACATGGTCGATTCGCGCTGGCGTTTGCAATGGTTGGGAGCGGTGTTTTCGGCCGCAGCAATGGTGGGCTGCGGCGGTGGTTCCGGCTCTGCGCCCGAGGTGCGCGAGACGGTGTACGGCACCTTGCGCGGTGTGGACGACAGTGCGGTGACCGGCACCTACGCGTGGAAAGGTGTTCCTTTTGCCAAGCCACCCGTGGGCGAGCTGCGCTGGCAACCGCCCGCAGCCCCAGCCGCCTGGTCCGGAGAGCGTGACGCCACACGTTTTGGCAGTGCCTGCCTGCAAATGGGCCGCATCTACGGCCCCGGTGCCAACAACCGGTTTGACAACACGATTGGCGAGACCCTGGGCACGCCGGTAGGCAGCGAGGACTGCCTGACCCTCAATATCTGGCGCCCAGCCACCTCGCAAGACAAGCTGCCTGTGCTGCTGTTCCTGCATGGCGGGAGTGCCATCTCGGGCTACACGGCCGATCCCGTCTACGACGGCGCTGCGCTGGCACGGTCTGCCAACGCCGTGGTGGTCACGGCCAATTACCGGCTCGACGTTCTGGGCTACTTCCAGATGCCGCCACTGCACACCGGCACGCAGCCCTACACCGGCAACTACGCGCTGCTCGACAACGTGCAGGCACTTCGCTTCATCCAGAACAATATTGCCAGCTTTGGCGGCAATGCGGGCAATGTCACGCTGATGGGGCAGTCCGCGGGCGCCATCAACGCGCTGGCGCTGCTGGTCGCGCCCCAGGCCGCTGGGTTGTTCCACAAGCTCGTACCGGTCAGTGGCGGAATTTCGCTGGCGACGAACCTGCCGCCCGGTTCGATTCCCACGCTCAACCCGGCCTCCCGGTACACCGCGCAGGCGGGCTTGCTGCTGGCGCATCTGGCGCTGGCCGATGGCCTGGCGCCTGCGCTTGCCGATGCACAGGCGCTCGTTGCGGGATGGACCCCTGCGCAGATAGCCAGCTACCTGCGTGGAAAGGACGCGCGGGTAGTGCTGCAGACGGTGCTCAAGAACGGTCTAACGGGCTCGGGCCCCATCCCTGATGGCGTGGTGGTGCCCACAGACCCGATCGCAGAAATGGGCGCTGGCCGCTATCACAAGGTGCCCGTGCTGTCTGGCTACACGGGCGAGGAGGGCAAGCTGTTTGCGCCTTTCCTGGCACTGCTGGGCGGCAAGCCGGGCATGAAGATCTCCGACGCCGAGCGCTTTGTGATGATGCAGAACTTCAACCCCGATGCTCCTACCACGCTCACGGCTGGCGACATCCTGGATGCCTCTTACCTGCCGGTCACAGCGCCCGGCACGGGCTACAACGCGCGCACCCGCCTGCTGGGCAGTGTGTTCATCGATCCGAGCCGCGACAACCTGCTCAATACCCTGCGCAGTCAGCAATCCACGGTATGGAGCTACCAGTTCAACTGGGCCCAGCAGCCCGCGCCCTGGAACGATGTGTACGGCGCGGCGCATGCGTTTGACCTGCCGTTCCTGTTCGGCAACTTTGGACCTTCGGTCTTTGCCAAAGCAGCCAACAGTACAGCCAATCAGCCCGGCCGACTGGCGCTGTCGCGCGCGATGATGGACACCATGCGGGCCTTTGTGCACACGGGCAACCCGAACAACGCAACGGTCAACCAAAACTGGACGCCGTGGCCCAGTCGGCTCATGTTCGACGCCGACCAGAAGGCCGTGCGCCTGAGCGTGCAGTGAGAGGGATGAGGGTGAACGTGTTTGTGCACTCTGCGGTGCGTCAGCGTGCCGCAGTGGCGGCGAGGTACGCGTTCAGCGCCTCGTCGTCCACGATAGCCACACGGCCGAAGTCCAGCGACACGATGCCCCGGCCTTCCAGCACACGCAGTACCTTGTTCACCGTCTGGCGTGACAGGCCCACCAGTTGGCCGAGCTCTTCCTGCGTGAGGTTCAACCGCCGTGTGCTGCGCCAGAACAGGCGGCTCAGGTACAGCGCCACGCGGTGTTCGGGGGATTGCGTGCGCCCGGCCTCGATGATCGTCATGGCCTGGCCCAGCCGCATGTTCAGGTGCTGCACCAGAAACTGGTTGAAGCCCAGGCTGGTCTCGCGCAGCGTGGCAAACAGTGGCAGAGGCAGGCACAGCAGCGTGGTGGGCCGCAACGCCACCACGTGGTACCGGCGGGGCTCGGGTTTCATGGCTGAGCCTTCGCCAAACCACTCGCCATCGGGTACTCCGATGAACGCAGAGGCGCGGCCCTGGCTGGCGGGGCTTTGCAGCATCACCAAGCCTGACAACACTGCATGCCAGCCTTGCACCGCGCTGCCGGCCGGCATCATGACTGTGCCCTTGTCGGCGTGCTGCACGGACACCTCGTCGCGCAGCCTCTCCTGCAGGGCCACGGGGACACCTGCAAACCAGGGCTGGGCTTCGATGAATCGCTGTGCGGACGGCGCGGAGCTGAGCATGGGCGTGATTGTCGTTGCTCGGGAGCCGTACGTTCAGGGTATTCCCTTGCCCTTTGTCAACGGGACGACAGGTGTTGGCAGGCACGCTGGACACGCGCACACTGAACCCCTGTTGGGGGTGCCGGTCTGGCGGGGCCGCTTGCCTGGGCGACACCACCATGAGAACCCCCGCGCTACGATGATCGTTCCCTTCACTACAACATCCAAGGAGCACACATGCTGGGCCTGATGCAGAGCCAACCGTTGCTGATTTCGTCGCTGATCGAGTTCGCCGAGCGCCACCATGGCGACGCCGAAATCGTGTCCCGCCGGGTCGAGGGCGACATCCATCGCTACACCTACCGCGACCTGGCTGTCCGCGCACGCCGCCTGGCCAATGCGCTGGATGAAATGAAGCTGCAGTTCAGCGACCGCGTAGCCACGCTGGCCTGGAACGGCTACCGCCACATGGAGATGTACTTTGGTGTGAGCGGCTCGGGCCGTGTGCTGCACACCGTGAACCCTCGCCTGCACCCCGACCAGATTGCGTGGATCATGAACCATGCCGAAGACCAGGTGCTGTGTTTTGATGTGACCTTTCTGCCCCTCGTGCAGGCCGTGCATGCTAGGTGCCCCACGGTGAAGAAGTGGGTGGCGCTGTGTGATGCCGACAAGCTGCCTGCGGATTCAGGCATCCCAGGCCTCACCAGTTACGAAGCCTGGATCGGTGCGCAGTCGCCCGACTACGCCTGGCCCGAGTTTGACGAGAACTCCGCGTCGAGCATGTGCTACACGAGCGGCACCACGGGCAACCCCAAGGCCGCGCTGTACAGCCATCGTTCGACCACGCTGCATGCCTATGCGGCAGCGCTGCCTGATGTGATGTGCCTTTCCGCACGCGATTCCGTGCTGCCGGTGGTGCCCATGTTCCACGTCAATGCCTGGGGCATTCCTTACTCGGCGGCACTCACGGGTTGCAAGCTGGTGTTCCCTGGTCCCGCCATGGATGGCAAGTCGATTTACGAACTGATCGAAGGCGAGAAGGTCACCTACGCAGCTGGCGTGCCCACCGTATGGCAGATGATGCTGGGCCACATGAAGCCTGCGGGTCTGAAGTTCTCCACGCTGCGCCGCACTGTCATCGGTGGCTCGGCCTGCCCGCCCGCCATGATCCATGCCTTCAAGGAAGACTACGGCGTGGAGGTGCTGCACGCCTGGGGCATGACCGAGATGAGCCCGCTGGGCACGCTGTGCACCTTGAAGAACAAGCACCTGGCCATGTCCAAGGATGACCAGATGAAGATCCTGCAAAAGCAGGGCCGCGCGATCTACGGTGTGGACATGAAGATCGTGGGGGGCGACGGCAGCGAGTTGCCTTGGGATGGCAAGACCTACGGGGATTTGCTGGTCAAGGGGCCGTGGATCGTCGGCAGCTATTTCAAGGGCGAGGGCGGCAATCCACTCGTCAAAGACGCGCAGGGCCGGGGCTGGTTCCCCACGGGCGATGTGGCCACCATCGACGCCGACGGTTTCATGCAGATCACCGACCGCAGCAAGGATGTGATCAAGTCCGGTGGCGAGTGGATCAGTTCCATCGACATCGAGAACATTGCGATGGCCCACCCCGCAATTGCCATGGCGGCCTGTGTGGGTATGCCCCACCCCAAGTGGGACGAGCGCCCCATCGTGGCCGTGGTCAAGCGGCCGGGCACAGAGGTGACGCGCGAAGAGCTGCTGGCCTTCTACGAAGGCAAGACGGCCAAGTGGCAGATCCCCGATGACGTGGTGTTCGTTGATGCCATTCCATTGGGCGCCACCGGCAAGATGCTCAAGACCAAGCTGCGTGAGCAGCTCAAGGATTACAAGCTTCCAGGCCTGTGATCAGGGTGGGGCAGTGCACATGCGCGCATCGCTTGCGAACGCCATTTTTTGCATTGCCCCAGGCTGGTGCGCGCTCGGGGGAGTGCTGCGCCAGTCACGTGTGCGACGCTGGTAGGGGCAATCCCTGAGCATCGCTTTGTTGCAACGCGGTACGCTGCGTTGTGTCGATTTACAAGGAGACAAAAGCATGAAGTTCGCTATTAAGGCTGTAGCAGCCTCGGTAATCTTGGCAAGCGCTGGCGGGGCCTTCGCTCAAAAGGGCGAGACGGTGAAAATCGCCTGGCTCGACCCCCTGTCTGGCCTGATGGCGGCAGTGGGAACGAACCAGCTCAAGAGCTTCCAGTTCATCGCAGAAGAGTTCAACAAGAAGAACCCTGCAGGCGTCAAATTCGAAATCATCGGCATCGACAACAAACTCAGTCCCCAGGAAACCACCAGCGCCCTGCGCTCGGCCATGGACCAGGGTGCGCGCTACGTGGTGCAGGGCAACGGCTCCGGCCCCGCACTGGCGATCATGGATGCGCTGGAAAAGCACAACGCGCGCAACCCTGGCAAGGAAGTCCTGTTCCTGAACTACGCTGCCGTGGACCCAGACCTCACCAACAGCAAGTGCAGCTACTGGCACTTCCGCTTGGACGCTGACACCTCCATGAAGATGGAAGCCCTGACCACGTACATGAAGGACATGCCCGAGGTCAAGAAGGTCTACCTGATCAACCAGAACTACTCGCACGGCCACCAGGTCTCCAAGTTCGCCAAGGAAATGATGCAGCGCAAGCGCCCTGACGTGCAGTTCGTCGGCGACGATCTGCACCCGCTGGCTCAGGTGCGTGATTTCTCTCCCTACATTGCCAAGATCAAGCAGTCGGGCGCCGACAGCGTGATCACCGGCAACTGGGGTTCTGATCTGGCGCTGCTGATCAAGGCCGCCAACGACGCGGGCCTGAACAACGTCAACTTCTACACCTACTACGGCTCGGTCACTGGCAGCCCCACCGCTATGGGATCGGCCGCAGCAGGGCGCGTCTACATGGTGGCCTATGCCCACATGAACCTGCCCGGGCCGCTGAACCAGATCGTGGTGGACTACAAGAAGAAGTTCAACGACGACATGTACACGGGCGCGGTTTACCACGCGTTCACGATGCTGTCCGAAGGTTTTACCAAGGCCAAGTCGACCGATCCGGTCAAGGTGGCTGCTGCGTTCGAGGGCATGAAGTTCAAGAGCTTCAATGGCGAAGTCGAGATGCGCAAGACCGATCACCAACTGCAGCAGGGCCTGTTCATCTCCAAGTGGGAGAAGGCTGGCGGCAAGTTCCCGATCGACTCTGAAAACACGGGTTACACCTTTGTGCCTGTGAAGTACTACGAGCCCTATGTGGCGAGCACGCCCACGTCGTGCCAGATGAAGCGCCCGTAAGCCTTGTGCAATCGCTTCGAGGCCCGACCACTCGGGCCTTTTTTTTACCCCTGCAGTGAAAAATTCCAATGAATCCTGAGTTTTTCGTGATCTCTTTGCTGAACGGCGTGAGCTACGGGCTCCTGCTGTTCATGCTGAGTTCCGGCCTCACGCTGATCTTCAGCATGATGGGCGTACTCAACTTTGCACACACCAGCTTCTACATGCTGGGTGCCTACTTCGCGTTCACCATCTCTGGGGTGGTGGGCTTCTGGCCAGCGCTGGTGCTGGCACCCCTCGTCGTGTTTGCGCTGGGGGCCGCGTTCGAGCGCTATTGCCTGCGCCGGGTGCACAAGTTCGGCCACGTGCCCGAACTGCTGGTCACGTTCGGCCTGTCCTACCTCATTCTGGAAGTGGTGCAACTGGTCTGGGGCCGTTCCACCGTGCCTTATGGCCTGCCCGAGCAATTGCAGGGTCCGCTGTTTTCGCTCTATGGCACGCAATTTCCCAAGTCGCGCTCGTTTGTGATGCTCGTGGCCCTGCTGATGCTGGTGTCGGTGTGGCTGCTGCTCACACGCACGCGCATCGGTCTCGTCATCCAGGCCGCCCTCAAGTACCCCGAGATGGTCGAGGCGTTGGGCCACAACGTGCCGCGCGTCTTCATGCTGGTGTTTGGCGGTGGTGCCGCGCTGGCCGGCCTGGCGGGGGTGATCGGTGGCAACACCTATGTCACCGAGCCTGCGATGGCGGCCTCAGTGGGTTCCATCATCTTTGTTGTGGTGGTGGTGGGTGGCATGGGCTCGCTGGCAGGGGCCTTCCTGGCATCGCTGCTCATCGGTCTGGTGCAGACCTTTGCCGTGGCGCTGGACTACTCACTGATCCATGTCTTCAAGGCCGTGGGCGTGGCGGTGACTGACCAAACCTTCGGCTACCCCTTGCTCAAGCTCACGATTTCCCAGGTCGCGCCCATCTTGCCTTACCTGTTCCTCGTGCTGATCCTGATCTTCCGCCCCAAGGGCTTGCTGGGCACGCGGGAGGACTGATGCCATGAATTCCACTACAACCACTACTGTCGCTTCCAGCGCCACGTCGCACTACCGGTTCAAGCCCTGGAACGTCGGGCGCCTCATCATCTGGACGTTGTTCGCGGTCATGCTCATCGTGGCGCCCATGCTGTTTCGCAGCAGCCTGGCGCTGACCATGCTCTCGCAGATCGGCTACCTGATCATCATCTGCCTGTCCTACAACATCCTGCTGGGGCAGGGCGGCATGCTGAGCTTTGGCCATGCGGTCTACACCGGCCTGGGTTCGTTCATCGCCATTCATGCAATGAACATGGCGACCAAGGGCTCTGTGCACATTCCGCTGGTTTTCATCCCACTGGTGGGCGGACTGGCAGGGGCATTTTTTGCCATCCTGCTCGGTTTTGTCACTACCAAGAAGTCGGGCACCACCTTCGCCATGATCACGCTGGGTATTGGCGAACTGGTGGCTTCCATGGCGCTGATGTTCCCCGAGTTCTTCGGCGGAGAAGGCGGCATCACCACGGACCGGGTGTATGGCAAAGCCTTCTTTGGCATCAGTTTCGGGCCTGCGATTCAGGTGTACTACCTGATTGCAGCGTACTGTTTTGTCTGCACTGCCGCCATGTTTGCATTCACCGGCACGCCGCTGGGCCGCATCCTGAACGCTGTGCGCGACAACCCCGAGCGCGTAGAGTTCATCGGCTACAACACGCAGCGTGTGCGCTACTTCGCGTTCATCATCGCGGGCTTTTTTGCTGGCATCGGAGGTGGGCTGGCCACCATCAACTTCGAGATCATCACGGGAGCTGACAGCCTGAGCGTGATTCGCTCCGGCGGCTACCTGCTATTTACCTTCCTCGGCGGGGCAACGTTCTTCTTCGGCCCCATCATCGGCGCGGTGCTGTTGGTGCTGGCGTCGGTGTTGCTGTCCGAACTGTCCAAGGCATGGTTGTTGTACCTGGGCCTGGTGTTCCTGTTCATGGTGATGTATGCGCCCGGAGGGATTGCCAGCCTGATCATGATGAACCTGCGGCTGGCCAAGTACGGCAAGCTGCGTCAGCTCTGGAGTTCTTACCTGGCGCTGGGCGGCACGGCGCTGGTGGGGGTGATGGGCGCAGCCTGCATGATCGAGATGACCTACCACCTGCAGCTCAACGCGGCCCTGGGGCCAGAACTGACGTTCCTGGGGGCCACGCTCAATGCCGCGGGCTTTACGAGCTGGTTTGGCGCCATTTTTGTGATGGTCACGGGCTTTGGACTTTTTGAACTCTGCCGCCGCCAGTTCCTGCGGCAGTGGAGCACGATCCAGGAAGAGATCGAACATGAAATCAAGCGTGGGGAGGCGCTGTAAACATGGCAGCTGACAACCCAACCAACACCACCTATGCCCTGGAACTGCGCGACCTGCGCAAGAGCTTTGGCAAGACGGAAATTATCCGTGGCGTGAACCTGTCCGTGGCCTCGGGCGAACGCGTGGCCATCATCGGCCCCAATGGCGCGGGCAAGTCCACGCTGTTCAACCTCATCAGTGGGCGTTTTGCGCCCACAAGCGGGGATGTGATTCTCAACGGCCAGCGCATCAACGGGCTGGCGCCGTATGAGATCAACCGCAAGGGGCTGTCGCGCAGCTTCCAGATCACGAACATCTTTCCCAAGCTCTCGGTGTTCGAGAACCTGCGCTGCGGTGTGCTCTGGAGCATGGGCTACAAGTACACCTTCCTGCGTTTCCTGTCGAACCTGCACGATGCCAATGAGCGCGCCAAGCAGCTCATGGAAATGATCAAGCTCGACAAGAAGCGCGACACGCTGGCGATGAACCTCACCTATGCCGAGCAGCGCGCCCTGGAGATCGGCATCACCATCGCGGGTGGTGCCAACGTGATCCTGCTCGACGAGCCCACGGCCGGCATGAGCAAGACCGAGACCACGCGCTTCATCCACCTCATCAAGGAAGTGACCGAAGGCCGCACGCTGCTGACGGTGGAGCATGACATGGGCGTGGTCTTTGGCCTGGCGGACAAGATTGCTGTGGTGGTCTATGGCGAGGTCATTGCCTATGACACGCCCGACAAGGTGCGCGCCAACCAGCGCGTGCAGGAGGCCTATCTGGGCTCTGTCGTTGCGGACGAGCAAGGGGCGGGACATTGACATGCTGAAAATCGAAAATCTCCACGCCTATTACGGCAAGAGCCATGTGCTGCATGGCGTGACCTTCGACGTACAACCCGGTGAAATCGTGGCCCTGCTGGGGCGTAACGGCTCGGGCCGTTCCACCACCGCCAAGGCCATCATGGGCCTGGTGGACTGGGAGGGCACGCTGAGCTGGAAGGGGCAGGACCTCAACGGCAAGAAGGCTTACGAGATCGCCCACCTGGGGGTGGGCTACGTGCCCGAAAGCCGCGATGTGTTCCCCAACCTCACCGTGCACCAGAACTTGCTGCTGGGCCAGAAAGGCAAAGGCAAGGGCAGCCGCTGGTCGTTTGACGACATGTACGAGATGTTCCCGCGCCTCAAGGAGCGCCAGCACACAGAGGCGGGCGTGATGTCGGGCGGGGAGCAGCAGATGCTTACGCTATGCCGCACGCTGATGGGCGACCCCGACCTGATCATCATCGACGAGCCCACCGAAGGCCTGGCCCCAAAGATTGTCGAGCTGGTGGGGCAGTACCTGCAGACCATCAAGGCGCGGGGTATCTCGGTGCTGCTGATCGAGCAGAAGCTGACCATCGCCATGAAGATCTCGGACCGCGCGTTGGTCATGGGGCATGGCTCGATCGTGTTCCAGGGCACACCGGACAGCCTGCGAGCCGACAACTACATCCGCAAGGAATGGCTTGAAGTTTAGCGGGGCCATCCCCCTGAGGCGCTGCGCGCCTTCCCCCTTCTCTCGAATCGCTGCGCGACTCGGGAAGGGGGACGCAGCCCTCGCTGCGGGGCGGCCCTTGCTTGGCTGCACTGGCTTGGGGCGCGCCAGTTTCAGCGGCTTGCTCGTAAGGCGTACACCCAGCTACAGCCGCCCACTATGATTTTCACGAGGCGCCCCTGAACGGTAGCGCCTCTTTTTTTGCCTGTGGAACCATCAGGCGAGGGGTTCTCCCCAACCCCCTTGTCCCGCCCGGGACAAATTGACACGCCAAATGGGTTTGAAGTCTCTACAATAAAAACGCACGATCGTTCTTTTTCACTTTCCAAGGAACAACAGCACCATGACCGCTGAATACAAAGTCCACGGCTCCGTTGCCGTGATCACCATGGCCAACCCTCCCGTCAACGGACTCGGTCTGGCGACCCGCCAGGGCATTGTGGACGGCCTTGGCCGTGCCAATGCCGATGCAGCGGTCACGTCCATCGTGATCACCGGTGCCGGTGGTGCGTTCTCTGGCGGCGCCGACATCAAGGAGTTCGGCACCGACAAGTCACTGCAAGAACCCAACCTGCTTTCGGTGATTGCCGCCATTGAAAACTCGGCCAAGCCTGTCGTGGCCGCCATGCACAGCGTGGCCATGGGCGGCGGGCTGGAGCTGGCCCTGGGTTGCCACTACCGCATCGCAGCGCCTGGCTGCTCGATTGCACTGCCCGAAGTCAAGCTGGGCCTGATCCCTGGCGCAGGCGGTACCCAGCGCCTGCCCCGCGTGATTGGTGTGGAAGCCGCGCTCAACCTCATCGTGAGCGGCGAGCCCGTCAAGAGTGAAATGATTGGCGCCGTGCCCGGCCAGAAGCTGTTTGACAAGATGGCAGCGTCGGCCGAATCGCTGGCCGCAGAAGCCCTGGCGTTTGCCCAGAGCGTGGCGGATGCCCGCCCGCTGCCCTTGGTGCGCAACTTCCCCTGCAAGCACCCCGAAGGCGACGCGTACTTCCAGTTCGCGCGCAACATGGTCAAGGGCATGGCCAAGAACTTCCCCGCACCCGCCAAGTGCGTGGACGCGGTTGAAGCCGCCACCAAGAAGAAGTTCGCAGAAGGCATGCTGGTCGAGCGCGAGATCTTCATCAACCTGATGTGGACGCCCGAGTCGCGCGCACTGCGCCACCTGTTTATGGCCGAGCGTGCGGCGAGCAAGATCCCTGATGTCGCATCCGACACCCCCAAGCGCGACATCAAGCTGGTGGGTGTGATTGGTGCGGGCACCATGGGCGGCGGCATTTCCATGAACTTCCTGAACGCAGGTATCCCCGTCAAGATCCTGGAAATGAAGCAGGAAGCCCTGGACCGCGGCGTGGCCACGATCAAGAAGAACTACGAAGCCCAGGTCAAGAAGGGCAAGCTCAAGCAGGACAAGTACGAGCAGCGCATGGCCCTGCTGAGTACCACGCTGAGCTACGACGATCTCAAGGACTGCGACCTCATCATCGAAGCCGTGTTCGAAGAAATGGGCGTCAAGGAAGCCGTGTTCAAGCAGCTCGACGCTGTGGCCAAGCCTGGCGCCATTCTGGCGTCCAACACCTCCACGCTCGACGTGGACAAGATCGCAGCGTTTACCAAGCGTCCGCAGGACGTGGTGGGCATGCACTTCTTCAGCCCTGCCAACGTGATGAAGCTGCTGGAAGTGGTGCGTGGCAAGGAGACCGCCAAAGACGTGCTGGCCACGGTGATGGCGATTGGCAAGAAGATCAAGAAGACCTCGGTGGTCTCGGGCGTGTGCGATGGTTTCATCGGCAACCGCATGATCGAGCAGTACAGCCGCCAGGCTGGCTTCCTGCTGGACGAAGGCTGCACGCCCCAGCAGGTGGACAAGGCCATCGAAAAGTTTGGCTTTGCCATGGGTCCGTTCCGCATGGGCGACCTGGCGGGCAACGACATTGGCTGGGCCATCCGCAAGCGCCGTTCCGTCGAACGTGCCGACATGAAGTACAGCCGCACGGCCGACAAGCTGTGTGAACTGGGCCGCTTCGGCCAGAAGACCGGCGCAGGCTGGTACGACTACCAGGCCGGCAAGCGCGACGCGATCCCGAGCGACCTGGTCAACAAGATGATCGAAGACCACCGCAAGGAGCTGGGCATCACGCCGCGCAAGATTTCGGACGAAGAAATCGTGCAGCGCCTGGTGTTCGCCCTGGTCAACGAAGGCGCGCACATCCTGGAAGACGGCATCGCCAGCAAGTCCGGCGACATCGATATGGTGTACCTGACCGGCTACGGTTTCCCCATCCACCGTGGCGGCCCCATGCACTACGCCAGCGAAGTGGGTCTGTTCAACGTGGTGCAGGCCATGGACCGTTTTGCCAAGAACCCGCTGGATGACGCAGCGTTCTGGAAGCCCGCTCCGCTGCTAGCCAAGCTGGCCGCCGAAGGCAAGGCCTTCCAGTAAATAGCCGCGTGCACCCATCTACAGAATCAAAGGAATTCACATGACCTCCGCAGTGATTGTTTCCACCGCCCGCACGCCGCTCGCCAAGAGCTGGAAGGGTTCTTTCAACATGACGCATGGCGCCACCCTGGGCGGCCATGCCGTGCAGCACGCCGTGTTGCGCGCCGGCATCGACGGCGCTGACGTGGACGACGTCATCATGGGCTGCGCGACACCCGAAGGTGCCACAGGCAGCAACATCGCGCGCCAGATTGCCCTGAAGGCTGGCCTGCCCATCACCGCCTCCGGTGTCACCGTCAACCGCTTCTGCTCGTCGGGCCTGCAGACCATTGCCATGGCCGCCCAGCGCATCATCGCTGGCGAAGCCGATGTGTTCGTGGCCGGTGGTGTCGAAAGCATCTCCTGCGTGCAGCAGGAGATGAACCTGCACATGATCCAGGACCTGGCCTTGGCCAAGCAAAAGCCCGAGATCTACTGGAGCATGCTGCAGACCGCCGAGCAAGTGGCCAAGCGCTACAACATCGGCCGCGAAGCCATGGACGAATACGGTGCCGCCAGCCAGCAGAAGGCTTGCGCAGCGCAGGCCGCTGGCTTGTTCGACGCAGAAATCGCCCCCATCACCGTGACCGCCGGTGTGGCCGACAAAACGCTGGGCCTGATCACCAAGCAGGTCACCGTGAGCAAGGATGAAGGCACACGCGAAGGCACGACGGTAGAAGCCATCAGCGGCCTGCGCTCGGCGCTGCCTGGCGGTTTGATCTCTGCCGGCAACGCCAGCCAGTTCTCCGACGGCGCCGGCGCCTGCGTGGTGACCAGCGAAGAGTACGCCAGCAAGAAGGGCCTCAAGCCCCTGGGCCGCTTCCTCGGCTTTGCGGTGGCAGGCTGCGAGCCCGACGAAATGGGCATCGGCCCCGTGTTTGCCGTGCCCAAGGTGCTGAAAAAGCTGGGCCTCACCGTGCAGGACATCGACCTGTGGGAGCTGAACGAAGCCTTTGCCGTGCAGGTGCTGTACTGCCGCGACAAGCTGGGCATTCCGGCCGACCGCCTGAACGTGAACGGCGGCGCGATTGCCGTGGGCCACCCCTACGGTGTGTCGGGCCAGCGCCTCACGGGCCACGCGCTTATCGAAGGCAAGCGCCGTGGTGCGAAGAAGGTGTGCGTGACGATGTGCATTGGTGGCGGCATGGGCGCTGCGGGCATTTTCGAAGTGCTGTAAAACTTGGCTTGGGGGCTGCGCAACAGGCGACACGTTCACGGGTTCGCTGTGCGCTTGCCCCTTTGTGGGTGGCGCAAGCAGCGGTGGTGAGGCCCATGGGCGGACCACATGCGTTGGCTTTCCGCCCAGCAAATTTCAGATGGATGCCTGAACTGCCGGTAGAAGGGGATGAGAGGAAGACACCAGGGCCGAGCAGGGTCCAGGGGGGTGAAGAGGCGCTGGCTACAAATTGTTGCTTTGCCGGGGCGTGATACGCCCGTCAGCGCGGTTGGCGCGGGCAGAATCCGCGCGACCACCGGCTTGCCTGTGGCCCTGAACCTGTCTCCTTTCTCCATCTCGAACCCGGTACCTCCCATGCGTTGTCTGCTTCCTTCCTTTCGCCACTGTGTCGCCCTCTCGGCCCTTGCCGTGGCATGCGTTGCCCATGCCCAGAGCCAGACCTACAAGCTCCAGCTGCCGCTGGAGTCGGACTCCGACGTGGTTTTGCAGGACATCGTGGTGGACGCCAAACAGACGCGGGTGACGCTTGCCGTCAAGAACACCACCGATGAATCGTTCGAGGCCTGTGCGCAACCCACTGGCTCGCCCGATGCGTTCACGCTCAAGGACCTGGGCACCGGCACTGTGCTGCAGCAGCTGTCGATTGGAGGCCTGTCTTTCTGCAACGTGAAGATGGATGTGGTCAAGCCCGGCCGCAACAAGCTCGTCAAGATCACGTTCCCGCCACTGCCTGCAGGTGCCACACGCCTGCAGCTCGGAGAAGCCAATTGCCAGCCCAAGCCCGATTCGGACATGGACTACTGGTGTTTCAAGAACATCGTGCTGCCTGCACGCTGAGCCCTATCAGGCCATTGGAGATCGGGCATGCACGCAGCCACAAGGAGACCTTCTGATGACCCTGCGTTCCACGCTCGACTTTCTGCTGTATGACTGGCTCGATGCCCAGTCCCTCACGGCCCGCACGCGTTTTGCAGACCACTCGCGCGAAACCTTCGATGCGGTGCTCGACACCTGCGAGCGCATCGCTCGCGAGAAGTACGCGCCCTTCAACCGCACCGTAGACATCGAGGAGCCACACTTCGACGGTGAAAAGGTCATCCTGCCCCAGGCGACCTACGAGGCGCGCAAGGCCTACGCAGAATCCGGCCTGTTGTCGGCTGCGCAGGACTACGAGGTCGGCGGCATGCAGCTGCCCTATGCCGTCGAGGCGGCCGCCAACAGCTTCTTTGCGGTGGCATCCATCAGCATCGGCTCGAACCTGCTGACTTCGGGCAACGCCAACCTGCTCATGGTGCATGGCACCGAGGCGCAAAAGCAGGTGTTTGCACTCAATGAATTCAACGGGCGTTGGTCGGGCACCATGTGTCTGTCCGAGCCGCAGGCGGGCTCCTCGCTGTCGGATGTGGCCACGCGCGCAGTGCCTGATGGCGATGGCTTCGAGGCCGACCCATTGGGTGCAAGGTATCGCCTCACGGGCAACAAGATGTGGATCAGCTCGGGCGACCATGAGCTGACCGAAAACATCGTGCACCTGGTGCTGGCCAAGATCCCGGGGCCGGACGGCAAGCTGGTGCCGGGCACCAAGGGCATCTCGTTGTTCATCGTGCCCAAGAAGCTGGTGGACACCGAAGGCAAGCTCACCGGCGTACGCAACGACGTGGCGCTGGCGGGCCTCAACCACAAGCTGGGCTGGCGCGGTACCACCAACACGCTGCTTAATTTCGGTGAAGGCAGGTTCCCGGTTGAGGGCAAGGCCGGGGCCGTGGGCTACCTGGTGGGCCAGCCCGGCAAGGGCCTGCACTGCATGTTCCACATGATGAACGAGGCGCGCATCGGCATCGGCATGGCCGCCACCATGCTGGGGCTGGCGGGCTATTACGCCAGCCTGGACTACGCCAAGAACCGGCCCCAAGGGCGCCCGGTGCAGGGCCCCAAGGATGGCGCCGCTGCCGTGGTCAAGGACGCCGCCCAGCCCCAGGTGCGCATCATCGAACACGCCGACGTCAAGCGCATGCTGCTGGCCCAGAAGTCGTATGGCGAAGGGGCGCTCGCGCTCAACCTGTTTTGCGCCAAGCTGGTGGACGAGCAGCACACGGGCGACGCGGCGGCGGCCGACGAAGCCCGCCTGCTGCTGGAGGTGCTCACCCCCATTGCCAAGAGCTGGCCCAGCGAGTTCTGCCTGGAGGCCAACTCATTGGCCATCCAGATCCATGGTGGCTATGGCTACACCCGCGACTTCCCGGTGGAGCAGTACTGGCGCGACAACCGCCTGAACATGATCCACGAGGGCACCCACGGCATCCAGGCCATGGACCTGCTGGGCCGCAAGGTGCTGATGGAGGGCGGGCGCGGCCTGCAACTGCTGGCCGGGCGCATCAACGCCACCATCGAGCGTGCGATCCAGGTGCCCGCACTGGCGGCCCATGCCAATGCGCTGGGCAAGGCGCTGCAGGACGTGGGCGCCGCCACCAAGGCCGCCTGGGCCACGGGCCAGCCTGCCGATGCGCTGGCCAATGCCGTGCCCTACATGCAGGCCTTTGGCCACACGGTGCTCGCCTGGGTTTGGCTGGACGTGGCCCTGGCCACGCTGGCCCGGGATGCCGATCTGGCCCAGCCCGCGAGCGTGGGACGCATGGGCGGCATGCGCTTTTTCTTCCACTACGAGCTGCCCAAGATCGGCGCCTGGCTGCAGGTGGTGAGCACGCGCGATGCCACCTGCGCGGCCTTCCCTGAAGAGGCATTTTGATGGCGGCGCAACTCACCCTGCAACGCCTGCACAAGCTCATCTGGCTGCTGATTTTCGGCGGGTTGCTCACGCTGATACTGGGCATCGCCACCGCCCGCACCGATGAGGCTCTGGGCTGGAGCCTCATCGTGGGCGGCGGGGTGCTGGCCGTGGTGGGTGTGGTGCTGATCGCGGTGCGGGCCCGGTTGCACACCGACCCCGGCCCTTAGAGCCTGTTCAAAGTCTTTTTGGAGACCGCATTGGAGTGCAATCGGGAGGAGTGGATGCTTCGGATGCGCCGCATGGGCTCATGCCCATGCAAGCAGCCGGGGCGTCCAATCGCCCGATTTCACTCCAACCCTGCGGGCAAGTGCCTTGCCGGGCGGTCTACGGCGTTGCGGCGCTTGCCGATAGCACGGGCTATCGGCGGCGCACCGCGCCTTGCATCCCATCCCGGCAAGGCACTTGTGCGGCTCCAGAAAAATTTTGAACAGGCTCTTAGCTGAACGCCCGACACCCCCGCGACACAAAGCGCCCGCATTGCATCGCACAATCCTCGGGCGCGTGGGGCAAACACCCAACGACAGATCCATCCAAAACCGAAGGAGACTTTCAGCATGACCCGTACCATCCAACAACTGTTTGACCTCACCGGCAAGACCGCACTGGTCACCGGCGGCTCGCGCGGCCTGGGACTGCAACTGGCCCACGCGCTGGGCGAAGCGGGCGCCAAGATCATGCTCAGCTCGCGCAAGGCGTCTGACCTGGAAGAGGCCGCCGCCGACCTGCAGGCTGCGGGTATCGACGCACGGTGGATCGCCGCTGATTGCGCCAAGGAAGACGACATCCGGCGCCTGGCCGACGAGACCCTGGAGCGCCTGGGCCATGTGGACATCCTCGTCAACAACGCAGGCGCAGCCTGGGGGGCCCCTGCCGAAGACCACCCCGTGGACGCGTGGGACAAGGTGATGAACCTCAACGTGCGCGGTTACTTCATCCTGAGTCAGCACATCGCCAAACACAGCATGATCGCGCGCCGCAGCGGCAGCATCATCAACGTAGCGTCCATCGCAGGCTTGGGCGGCAACCCCAAGGGCATGAACACCATTGCTTACAACACCTCCAAGGGCGCGGTGATCAACTTCACACGGGCCCTGGCCGCTGAATGGGGCGCGTACAACATCCGCGTCAACGCCATCTGCCCGGGCTTCTTCCCAAGCAAAATGACGGTGGGTACGCTCAAGGCCATGGGCGAGGAAGCGCTGGCCGCCCACGCCCCGCTGGGCCGTCTCGGCGATGATGAAGATTTGAAGGGCCTGTGCGCGTTGTACGCGTCGGATGCGGGCAAGCACATCACCGGCCAATGGCTGGCGGTGGACGGGGGCGTGAGTATCGTCACCGGCGGGTGAGCATCCCCCTGAGGCGCTGCGCTCCTTCCCCCTTCTCTCGGTTTCGCCGGGAAGGAGGACGCAGCCCTCGCTGCGGGGCGGCCCTTGCTCGGCTGCCCTGGTCTGGGCCGCGCCAGTATTTGAGGTTTGTGTTCTGAGGAAATCCCTTGAAAAGTTTCGGTGTCGAAATTCCCTTTGTCCACCACCTGGGCTTCACGCTGCAGCGTATGGAAGGCGGCGAGTCTGAGCTGCATTACGAAGCTCAGCCCGAGCACTTGAACTCGTTTGCCGTGACCCACGGCGGTGCGTCGATGACGCTGCTGGACGTGACCATGGCCACGGCGGCGCGCAGCGAGACGCCCGACATGGGCGTGGTCACCATTGAGATGAAGACCAGCTTCATGCAGCCCGCACGCGGGCCGCTGGTGGCCAAGGGGCGGCTCATTCACCGCACGGCCACCATGGCTTTTACCGAAGGCACGGTGTATGACGCGCAGGGCAAGGTGTGTTGCCATGCCACCGGCACGTTCAAGTACGTGCGGCGCCTGCCAGTCGATGGGCGCAATGTGAATGACCTCAAGGTCATTTCCACCGATTGAGTCAGATTTTTAAGCCAAATTGGCCCCTGGCGCTTTATCCATAAGCGCTAGTAGCTATTGAATTCATAGTGATAGACATTCTGAAGGAGCCTCTCATGCCACGCAACCAACAAATCGTTCTCGACAACCGCCCCCAAGGCGAAGCCGTGGTCAGCAACTTCAAGCTGGTGGCCACCGACACGCCCGCGCTCAAGGACGGCGAGGTGCTGGTACGCCACCACTTTCTGAGCCTGGATCCCTATATGCGCGGCCGCATGAACGAGAGCAAGAGCTACGCCGCATCGCAGGCGCTGGGCGAAGTCATGATCGGCGGCACTGTGGGCGAAGTGGCCGAAAGCAAGCACCCCAAGTACGCGGTGGGCGACAAGGTGGTGGGCATGGGTGGCTGGCAGGAGTACAGCGTGGTCAATGCCGACCAGCCCGGCGCGCTGCGCAAGGTCGATACGACCCATGTGCCGCTGTCGCACTACCTGGGCGCCGTGGGCATGCCTGGCGTGACCGCCTGGTACGGCCTGGTCAAGATCATTGCGCCCAAGGAAGGCGACACCGTGGTGGTAAGCGCCGCTACCGGCGCGGTGGGCAGCGCGTTTGCCGCATTGGCCAAGGCGCGCGGCTGCCGTGCGGTGGGTATTGCCGGTGGCGCCGACAAGTGCAAGTACGCAGTGGAAGAGCTGGGCTTTGACGCCTGCATCGACTACAAGGAACACAGCGACGTGAAGGCCATGTCCAAGGCCCTGAAGGAAGCGTGCCCCAACGGCATCGATGGCTACTTCGAAAACGTGGGCGGCTGGATCATGGACGCCGTCATGCTGCGCATGAACGCCTTCAGCCGCATTGCCCTGTGCGGGATGATCGCTGGCTACGACGGCGCGCCGCTGCCCATGGCCAACCCCGCGCTCATGCTCATCAACCGCATGAAAGTCGAAGGCTTCATTGTGAGCGAGCACATGGAAGTCTGGCCTGATGCGCTCAAGGAACTGGGCACGCTGGTCGGCACCGGCAAGCTGCGCCCACGCGAGACCATTGCGCAGGGCATCGCCGCCGCGCCCGAGGCCTTCCTGGGCTTGCTCAAGGGCAAAAACTTCGGCAAACAGCTGGTGAAGCTGATCTAAGAACCTGCTCCCGGCCTTTTCATGGGGTGCGCATGACAGCAAACAGTCACGATCTAGGCGTCCACCGCAGCCCATGCTGGCGGCCTGGGCAAGGTGGGCAACGACGAGCGTGGCTGTTTGCTGCCATGCCCTCCGGGTTGCCCCGCAAAGGCAGCGTCTGCTGCGTTGCCCATCCTCGCCGCACATCAGTGCGGCTTTCGGTGGGCGCCTTGCATCCACTGCCTTTGTGGGGCAACGCACCCCATGAAAAGGCCGGGAGCAGGTTCTAATGCGTTGGACCTGGGCCCGCTTCGACGACCTGGGCGTGCACGCCCTGCACGATGCGCTGGCGCTGCGCTGCAAGGTGTTCATCCTGGAGCAGGGCCCTTACCAGGACCCGGACGGGGCGGACAAGCAGTCCTACCACCTGCTGGGCTACGACGAGGCCGGGGTGGCGCAGGCCTGCCTGCGCGTGGTGGACCCGGGCGTGAACTACCCCGAGCCCTCCATCGGCCGCGTGGTCACCGCCAAGGAAGCGCGGGGCAACGGCACGGGCAGGGCGCTGATGGCCGAGGGCATCGCTCGCTGCAGCCAGGCATGGCCGGGGCGGGGCATCCGCATCAGCGCGCAGGCCCATCTGCAGGGCTTCTACGGCAGCCTGGGTTTTGAGGCCGTGTCCGATGAGTACCTGGAAGACGATATCCCCCACATCGAAATGCTGAGACGGGGTGACAGCCCCACTGCCTGAGGAGCCGCCATGACCGCTGCCAGCCCTGCCGCCACCCATGAGGTGTTCAACCAGAGCACGCCCTGGGCCGATGTGAACCTCTTCACCGCCAACCAGCCCTTGCAGGACGCGCTGCGCCTGCATGCCCCCAGCCTGCCGCTGGCGGGCCTCGCGGCGCTGGGCGCGGAGATGGGATCGGCCGAAATGCAGACCCATGCTCGGCTCGCCAACACCTACAAACCCCAACTGCGCACCCACGACCGCTTCGGCCATCGCACCGATGTGGTGGAGTTCCACCCCAGCTACCACGCGCTCATCGGCACTGCGCTGCGCCACGGCCTGCACGCCACGCCGTGGTCGCGCCAGGACACGGGCCACGCGCATACCGAGCGGGCCGCAGGCTTCATGCTGTTCACCGAAGCCGAGCCCTCGGTGCTGTGCCCCGTGTCGATGAGCTACGCCGTGACCCCGGCATTGCGAGGCAATTCAGCGGTATGGGCGGATTGGAGCAAGGGTTTGGCGAGCACGCAGTACGACCCGCGCCTCGCGCTGTTCTCGCAGAAATCTGCGCTCACCATGGGCATGGGCATGACCGAGAAGCAGGGCGGATCGGACGTGCGCGCCAACACCACACAGGCTGTGCACGATGGTGAAGACGCCTGGGGCGCGCGCTACCGCATCACCGGCCACAAATGGTTCTTCTCGGCCCCCATGTGCGACGCCTTCCTGATCCTGGCGCAGGCACCCGGCGGGCTTACCTGCTTCTTCTTGCCGCGCGTGCTGCCCGATGGTGGTGGGGGTGCGGTCAATACCATCCGCATCCAGCGCCTGAAAGACAAGTTGGGCAACCACGCCAATGCCAGCTCCGAGGTCGAATTTATCAACGCCTTGGCCTGGCGCGTGGGCGAGGAAGGCCGTGGCGTGGCGCAGATCCTGGAGATGGGCACCATGACGCGGCTCGATTGCGCTTTAGGCACCAGCGGCCTCATGCGCCAGGCGCTCAGCATCGCTCTGCACCACACGCGCCAGCGCTCGGCCTTTGGCAAGAAGCTCATCGACCAGCCACTCATGCGCAACGTGCTCGCCGATCTGGCGCTGGAAAGTGAAGCGGCTACCGCTCTCTCCATAAGGCTTGCGAGCGCCTTTGACCACAAAGACAAGAGCGAGCACGAGGCCATCATGGCCCGCCTGCTCACACCCGTGGCCAAGTTCTGGGTGTGCAAGCGCGGCAGCGTGTTTGCGCAGGAGGCCATGGAATGCCTGGGCGGCAACGGCTATGTGGAAGAGGGCGGCGAAGGCGTGATGGCCCGCATCTACCGCGAGATGCCGCTCAACTCCATCTGGGAAGGCGCGGGCAACATCATGGCGCTGGATTTGATGCGCGCCGTGCGCCGCGCCGACACCGCTGCCGCTCTGGACGCCGAACTGGCACCCGCACGCGGCGCCCACCCGGCGCTGGACCGTCTGGCCGGCGCACTGCCCCTGCGCGTGGACGCCATGACCACCGAGGCCGAGGCCCGGCGCCTCGCGCAGGATGTGGCGCTGGCCGTGCAGGCGGCCCTGCTGCTGCGCAGTGCGCCCGGTGCCGTTTTTCGCGCGTTTTGCGACTCGCGCCTCTCAGGCGACTGGGGCTACAGCTTTGGCACGCTGGGCGCGGGTGTCAACCTTGACGCCATCCTGGCCCGCGCGCTCCCGGCCTGATTCACCCTACAGAATTTTGCGGAGAACCCCATGTCCCACCTCATCCTGCACCACTACCCCTCGTCGCCGTTCTCCGAAAAGATCCGCGCGGTGCTCGGCTTCAAGCAGCTGGCCTGGAAGTCCGTGATCATCCCCAGCGTCATGCCCAAGCCCGATGTGGTGGCGCTCACGGGGGGTTACCGCAAGACGCCGTTCTTGCAGATCGGTGCCGACATCTATTGCGATTCGGCCCTCATCTGCGATGTGCTGGAGCATGAACAGCCCGAGCCGGTGCTGTACCCGCCGCACCTCAAGGGCGTGGCGCGTGTGTTTGCACAGTGGGCGGATAGCACGCTGTTCTGGGCCGCCATGGCCTACAACCTGCAGCCCAAAGGCGCTGCGGTGCTGTTTGCCAACTTGCCGCCAGCCGCCGCGCAAGTGTTTGGCGAAGACCGCCGCGAGATGAGCGCGGGCATGCAGCGCCTGCGACCGGCCGACGCGACTGCTGCCTACCGCTCGTACCTGCGCCGCATCGCCCACATGGCCGAGGAGCACGACTTTTTGTTCGGTGCCGAGCCCTGCTTGGCCGACTTTGCGGCCTACCACCCGCTGTGGTTCACGCGCCAGTGTGTGCCGGTGATGGCCGACATCTTTGCCGCCACCCCCGCCGTGCTGGAGTGGATGGACCGCATCGCAGCGCTGGGCCATGGCCGCATGGAAAAGTTCAGCGCTCAGGACGCCGTCACGGTAGCTGCGGGCATGGACCCTTTGCCCCTGATGGACGACGTGTTCCAGGACGAACACGGCATCCCGCTGGGCAGCCAGGTCACGATTTCCGCCGAGAGCTTTGGCACGGAGCCCACCGAGGGCGAGCTGATTGCTGCCACCCGCACCCGCTACACACTGCGGCGTACGGACCCGCGCGCGGGCACGGTGCATGTGCACTTCCCGCGCATTGGGTATGTATTAAGAGCAACCCCCTGAGCGGCTGCGCCGCTTCCCCCTTCTCTCGGCTTCGCCGGGAAGGGGGACGACGCCCTCGCTGCGGGGCGGCCCTTGCTCGGCGTCCCCGGCGTGGGCCCCGCCAGTTTCAACCCAACGCTCTAAATTGTTACGGACTCAAGGAGACAAAAACCATGATCGACAACTTTTCCGGCAAAACCGCCGTCCTCACTGGCGCAGGCTCGGGCTTTGGCCTGGAATGCGCGCGCATCGGTGCCCGCCTCGGCATGAACCTGGTGCTGGTGGATGTGCAGCAGGACGCGCTCGACGCAGCCGTTGCCGAGATGCAGGCCGCAGGCGCACAGGTGCTGGCCCGCAAGGTGGACGTATCGAACGCCGCGCAGATGGAACAACTGGCCGCCGATGTGCAGCAGCGCTTTGGTGCGCCGCACCTGGTGTTCAACAACGCGGGCGTGGGCGCGGGCGGCCTGGTGTGGGAGAACTCGGTCAAGGACTGGGAATGGGTGCTGGGCGTGAACCTGTGGGGCGTGGTGCACGGTGTGCGCCTGTTCACGCCCATGATGCTGGCAGCGGCCAAGGCCGACCCGGCCTGGCGCGGCCACATCATCAACACCGCCAGCATGGCGGGCCTGCTGGCGGCGCCCAACATGGGCATCTATAACGTGAGCAAGCACGCAGTGGTCAGTCTGTCGGAGACGCTGTACCAGGACCTGTCGCTGGTCACCGACCAGATCGGCGCCAGCGTGCTGTGCCCCTTCTTTGTGCCCACCGGCATCAGCCAGAGCCACCGCAACCGGCCACAGGACATGGCGGTGGAGAAGCCCACCAAGAGCCAGCTCATCGGCCAGGCCATGAGCGACAAGGCTGTGGGCAGTGGCAAGGTGACTGCCGCCGAGGTAGCGCAAAAAGTGTTCGACGCAGCGGCCCAAGGCCAGTTCTACATCTACAGCCACCCCAAGGCACTGGCCTCGGTGCAGACGCGCATGGAAGACGTGATGATGGGCCGCAACCCCACCGACCCGTTTGCCGCCAAGCCCGAGCTGGGCGCGCAACTGCGCGCGGCGCTGCGGGCCGATTGATGGCGCACGCGCAGGCTTTGGTGCCGAAAATATGAGAAAAATTGGCCTCTAGCGCTTATCCAGTAAGCGCTGGCAGCTATAAAAAGAGTAGTGAACACCAAGCCTGCAAGGATGGACCCGCACTGTGCCTGATGCCGCCCCTGGCCACGGCCATGCGCTGTTCGACACCGCCATCGGCACCTGCGGCATTGCCTGGGGTCCGGGCGGCATCGTGGCCGTGCAATTGCCCGAGGCGGATGCCGAGGCGACCCGGGCGCGTTTGCTGCGCAGCCATTCACACTGCGCGCAGTCTGGGGAGCCCCCCACCACCGTGCGCAGCGCCATCGAAGGCATCCAGGCGCTGCTGGCGGGGCAACTCCGCGACCTGTGCGAGGTGCCGCTCGACATGTCCGGCATTTCGCCGTTTCACCAGCAGGTGTATGCCATTGCCCGGGCCATCCCGCCGGGCAGCACGCGCACCTATGGCGAGGTGGCCGAACAGATCGGCAGCAAGGGCCTGTCGCGCGCCGTGGGGCAGGCGCTGGGCCTGAACCCGTTTGCGCCCGTGGTGCCGTGCCACCGGGTGCTGGCTGCGGGTGACCGGCCGGGCGGCTTCTCGGCCGGAGGCGGCGCGCTGACCAAGCTGCGCATGCTGCAGATTGAAGGCGCGTGCCCGGGTGGAACGCCGTCGCTGTTTGACTGGTAGGTGTAGGGCTTTGGGCGAGCCGCTGTAGGCCAAAAACGGTAGGTGCCCAGTCTGTTCGGCAACGCACAGACCCGCCGTTCCAGCACCTTGTACAAGAGGATCAGAGCGCAGCCGCAATGCGGTGGCGCCATTCACTTGTACCAGGAGCTGCCCCATGTCCCATCCATCTTTCGTTGCCTCTGCGTGGGACACGTCTTGCGTCGGGCAGCCGGCAGACCTGTCGCCGCTGGAGCTCTCCCACCTGGGTGAACACTTGGCGCACTGCGGCGCGCTGCGGGGGCCGCTGGACCAGTTTCTAGCTGGTGCTGCCGGCCTGCAGGCATTGGTCGCAGAACATGTGGTTACCGTTGCACTCTTGGCCACGTTGCTGGTGGGGGCCGTATCGCTGGTGCGATAGGGGGCGCACGCATGGGCTTACGCACACCATGGCCCTGGGTTCCTTCCGCGCTGGACCGCATGCTCGATGCCCGGGCAGGGCTGGTGCTGGACCCCTTGCGGGCCGAAGTGTTTGGCGTGGCCCGCTTCGAAGAGCATGGTCGGCACCTGGGCGCGTCCCACCACGCAGGCAAGGCGCCGTTTGGCCGCACCACCTTTTACCCACGCCTGCAGAGCAACATCCGCGCGCTGCGGGCCGCGTACCGCTACCTGTTCGATGCACCCCACGACGAGCATGCCATCAGCCCCGCCGCTGAATGGCTGTTTGACAACTTCCACCTGATCGAAAGCCAGCTCAAGGAGATCCGGGCCGGGCTGCCGCCGCGTTACTACCGCTCGCTGCCGGTGCTCAAAGACGCCCCGCTAGTGGGCTTGCCGCGTGTGTACGGCGTGGCGTGGTCGTTTGTGGCCCACACCGACAGCGCGTTTGATGAATCGCTGCTGGTGCACTACCTCAACGCCTACCAGGAGACCCGCGAGCTGAGCCAGGGCGAGCTGTGGGCGCTGCCCACCACGCTGCGTGTGGTGCTGGTGGAGAACCTGCGCCGCCTGGCCGAGCGCCTGGCCAGCCACAAGGCCGCGCAGGAGCTGGCCAGCCTGTGCGCCGCCCGCAGCGAGGACCTGAACGTGCTGACGCTGGATGCCGCCTGCGCCGCCATGGAGCAGCGTGGCGTGGCACCGGTGTTCCTGGCCCATCTGGCGCAGTCGATGATGGGGCGCGGCGTGGTGGGCGGGCATGCCGCTGCAGGCACGCCAACGCCCGTACAGCAGTGGTTGCTGACCGCTGTGCCCGACCTGGTGGCGTTGCAGGCCCAGCAGCAGATCAACCAGGCGGCCGACCAGCTGAGCATGGGCAATGCCGTCACAGCACTGCGGCGGGTGGGCGCGGCCGACTGGTCCGACATCATCAGCCAGACCAGTCTGGTGCTGCGCGCCATGCTGCAGTCGCCCGTGTTCGCGGCCGAAGACGAGTCCACCCGCAACACCACCTTGCACGGCATTGAAAACCTGTCAGCCCGCAGCGGGCAGGGCGAGGCTGCCGTGGCGCAGGCGCTGCTGGTGCTGATGTCGGGTGCCGACGGCGAGCCTCCAGATCATCCGGGAGCTGCGCAAGCCTTGGCAGGCTATTGGCTACAAGGCGCCGGGCGCAGCCAGCTGGAGCATGCTCTGGGCGCACGCCGCCATGCCACCGACGCGGTGGCCCTGTGGCGTTCTGCGGTGGGCCTGTCGCGTGTGCCGTTGTACCTGGGCGCCTTGCTGCTGGGCTCGCTGGGTCTGCTGGCCTGGCTGATGGCGCCACTGTGGGGGGAGCAGGCGGGGCCCGATACCGGCGCCTTTCATCTTGCGGGCCTGGCGCTGGTCGCCGTCTTGTTGCTGCTGCCGGTGTCCGAGATCGTGGTGGCCGTGGTCAACCGGCTCATTGGCGAATCCGTGCGGCCCACCTACATGCCACGCTACCTGCTGCCAGCGGGCATTCCGGCATCGGCCCGTGTGCTGGTGGCGATCCCGGCCCTGCTCAGCAGCACCGGCACCATTGAGCGGCTGGTGCACCGCCTGCACCTGCATTACCTGGCCAACCCCGAGCCCTGCGCGCAATTTGCGCTGCTGACCGACGGTGTGGATGCCGATGTGCAAGACCTGCCCGAAGATGGCGTGCTGCTGGCCCATGCCCTGGGATTGATGCAGGCGTTGAATGCGCGGCACCCGCCCACCACGGGCGGTGCCCCGCGGTTTTTGCTGCTGCACCGCACGCGCACCTACAGCCCCACGCAGCAGCAGTGGATCGGCTGGGAGCGCAAGCGCGGCAAGCTCGAACAGCTGGTGGCGGCCCTCGCCACTGGCGGGCAGGGCGCTTTCCTGGACCTGGGCGAACTCTCGCACCTGGCACCGCAGACCCGCTATGTGCTCACGCTCGACAGCGATACACAGTTGCCCCCGGGCCGCCTGCGCAGCCTGGTGGGTGTGGCTGAGCACCCCGAGAACCAGCCCCGGCTGGATGCCACAGGCCAGCGTGTGGTGCAGGGCTACGGCATCCTGCAGCCCCGGGTGCTGGCGCCACTGCCCACCTCTGCCACCACCTCGTTGTGGCAGTGGCTGTTTGCGGGCCAGCAAGGGCTGGACCCGTACAGCGCCATGACGTCCGACGTCTACCAGGATTTTTTTGCCGAAGGCAGCTTCACCGGCAAGGGCCTGCTGCATGTGGCCACCGTGCACGCCGGGCTGGGCGGGCGCCTGCCGGCCGACCAGGTGCTGAGCCACGACCTGCTGGAAGGCGCGCTGGCACGCTGCGCCGTGGTGAGCGATGTGACGCTGGTGGAGGCGGAGCCCGAGCACAGCGATACCTCAGCCTCCCGCCTGCACCGCTGGACGCGGGGCGACTGGCAGCTATGGCCCTTTCTGGCCCAGGCCCAGCGCTGGGGCCTTTCGCCCATCAACCGCTGGAAGCTGCTGGACAACCTGCGCCGCTCGCTCGTGGCGCCCGCATCTCTGGTGCTGGTGGTGCTGGCCCTGGCGGGGCTGGGCCTGCCTTTGGCCAGCACGCTGGCGCTGGTGGTAGCGGCCTATGTGGCTGCGCCCTTGATGGGGGCACTGGCGGGCTGGGTGCCCAGCCGTTTTGGGCTGGTCGGCATGCGTTTTGTGCACGAAGCATCGGGCGACCTGTTGAGGGCCCTGGCCAGTGGTGTGTGGCACTTGGCCCTGCTGCCGCAGCAGGCGCTGCTGCTGGGCGATGCCGTGGTACGCACCGTGCACCGGCAGGCCGTGAGCCGCTGGCATCTGCTGGAGTGGACCACGGCCGAGGCCGCGCAGAACACCCTGATCACAGGCCTGGGCGCCACGCTGCGCAGACACAAGGCGGCACCCTTGCTGGCGCTGGGCTGCGGCGTGGCGCTGTGGGCCGGTGGAACCCAGGCACCCTGGGCCTTGGTGGGGCCGCTGCTGGCGCTGTGGGCGCTGTCGCCGCTGCTGGTGTGGCTGGCCAACCGCGTTCCGTCTGGCCTGGGCAACCCAACACTGTCGGCACAAGACCAGGACCTGCTGCACGGCGTGGCGCGCGACACCTGGCGTTTGTTCGAGCGCTGTGTGGATGCCCACAACCATCATCTGCCGCCCGACAACCTCCAGACCGCCCCGTATGAAATGGTGGCGCACCGTACCTCGCCCACCAACATCGGGCTGTACCTGCTGAGCGCCAGCTGTGCGCGCCAGTTCGGCTGGATCGGCACGCTGGAGCTGCTCGACCGGCTCGAAGCCACCCTCGTGACCCTGCAAGCCATGGAGCGGCACCGGGGCCACTTCCTGAACTGGTACGACACCGAAACCCTGCAGCCCCTGCACCCGCGCTATGTGTCCACGGTGGACAGCGGCAATCTCTGCGCGCACCTGGTTGCCGTGGCGCAGGCCTGCAGCGCGCTGGCGGCGCAGCCACTGTCACCGCTGGCGGGTGCGCAGGCCATCCGCACCTCGCTGGCTCGACTGCAGCCCCGGCTGGGCGTCCACCACCCGGGCTTGCGTGGGATGCAGCCCTCGTCCGCCTTGAGCCGTCTGCTGGGAATGCGTCTGCCGGACCCGGCGCACCAGCCGGAGGCCACGGCGTTTCGCGCGCTGCTGGCGCAGGCGCAGGACGAACTGCGCAGCATGGCCCAGCCACGCCACCCGGCCATCGTGCACAGCCCGCCCACGGCGCAGGACGAACTGCTGTGGCTGCTGACCGACCACCTGGCCACACTGCAGTCGGTGGACCGCGACCAGCATGCCGCGCACAGTGGCGGCGCGCCCGATGCCACGCGGCGCCTCACGGCCTTGGCCGATGCGCTGGACGCCCTGGCCTGGCAGGCCGACTTCCGGTTTCTGTACCACCCCCGCCGGCACCTGTTGCACATTGGCTACCGGGTGGACGAGCAGCAGCTGGACACCTCGTTCTACGACTTGCTCGCGTCCGAGTCGCGCACTACCAGCCTGCTGGCCGTCGCCAAGGGCGACTTGCCCGTCAAGCACTGGGCGGCCCTGGGGCGGCCGTTCTTTGCCAGCGGCCACCATGCGGTGCTGCGCTCGTGGTCAGGCTCGATGTTCGAGTACCTGATGCCTACGCTGGTCATGGACGAGCCGTATCACAGCGCCCTGGGCGAGGCAGGGCGGTCCGCCCTGCGTGAGCATATGGCGCTGGTGCTGGCCTTGGGCAAAGACATGCCCTGGGGCATTTCAGAATGCGCCTACGCCGGGCGCGACCACACGCTGGCCTACCAGTACGCTCCGCAGGGCGTGCCCCGCCTGGCCTTGCGCCGCACGCCCGTGGGCGAGCTGGTGATTGCCCCCTATGCCACGGCGCTGGCCACCCAGGTGGATGCCCGTGCAGCTTGCGCCAACTTCCGCACGCTGGCCGCACTGTCGGCGCGGGGGCGCTACGGCTTTTACGAGGCGCTGGACTTCACGCCCGAACGCCAGACCCATGGCGAACGGCTCACGCTGGTCAGCACCTACATGGCCCACCACCAGGGCATGACCATCGTGGCGCTGGCCAACGTGCTGCTCGGTGGCGTTGCGCAGCGCTGGGGCACGGCGCATGCCCGCATCGAAGCCGTGCTGCCGCTGCTGCAGGAGCGCGCCCCGCGCGAGCTGCCCACCTTGCAGGCCACACCGCCGCGCCTGCCGCTGCATGCGCGCCAACAAAAAACACCCGACCATGTGCGCCCCGTCACCCCGGGCGCCCAGGTCTTGGAGCCCACACACCTGCTGGGCAACGGGCGCTACAGCGTTACCCTGCGCGCCAACGGGGCAGGGTGGAGCCGCTGGCACCAGACGGGCATCACCCGCTGGCGCGACGATGCGCTGCGGGATGCACATGGCAGCTTTCTGTATGTGCGGCAGATGGGCTCCAGCGTGCCCGCGTCCGTCACCAGCCACCCCGCGCCCGATGCGCGTGCGGTGTATGGCAGCATCTTCCACACCGACCGCGTGTGTTTTGACGCACTGTGGCCGGGGCTGCGCGTGCACACCACCGTGTGGGTGAGCCCGGAAGACGACATTGAACTGCGCAAGGTGGTGGTGAGCAACCTGGGTGATGAGGTGATCGAGCTGGAGCTGATTTCGGCCCTGGACATCACCCTGGCCACCCACGCGGCCGACGAGGCGCACCCCGCGTTCTCCAACCTTTTCGTCGCGGCCGACTGGCTGCCCGCACAGCAGGCGCTGAGGTTCATCCGAACGCCCCGCCTGCAGACCGAGACCACCCTGCAAGCCGCCCACTTTGTCGCAGATACCCAAGGGCAGGTGCTGGGCCTGCGTTGCCAGACCGACCGGCAGCTCTGGCTGGGGCGCAACCATACGCCCGGCCAGCCGTTGGCTTTGCTCAGCCGCGTGCCTGAAGTGCCTGCATCGCTGGACACGGGCCTGGACCCTGTGGCGGCGCTGGGCGTGATGCTGCGCATTGCGCCCGGTGCGCAGGCCTGCGTCACTTTTGCCACGGCGGCATCGCAAGACCCGGCCACGCTGCTGGCCATCATCGACAAGTACCGCCAGCCCACCTATCTGGAGCGCGCTTCGGCCATGTCGGCCACGCTGGCCAGCATCCAGTGGGCGTCGCACCGCCCGCACCGCGACTACCTCCCCGCGCTGCAGGCACTGACCACGGCACTGGTGTTCACGCTGCCCAAGGTCCACACCACCTACCTGGGCGTGCTGACCGAGGCCCAGGCCGCCCACCCCGTGTGTGACCGGCGCACGCTGTGGCAACTGGGCCTCTCAGGCGACCGGCCCATCGTGCTGGTGATGGCCGGATCGCCCCAGGGCATGGGCTTGCTGCGCACGCTGGCCCAGGCGCTGCGCGAATGGGCGCATGGCGGTGTGGCCTGCGACCTGGTGGTGCTCAGCAGTGAATCGCACTCGTACCACATGCCCCTGCAGCGGGAGCTGACGCTGCTGCGCGAGCACCACGATGCCGACCTGGCCACACACACCGGCCCGGCGGTGACCAGCCTGCGGGTGCTACGGCTCGATGAGCTGTCGGCTGCGCAGCTGGGCACCTTGGTGAGCCTGGCCCGCATCACCCTGCAGGCCGATGGCCATGCGCTCATGCACCAGGTAAAGGCCTGGGTGGCGGCACATGGCGTCTCGATGGCCGGCCCCTGGCGCGGCGGCGCCACGGACGAAGTGCTCACGCACCAGGGCAGCACGCGGGTGCCCGCGCCGGTGGGCGGTTTTGCGCCGGTGACCGGCACCTTTGGGTTTGATGTGTCGGCCGCGCTGCGGCCTGCCAAACCTTGGGTCAATGTGCTGGCCAATGCCCAGCTGGGGGCCATGGTTTCGGAAACTGGCGCGGGCAACACCTGGGCGCTCAACAGCCGCCTGAACCAGCTCACCGCATGGTCGAACGACCCGGTGGCCGACCCGCCTGCCGAATGGCTGCTGCTGCAGGATCGCCGCACGCGTGAGGTGTGGGGCCTGACGCCCTCGGCCTGGGGCGCGGCCGATGTGGCGTACCGCGTGGAGCACGCCCAGGGCACTACCACCATCCGCCACCGCCGAGGCGCGCTGGAGGTGGAGGTGCGCTGGTGTGTGGACCCCTTCACCGCCATCAAACAGGTGTTTGTGCAGGTGCGCAATCAGGGCAACCGGCGCGAGCACTTGCGCCTGGTGGGCATGGTGGAGTGGATGATGGGCGAAAAACGCGGCGACCGTGCCACGCTGTCCACCGTACCGTGTTTTGCGCCACTGCCCGATGGCCGCTTGCTGGGCCTGCTGTGCACGCAGACCGAGGCGGCCGCAGGCTTGGGCGGGGGCACGGTCTTTTTCTGCGAGGCCTCGGCTGGGCCGGGCACGGACGACCGTGCCAACGATAGCCTGGACTGGACTTGTGACCGCCGCGAGTTCTTCGATGCCCAAGGCGATCTGGTGGTGCCCCTGCAGTTGGGGCAGCGCAGCGGGTTTGGGCTGGACCCCTGTGCAGCGCTGTCGCGTTTGGTGACCTTGCGGGCCGGGGCGGTGTTCGAGCGCGTGTACCTGATGGGCTACGCACCCACCGAGGCTGCGGCACGCTCGCTGGCGCAAGAGGCCATGGCCGTGGCGGCCCGGACACGCGAGCAGGCCACGCTGGACCGGTGGAACGAACTGCTGGGTGCCACGCAGGTGACCACGCCCGACCCGCTGTTCGACGTGTTGGTCAACCGCTGGCTGCTGTACCAGACGGTGTCTTCACGCCTGTTTGCCAAAGCGGGCTTTTACCAGGCGGGTGGTGCCACGGGCTACCGCGACCAGTTGCAGGACGCAATGGCGCTGGCCTGGGCGCAGCCGGGCACCTTGCGCGCGCAGATTGTTCTGTGCGCGTCGCGCCAGTTTGAAGCGGGCGATGTGCAGCATTGGTGGCACACGCCGGGCGGGGCCGGGGTGCGCACGCATTTCTCGGACGACCTGCTGTGGCTGCCCTTTGCCTGCGCGCATTACCTGCAGCGCACGGCAGACCACAGCTTGCTGGAGGAGCAGGTTGCGTTCCTTGAAGGTTCTGCGATCCCCGAGGGCGCGGAAGACATCTACGAATCGCCCAGCGCCAGCACCACCACGGCCAGCGTGTACGAGCATGCCGCCCGCACCATAGACCGCAGCCTGCGCACCGGCGCACACGGCCTGCCGCTGATGGGCGGCGGCGACTGGAACGACGGCATGAACCGCGTGGGCGACGGTGGGCGCGGAGAATCGGTGTGGCTGGCGTGGTTTTTGTGCGCGATCGTCACAGACTGGATTCCGCTGGCCCGCGGTCGGGGCGATCTGGATCGCGTGCAGCGGTGGGACGCTGCCCTGACCGGCTGGCGCGCCGCAGCGGAAAACCAGGCGTGGGACGGTGCTTGGTACCAGCGCGCCTTTTTTGACGATGGCACGGCACTGGGCAGCCACACGAGGGGCGAGGGCCGCATTGACCTCATCGCCCAGGCCTGGGCGGTACTCTCGGGCGCAGCAAAGCCTGTGCGGCAGCGCCATGCGATGGACGCGGTCGAGGCGCATCTGGTCAACCCCGCAGCAGGCTTGATCCAGCTGCTGGCGCCCCCGCTGCGCCATGCCGAGCCCAGCGCGGGCTACATCCAGGCCTACCCGCCCGGCGTGCGCGAGAACGGGGGGCAATATGCCCATGGCGGCGTGTGGGCGCTGATGGCCGCCGCAGAACTGGCCCTGCAGGAACCTGAGCACCCCGGTGCGTTCGATGTGCCTTACCGCTACTTCACCTACCTGAGCCCGGCGCACCGGGCCCAGCACCCGGTGTGGGGGCCGGTGTACGCCGTGGAGCCCTATGTGATGGCGGCTGACATCTACAGCCAGCCACCCTATGTGGGGCGCGGCGGCTGGAGCTGGTACACCGGCGCGGCGGGCTGGCTGCACCGGGCGGCGGTGGAGTCCATCGTGGGGTTGCAGATGGGCGCGCAGGAGCTGTTCTTCACCCCTTGCCTGCCATCGCACTGGCCGGGCGCAGAGTTGACGCTCGTGCGCGGTGGGCGCACGCTGCGGTTCATCCTGGTGCGGATGGCCCCAGGGGCGGAGCCTGCCGCGTTGCCGGACAGTGCCCCATCTGGCGCACGCTGGCTCCAGGTGGGAGAGCGGCTGCGCTGGGTCGATCTCCCTTCAGACCTCTGCTGTGTGATCCCTCTCCGGGGGCAGGCAGACGCTGTTGCAGGCGCCGTGTAGCGCGAATGGGCAGAAGTCATTTGGTAAATGTGTGTATGTGCGATACCGTACAGACCCGAAGGGCGTGGCCCCACAAACTGGTTACTTGCCCAGCGTGGCAGGCACAACCGCGATGGTGGTGCGCCCCGCGTTCCACAAGGTGCCGCCATCAAACGATCCGACTCTCCCCTTCAGAATCAATTGCTGGCCGCTTTGCCGGAGGTGGAGTTGCAGCGCTGGCTCCCGCAGCTGGAGACGGTGGAACTGGCGTTGGGGCAGGTGCTGTACGAATCCGGCGCAACCATGCCGTATGTGTATTTCCCCACCGACGCCATCGTGTCTCTGCTGTACGTGCTGGAGGACGGAGCTTCGGCAGAGATTGCAGTGGTGGGCTTTGAGGGCCTGGTGGGCATCTCCATCTTCATGGGCGGCGGCTCTACCCCGAGCCGGGCTGTAGTGCAAAGCGCGGGTTCGGGTTACCGCATGCGCGCCGACGCCATGAAGCTGGAGTTTGCCCGCTCCGGGCCGGTCATGCACCTGCTGCTGCGCTACACGCAGGCACTCATTACCCAGATGGCGCAGACCGCCGTGTGCAACCGCCACCATTCGCTGGACCAGCAGCTGTGCCGCTGGCTGCTGCTGAGCCTGGACCGCCTGCAATGCAACCAGCTGGTGATGACGCAGGAGCTGATCGCCAACATGCTGGGCGTGCGGCGCGAAGGCGTGACGGAGGCGGCCCTCAAGCTGCAGTGTGCGGGGCTCATCAGCTATGCCCGGGGGCGCATCAATGTGCTGGATCGCCCGGGGCTGGAAGGGCGCACCTGCGAGTGCTACGAGGTTGTCAAGAAAGAGTACGACCGCTTGCTGCCCAAGGGCGTTGCCAAATAGGAGCGGCTCACAAAACTCCCCTGGCGTTGTTGTTCGGTCTTGTCGTATCGCTTGTACTGCCTGCGACGGAACGCCTAGCCAGGGCCGCTGCGCTGAGTTTTGTGAGTAGCTCTAAGCCGGTTCGAGAAGCAAGGGCAGCCCGGCGGAGCGCGCTGTGTACGCTGGCAGACAGTCACGGTACATGGGGCCGCCCACACTGGGCAAAGATCTGCGCTGGGCACGCCCCGCGCGGTTGCCATGATGTTGCTTCTTTGAGTGGCGCTGGCCGACCCGTGAGACACCCCGATGCACCACCCCGAAAACGCCCTTCTTCACAAATTGCCCCCTGCAGTGCGCCAGCGGTTGCTAGACCATTGCGAGCCGTTCGAGCTGGTGCTTTCCGCAGAGCTGAGCGTGCGGGGCAAGCCGCTGCAGCATGCCCACTTTCCCATCGAAGGTTTCCTGTCCCTGGTGATCGATGTGGACAGCCACCCGCCACTCGAAGTCGGCATGGTGGGGGCAGAGGCCATGTTGGGGTCGGAGCTGATTCTGGGGCTGGCGGCCACACCTTGGCGGGCGCTGGTGCAGGGGGCCGGGTCCAGCTGGCGCATCGGCGCCCAGCAGCTGCGCACGCAGATCGACGCGATTCCCGAACTGGAGGCCTTGCTACAGGCCTGCCTGCTGGCGCGCCTGCACCAGCAGACGCTGGCGGCGGCATGCCAGCGCTACCACCAGATTGCGCCGCGCCTGGCGCGCTGGCTGTTGATGATGCAGGACCGGTCGCATTCGGCGAGTTTTCACGTCACCCAGGAATTCATGGCCCTGATGCTGGGTGTGCGCCGCGTGGGCGTGACCGAGGCGGCCAGCCATTTTCAGGACAGTGGGTTGATCGTCTATCACCGTGGCGAACTCACGGTGCTCGACCGCAAGGCGCTGGAGGCCGAGGCCTGCAGCTGCTATGCCGCGGACAAACAGATTTACCAGCGATTGATGAAAGCCAAACTCTGACCATCCAAAAGACCCTCAGAAGACCCTCAGGAGGCTCTGAGGGCGCCGGGCCCGCACGGCTGTGCCCCTTTCTGGGGAAGGGCAGCGCCTACTGCTTGATCAACAGTTCTTCTTGAATGCTGCGAATGCCCAGTACGCGGTGGGCCAGGCTCACCCAGCGGCTTTGCGCAGGTGCAGTGTCAGTGGTGGGGCCGCCTTCTGAAGCCAGGGGATGACTCAACGACGCCAGGGCAAGAGGGGCGGGGGTGGAGAGGGCGGATGAACGGCCTTTCTCCATACCCGTAGGTTCAGGGTGCGGGAAGCTGCCCAGCGGGCTCTTGCCTTGCAAGGCAGCGGGGTCGGGTGAATAGCCCTTGTCCTCGGTGGCGTGGACGGCAGGCATTCCCGTGGAAAACATGAAGCTGTCCACCGAACTCACACCGGGCACGGTTTGCGCCACAAACACGGCCAGATCGATCTGCGTGGGGTCTGCCGCCATGCCACTGAGCAGCACGACCCCCTGGTGCGATTCGACGCCAATGTTGAAGCTGTTCACCACCGGCGACAGGATGAGTGCGGCGCGGACCCGCGACGCCAGCACGCTGTCTTCCAGGTAGGCGGTGGGGGAGGGGCTGGCTGGAGTCCAGTCGGTGACCATGTCGATGCGCTTGCAGCCCTGCAGCGACATCACAGCAAGCGCCCCCAGAAGGGCGCCGGAAAGATGGCGGGGTGAGGGGTGGCGCATGGAGCAGTCCTTTGGAGAGACAGCCACCATGGTGGTGGCCGTTGTTTGCACTGTTCCATGGTGCGCTGTGGCGGTCTGTTCGTAACCGTACCCATGGGCGTGTTTTACTTTGTAAGGAGGGCGCTTGCAGGATCACGCGACTTCGCCGTAGAACGCGAATCCGCGCCGTTCGCGCTTGGCCGCATACATCGCCGCATCGGCGCATGCCATCAGGTCTTTGGCCGTCGTGCCATGCTGGGGGCACATGGCTACGCCAATGCTGGGGCACACCAGCAGTTGCAGGTCGGCGACCTTCATGGGGCGGGACACGGCCTCCAGCAACTTGGCGCACAGCTGGCGCAACGGCGCAGCGTCGGCCATGCCTTGCAGCAGGCAGGCGAACTCGTCGCCTCCCAGGCGCACCACCAGGTCGCCGTGGCGCACTGCTGCACTCAGCCGTGCGGCGGTAATGCGCAGCACCTCGTCACCCACGCCGTGTCCATGGGTGTCGTTCACGGCCTTGAAGTGGTCGAGGTCGATGTAGATCACCGTGGGCCCCACGTGTTCGGGGCGGCGCGTGGCCAGGGCATGGCCCAGTTGCTCCAGCAGGTGACGGCGGTTGGGCAGGGCCGTCAGCTCGTCGTGAAGCGCCTCGTGGCGTGCCTTGCACTCGCCGCTGCGCACGAAGGCGAGGTCGGCCTCCGCCTGAGCGAGCGCCTTGTGGGTGCCGCGGTAGGCGCGCTCCAACTCCTGTCGCTGGGCGGTCTCGCGCTGCAGCGCCTGGTGCATTTCCTCCAGAGCCGCGACACATTCGAGCAGATTCAAATCCGGCCCCGGCTTGGGGACTATGGTGGGTGCCTGGAAGGGGAGCTGCGACTCTCCCGGCAGTTCCCGCTTGAGAAGCCGCGCCCGCAGTGTCCCCAAGACCTGGGTCCAGTGCTGGATTTGCGCGGCACTGGGCCACGAGGTGGTGAGTGTCTTGCTGAACAGGAATTGTCGTTCGGGGATGCCCATGCGCTGGTCCTTTCTGTGCCGTTGTCTTGGCCGGAGGGGATATCTGGGCAGCGGCGGCGTGGGAACTGGCGCACTGCTACAGGAGCTTGGAGCGCAGTGTGGCCGGTGAAGGGGCATTGTTTCTGTCTGCCAACGTACATAAATGGGACGCCGCCTTGGCGGCATGCGCGCTGAATGGCTCCGTGAGCCCCCGCAGGTGCCCCCTACAGGGGTACCCCGATAATCGGGCATGAACCAACCTTCAAGCCACGGGATCGCGGCGCGTACTTCGAGCGCAGTTCGTGCCGTGGGGTTGGGAGCGTCGGCCGGGGGGCTGATCGCGTTGGAGCAGTTCCTGGCGCACGTCCCACCGTCGAGTGGTCTTGCCTACGTGGTTGTCCAGCATCTGGATCCTACGCAGAAGGCAATGCTTGCAGAGCTGCTGCAGCGCTGCACGGCGATGGAGGTGCTCGAAGCGACTGACACGATGCGCATGGAACCCGACGTGGTCTACGTCATACCCCCCAACAAGGAGCTGACAGTCGCGGGAGGGTTGCTGCACCTTGCAGAGCCTGCTCAGCCTCGCGGCATGAGACTGCCCATTGATCTGCTTTTTGCGTCGCTGGCGCGCGATCAGGGTGAACAGGCCATTGGCGTGGTTCTCTCGGGGATGGGGTCCGACGGCACCTTGGGGTTGCAGGCGATCAAGTCGCAGGGCGGACTGACCCTTGCTCAGTTGCCTGCGTCCGCGCAGTTCGACTCCATGCCACAAAGTGCCATCGCGGCAGGGTGCATCGACATCATCGGTCTTGCGGTTGAATTGCCCGATCGCATCGGGCGCTACATCGACGAAAAGCATGGCACTGCCCCGCCGCCCGAAGACGACGCGGGCAACCACAGCGGGCACGCGCTGGGCGCCATCCTGGGCCTCCTGAGAGATCGCTGCAAACACGACCTCTCCGACTACAAGCCCAGCACGTTGCGCCGACGCATCCAGCGACGCCTGGGCGTACACGGCCTGACCACGACCGATGCGTATGAAAAATTCGTGCAGGAGAACCCGCAGGAGCTGGACCTGCTCTTCAAGGAAATGCTCATTGGCGTGACCAGTTTCTTCCGTGATCCCTCGGTCTGGCGAGAGCTCAAGGACGTGGTGATGCCAGCCCTGCTGGGGCGCTGCGCGGCGGGCGCCCGTCTGCGGGCCTGGGTGGTGGGATGCTCCACGGGCGAAGAGGCTTACTCCCTGGCCATGGTCTTCAGGGAGGCGGTGAAGGAGCACCCCGGCGCTGAGCGCTGTTCACTGCAAATTTTCGCCAGCGACCTGAGCGCGGACGCCATCGCTGCGGCCCGCAAGGGGCTTTACCCGTTGAAGATCGTGGACGACGTGGAGCCGGCCAGGTTGGCCAGATTCTTCACACGCCAGGACGGCGGATTCCTGATCAGCAAGGAGATTCGGGAAATGGTGCTGTTTGCGCAGCACGATGTGATTCTCGACCCACCTTTCACCAAGCTCGACTTGCTCTCGTGCCGCAACTTGATGATCTATTTCAATGCCGCACTGCAAAGTCGGCTGATGCCACTCTTTAGCTACAGCTTGCGCCCTGGCGGCGCGTTGTTGCTCGGAGGTTCGGAGACCATTGGCACCTGGCAAGCGCTTTTTACGCCGATGAGCCAGAAATCCCGGCTCTATTGGCGCACTGAAAATTCAATCAACGCTGGCTCGGCGTACTTTCCGATCAGCCTTCGCCGGGCGACCAACCGGCTTCCCCAGGAGTTCAAGGTGTCCCCTTCGGCTGTTGTGCTTCCCTCCAGTTTGCAGACCCACGCCGAGCAAGCGCTGCTTCAAGAATTCTCTCCCGCCGCCGTGTTGGTCACCGACCAAGGCGATGTCGTGTATATCAACGGCAGCGTGGGCAAATACCTGGAGCCAGCGTCCGGCAAGGCCAACTGGAACATCCATGTGATGGCCCGACCTGCTATCAGGGCGCAAATTGCGGCGGCGCTGCGGCAAGCCGTTCAGGACAAAGGCCGCGTGGAGGTGCGCGGGCTGCGCCTGAGCGAAGAGCCCACGCAGCCCTCTGTGGATGTGATCGTCAAACTGATGCAGGAACCCCATTCCTTGGCTGGCCTGGCAATGATCGTTTTTCGCGATGTGGCTGCGCCGGTCCTGGCCAAGCGCAGGCGCCGGGCCTCTGCAGGTGCCGCTGATCCGCAGATGGTCGAGGAGCTGCGGCGCTGCAAAGACGAAATCCAAGCCCTGCGCCAAGAGATGAGGGCCTCGGCAGAGGAGTTGCAGGCGGCTAACGAAGAGTTGCAGTCCACCAACGAGGAACTGCAGTCTGCCAACGAAGAACTGACCACTTCCAAAGAAGAGTCGCAGTCGATGAACGAAGAGCTCCAGACGCTGAACCAGGAGCTGCAAACCAAACTGGATGATCTGGCGCTGGCCCAGAGCGACATGCAAAACCTGCTCAACAGCACGGACATCGCCACCCTGTTTCTGGACAGCGCCTTGAACGTGCGCCGTTATACCGAGAAGATCACACGCATCATCCACCTGCGAGAAGGGGACATCGGCCGACCGTTGACCGACCTGGCCAGCACGCTGAATTACCCTGCGCTCAATGACGACGCCAGGCAAACGCTGAAGACGCTGACATTCACGGAAAAAGAAATCACGACGACCGATGGATTCTGGTTTTTGGTGCGTATCAAGCCCTACCGAACGCTCGCCGACCTGATCCAGGGCGTGGTCATCACCCTCATCGACATCACCGCGGCGAAAGAGCTCGAATCTCGCCTTCGCAAGGGGTAGAGTCAGAGCGACTGCGGATCGCACACTCTTTTCAGGAGCATTCATGTCACACCTCGCAGAATCTTCGTCCTATCTGTCGAGCTTGCGCGAGCGAGCGACGGGGCAGCTAACGGGTGGCGTCCGAAGCGACCTTGCACGCACCAGCACATCAGAGGCCATGGCGGTTCTGTACAAGCTCGCGTCATTGCCGTCCACTGCCGGTGACGCCCTGGCGCTGCTGCACGAGCTTCAGGTCCACCAGGTCGAGGTCGATATGCAGCACGAGGAACTTCGGCACTCCCGGGCCGACCTGGAGAACCACTTGGCGCGCCAAACGAACCTTGTCGAGCGTGCGCCCGCAGCGTTCCTGGTCATCGATGAGACCACTGTGGTGTGCGAAATCAACCGCGCTGGCTTCCGCCTGCTGGGTGCTGCCAGCCATGGTGTGCTGGGCCAATCTTTGGCCAGTTTCCTGACTGCGGCCAGCAACGCACAGTTGCAGAGCATGCTCGCACAAGCGCGCGCAGGTGCCCCCCCTCAGACGTGCGAGTTGCATTTTCTGGCACAGGGCGGCGTCTCCCGAACGCTCCTGTGCACCGCCGACAAGGAAGTGTCTTCGGGTCGTTTCATCCTGGTGCTCCTGGCGCCTGCGGCGTCTGGTTAGGGCGTGCCTTCAGTCCAGCGCACCGCAGGGCGTTGAGGTTCAGTGCCACCGACCAGCCCTGCTGGTTCGCGCAGGTTTTTGGATCGCCCACGGTGCGTGAAAGCCGCTCGACAGCCTCAGGGGGAAGGGCATGCACAGTGAATGCTGTGAACGGTCAAGGGGAGGGGACGAATTCTGGAAGCCTCAAGAGTGAACAAGACGGAGGTCAGGGACCAGGGCGCTATCCCTTGGAGAGAAGGTGTCTGAAGCAGCCCTCAAGTCTGGCAACAGCCGAGCGTATTCGCGCTTCACGACGGCGAGGCACTCGCAGCTGCGGTGCTCCAGGCCACGACGGTCAAGCACCGTGATGTGGCCTGAGTGGTATCGGATCAATCCCGCTGCCTGCAACTTCAGCGCTGCCTCGGTGACCCCGCTGCGCCGCACGCCGAGCATTTGTGCAATGAGCTCATGTGTCATCACGAGCTCGTTGCCTCCCAGCCTATCCAGGCTTTCCAAAAGGCAACGGCAGATATGCTGTTCAACGGAGTGATGTCGGTTGCAGACTGCGTTTTGGAGCATTTGGCACATCAGCGCCTGCGTGTACTTCAGCATCAGCTGCTTGACGGTTGCATGCTGCTCAAACTCTTCCTGGATCAGGCGGGCCGCGAGCCGAAAACCCTGACCGGCACTTCGAACGACGCTGCAGCTCGGAGTGGTTACGCCCCCCAGGAAGGATGAAATGCCCACGACTCCTTCACGGCCCACCATCGCAACTTCTGTAGAGCAGCCATCCTGGAGGACGTGAAGTATGGACACGATGGCGGTGGTCGGGAAGTAGACGTGGCTGGGCGTCTGCCCAGACTCACTGAGCACCTGGCCCAGTTGCAAATGCACAGGTTCGAGCAGATGGTGCCAGTGGCGCTGGTCTGAATCCGGTAGCGCGCTCACCAAGAGGTTTTCTGCGGGGTGGGCATCAAAGATCACGATTTTCCTTTCGGGTGATGCCTGGCGGCAAAGATCGAAAACCGACCAGGAGAACGGTAATGCCACCCCCCAAGAAAACGCCATGTTCCGAAACGTAAGAGTTGTCCGCCACCACACGAATAGCCGCTGTTTGTTTGATCTCTGTCAGTTTCCGATCGATCTTGCCTTTGACGGATCGACGACTTTGCCTGCACCCGCGCAGGCAGCGCATCTGCGGCGCTCGGCAGAGTGCGCAACCGTACAGACGCAGAGGTGGCCGCGTTTTAAAAACATGCTGTCGGGGTGTCCGTCTGGCGCAAGTGGCAAGTTCACCCCCAACGGACACGCATGGTGAGTGCGAAGAATTTTGATAGGAGCAATCCAATGACAATGACTGAACCCGACATGTCGAAGGCGATGACCTTGCGAAGCAGGTTTCAATCAGCCTTTCCATTGTTTTCAACGAAGTCCCTGACCGAACGACAGGAAGCGCAGGGAGGGCTATCGAGGCCGTGGCCCCTTGTGGATGCCTCCCCGAGCCTGACGGAGACCAGTTTGCCGGTGCGACCTCCCCCCAACAAGCCCGATCCTCAGCCCGCAGCCGCAGGCCTTGAAACGGAGGATTGGGATCTGTTGTTCAGGGCTGTGCTCGAAACCTTAGCGCGAACGGCATGCGGAAGGGCTCCGTCCGATGGCGCGGTCTCTCTGTTACAGGCCCCTGGCGATGTACTTGACGAGTGCCTGGATGCACTGGAGCAATTGCGTCGATCCGCACGTTTCGTTCAGCATCCGCTGATGCCCAAGGGGGGCGCATCGGGAACTTCTGGCGCGACTTGATGCGTGTCCGGTACACCTCGCCTCAAGGGCGCAACCATGTGGGCGGATGGTGCGGTGCGATGGCGCTGGCATGGGCGTTCTTTCCAGGTCTGCCGCATATTGATTGACCACGGGCGTGGACACCCTGCGCCCAAACATTGGAGCAGTTTATGCAAACCTCTCCCCGTCAAACACTTCAGTGGAGCACGTCGGCATTCGGTGAAATGCCCAGCCCGACGCCCGCAGAACTGGCCGAATTGTCTACGCACGTGAAGGAGTGTCGGCGCGCGCGCGGGCGGCTTTTTTTACTCCGCAGCGAGGTCAAGGCCATGAACGAAATCATCGCGAATCGGTTTTGGACGACCATGGCTGCTATCGCGGTTTTGCTGTTACTCGCTTCGTTCGCGTGGGCTGCTTGAACCCGCCCCGCAGTGTGCTCGCCATGGTTCCGAGATCGTGTGATCGTTCGGGGACACTGCAACCTTCTGGGTGGCCGCGTCGGTAGGCTGCGGTGCCCAGCCCATCGGCATTGCGGGCGTTGCGGGATTCACCCTTTGAAAGCAGATGAATGACAGCGTACCTATCGAAGCTATTGGTCTTGCGTGGGGTTGTTGTTGGCACTGTGTTCTGCATCGCAGTGGTTGCAAACCCTGCTATGGCCCAGGGGCGCGGCGAATTGCTCTATGCGACACATTGCAGCGCCTGTCACACCGTGCAGCTGCATTGGCGCGCCAGCAAGGCCGTCACAGACTGGACGAGCCTGCGGTCCGAGGTGCGCAAGTGGCAGGGCGAGGCCAAGCTGGCGTGGGCCGAGGACGACGTGCTTGAGGTTGCGCGTTATCTGAACGACAACATTTATCACTTTGTCCTCCCCAGCGCGACGGCGATGACCACATCGCCGACCGTGGGCCCTATGTGGGCGCGCTGAACCGAACTGCATCCCTGATCGCGCAACCGAGGCCGCATTCCGAGCCTGGCGCCTCTCGGGCCTTGAGCGTCTAGTGCGAGCGCAGTGCCGAGGATTTCGACTCCAACGGGCCCTTCACGTGTACCCAACGCTTGCAACCGCGTCATCAGAGTGTTGGGTGTTCCGGGCCGTCCATGGGGCACAGCACGCGCACGCAGTGCTACATTCATCAGAGCGCCCAGCCCCGCCTGCACAGCAGGCCGCACGCACCACCCCAACGCTGCTCCAGAGGAACCCGCCCATGTCACCGGAACGCCAGCGACTGATCCGCCTGTTGTTTGATGAATACATCGAAATGTATGCCGCACGGGACGCAAGGCTGGTCACCCGTTTCAGCGACAACTTCAGCGGCTTTGCGGGCAGCAGCGACCAGCTGGTCAAGAGCCGTAGCGATTGGGTTGACGTCACCTTGCAGGACTTTACCCAGGTGCCCGGCCGCATCGGCATTGACGTGGTGGACCTCTTCCCCCAGGAGCTGAGCGATGACGTGGTGGCCGTCACGGCGTTTTTCCACATCCGGCTGCCCATTCCTGACGCACTGTTTGCCCGGGAGACCGCGCGGCTGGTGTTGGTGTTTCGCCATGAGGAGGGCGACTGGAAGATTGCCCACAGCAGCATTTCCATCCCCTACGGCCTGGCGCGTGACGGCGAGGTGTACCCGGTAGGCCGCCTGCAGCAGCGCAACCTGGAGCTGGAGGCGCTGGTGGAAGAGCGCACCCAGGCCCTGGCGCAGGCCAACCAGCGGCTGCAACTGATCAGCAACACCGATGGGCTCACCGGCATTGCCAACCGCCGCCATTTTGACCAGACCCTGGCGCACGAATGGGCCCGCGCCCAGCGGGCGCAGACGCCGCTCTCGCTGATCATGCTGGACGTGGACGTGTTCAAGCACTTCAACGACCACTATGGTCACCTGGCGGGCGATGCCTGCCTGCAGGCGCTGGCCCTGACCCTGGCGCAAACCGGCGGGCGCCGCGACGGTGATCTGGCGGCGCGCTTTGGCGGCGAAGAATTTGTGGTGCTGCTCCCCGCGTCGGATGCGCAGGCTGCCATGGAAGTGGCCCGCCAGATCCAGCAGGCCATCCAGGCGCTGGCCTTGCCGCATGAGGGGGCACCCTTTGGCATCGTGACCGTCAGCTTTGGCGTGGCCAGCCTTGTGCCCCAGCGTGACCAGGCCCCCGAAGAACTGGTGCGCCGCGCCGACCGCGCCATGTACCGCGCCAAGCAGGCCGGGCGCAACCGCATCGAACTGGCTCCGGACTGAAGGGTGGGCGCAGTACCTGCCGTGCGCAGGTAGCGCTGTTGGCCGTTCATTCAGGGTTTACCCGAGTGGTGTGCACCGAAATGGTGACAATGGGCGGCTATGCATTTTTCCCGCTTCCTCAAAATGGCCCTCATCCTGGGCCTGCTCTCGGCCATCGGCCCCTTTGCCATCGACATGTACCTGCCCGCGCTGCCCGATATTGGCGCCAGCCTGGGGGCGTCGGTGGGCGCTGTGCAGTGGAGCCTGACGGCGTTTTTCCTGGCGCTGGGGGCTGGCCAGCTGTTCTATGGCCCTATCTCTGACATGGTGGGGCGCAAGCCGCCGCTGTACTTTGGCCTGGGCCTGTTCACGGTGGCCAGCGTGGGGTGTGCGCTGGCCAGTGACATCGAAACCCTGGTGGCCCTGCGCTTTTTGCAGGGCCTGGGCGCGGCGGCGGGCATGGCCATACCGCGTGCCGTGGTGCGCGACCTGCACACGGGCACCGATGCAGCGCGGCTGATGTCGCTGCTGATCCTGGTGTTCAGCGTGTCGCCTATCCTGGCTCCGCTTGCGGGCAGTGGGGTGATTGCGCTCACGGGCTGGCGCGGCGTCTTCTGGGTGGTGGCCGTGGCCGCCGTGGCGGGGCTGGCGCTGGTGTACGGCAGCCTGCCGGAGACACGCCCCGCGTCCGACCGCGTGGAAAGCAGCCTGGGTGGCGCCCTGCGCGCCTACGCGCTGCTGCTGCGCGACTGGCACTACCTGGGCCTGGTGTTCATTGGCGGCTGTGCCATGGCCGGGTTTTTTGTGTACCTGGCGGGCTCGCCGTTTGTGCTCATCAACCACTACGGGCTGACGCCCACGCAGTACAGCCTGGCCTTTGGGGTTAACGCGGCGGCGTTCATCGGCGCCTCCCAGTTCACCGCCACGCTGGGTGAGCGCTTTGGCATGGTGCGGGTGGTGAAGGTGGCGGCCACGGCCTCGGGCGCGGTCATGGCGTCGTTGCTGCTTTACTACCTGCTGGGCGGCGATGACCTGGCCGTGCTGATCGGTTTGTACTTTGTAGCCAGCGCGCTCATGGGGCTGGTCATCCCCACCACCTCGGTGCTGGCGCTGGAGAAACACGGCGCCATCGCCGGCACGGCATCGGCCCTGCTGGGCACGCTGCAAATGCTGACGGGCGCCCTGGCCATGGGCGTGGTCGGCCTGTTTGCCACCGGCAAGCCCCTGCCCATGGTGATCGGCATGGCCACCGGGGCGCTGGTGGGCGTGGCGCTGGCGTGGATCACGCTGGGCGGCAGGCGGGGCGCGCTGGCGCATGCCTAGCTGTGCGGCAGCTCCTACAAAAAAATAGAAAAAGTGCCTGATTAGCGACATACCTCAGACTGCACCGAACGAACACGGGATAGTCGGCTCCAACACACATGCCGAGCCATCGGCCAAGGAGCAGCAATGTCCATCAATGCCATCCAGTTTCAACGCGGCCTGTCACTGCCCCAGTTTCAGGCCCTGTACGGTAGCGAGCAGCAGTGCGAGCGCGCTCTTGTCGCCGCCCGCTGGCTCCTGGGCTGGCAGTGCGCACACTGCGGCTGCAAACGCTTTCTCACACCCGTAATGGCAGTGGTCGATTGCTGTGGGAGTGTTTCATCTGTGGCTACCAAAGCTCATCCATCGTGGGCACCGTGATGGAGCACACCACCTGCCCCTGAGACTGTGGTTCCTGGCCATGTACCTGCTGACACAAAACAAGAACGCCATCAGCGCCCTGGCGCTTAAGCGCCAACTGGGCGTGTCCTACAAAACGGCGTGGCTCATGAAGCACAAGCTGATGCAGACCATGGCGCAGCGCGATGAGCGCTACCGCCTGCAAGGGCGTGTGGAGATCGACGATGCCTGCCTCGGCGGGGAGCGTGCGGGCTAAATCAACGGCGGGCGCAAGGCGGCCAACAAGACGGCCTTCGTCGCTGCGGTGCAGACCAGCGCCGATGGTCGTCCCCTGTACATGCGCCTGACGCCTGTGGCCGACTTCACCAACGAGCACATGCGGCAATGGGCCAGTCGCCAGCTGACTGCGGGCTGCCACGTGGTCAGCGATGGCACCCGTGCCTTTGCCCAGGTGTGCCAGGCCCAGGCCACGCATGAGCGTTACGTGACTGGAGGTGGGCGCCAGGGGGCGCAGACACCCCAGCTGCGTTGGGTGAACACATTACTGGGTAACCTCAAGACCAGCATGGCGGGAACCTATCTGAATCGCCCCGGGTTTTGAGGAGGCTCAACACTCTGAGAGGATTGAGCCATGAAGAAGACGAACAAGTTCTCGCCTGAGGTGCGTGAGCGCGCGGTGAGGATGGTGCAGGAGCAGCGCGGGGAGTACCCATCCCTGTGGGCTGCCATCGAATCCATTGCCCCCAAGATTGGCTGCGTGCCGCAGACCCTGAACGAGTGGGTCAAGCGTGCCGAAGTTGATGCAGGCACGCGAGAAGGCGTCACCACAGCCGAAGCCCAGCGGGTCAAGGAGCTGGAGCGCGAGGTCAAAGAATTGCGCCGAGCCAACGAGATATTGAAGCTGGCCAGCGCGTTTTTCGCCCAGGCGGAGCTCGACCGCCGGCTCAAGTCTTGAGGGCCTTTATCGACCAGCAGCGCAATGCTTTCGGGGTCGAGCCGCTCTGCAAGGTCTTGCAGGTTGCCCCGTCAGCGTATCGGCGCCACGCCGCGCTGGTGCGCGAGCCTCACAAACGCTGCGCCAGAGCGAAACGCGACGAATTGCTGATGCCGCAGATTCAACGAGTCTGGCAGGCCAACATGCAGGTTTATGGCGCCGACAAGGTATGGCGGCAACTAGCGCGCGAAGGCGTGACCGTGGCCCGCTGCACGGTAGAGCGTCTGATGCGCAGCATGGGACTGCGTGGTGTGATGCGCGGCAAGGCCGTACGAACCACCGTCAGTGATGGCAAAGCACCATGTCCATTGGACCGGGTCAACCGGCAGTTCCGGGCCGAGAGGCCGAACCAGTTGTGGGTGAGCGACTTCACCTACGTTTCGACCTGGCAGGGTTGGTTGTATGTGGCCTTCGTCATCGACGTGTTTGCCAGGCGCATCGTTGGGTGGCGGGTGAGCAGCTCTATGCGCACGGACTTTGTTCTCGACGCCCTGGAGCAAGCCCTCTATGCCCGTCAGCCTGAGCGCGATGGCAGTTTGGTTTGTCACTCCGATAGAGGCTCGCAATACGTCAGCATTCGCTACACCGAGCGACTGGCGGAAGCTGGCATCGAGCCTTCGGTGGGCAGCAAGGGCGACAGCTACGACAACGCCCTGGCCGAGACCATCAACGGCCTGTACAAGGCCGAACTGATTCACCGCCGGGCTCCATGGAAAACCAAGGAAGCAGTCGAGTTCGCCACGCTCGAATGGGTATCGTGGTTCAACCACCATCGCCGGCTCGAACCCATCGGGTACATCCCGCCTGCTGAGGCTGAGGCAAACTACTACCGGCAACTCGCCAGTCAGGCCACTGTGGAAGTGGGCTGACTTAAACCAAACAGCCTCCGCAGAAACCGGGGCGATTCAGTACGCCGATGCAGGCGATGAAAGAGTGGTACCAGACCCACCCGCACCTGTTTCACAAGCGACCATATGATCGTACGGGATGCGACATTTATCCAATCGCCGTGTTGAATCTTAACTTGACCAGAATTCTGGCCACCTTCACGAAGCGCCCCTGCTAATCGGAACTTGATCCGACAAGAACTGTCGTGTTCTCATTTCCGAAGAAGGCGTATGCGAAGTCCCAAAAAACTGGGTATGCAGGATGCCCCACAGCAAACCAAAAACGCTTGATGGTCTTCGCTTGGCTAGCTAACTCCAAGATGCTACGTTCTAACTCCGTTAGCAAATCGTAAAGCTCGCTTGAATCCAGTACTGTTTTGGTTGGACCGGCTCCTGGGTCACCTGGATACCTTAGAAGTCCATTTATTTCGACGATGACATTTTCGGCGCTTATCGACTCGGCACCACCGATCTTCGTATCGCCACCCACAGCCGTACGAATGCAGACGTCAAGATCATCAGCATCAGCTGCCGTTGATAGCCGATAGAGCCGAAGGAAGACGGTGTAGTTGGTTGCATCGCGATTGAGCAGCCCCACAAGCCGGTCCAGCAAACTTTGAGTGAGCATCATGGATTTCTCGGAGTATTAGTCGGGAAGCCCGTGACTATGCGACCGCCTCGGCTGTTCGGTTCGACGATCACGGTGATGTCCACACCATCGCGCGTTCCTTGTACTTTAGTTCGGCCATTGGGTTGAGTGGTGCGCACCGAACCGGGATCGGTAGCAACATCAGAAACTTCGCCCTTGATCCTATCGTCAGACCAGTTTGAAGGAAACTCGCTCTTGCCCGGCTTCCCGGTGCCATTTCGATGACCTCCGCCCGCATTCGGTCCGTCTCCGTCCAGGATGTGTTGCTCTCCTTCAGGATCCAGAAGACTAGGTTTGTCTGTCCCCTCATTAAAAACCAACCCATAAGCCCGATCCAGCAATTCACTGGTGCGCTGTTTGAGCAAAGCCCCAGCCTGTTCCATCCGCGCTCGCTGCTCCGGTGTCAGGTGGTTCGCCGCTCCAACAAGTACTGCTGCAGTCACCAAGACTTTCAGAGCCAAAGTTGCAGACCTCCCATCCGGGTCCACATACTTGTAGGGGTTGTTGTTGGCATACGCATAGCGGTTGAAGCTGTGCGGGTTTTCCGGGACGATTCCCTGGGGATCAATCCCCGTAAAACGTCCTATCAGAGGGATGTAGTAGCGCCCCCCCATGTAGGTAATCCAGTTCGTCTGGTCGTACGGCTTGCCTGCAAACCACAGTTTGTTGTTGGCACCAGCGGCGGGAGCTCTCTGACGATGCCCGTAGGGCAAGTAGTTTTCCTTCCAGACGACGGCGCCATCGGCATCGGTGGCGATGGCGGGGCTGCCCAGGATGTCGTTGTGAAAGAACGTGATGGTGGTCTGGGCGCCAGCGCTGACCGCAAAGGCACCGAAGGCCAGCAGCAGGGCCAGGCGCGTCAGAAGACGCAACCAGAAGGAATGGAGCGTAGAGATCATTGTGCGGACTCCTTCTGGGCGATGCGCTTGCCGTTCAGGTAGATGTACTGGACCAGTCGGCGGGAGCCAGGGGAGTAATCTGCCAGCAGGTTGCCGTGGGCGCCGTGGAACTCATGCGTTGTGATGCCTGCCTGGATAACCTGGGTGCGCTTTTGGTCACCGTCGTAGGCGTATTGCACCCGAGTGGCGGCGGTTGAGCAGTTGATGCACTTGAGATTGGGAACGCTGTCGTACTCAAATGTTCGGGGGCCGCGCACGATGATGTTGCCCATGGCGTCGTATGAGTGATTTGCGGTGTTGCCTGGCGTTGCCGTCATGCTACTGAGCCGATTGCTGCTGTCGTAGTGGTAGGAAAGCCGCAATCCTGGAATGGTCTGCGTCGTGATATTTCCAGCGCCGTCGTAGGAAATACTTCCAGAACCTTGCGGTGTTCTCAGGCTGGTCAGGCGATCAAGATTGTCATATCCCAAGGTGCGATCATAAGTATCGTCGATGCTGTCCGAAATTTTGGTCAAGTTACCAACACCATCGTACGTAAATGAAGACCGGCTGTAGGCGGTGGATGACCGGACCGTAGAAAATGAACTGGGCCACAGGCGGGAGTTTTGGCTGTATTCCGAGGAAACGCCATTGGCATACATAATCCTGTTGACCTGGCCTGATGGCCAATAGCTGACACTGGTGATATACCCGGACACGGAAGTGGGGCGCCCGAGCGCATCCACGCCGTAGCGCACAGTTTCACCGGACAAGGGATAGGTAATGGAAGTTAGGTGGTCATTTTCGTTGTATCCATACCTGGCCGTCCAGGTCATTCCGTTGGCATTTAATGTTTCAGACTGGAGATTTCCGTTCCCATCGTAGGAAAAGCTGCGGGTAGCGTCTGTCGAGAATGTCCGCAGTAAACGGTGCCTGTTGTCATAGGTGTGGGTGACAGAAGGCGTGGCGCCTGTGTAATTGACAGTTCTCAGCCGATTCTGGTTGTCATAACTGTACGTGGTGGTGCCTGAAGATCCTACATTCTTGGATGTCATATTGCCCGCTGCATCCCGGCCGTAGGTTGTTGTGCCAGTTTCTGGATGGGTTGCGGAAATCATGTAGCCACTGCTGTTATAAGAGTAGCGCCTTGTTATCCCAGCCTGCTTTGCAGACGTAATGAGGTCTTTGCTGTTGCGGTCATAGTCCATGCTCGCGCTGGAATCAGGCGTCGTGATGGCCATCAGGAATTTTTTGTCAGGATCGCCATATGCGCGGTAGTAGTGAATGGTGGTATTGCCATTTTCATCGCGCACCGATTTGGAAGCAGATCCATAGTTGATGAATTTCGATGTTCCATCAGGGTTCCGGATTTGAGTCACCCGGTCCAAAATATCGTAGGAGTACGATGTGCCCGAGCTGCTGCCGGGGTTGGATATGAATGTAGTGCGCCCCAGTGCATCTGTGGAGTATGAGGTGCTGATACCCCCCCGGGTGACTGAAAATACTCTGCCGAAGGAGTTGTAGTTGATCGTTTCTGTCAGCGACCCACGTGTTGCCGTGCGGCTTCGGCTTGTGTAGCTGATGTTGACGTTATTGCCCTCTGGGTAGTCCACGGATGTGATTCTGTTCATGGAGTCATATCCATAGCGAGTTGTTTCACCCCCAATGCTTTCAGAGGTGACATTGCCAGCGCTGCTAACTTCTCGTGTTATCGAAATTCCTTCAGGCTGGCTTTCGTTTTGTGCAACACCACGGCTGTAGTTGGAATAACTATGCGTTAGCGACCTTGGGAAGGTGGCGCTGCTTACATTGCCGGCGCTATCGTAGGTTCGGCTGATCGATATACCATTTTTTGTTTCATTGGTCATGTTGCCGCTGCTATCGAAATCCCGCGTAATGGTATGGCCTGATGATGTTTCGTTTTGTGGCTGCCTGATGATCCACTTCGATGTATTTGTAAAGTAGCTGACGGTGGTTGTTCTGTCGCCACCCCTTGTGCCTGATTCGGTGATGGTGCGTGGGTTTCCATAGCTATCGAAATTGCTATAGGCAGTATCGTAGCTACCGCCGTCGCGAGTAATGGTTTTGCGTGTGAGCAAAGGTGCATTGGTTTCAAGATAATCGAATCTGGTCACAAATGCACCGGGGCGGACATAGGTTTCTGTGGAAATTCTCTGTCCACTCCAGGTGTATTGTTCAGTTTGTTCATCGCCAATGCGTTTCTGGATCAACAAACCAACCTTCCAGACGCTTCCAGCGCCAGCATAGTTGGGGCCTACATGCTTGTATGTTGTCGTTCCTTCTGGCGAGGTGACTCGAGTCGTATCCAGAGAGCTATTGCCTCCAGGGGAATAGTCGAATGACCAGCTTCCTCCTGTACTCATTGACTTGCGGCTCACGACATTGGATTTGCTGGCTGGATTGGACTGCGAGTCAAAAAATACAAAATCGTAGGTGTAGCTGATCGTCCCGCCTTGCGGTGTCGTAGCCGAGCGCATGAGATAGCTACCAGCAGTGGCACCATTGTTTTCTGAATAATCATATTCCCAGCTGTTGTTATCAGGCCTGGTGACGGTGCTTAGTTGATAGACGCCTGCGATGCCCGAGGGTTTGTACGAGTAATCGTAGGTTTGGCCGGAGCTGGTTATGCTGCTAATTCGCGCAGTTGTTTTTCCTGAGTCAATGTATGTAAAGGAAGCGGACCTTCCATCATTAGTAGTAATACTTCGAATTTCTGAACTGGAAGCTGATGCATAGCTAATGGTGATGTAGTTTCCATTGCGATCTGTGATTTTTTTGGCGTGCCATTCATACATTGGATTGGCGGTCGATCCCGGTCCCAATGCTTGGGTCATGTCATAAATCATCCCGTCGGGTGAGGTAATAACCAAGCCTGTCCCGCTGGTGCTGCACATGGCCTTCCATCGTTGCGTGGTAAGCATCAATGGAGAGCTTTGGCCAGTGAAGGTAAGCAACTGCCGACTGCCATCCGGGAGTTCTAGGATGGGGTTGTCTGAAACGGACTCAAGGTTCTGATTCAGGCAAGGGTATGAATTGCGAGACTTCAGAATGCGACCAAAATGCAGGGTCCACCCCAAGCCAATGCTCGTTCGGGGTTGTGTTGGATTGGCAGGATCTACACTGCTGCTGTTGTAAGAACGGACGATGGTTAAATCCATTCCACCGTTGCCAGGAATTCTGAGGTCGATATAGTGCCGCTGGAGTGCACCAGTAAACGGGTCAATATTTTCATTTTGGCTCTGATTGACAAATGCTCTGTTGGGCTGAATCCCCGGTTCTTTGTAAAAATCTGGAATAGCCTCTTGTGCATGTCCGATATTTGCTGTAGCAAATAACACGACCCACAGCCATTTTGTGGATTTATTTTTCAAAATTTCCTCCCGGTGATTGGTATTGTCTGGAAACTGCTGTTGATCAATGGGAACATCTATTACATTACCCGTGGTGAAAACCATCTCATCGGTCGCAGTAAGTATCATTTGCAAAAATACCCGGTGCTGTGGCGCACGCGCTGAAGTCGGTGCCAATTAGAAAATTCCTGTCAAGAGTTCGTAACTACCAACTCTGGTAGGTGTTGTTCGGCGACATTCAGGTTAGGTACCTATCGGCGCGAATGCCTGAGGTCTCGATGCAATTTGGCAAGCCCATCCCAAAAAGCCACCGGGCAATCGTGTGACGGTGCAGGGCCCTGTGGTTGGCCTGAGGGGATGCGATGGCTCTGCTCAAGGCCATTTGGTCGTTTGTTCACGTCAGCCCCTGCGGCCCGACGCCTGCGCCGTGCAGCTCGGCTTTTTTGGGCGCGCGCTGGTGAACACATACCATGCGTACTGTTCTAAAAATATGGACGAAAATCGGCCCTGGTGCTTCATAGATAAGCGCTGGCAGCTATGAATATGTGAGCTTCCCGCTTTCCGAGGATGCATACGGCATGGGTCTTGCCACCGTGCCCCCTGTGCCCATGCTCAAAGGCTTGGACGCCTCTGCGGCCGGTATGCAGTTAGCGTGGCGCTGCCGCCAGCACCGCAGCCACTTCGTCGGCCACACCGCGCACCGTCAGCGGCGCGCAGCCCTCGGCATGGTTGCTGATGGTCACAAAAGCGTTCTGCCCCCGGCGCGTGATGCCCGCAATTACGCTGGCCAGCTCGGCGCGGGTGGGCCGGTCGGGGTGGTGTAGGCGGTCGTAGGGGGCGTACAGGCGCTCCGCCTCTTCATAGCCATAGGGGCCATGCACCGGGTTCAGGTTCCAGCGGCACACCAGGGGGCTTGGCCACAGCGCGCGCAGCATGGGCAGCTGGGCCTGCAGCGGCGGCATCTTGGCGTGCAGGCCCAGGCAGTAGGTGGCGCCAGCTTCGCGCAGCACGGCGGCAAAGTCCGGGGTCAGCCATTCGGGGTCGCGCACTTCCACCGCAATCACCCCATCGGGCGCCGTGGGCGCGAGGGCTGGCAGGGCGAGCAGCATGGTGCGCAGGCGCTCCAGCAGCAGCGGCAGGCGGTCCAACTGCGCCAGCGGCAGCGGGCTGAGCTGGAACACCAGCGCACCCAGCTTGTGCCCCAGCCCTTGCAGGGCAGGTTCCACACACTCGCTGCGGGCCAGTTCGGGGCTCAAGAATGCTGGGTTGGCCTGGCGGCCCCGGCCGTCTTCGCTGCGCACCAGGGCGTCGGTCACCACACTTGGTGCCTTCACCACAAACCGGAAGTCGTCGGGCGCCTGCGAGGCGTAGCGTTCGTACTGGCTCACGGTGAGCGGCCGGTAAAAGCTGCGGTCAATGCTCACGGTGCGCATCAGCGGGTGCTGGGCATATACCGCCAGGCCTTGTTTGGACAGCTGCGCGTCGGAATGTTCACCCTCCCACACCAGGCCTTTCCAGCCGGGGTAGGTCCAGCTGGAGGTGCCCAGGCGCAACTGCCGGGGCAAGGCGGCGGCCAGGGCGGTGAGCGCATCGTCGTGCGCCATGGCGGTTACCTGGCTGGAGCGCTTGCGCGGGGCAGGCGGCGCGGCGTGTTCTGCGGCTTCGGGCGCATCGGCTTTGGTCGGCCGGGTGGAATGCCGCGAAGGCACAGGAGGTGTTGGGGCTTCGGGGCTGCCGAACAGGTCGTCTTGCATGCGGCGGGCAGGGCGGGTGGGCAAAGAGACGGATGCGCGGGGTCACAACCCCGAGAACAACCCGCCCTCGTTCAGCAGCTCGTACGTGATCTCCGGCCGCTGGTCCATGCCCTTCTTGATGGCTGCCGGAATCGCTTGGCGTGTCTTGCGGCACAGGCCGCGCTGCTCGTGGACCAGGATGGTGATGCCGCGCAGGGTGCGCACTTCGTTGGGGCTGGGGGCAATGGTCAGCCGCAGGCCCAGCTGCTGCTCCATGCGCTCCTGCAAACGCCGCAGGTCGCTCAGGCTGGTGATGTTCTCCAGCCGCTGCAGCAACTTCTTTTCTTCAGCCTGGGTGAGCTGCAGGATGCGTGCCTCCAGCACGGCATCGGGGGATTGCAGCAAGGCATCCCGGTCGCAGACACAGGCGCCCGGCGGGCATTCTGTGCGGATAGGGAAAGAGAGGGAAGGGGCATCCATGCAGGGGACTGGGGCTCGGTGGCCTGCGCATTTTAAGAGTGCCTGCGAAAAGTAGTGCTCTGTGACTTCGTTCTTGCGGAGCCCATACAGGGCCGTGGGTCTTGCTCGCCATGCACCGGTCTGGAGGAATGTGGTGTCGGCAGGCTTCGATACCACCGCCAGAAACGACTAGCGCGCCAGAAAGGCGCGCCAGTCGAGTCCCTGCCGATGCAGTTATTTCAAGCGAGGCAGATCAGCGGAGATTGCCCCGCTTGCGTTGCAGCCATACTGAGCCCAGGAGCGCCAAGCCCAGAAGCATCATGGCGTATTCGCTCAAGGTGGGGATGTTGCTGACGGGCGCTACGCCCCGGGCGATGGTGTAGAAAGCTCCGGTGGTGAAGTTCCCGTCACCCACACCCGCGCCCCCCAGAGGGGAGCCACCCGCGTTGATCGAATTGTCGTCAGTCACGTCCAGGCGCAATGTGCCGTTGCCTGTTCCAGTATTGACGGTCACGGTGTAGACGGCGCCTGCGCCACTGACGCCGGTGATGGAGGCGCCCGCAATGGTTCCGGTGCTTGTCAGAGCGAAGTCCGCCGCATCCACACCAGTGACCGGGGTGCTAAAGGTGACGGTGTAGTCCACCGACGCTGCTGCCGTCGGGTCCGCATCAGCGCGAACGATGGACTGCACGACCGGACAGCCGTCGGTACAGCCGCTCACTTCAAAGATGCCACCGCCTTCTGGAAGGCCTTCGATCACGACGCTGAAACGATAGCTACCCGTTTGCTGGATGCCCAGGAGGAATCGGACGTCGATGGAGGCACCCGCGGCCAAGGGTGTGCCCAAGGTCACGGCCCCGGCGGACAGGGTGGAGTTGAACCCGCCACCGTTGGGCTGCGAAGGCGGTTGCTCCAGCGTGGTGCCCTCGACGGTCACGTTGCTTGTGCCTGCGCCGCACGGTGCGCGGTCTACGGTGACTACCACGCTTGAAGACGTGCGGGGGCGCAGGTCAGCGGTACCCGACGGGGCGGGGAACGTCGTCAGATCGATGATTTTGAACCGCAGCCGCGTTAGATCGCCTCCACTCGTATTGGTGAAGGTCCGGCGGACGTCCAGCGTGCCAAAGGTGGAATTGTTGGCAGGGTCGCTCGTTAAGTCGCGCACCGAGTTGGGCGGTGTGGGCGGCGCAACGCAAGGGTCTAGCAAAGCAGGGCTGACAATGCTGCCGATAACCGGGCTGCTGAGGTTGGAGGGCGATGGTGCCCCGAGCCGCTGTCCTGCACCTGCCGAGGTCCCGTTGGTGTCTACAAAATAGAAATCGACGGCATTGTTGTTGGTGTCCAGCGCCACGCCGGTCGTCAGGCAGGCGGTGAAGGTCGTGATAGAGCCCTGTTTTCCACAGATGTCGCGGGTGAACGCGTAGTCGATGGAGAAGGGTGTCAAGGCAGGATAACCAGCGCCCTCCTTGTACAGCGTATTGGCTTCGGAAGTAGAGCCCACGGCATCCAGCCGGTTGGCCAGCAAGAACTCGGCGGGGGTATTGCTGCTGAACAACGCGATCCCTGCATTGTCCGGAATGTCCGTGACGTAGGTGGCATCGCCTGTGGCTGTCGTGCCATTGCCAGCGGGGTAGGCGCCGATGGAGTAGGCCACGCTGTTGACGCACAGGTAGTGCCCGTGGGCAGGGATGACGGTGCCGTTGGGGACGGAACACCGCAGCGTGCCATCAGAAGCTGCTACGCCGTACCCAGTGCCGGTACCGGTGGCGACCACGGCGAGTGGTGAAGCGGTTTCGTTGTAGAGCTTGATGAATTCGTCGTTGGCGCCGTTGGGTCCGCGCACCCGGAATTCCCCGATGATCAGTGCAGAGGCCTGGGGCGCTGCGACGCACAGCAGGATGAAGGCCATTGCACTAAAACGGCGACGCACCAAAACTTGAAAACCTCGAACCAGATATTCAAATCTCATAGATCCTCCGGCACAAAGTGCGTGGTTTGGGGCCGCAGGTGGATGTGTAAATGAGAAGGGAGGCTGTCTACCTGTTCACATACAAAAGCAACTTTTACGGGGCTTTTACAGAATGCGCCTTATCTGCGGCCCGCGCAATAGGTGCAGGCCAGAAGGCGTTCCGTTGCATTGCGGTCAGTCCGAGGCTTTTTGAATGCCGACCCGGCACGACCATCCGGGCTATTGCACCCGTACGCCCCCAAGTGCCTGTGGCAAACTCCCGCGCTTCGCGTTTTTGTTCGTTTGTTTGACCGAGTCTCAGAGAGTTTGCCCACACATGCAGCAGATCATCCGGCAGTTGGCCGCAGAAATCAGGGTTAGTGAACAGCAGGTGCGCGCAGCGGTGGAGCTGCTGGACGGGGGCGCCACAGTGCCCTTTATCGCGCGCTACCGCAAGGAAGTCACCGGTGGGCTGGACGATATCCAGCTGCGTGAACTGGAAGCCCGCCTGTCTTACCTGCGCGAGCTGGACGACCGCCGCGCTGCGGTGCTCAAGAGCATTGACGAGCAGGGCAAGCTGACCGATGCGCTGCGTGCTGCCATTGCCGCAGCTCCAACGAAGCAGGAGCTGGAAGACATCTACCTGCCGTTCAAGCAAAAGCGCCGCACCAAGGGCCAGATGGCCCGCGAGTTCGGCATCGAGCCGCTGGCTGACAAGCTCTTTGCCGACCCCACGCTGGACCCTGCCGTGGAGGCTGCCGCCTTCACCAAGCCGCCCGAGGTGCTGGACGATGGCAAGACGGGCGCGGACTTTTCGACCGTGCCCGCAGTGCTGGACGGCGTGCGCGACATCCTTTCCGAACGCTGGGCCGAAGACCCGGCACTGGTGCAAAACCTGCGCGAATGGCTGTGGGCCGAGGGGCTGCTGCGCAGCAAGAAGGTCGAGTCCAAGAACGAGAACGACCCCGAGGTTTCCAAGTTCCGCGACTACTTTGAATACGACGAACCCATCGGCCGCGTGCCTTCGCACCGCGCGCTGGCGGTGTTCCGGGGCCGGGGCCTGGAGATTCTGGAGGCCAAGCTGGTGCTGCCCGTGGAGCCCGAACCCGGCAAGCCCAGCATGGCCGAAGGCAAGATTGCCCTGCACCTGGGCTGGAGCCACCGGGGCCGCAAGGCCGATGACCTGATCCGCAAGTGTGTGGCCTGGACCTGGCGCGTGAAGCTCAGCCTTTCAACCGAGCGCGACCTGTTCGCCCGCCTGCGCGACGACGCTGAAAAGGTGGCGATCAAGGTGTTTGCCGACAACCTGCGCGACCTGCTGCTGGCCGCGCCGGCGGGGCCGCGTGTGGTGATGGGCCTGGACCCGGGCATCCGCACCGGTGTGAAGGTGGCCGTGGTGGATGCCACAGGCAAGCTGGTGGAAACCGCGACTGTCTACCCGCACGAGCCGCGCCGCGATTGGGAGGGCTCGCTGCACACCCTGGCCAAGCTGGCCGAGAAGCACGGCGTGAACCTGATTGCGATTGGCAACGGCACGGCCAGCCGCGAGACCGACAAGCTGGCCGCCGACCTGATCAAGCTGGCGGCCAAGGTGGACCGCGTGATTGAAAAGGTGGTGGTGAGCGAGGCCGGTGCTTCGGTCTACAGCGCCAGCGAATACGCCTCGCAAGAGATGCCCGATGTGGACGTGAGCCTGCGTGGCGCGGCATCCATCGCACGCCGCCTGCAGGACCCGCTGGCCGAACTGGTGAAGATCGACCCCAAGAGCATCGGCGTGGGCCAGTACCAGCACGACGTGAACCAGAGCGAGCTGGCCCGCACGCTGGGCACGGTGGTGGAAGACTGCGTGAACTCGGTGGGTGTGGACCTGAACACGGCCAGCGTGCCCTTGCTCAGCCGTGTGTCGGGCCTGTCGGGCAGCGTGGCCAAGGCGGTGGTGCGCTGGCGTGAGGCCAATGGCGCGTTCAAGAGCCGCAAGCAGCTGATGGACGTGGCGGGCCTGGGCGCCAAGACGTTTGAGCAGAGCGCGGGCTTCTTGCGCATCCGGGGGGGCGACAACCCCCTCGATATGACCGGCGTGCACCCCGAAACCTACCCCGTGGTCGAGCAGATCATGGAGAAGACGGGCAAGCCCGTGGCCGAGATCATGGGCCGCGCCGACATGCTCAAGACCTTGAAGCCCGAGCTGTTTGCCAACGAAAAATTCGGTGTGATCACCGTCAAGGACATCCTGGCCGAGCTGGAAAAGCCCGGCCGCGACCCGCGTCCGGACTTCAAGGTGGCGCGCTTCAACGATGGCGTGGAAGACATCAAGGATTTGAAGGAAGGCATGATCCTGGAAGGCACGGTGAGCAACGTGGCCCAGTTTGGCGCCTTCATCGACCTGGGCGTGCACCAGGATGGCCTGGTGCACGTGAGCCAGCTGGCGCACAAGTTTGTGAACGATGCGCGCGAAGTGGTCAAGACCGGCGACATCGTCAAGGTCAAGGTCATGGAGGTGGACGTGGAGCGCAAGCGCATCGGCCTGTCGATGAAGCTGGGCGATGCGCCACCACGCCAGGGCGGTGACCGGGGTGCACCCCGCGACAACCGTTTTGAGGGTGCTGGCCGGGGCTATGCACAACCCCAGCGCCGTGCGCCCGAGCCCCTGCAACAGTCGGCCATGGCGTCGGCATTTGCCAAGTTGCAACAGGCCAAGGGCCGTTGACGGATTGCGGCGGGATGGCCTGGGTTTGCGACAGGTTGGGGGCCATAATCGCCAGCAACCCCAACTCTGGTGCCTGACCCCATGGAGCTGAACGCACTGCTGGCCCAACCCGTAGCTCTGCCCAGCCTTCCGCGCACGGTGGCATTGCTGATGAGCGAGCTGGCGCATGAAGAGCCCAGCCTGCGGCGTCTGAACCAGCTTTTCGGCACCGACCCGGCCCTGGCCGGGCGGCTGCTGGAGCTGGCCAATTCCCACACCTTCCAGGTACCGCGCCAGATTGCCGGCATCCCCGAAGCACTGGCGCTGCTGGGTATTGCCCAGGTTCGCACACTGGTTACGTCGGCGCCGCTGGGCACTGCGTCGCGCTCGGTGCCGGGCGTGCACATGCAGCAGTTCTGGCGCTACAGCCTCAACACGGCCAAGCTGGCACGGTCGCTGGCGGGCATCGTGCACCAGAACCAGACCGCTGCGTACACCACCGGCCTGCTGCACGCGCTGGGCGAGCTGGTGATTCACCTGGCCGACCCGGACAAAGCCCAGTCGGTGAACACACTGGTGGCCCCGTTTGACCTGCGGCGCGGCAAGATCGAGCAGCGCATCTTTGGCTACTGCTATGGCCATGTGACGGCCGGGCTGGCACGCCGCTGGCGTTTGCCCGAGGTGGTGGTGGATGCCCTGCACCACCAGAGCGCGCCGTTTGACAACAATGCCTACGAGCCCCTGGCGGGTGTGATCCACCTGGCGTCCTGGCGCGCCCGGGCGCGTGAGGCAGAACTGGGCGAAAAGGAACTGGCCGTGTCGTTCCCCGGCGAAGTGGGTTTGGCCCTGGGGCTGGACATCGACATGGTGCTGCAGCAAGACCCTATCGACTGGACTGCGAAGCCTGAGGCTGCTGATTACGTGGTGTGAGAGCTGGTTTTGAGCCGCCTTGCGGCTTTGCGAAAATGCCGCCCATGAAAGCCCTGCGCATCCATGCCGGCCCCCGCGCCCGCCAACACCTTGAAAACCACGGGCTGCAGCCCGGCGATGTGGGCGTGATCCCTGCGGCGGCAGGGGGCCCCAAGGGCCTGATCCTGGGTCCGCTGGACCGTTTTATCTTTGGGGAGTGGCTGCCCCAGTCCAGCCAGCCGGTGCATCTGGTGGGCGCCTCGATCGGCGCCTGGCGCATGGCCACGGCCTGCCTGCAGCAATCGGTGGCGGCTTTCGAGCGGCTGGAGCACGACTACATCCACCAGCACTACGACCTGCCGCCGGGCAAGAAGCGCCCCACGGCCGCGCATGTGAGCGAGCGGTTTGGGCAGAACCTGCAGGCGTTCTATGGTGGGCGCATCGACGAGGTGCTGAGCCACCCGCGCTACCGCCTGCACATCGTCACCTCGCGCGGGCGGCACCTGCTAGGGCGCGAGCACCGCGTGGCCACGCCGCTGGGCTATCTGGGCGCGTTTCTGACGAACACGGTGCACCGCAAGGCGATGGGGGCGTGGCTGGAGCGAGTGGTGTTCTCCTCGTCCGATGCAGCCACGGCCGATGGTGTTGGTGTGAGCGTGGGTGCTGCGTGCGCTGCATTGCCGTTTGGCACCTCGGACTACCGCACGCGGCAGGTGCTGCTGCACGGCGGCAACTTCATGCCAGCGCTGCAAGCCAGCTGCTCGATCCCGTTTGTGCTGCAGGCCGTGCACAACATTCCGGGTGCGCCCCGTGGAGCGTATTGGGACGGGGGCATCACCGACTACCACCTGCACCTGGCCTACGGCCAACAATCACAGAATGCTATTGAATTAATAGCTGGCAGCGCTTATCCAACAAGCGCTGGCGGCCAAAAACCCTCAGATTCTGGCCCGACTGCCTCGCCCGGCCTGGTGCTGTACCCGCATTTCCAGCACCAGGTGGTGCCCGGCTGGCTGGACAAGGGACTCAAGTGGCGCCACCGTTCCACCCCGGCGCTGGACAACATGGTGGTGCTGTCGCCCAGCCCCGACTGGGTGCGCTCCTTGCCCAACGCCAAGCTGCCCGACCGCAACGATTTCACCCACTACGGCACCGACAGCGCCGCGCGCGCCAAGGCCTGGCTTGCGGCTACGCGGGCCAGCCAGCAGCTGGTGGACGAGTGGCAGGCGTGGCTGGCGCGGCCCGACATGAACGCAGTGCAACCGCTGTAGTACTCAGGTTGAGGCAGGCCGCCGCGCCGCCTCCTGCACCGCCCGGGCCGCATGGCGAGCAGCGTGCTCCCGGGCCCAGGTCAGCACCTCGTGCGCAGGCATGGGCCGAGCAATGCCAAAGCCCTGGGCGCGCTCGCAGCCCAGCTCCAGCAGCTTGGCGCATTGCTCGGCGGTTTCTACGCCCTCGGCCACCACATGCCGGTGAAAGGCGGCGGCCAACGCGACGATGGCGCTCACGAGCGTGAGGTCGTCGCCGTCTTCCAGAATGCCGCGCACGAACGACTGGTCGATCTTGATGGTTTCAGCGGGCAGGCGCTTCAGGTAAGACAGCGAGGAGAAGCCGGTGCCGAAGTCGTCCAGCGCAAAACGCACGCCCAGCGCCTGGCAGCTTTGCATCATGTGGCGCATGTACTGCATGTCTTGCAAGGCTGCAGATTCGAGGATTTCCAGCTCCAGGCGGGTGGGCGACACCTCGGGGCAGGTGTGCAGGATGTCCTTGAGCCGCTCCACAAAATTGGCCCGGTGAAAGTGGGGCGCGGAGATGTTCACGCTCACCTCCCACAGCATGCCGGCGTCCGTCCACTGCCGCATCTGTGCCAGGGCCTGGCGCAGCACCCATTCGCCCACTTCCACCTCCAGCTCGGCATCCTCGATCAGGGGCAACACATGCTGCGGGCCCAGCAGGCCCTGCTCGGGGTGTTGCCAGCGCAGCAGGGCCTCCAGCCCCAGGATTTCGCCGGTGCGCAGGTTCACCTTGGGCTGGTAGTGCAGCACGAGCTCGCCCGCGTGCAGCGCCTGGGCCACGCGGGTCTGGCGCGTGTGCTGGGTCTGCACGGCGTGGTCCAGCTGCACGTCGAACACATGCATCTGGTTGCGGCCGAAGCCCTTGGCCTGGCACATGGCCTGGTCGGCGTGGCGCAGCAGGGTGTCGGGGTTGGCGTCGTCTTGCGGAAACACGGCCACGCCCACACTCACGGTGGTGTGCAGCACGCGGTCGTCGATGGCGTAGGGGGCGGCCAGCTGCTGCATGAGCACGTCCACACGCGCCTCGATGGCGGGCACGTCGGGCAGCTCGCCCAGAAGCAGCACAAACTCATCGCCCCCCATGCGCGCCACGGCGTCCTGTGGCGTGATGAAGGCGCCCAGGCGCCGCGCGGTTTCCTTGAGCAGGCGGTCGCCCACGCGGTTGCCGTGGGCGTCGTTCACGGTCTGGAAATGGTCCAGGTCGAGCATGCACACCGCCAGCAGCAGCCCTTTTTGCCGCGCCACGAAGATGGCATGGGTCAGCCGCTCGGCCAGGGCGGCGCGGTTGTACAACCCGGTGAGCGGATCGTGCCGTGCGTGCCATGAAATCTGGTGGCGCAGGTTGCGGGTTTCGGTCACGTCGCGGAACACCAGCACGCAGCCTGCGGCCGTGCCATCGCCCTGGCGGATTGCTGACGCGGTGTACTCGATGGCGTAGCGTTCGCCTGAGCGGTGGATCAGCACCTCGTGCGTGACCGGCTGCAGGGCGCCGGGCACGGTGTCCCGCTCGGCCGCAGAACTGGCGTTGCGGCTGGCAAGCTCTTCATACAGGCGAAACACGTCGTCCAGCTGCCGCCCCAGCGCCTGGTCGGCGGTGAAGCCGGTCATGAGCTGTGCGGCCTCGTTGATGGTTTCGATGCAGCCCGAGGGGTCGGTGGTGATCACCCCGTCGCCGATGGAGGCAAGCGTGACCTCGGCGCGTTCCTTCTCGGCGCGCAGGGCCTCCTGTGCGCGTTTGCGTTCGGTCACATCCACCAGGGTGCCAATGGTGCCGGCCAGCGTGCCCCGGGTGGTGGTGAATGGGGCCTCGTAGTAGGCCATGTGCCTTGGGGGCTGGTGGTTGGCGGGGTGCACGCGGATCTCATTGTCCTGCGCCTGGGCGATCTGGGTGGAGCGCTCGGGCGACAGCTCCTGGGGATACGCGGGTGGCGAGGCCTGAGCGTTGCCAGCACCGGCAGGGGCATGAAAAAGCCGCTGCCAGGCACAGTTGACTTCGAGGGTGACACCCTTCGCATCCCGCACGAACACCGGCAGGGGCAGGGCGTCGATCAGCTGGCGTGTGAAGTGCAGTTGTTCGCTTTGCTGCTGCTGGGTTTCGCGCAGCGACAGCACCAGCGACTGGACCTTGCCCGCCATGTCATTGAAGGTGGCCGCCATGGCGCGCGATTCGAGCGTGCCCGTCACCTCCATGCGCGTGTCCAGGCGGCCCTGGCGGAACGCATCGGTGGCTTCTGCCAGGCGGCGCAGCATGCGGGCATTGGCCCGCAGCAGCAGGGTGAGCAGCAGCAGGATGGTGAAAATGTTGAGGGCCGAGATGCGCAACTGCACCACCACCGTGCTCCAGACCTGGCCGACGAGGGGGGCCGCCTGCAGCGTCACCGTCAGGCGCCCGGAGGCCCCGCCGCTGGACAACGCCTGGCTGAACTGCTGCGAGGGCGGTGCAATGTTGACCCATTGGGCAAACCAGTCTGGCGCGGTGGCGGGCAGGCGGGGCGCCCGGGCTTCGGTGGCGGGCTCGTTGTCCACCTGCCATTTCAGCGAATGGATGCCCGGCCCGAAGCTGGCAATCCCTTCGCTGAGCAGCGTGGCCTGGGCCTGGCGGTCCGAGGCGGGCAGGGCCGCCAGCGACGGCAGCAGCGCATCGCCAGCACGGCGCAGTTCGGTGGCGGCATGGCGGCGCACCTCGTCGGTTTCTGTGGCCACCAGGTAGTGGTAGCGCACCGTGCTGACCAGCACGATGATCAGCACGATAGGCACATACAGCCGGGGATAGGTGCCCCGCAGGAGCCAGGTGCTGAGATTTCCGGTGCGCATCGACAGTGGCCCTCCCCCCAGGGCCTGATCAAAGTCTCCGGGCAGCGCCAGAACGACATTGAACTGGCTCTCCACCAGGGTAATGAATTGTTAATTAATTGTTGACGAGTCGGAGTCTAGCGCGTAGTGAATCGCGTGAGATGGGTTTGGACAGCGCAATCCCGCAGGAGCGGTCACGGCAGGAAGGCTTCTATGTGCGTTGGAGGCGGCGGCACACCAGGTGCTGTGGCGCCGCCGCAGGGAGATCACCAATACGCTTTGGGCAGGCTCTTACAGCGACTGCGCCAGCATGTCGCGGTATTCCTCGGGCGTGGCAATGCGCGGGTTGGTCTTGTGGCAGTGGTCGGCCATGGCGCCCTTGATGATGTCGTCGAACAGGGCTTCGGTCACCCCCATGGCCGCCAGGCCCGTGGGCAGGCCCAGGCGGGCGTTCATGTCGCGGATGGCTTCGGGGATGTCGCCCGCGCTGGCCAGGCCCATGGCGTGTGCCATGCGTTCCAGGCGCTTTTCCTTTTGCACCGATTCGGCCGTAGCGTTAAAGCGCACCACGGCGGGCAGGAACATGGCGTTGAGCGTGCCGTGGTGCAGGCGCGGGTTCACGCCGCCCAGGCTGTGGCTGAGCGAGTGCACCGCGCCCAGGCCCTTCTGGAAGGCCATGGCGCCCTGCATGCTGGCGCTCATCATGTGCAGGCGCGCGTCGCGGTCGCTGCCGTTTTTGGTGGCCTGCTCGATGTTCGCCCAGCCGCGTGTGAGGCCATCCAGCGCGATGCCGTCAGCGGGCGGGTTGAACGCGGCGGACATGAAGGTTTCCATGCAGTGTGCAATCGCATCCATGCCCGTAGCGGCAGTGAGCATGGGGGGCAGGCCCAGCGTGAGTTCGGGGTCGCAGATGGCCGTCTTGGGCACCAGGTGCCACGAGTGAAAGCCCAGCTTGCGGTGGTCATCCACGATGATGATGGCGCCTCGCGCCACCTCGCTGCCCGTGCCGCTGGTGGTGGGCACGGCGATCAGCGGTGCGGCGCGCTCGGTGATGCGGGGTGAGCCGCCTTCGATGGTGGCGTAGTGGGTGAGGGGACCTTCGTGCGTGGCGGCAATCGCAATGCCCTTGGCGCAGTCGATGGCCGAGCCACCGCCCACGGCGATCAGGCCATCGCAGCCCTGGGCCTTGTACATTGCAACGGCGGCGCGCACGGCGGTTTCGGTGGGGTTCGACGGCGTCTGGTCAAACACCGCCACGGTCATGCCAGGCAGCGCGTCCAGCGCCTTTTGCAGCACGCCTGCGGCCTTCACGCCAGGGTCTGTCACGATCAGCGGACGTGTGATGCCCACACGCTCGCACTCTTGTTTCAGCAGCTTGACGGCGCCGAATTCAAACTGGATCTGGGTGACGTAGTAGATGAAAGCCATGGTGCAACAGAATGTGTGAATGGGAGTGCCAGCGATTACGATAGCTCGCCAGCCCTTGAAACGAGTTCTGAGCTCACTTTATAAGGAGGAGACACGCGTGAAAACGAAGCAAACCCTGATGGCGGCCCTGGTAGCCGTCGCATCTGTGACAAGCGCCCAGGCCCAGTGCCTGACCGATGCGCAGGCCGCCGACCTGGTGGCCAACTATGTCGCCAAAACCCCCGCCGCCAACCCCGAGAACCTCACTGACGCCGACGGCGCCTGCACACGCGGCAAGGTCAACGCATTGCTGGCACAGCGCATGGGCAAGGTGATTGGCTACAAGGCGGGCCTCACCAACCCCGCTGTGCAAAAGCGCTTCAACACCGACAAACCCGTGTGGGGCAAGCTCTACGAAGGCATGGTGCTGCCCAGCGGCGCCACGGTGGATGCGGCCTTCGGTGCCCGCCCACTGTACGAGGCCGACATGCTGGTGCGCGTGAAAAGCGCCGCCATCAACCAGGCCAAGACCCCCATGGACGTGCTGGATGCCGTGGACCAGATCATCCCGTTCATGGAATTGCCCGACCTGATGGTGCAGGCGCCGCCCAAGCTCAATGGCGCAGGCGTGACGGCCATCAACGTGGGCGCGCGCCTGGGCGTGGCGGGTACGCCCATTGCTGTGCCAGCCTATCGCGGCGAGCGTTTGGCCATGCTGAAGGCGCTGGCCGACATGAACGTGTCGCTGACCGATGGCGCGGGCGCGCGCCTGGGCGGTGGCAAGGGCAGCGACATCCTGGAGCATCCGCTCAATGCGGTGGTATGGCTGGCGGGCGCGTTGGCGCAAGAAGGCCTGGCCATGCAGCCGGGCGATCTGATCAGCCTGGGCTCATTCTCGCCCCTGCTGCCGCCCAAGGCCGGTTTGTCGGTGACGGCCACCTACGACGGCCTGCCCGGCGCCGCACCGGTGCGCGTGACCTTCAAGTAAGCCACCGATGAGCGGCCCGCCGCCGTGCGGGCCGTTTTCTTTTTTTGCCGAGACCCCAACCGTTGACCGACCTGCACATCCACCACACCCGTCTCACCCCCCAGATGCGCAGCGTGCTTGAACGCATGGCGCGCGCGGGGCACCCACCGCTGCACACGCGCACGCCGCAGGAGGCACGCATCGCCTACCAGGCGGGCGCGGATGTGCTGGAGGTGCCCAAGGCCGCACTGGCGCGGGTGGAGGACCTGCAGATCCCGGCCCGCGACGGCGCCATGCTGCCCGCACGGCTGTACGCGCCCAGCACCGACAAGGGCTTGCCCGTGCTGCTGTACACGCACGGCGGCGGCTTCACCATTGGCAACATCGCCACGCACGACATTCTGTGCCGCGAGCTGGCGCGTCTGGCGGGTTGCATGGTGGTGTCGCTGGACTACCGGCTGGCGCCGGAGCACCGCTTTCCCACGGCCAGCAACGATGCGTGGGATGCGCTGCAGTGGCTGGCTGCCAACGCCGAGCGCCTGGGTGCCGACCCGCAGCGCCTGGCCGTTGGGGGCGACAGCGCGGGGGGCACGCTGGCCGCGGTCAACGCCATTCTGGCGCGCGATGCGGGCCTGCCGCTGGCGCTGCAACTGCTGATCTACCCGGGCTGCGCCGCCCATCAAGACACGCCATCTCACGCGCTGTTCGCGCGCGGCCTGGTGCTGGAAGAGCCTGCCATCAGCTGGTTCTTCGGCAACTACGTGCAAAGCCGCGCCGAGCGCGAAGACTGGCGCTTTGCCCCGCTGCATGCGCCGGATGTCGATGGTGTGGCCCCCGCCTGGATCGGTCTGGCGGAGTGTGACCCGCTGGTGGATGAAGGCATTGAGTACGCCGACAAATTGCGCCTGGCCGGTGTGCCCGTAGATCTGGACATCTACCGGGGCGTGACCCACGAATTCATCAAGATGGGCCGCGCCATCCCCGAGGCGCGCAAGGCCCATGCCGACGCAGCCCGGGCGCTGCGATTGGCCTTTGGAATGGAGTGAAGACAACATGCAACGCAACGAATTCCGCTGTTTCCACCGCCTGCGCGTGCGCTGGGCCGAGGTGGACATGCAAAAGATCGTGTTCAACGCGCACTACCTCATGTACATCGACACGGCCATGAGCGACTACTGGCGCGCGCTGGGTTTGCCTTACGAGGCGAGCATGCATGTACTGGGCGGTGAGATGTATGTGAAGAAGGCCACGGTGGAATACCACGCCTCTGCGCGGCTCGATGACACGCTGGATGTGGGCCTGCGCTGCACGCGCATCGGCAACTCATCCTGCCTGTTCACGGCGGGCATTTTCTGTGGCGACCGGTTGCTGATCTCGGCCGAACTGGTCTATGTGTTTGCCGACCCGGCCACGCAGACCTCGCGCCCGGTGCCACCCGCGCTGCGCGCCATCTTCGAGGGCTTTGAGGCCGGTGCCGACATGGCCGAGGTGCGCACGGGCGACTGGAACACGCTGGGCCGCGATGCAGGCCGTGTGCGCACGGAGGTGTTTGTGCACGAGCAGGGCATTCCCGCCGAAATCGAAGCCGATGTGCACGACATCTCGGCCCGCCATGCCGTGCTCTACAACCGGCTGGGAATGCCCATTGCTGCGGGCCGTTTGCTGCAGCAGTCACCGGGTGTGGGCCGCATCGGCCGCATGGCCGTGGACCGCTCGGTGCGTGGTGCGCAGTGGGGGCTGCAGTTGCTGGATGCGCTGGTCGCCGCCGCCCGCGCCCGGGGCGACACGGAGGTGCAATTGCACGCCCAGCGCAGCGCTGAGGGCTTTTACCGCCGCGCCGGTTTCTCCGTGGTAGGTGAGCCTTACGAAGAGGCTGGCATCGCGCACATTGCGATGGCGCAGCGGTTGTAGTCGATTTTGCTATTAAAAAATGAGCTGTTTGCGCTTGATGGATAAGCGCTGGAGCCCATTTTTATTCAAATATCTTTGAGCAGCGCGTAGGGCAGCGGCAGCAGGGCCAACGCTACGCCGTCCGTGGCACCCACCTGCAGGCTGCCTTCCTGCGCGGCGCTGATCTGCAGCGACACGATGGTGTCGAATCCGCCGCCCGGTGCAGAAGCCACCTGCACCACGGTGCCGCAGGGCTGCTCCAGGTCTGCCGTGTTGAACACTTCGGCTCCCACTGCCACTTCGGCTGGCGCATGGGCGATGTAGGCCCGGCGCTTGAGCGTGCCCCGGAACTGGCTGCGCGCAACCACTTCCTGGCCGGGGTAGCAGCCCTTCTTGAAGTTCACGCCACCCAGGGATTCATAGTTCAGCATCTGGGGCACAAAGGCCTCGACCACGGGCGTGGTCAGGGTTGCCACGCCGCTCTTCACCTCGCTCCAAAGCCACAGCGCGGCGTCCAGCGCGGGGCCTGCGGGGGCCGGGTCAACGGCCGGGGCCACCCACAGGGCGCGGGGCTGGCCATCGGCGGGGTACAGGTGGACCACCGACGCGGTGCCGATATCGGCCTTGGTCCAGGCGGGCTGGCTGCCGTCGGGCACGGTGTCTCCGGCCAGACCGTACAGGGCAAAGTCGTTGGTGGCGTCGGTCAGCTTGGCCTTTGCGCGCAATACAAACATCGACAGGCGCTTGAGCGTGGGGGGCAGCAGGTCGCGGCTGCACACCAGCAGCACCTCGGTAGCGCTGCGCTTGAAGCCGATGAAGCTGGCCTGCATGCGGCCCTTGGCCGACAAAAAGGCTGCGAGGCGGGCCTGGTCCATGCCGAGCAGGGCGAAATCCTGGGTGAGCTGGCCGTGCAGAAACTTGGCGGCGTCTTCGCCTTCCACGCGAATCACGCCCAGGTGGGACAGGGGGGTAATGCCGTTCAGGGGGTAAGTCATCGCTGAATTATGATGCCCGCTCCCATTCATACAGGTATCAGGGTTGTGCGACGTTTACTGGCTTTGATCGTGTTGGTTCTGATCGCATCCGGTGGTGCGGCTTTTTGGTGGCTGCACCAGCCGCTGGTGACCGGCAGCGAGCCTCTGGAGCTGGCCATCGAGCCCGGCACCACACCCCGGGGCGTCGCCCGCGATGTGGTGGCTGCTGGCGCGCGCGTGGATGCCCGCATGCTCTACGCTTGGTTCCGCTTCTCGGGGCAGGACCGTGCCATCAAGGCCGGCAACTATGAAATCCCCCCTGGCACCACGCCCCGCAGCCTGCTGCAAAAGCTGGTGCGCGGCGAAGAGAGCCTGCGCGCCATCACCCTGGTCGAAGGCTGGAACTGGCGCCAGGTGCGCCAGGCGCTGGCCAAGGAAGATCAGCTCAAGCGCGACGTTGCCACGCTGACCGACGAAGCGCTGATGGCCCAGCTGGGCCGCCCCGGTGTGCCACCCGAGGGGCGCTTCTTTCCGGACACCTACACCTACGCCAAAGGCTCCAGCGACATCGCTGTGTTGCGCCGGGCGATGCATGCCATGGACCGCCGCCTCGAAGCCGCCTGGGCGCAGCGCTCGGCGGACACGCCCCTCAAGTCCGCCGAAGAGGCCCTGATTCTGGCCAGCATTGTGGAGAAGGAAACGGGCAAGGCCAGCGACCGGGGCCAGATTGCGGGCGTGTTTGCCAACCGGCTGCGCGTGGGCATGCTGCTGCAGACCGACCCCACGGTGATCTACGGCCTGGGCGAGAAGTTTGATGGCAACCTGCGCCGCCGCGACTTGCAGACGGACACGCCCTGGAACACCTACACCCGCGCAGGCCTGCCGCCCACTCCCATTGCCATGCCCGGCAAGGCGTCGCTGCTGGCCGCCGTGCAGCCGGACGCCACGCGCGCCCTGTACTTTGTGGCCAAGGGCGATGGCGCCAGCCACTTCAGCACGTCGCTGGAGGAGCACAACCGTGCCGTCAACCGCTACCAACGCGGCCAGCAGTAGATTCTTCCACCAAGGTTTTCATGTCACGACCCGGTCTGTTCATCACCTTTGAAGGCATCGACGGTGCGGGCAAGTCCTCGCACATCGAGGGGTTGGCCACTGCCTTTCGGGCACAGGGCCGTGCTGTCACCGTCAGCCGCGAGCCAGGCGGCACGCCGCTGGCCGAAAAACTGCGCGAGATGGTCCTCAACGACCCGATGGATGCGCTCACCGAGTCCCTACTGATCTTTGCGGCCCGCCGGGATCACCTGCGCAATGTGATCGAGCCCGCCCTGGCGCGGGGCGACGTGGTGCTGTGCGACCGCTTCACCGATGCCACCTTTGCCTACCAGGGCGCGGGGCGCGGTTTTGATCTTGGTGTGCTATCAGTATTGGAGCGTCTTGCGCAGACTGGACTTGCGCCAGAGGCAGATTTGATGCGTGAACCCGATTTGACGGTGTGGTTTGACCTAGCGCCCGAGGTGGCGGCCGAACGCCTGGCCGGTGCGCGTGTGCCCGACCGCTTCGAGGCCCAGCCCGTCGAGTTCTTCCGCCGCGTGGCGCAGGGCTATGCCGACCGCGCCGCTGCAGCGCCGCAGCGCTTTGCACGCCTGGACGCGGCCCAAGACCGCCACCGCGTGTGGCAGCAGCTCACCAGCGTGTTTGTGCGCAAGGGGTGGCTGGCGATCATGGTGGCGTCCCAGGGGGGGCCGCAATGAGCGAGGCCACAGTGGCATTGGCGCCGTGGATTGCCGCGCAGCGCACCAGCCTGCTGGCCCAGCGCGGCCACGCGTGGTTGTTGCAGGGGCCATCGGGCCTGGGCCAGTACGCCTTGGGGTTGGAGCTGGTGCGGGCCTGGCTGTGCGATGCGCCCACAGAGCAGGGCGCGTGCGGCCAATGCAGCAGTTGCCACGCCATCGACGTGCGCACCCACGCCGATCTGTGTGTGCTGATGCCCGAGGTGCAGATGATGGCGCTGGGCTGGCCCTTGTCGGAAAAGGCCCAGGCGGACATCGACGACAAGAAGCGCAAGCCCAGCCGCGAGATCCGCGTGGAAGCCATGCGCGATGCGGTGGAGTTCTCGCAGCGCACCTCGGCGCGCGGCAAAGGCAAGGCAGTGCTGGTGTACCCGGCCGAGCAAATGAACCACATCACGGCCAATGCCTTGCTCAAGACCCTGGAGGAGCCGCCGGGTGACGTGCGCTTTGTACTCGCTAGCGAGGCGGCGCACCAATTGCTGCCCACCATTCGCAGCCGCTGCCTGGGCCACACCATGGTCTGGCCCGCACAGGACCAGATGCTGCAGTGGCTGCAAGGGCAGGGCATCGCTGCGGATGCCGCTGTGTCGTTTTTGCGGGCCGCAGGCGGGCGGCCCGACGATGCGTTGGCACTGGCGCGCTCGGGCCGAAGTCCACAAGCCTGGTCGGCCTTGCCGCAGGCGGTGGCCAAGGGCGATGTGACTGCCTTGGGAGACTGGTCGCCCGCGCAGGTGATCGACGCACTGCAAAAACTCTGCCATGACCTGCTGGCGGCCAGCGTAGGCGGCGCGCCGCGCTACTTTGCACCCGCAGACCTGCCCAAGGCGGTGCCGCCGTTAGGTGCTCTGACCCGCTGGTCGCGCGCACTGGCCAAGGCTGCACGCACGGCGGACCATCCTTTCAATGCTGGCCTCATGCTGGAGGCGCTTGTCGCCCAGGCGCGAAACACCCTACACTCCAAGCACTGAGCCGCACCCATCCATCCATGAGCAGTCCATCCACCGCCCCCCGCCCCAGCGTCATGCAGCTGGCCATCAAGGAAAAGGGGGCCCTGTACGCGGCCTACATTCCCTTTTTTGCCGAAGGGGGCATTTTTGTTCCCACCCAGCGGGACTACAAGCTGGGCGATGATGTCTATGTGCTGCTCACGCTGCCGGACGACACGCAGCGCTATCCGGTGGCGGGGCGCGTGGCATGGGTCACGCCAGCCCGGGCTGCGGGCAACCGCACCCAGGGCGTCGGCATCCAGTTTCCCAAGGACGAAAAGTCGCGCCAGCTCAAGGCCAAGATCGAGGAGCTGCTGGGCACATCCCTGGGGTCCGACCGGCCCACCCAGACCATCTGAGTTTGGCGCCGCCACCGTGCCGACCTGCGCAGGCTGGTCGGCATTTTTTATGGGCGCCCACGACGAGGGAGCGGATGGCGTATCTTTACTCCAGAGCGCTGCGCCGCCTTTGACGGCCCGCGTTGCGCCCCAGAAACGACTAATTTGAAACCGCATGTTCACTGATTCGCACTGCCATCTCAATTTTCCGGAACTGGTGAGCCAGCTGCCCGCCATCCGCCAGGCCATGGCCGAGGCACAGGTCACCCGGGCTCTTTGCATCTGCACCACGCTGGAAGAATTCGACGGGGTACATGCCCTGGCCATGGCGCACGACAACTTCTGGAGCACGGTGGGGGTGCACCCCGACAACGAAGGCATTGCCGAGCCAACGGTGCAGGACCTGCTGGACCGTGCTGCCCTGCCGCGCGTAGTGGCCATTGGCGAAACGGGGCTCGACTACTACGGCATGGAAGACCGCAAGGGCGGGCGCAGCATCGCCGATCTGGAGTGGCAGCGCGACCGTTTTCGCAACCACATTCGCGCGGCCCGGGTGTGCGAAAAGCCCTTGGTCATCCATACGCGCAGCGCGTCGGACGACACCCTCGCCATCCTGCGCGAAGAGGGCGAGGACGGCCCCGGAAACCGTGCAGGCGGTGTCTTCCACTGCTTTACCGAGTCGATGCAGGTGGCGCGTGCGGCGCTGGATCTGGGCTACTACATTTCCTTCTCGGGCATCGTGACCTTCAAGAGTGCCCAGGAGCTGCGCGACGTAGTGGCCTTTGTGCCGCTGGACCGCACGCTGATCGAAACCGACAGCCCCTATCTGGCGCCCGTGCCGTATCGCGGCAAGACCAACAATCCCTCGTATGTGCCTTATGTGGCCCGGCAGGTGGCCGAGACCAAGGGGCTGACGCTGGAGGAAGTGGCCGACGCCACCAGCCGCAACTTCGACATTCTGTTCAAGGGAGTGACCGCATGATTTGCCATCGCCGCAATGCGCTGGCCACCCTGGCGCTGGGGCTTGCCGCCCCCGGCATCTGGGCCGGAGCCTATGAGGATTTTTTTGTCGCCATCCTGCGTGATGACGATGCTGCCATTGCGGCGCTGTTGCGCAGGGGTTTTGATCCCAATACGCGCGACCCGAAAGGGCAGGTGGGCCTGACCATCGCTTTACAGAATGGGTCGTCCAAAGCGTTTGCAGCCTTGCTGGCATCCAGCCAGGTGAACGTGGAAGCCCGCAATGCGCAGGACGAAAGTCCCTTGATGATGGCGGCACTCAAGGGCAATCTGGAAGCCGTCAAGGCGCTGCTGGCACGCGATGCAGATGTGAACAAGACAGGCTGGGCGCCCTTGCACTATGCGGCCTCTGCAGGTTCGCGCCAGCATGTAGCCATCATCGCGTTGCTGCTGGAAAACCACGCTTACATCGATGCCACATCACCCAACGGCACCACGCCCCTCATGATGGCGGCGCAATACGGTTCCAACGAGGCCGTTCAGCTGCTGCTGGATGAGGGCGCGGACCCCACGCTCAAGAACCAGCTGGGGCTCACGGCCGCCGACTTTGCCTTGCGGGTGAGTCGTACCGAATCCGCCGACAAAATCGCCGCAGCCATCCGCAAGCGCCAGCCCAACCGGGGCCGGTGGTAGACGTAGCGCTGGGATCGGCCGTTGTCGCGCGCCGGTTAGCGCGCAATAGCGCGCAATGGCGTGTTCAGTGCAATGCGGCGGTTTCGCCCGAGGCAGGCCGGGCCTGCAGGCGTGCATACAGTCCGCCCATCGCCATCAGCTCAGCGTGGGTGCCTTGTTCGGCAATGCGCCCACGCTCCATGACGATGACCCGGTTGGCATGCTCGATGGTGGACAGGCGGTGCGCAATGACCAAGGTGGTACGTCCCTGCATCAGGCGCTGCAGGGCGTCCTGTACCAGCCGTTCGGATTCGGTGTCCAGCGCCGAGGTGGCTTCGTCCAGGATCAGGATGGGGGCGTCCTTGTACAGCGCCCTCGCAATTGCCAGCCGCTGGCGCTGCCCCCCCGACAACTGCGTGGCGTTGTGACCCACCACCGTGTGCATGCCCTGGGGGAGTGCTGCCACGTGTTCGGCCAGGTTGGCGGCCGCCAGGCACGCCTGCACGCGTGCTTCATCCACCGCGTGCCCCAGTGCCACGTTGGCCGCAATAGTGTCGTTGAACATCACCACGTCCTGGCTCACCATGGCAAATTGCGAGCGCAGCGATCCGAGGTCCCACTCTGGCAACGGGTTCCCGTCGACCAGGATTTCACCCGAAGCGGGCGTCACAAACCGTGGCAACAGGTTGACCAGCGTGGTCTTGCCTGCCCCGGAGGGGCCGACCAGGGCGACGATTTCGCCAGGCTCCACGCGCAAGCTGATGTGGTCCAGTGCAGGGGCGTGGTCAGGGCCAAATGACACCGTGACCTGCTTGAGTTCCAGCGCCCCCTGGGCGCGGTCCTTGCGGAACTGGCCGCCCGCTTCGGCTCCGGTGTCTCCCAGCAGTGCCAGCCCCCGCTCCAGGGCGGCAACACCCCGCGTGATCGGGCTGGCGACATCGGCGAGGCGGCGTATGGGCGCAATAAGCATCAGCATGGCCGTGATGAATGACACGAAGCCGCCGACGGTGACATCCTTGGCGTCCACGGTGCCACGGCTCTGCCACAGGGCAATGCAGATCACTACGGAGAGCGCGGCAGCGGCGAGTAGCTGCGTCAGCGGCGTCATGGCGGCGGAGGCGATGGTGGACTTGATCGCCAGACGCCGCAGGCTCTGGCTCAAGGCGGCGAAGCGCCCGGCCTGGCCAGGCTGCGCGCCATGCAGCCGGACCATGCGGTGGGCCAGCACGTTTTCTTCCACCACATAGGCGAGTTCGTCGGTGGCCTGCTGGCTGCTTTTGGTCAGGTGGTAAAGGCGCCGGGACAAGGTCTTCATGATCCAGGCCACGCCCGGCACGACCACGGCGACGATCAGCGTGAGCTGCCAGTTGAGGTACAGCAGGTACACCAGCAGCGCCACCAGTGTGAATCCGTCGCGCGACACCCCTAGCAGTGCCTGTACGAGCAGGGTTGCGCCGGTTTGCACCTCGTACACCACGGTGTTGGACAGCGTGCTGGCTGACTGGCGCGAGAACAGGCCCATCTCGGCAGCCAGCACCCTGTCAAACAGCGACTGGCGCAGCGTCAGCATGCCTTCGTTGGCAATGCGTGCCAGTGCGTACTGGCCGACGAACTGGGCAACGCCCCGCACAAAAAACACGCCCAGGATGGCCAGTGGCACCATCCACAGTTGGAGGGTGCCTTGCGTGAAGCCCCGGTCCAGCAGGGGCTGCAGCAATGCGGGAATCAGCGGCTCGGTGATCGCGCCGACGAGGGTGGCAACAACGGCAAGGCTCCAGGCCATTCGCTGGTTGCCAAAGTAGACAGACAGTCGGCGCAGGCGTGTGGCCAGGCTTGCAGCGGGCGGGGAGGGAGTGTTGGGAGGCGCGGCGCCCGTATCTGTGGCTTGCATGTGGCCCGGATTCTACGGTTGTGGGCGGTCAAGGTGCCGGTGAGATATTTCTGCGCAGCAGGTTATGGGCTGCAAGAAATCGGTGCGAATAGGTTTGGAGGTCGCACGTTTTGTCACAGGGGTTTCCCCGCTGTGTGTAACATTCGGGTTTGCCTTTCGGCATTTGTTCGGCCACCGCTGGATGCCAATGACCACAGATCGAATCCCAACACACCCATCCCCTGCGGCCTTGCCGCATCCCTTGCGCCGCCACATGCTGGCTGCGCTGATCTCGACCCCCGCACTGCCCGCCCTCGCGCAATTTCGCGTTGAGGTCACGGGTGTTGGTTTGACCCAGTTGCCCATCGCAATTGCGCCGTTCCGGGGCGAGGCGCAGTCTCCCCAGAAAATATCGGCCATCGTCCAGGCCGACCTGGAGCGCAGCGGACAGTTCCGCGCGGTAGACGCCTCCGGCGCGGTGCTGGACGAAACCGCGCGCCCGGATGTCGCACTGTGGCGCCAGAAGAGTGCGGACTCCCTGGCTACTGGCAGTGTGACGCGCCTGGCAGATGGGCGTTTCGATGTGCGCTTTCGCCTTTGGGATGTGGTGAAGGGGCAGGACCTTGGTGGCCAAAGCTTTGTGGTCACCCAAGGCGATCTGCGCCTGGTGTCGCACCGCATTGCGGATTTCATCTATGAAAAGCTGACGGGCGAGCGCGGCATTTTCTCGACGCGTATCGCCTATGTCACCAAGACAGGCTCCCGGTACAGCCTGTGGGTGGCAGACGCTGACGGAGAGAATGCCCAATCGGCACTGTCGAGCCCGGAGCCCATCATTTCCCCTGCATGGTCGCCCAACGGGGGGCAACTGGCCTATGTGTCGTTTGAATCGCGCAAGCCGGTGGTCTATGTGCATGATGTGGCCTCCGGCCGCAGGCGTCTGATTGCCAATTTCCGGGGGTCCAACAGTGCCCCTGCCTGGGCTCCGGATGGTCGATCCCTCGCCGTGACGCTCAGCCGTGACGGGGGATCTCAGCTCTACACCATCGACGCCAACGGTGGCGAGCCGCGCCGCCTCATGCAAAGCGCTGGCATCGACACGGAGCCCATGTTCTCCGGTGACGGCCGCAGCATTTACTTTGTCAGCGACCGTGGCGGCGCGCCGCAGATCTACAAGGTCTCCACCACTGGCGGCAACGCGGAACGTGTGACGTTTACCGGCAGCTACAACATCTCCCCCAGCGTCAGCCCCGATGGCCGCTGGCTGGCCTACATCTCCCGTGTCGGTGGGGCCTTCAAACTGCACGTGATGGACCTGTCCTCGGGCACTGTGAATGCGGTCACCGACACAACGGCAGATGAGAACCCCAGCTTTGCCCCCAATAGCCGCCTTATCGTTTATGCCACCCAGCAGCAAGGGCGTGAAGCGCTCATGACCACCACGCTGGACGGCAAGATCAAGGCCCGGCTCGCGGGGCAGGCGGGCGATATCCGTGAGCCCGATTGGGGCCCGTTTCAAAAGCAATGAACTTATCAGCACTTTCAAGTATCAAGTTTTCAGGAGAATTTTGGATGATCAAACGTTTTACCCTTGCCCTTACCGTTGTCGCCCTCGTTGCCGGATGCAGCTCTGGCGTGAAGCTGGACGATGTGCCGGTCGAAGACAAGAACGCCACGTCTACCATGGGTGGTAATACTGGCGCCAACTCTGGCAATACCGCGCAGAGCGGTGTTGCTGGTGTGGACCTCGGCCAGTCGGGCCGCGATGCTGCAGGCCCAGTGGGCGTGAGCCGTATCGTTTATTTTGATTACGACAGCTACGTGATCAAGCCCGAATTTCAGTCGCTGATCGAGGCGCACTCTCGTTTCATCAAGGCCGGCACCAATCGCAAGCTGATGATTGAAGGCCACACGGACGACCGAGGTGGTCGTGAGTACAACCTGGCGCTCGGCCAGAAGCGCGCCGAGGCAGTGCGCCGTTCGCTGGCTCTGCTCGGCGTGCAGGACAGCCAGATGGAAGCTGTGAGCTTTGGCAAGGAAAAACCAGCAGCCCAAGGCAATTCTGAAGACGCGCACGCCCAAAATCGCCGGGCTGAACTGTCCTATCGTTGATGCGCACGATTTCTTTGTCCTACCCGCTCAAGGCGCTGGCGGCAGTGATGCTGTCCGTGGCCTTGCTGCCCACGGGCCATGCCGCAATTTTTGAGGATGGCGAAGCCCGCCGCGCCATTCTCGAAATGCGGCAGCGCGTGGATGGCATGCAACTGTCTCAGCAACGGTCCGCAGAGGAAGTGCGCAGGCTCAGTGAAGAGAACGCCCAGCTGCGGCGCAGTCTGCTGGATCTGCAAGGTCAGATTGACACGCTGCGCACGGAGCAGTCCACACTTCGCGGCCAGAACGAACAGCTGTTGCGCGATGCTGCCGACCTGCAACGGCGCCAGAAAGACATCGCCCAGGGGGTAGACGAGCGCCTGCGTCAGTTTGAACCTGTGAAGGTGACCTTGGACGGCCAGGAGTTCCAGGCAGATCCTGCTGAGAAAAAGGACTTTGAAGCCGCACTGGCCGTGTTTCGTTCAGGCAAGTTTCCAGAAGCTGGGGCAGCATTTGCAGCCTTTGTGCGGCAGTATCCGCGCAGCGGTTTTGTACCGTCTGCGCGTTTCTGGCTTGGGAATGCCCAATACGCTACCCGGGACTACAAGGAAGCCATTGGTAATTTCAAGCTGATGCTGTCTGATGCCCCGGCTCATGCGCGGGCGCCAGAGGCGGCTTTGTCCATTGCCAACTGCCAGATTGAACTCAAAGACACGCGAACTGCCCGCAAGACCCTGGAAGACCTTGTGCGCGCCTACCCGCAGTCCGAGGCGGCTGTGGCGGCCAAAGAGCGCCTTTCCCGATTGAAGTAATGGTCGGCGAAGCGCCTTTGCAAGCCCCGGCAGGGAATGTTGAAGATGCATCGCTGGAGCGTCGCTTTGGCGGACTGGAACGGCTGTACGGCGTACAAGGCGCTTGGCGTATCCGCCGGGCGCATGTGGTGGTGGTGGGTGTTGGGGGGGTGGGCTCGTGGGCCGCTGAAGCCTTGGCGCGCAGTGGGGTAGGGCAGATCACGTTGATTGACCTCGACCACGTGTCTGAGTCGAACATCAATCGCCAAATCCATGCGCTTACCGATACCGTCGGCCAGGCCAAGGTTCTTGCAATGCGCGATCGGATTGCGCAAATACACCCTCAATGCAGCGTCCACTGCGTGGAGGAATTCGTGGATGCAGACAATTGGCCTGGTTTGCTTCCGGGGTCCGTTGATGCAGTGATTGATGCGTGTGATCAGGTGCAGGCCAAAACGACCATCGCGGCCTGGGCTCAAGCCCAGAAGGCTCTGCATATCACGGTCGGGGCGGCTGGCGGTAAGCGCCATGCGCACAAAGTGGATGTGGATGATCTTGCTTTGACGACCCACGATCCTCTGCTGGCGCAACTGCGCTATCGCTTGCGCAAGCACCATCGGGCGGCCCGTGATGGCAAAAAAATCGGAGTGACCTGCGTCTTCAGCAGAGAAGCCGTGGCGCCTCCCGATGCGTCCTGCAATGTGGATGGCGATGGTTCTCTGAACTGCCATGGATACGGTTCGGTCGTTGCAGTGACGGCGACCTTTGGTCAGTGCGCTGCAGGGTGGGTGTTGGACAAACTTGCCGCAACTTCCAAAAACACTGAAAAAACGACGCTATAATCCAAGGCTTTGCAGCAGTCAGTCATGATTGATTGCAACCGGTTGGGACGTTAGCTCAGTTGGTAGAGCAGCGGACTTTTAATCCGTTGGTCACAAGTTCGAATCTTGTACGTCCTACCACCCGAATCCAGGCGCCAGTCTTTTGGCGTAAACAAAGGCCTCCTTGCGGAGGCCTTTGTTTTTTGTGATCCGCACGTTCAATGCAGTGCCATGTTATTCATGGCCCCGATTGTTGTATCACTCCATTTTGCTACGCGGATTCAGTGCTGGCGCTGGGTGAAAACAGGTCCCAGCTCGCAATGAAAAGCGCCGCAATAACTGGTCCTATCACGAAGCCCGTCAACCCAAAGAGCGCCATGCCTCCCAGGGTGGATATCAGCACAACGTAGTCTGGCATCTTGGTGTCCTTGCCCACCAAAATCGGACGAAGGACGTTGTCAACGAGTCCAATAACGCCAACGCCAAACGCAGTCAGCACCACGCCTTGCCAGACCGCACCCGTGGCCAGGAAGTAGATTGCCACCGGTACCCAGATCAGCCCCGCTCCCACGGCGGGAAGCAGCGACAGGAAGGCCATGGAAACCCCCCACAGCACGGGGCCCTGGATGCCCAGGATCCAGAAAATCAAACCGCCCAGCGCTCCTTGGGAGGCTGCCACGACAATGTTGCCTTTGACCGTGGCGCGAATGACGGTGGTGAACTTGCTGACCAGTTGCCGCTTGTGTGTTTCGTCCAGGGGGGTGGCCTGGCCAATGCGCAAGGCCAGGCTCGATCCGTCACGCAACAGGAAGAACAGCAGATAGAGCATGATGCCGAAGCTCACGATGAACTGCAGCGTGTTCTGGCCAATGCTCAGTGCCTGTGTGGCCACAAACTGGCTGGCCTGGACGGCGACGGAAGAGAACTTTTGTTGCAGCTCGCCAACGGTCGTGAGATTCAACCGGTCCAACAAATTGGCGGCCCAGGCGGGCAGGGCGGCGATCACCTGCTGTAGGTAGAGTCCAAAATTTAGCTGGCCCGACCGCATCCGTTCATAGATTATCGTGGCTTCCTGGGCCAGGGATACCGTGATCGCTGTCATGGGAAGGATGACCACAATAAGGCACAGTCCCAGGGTACACAGCGCTGCAAGATTGCGCCGCCGGGGCATGCGCCGCAACAGTTTGCGGTGCAGGGGGGCAAACAAGATGGCCAGGATGACGCCCCAGAAGACCGCGCCGTGGAACTGCCAAAGGATGGCTCCAAAGGCGATGGTGACAAGGGCCAGCAGCAGCAAAAAGACTTTGTTCTGGAGGGTGGGTGGCGTCATGAGGGTAGGTGGCAATGAGATACCCGGAATGTACGCGAGCCAGGTTTGTAGCCGCTTGTTGCGCCAGCGTGTCAGCACCGGCCCCACCATTTCCGTAGGGCGGTCGGCCATTCGGTGGCACAATGGCGCCCGTACCAAGGCCCTTCCCCAGCCACAGTCGCATCCGCCAATCGGTTCAGCCGTGTCGCGGAAGGTTTCTCAACCAGCTAATGCTTTCCCAAGGAAAGCGGAGGTCAGCGGAATATGAGCGATACGACGTCCGTCTATCAAGCCTACCAAGGCAACACTTACCTCTTCGGCGGCAATGCGCCCTATGTCGAAGAGATGTACGAGAACTACCTCGCCAACCCAGGTAGCGTGCCAGACAATTGGCGCGAGTACTTTGATGCACTTCAACATGTGCCTGCGGTGGATGGCAGCAATGCCAAAGACGTCCCCCACCTCCCCGTCATCAACGCTTTTGCCGAGCGCGCCAAACAGGGCGGCACCAAGGTTGTTGTGGCAACGGGTGCGGACTCTGAGCTGGGCCGCAAGCGCACTGCCGTTCAGCAGCTGATCGCTGCCTACCGCAACGTGGGCCAACGCTGGGCTGATCTGGATCCCCTCAAGCGCACAGAGCGCCCCGCCATTCCTGAACTCGAACCCTCTTTCTATGGTTTCAGCGACGCTGACCAGGAAACGGTGTTCAACACGAGCAACACGTTCTTCGGCAAAGAGTCGATGCCCCTGCGCGAGTTGATTAACGCGCTGCGCGAAACATACTGCGGCTCCATCGGCGCCGAGTACATGTATGCCACTGACCAGAACCAGAAGCGCTGGTGGCAAGAAAAGCTGGAAAAGATCCGCAGCAAGCCCAGCTTTGGTGTGGACAAGAAAAAGCAGATACTGGACCGCCTGACGGCCGCCGAAGGTCTGGAGCGTTTCCTGCACACCAAGTACGTCGGCCAGAAGCGTTTCTCCCTGGAAGGGGGTGAAAGCTTCATCGCCGCCATGGACGAGCTGATCCAGTCTGCCGGTGCCAAGGGCGTTCAGGAAATCGTGATCGGCATGGCCCACCGGGGTCGTCTCAATGTGCTGGTCAATTCGTTGGGCAAGATGCCCAAGGACTTGTTCGCCGAGTTCGACCACACCGCTCCCGAAGACCTGCCAGCCGGTGACGTGAAGTACCACCAGGGCTTCAGCTCGGATGTGACCACCCCTGGCGGCCCGGTCCACCTGTCGCTGGCATTTAATCCATCCCACCTGGAAATCGTGAACCCCGTGGTCGAAGGCTCCGTGCGTGCCCGCATGGACCGCCGCGCCGACCCGCACGGCAAGCAGGTGCTGCCGGTGCTGGTGCATGGTGATGCGGCCTTTGCCGGCCAGGGTGTGAACCAGGAAACCCTGGCGCTGGCCCAGACCCGTGGCTACTACACGGGTGGCACGGTGCACATCATCATCAACAACCAGATCGGTTTCACCACCTCCGATCCGCGTGATACGCGTTCCACGCTGTATTGCACCGACATCGTCAAGATGATCGAGTCGCCCGTGCTGCACGTGAACGGTGATGACCCCGAAGCCGTGGTGCTGGCCACCCAGCTCGCCTTGGAGTTCCGCATGGAATTCAAGAAGGACGTGGTGGTGGACATCATCTGCTTCCGCAAACTGGGCCACAACGAGCAGGACACCCCGGCTCTGACCCAGCCGCTGATGTACAAGAAGATCGGCCAGCACCCTGGCACGCGCAAGCTCTATGCCGACAAGCTGGCGGCACAGGGCATGGGTGAGTCGCTGGGCGACGATATGGTCAAGGCCTATCGTGCCGCCATGGATGCCGGCAAGCACACGGTCGATCCCGTCCTGACCAACTTCAAGAGCAAGTACGCCGTGGACTGGAGCCCGTTCCTGGGCAAGAAGTGGACGGACGCTGGTGACACGGCCATTCCTCTGGCTGAGTGGAAGCGCCTGGCCGAGAAGATCACGACCATTCCTGAGAGCGTGACGCCGCACCAGTTGGTCAAGAAGGTCTATGACGACCGCGCTGCGATGGGCCGTGGCGAGATCCCCGTGGACTGGGGCATGGGCGAGCACATGGCATTCGCATCGTTGGTGGCCAGCGGCTACCCCGTGCGCCTGTCGGGCGAAGACTGTGGCCGTGGCACGTTCACGCACCGCCACTCGGTTATTCATGACCAAAAGCGCGAGAAGTGGGACATCGGCACCTATGTGCCACTGCAGAATGTGGCCGAGAATCAGGCTCCGTTCGTTGTGATCGACTCGATCCTGTCGGAAGAAGCGGTGCTGGGCTTTGAATACGGCTACGCCTCCAACGACCCCAACACCCTGGTGATCTGGGAAGCGCAGTTCGGCGACTTTGCCAACGGTGCGCAGGTCGTGATCGACCAGTTCATCGCCTCGGGTGAAGTGAAGTGGGGCCGCGTCAACGGCATCACGCTGATGCTGCCACACGGCTACGAAGGCCAGGGCCCTGAGCACAGCTCTGCCCGCCTCGAACGCTTCATGCAGCTGTCGGCCGACGCCAACATGCAGGTGGTGCAGCCCACCACCGCTAGCCAGATCTTCCATGTGCTGCGTCGCCAGATGGTGCGTGATCTGCGCAAGCCGCTGATCATCATGACGCCCAAGTCGCTTTTGCGTAACAAGGATGCGACTTCGCCGCTGTCCGAGTTCACCAAGGGCAGCTTCCAGACGGTGATTCCCGAGCAGGACGAGGCCATCGTCAAGAAGGCCGCCAAGGTCAAGCGTGTGATCGCCTGCTCCGGCAAGGTGTACTACGACCTCGTGAAGAAGCGCACCGAGCGCGAAGACGACGATGTGGCCATCATCCGCGTGGAGCAGCTCTACCCCTTCCCGCACAAGGCATTTGCCGCTGAAATCAAGCGCTACCCCAATGCCACCGACGTGGTGTGGTGCCAGGACGAGCCGCAGAACCAGGGCGCCTGGTTCTTCGTGCAGCACTACATCCACGAGAACATGCTCGAAGGCCAGAAGCTGGGCTATTCCGGCCGCGCGGCTTCCGCGTCACCTGCCGTGGGCTACTCGCACCTGCACCAGGAACAACAAAAGGCGCTGGTGGACGGCGCGTTTGCCAAGCTCAAGGGTTTTGTCCTGACCAAGTAAGGCCAGCTGCGACCCGATAACAGAACAAAACCCCATTCCGAAAGAATTGATATGGCTATCGTAGAAGTCAAAGTCCCCCAGCTGTCCGAATCCGTGGCCGAGGCCACCATGCTGACGTGGAAGAAAAAGGCCGGTGAGGCTGTGGCAGTGGATGAGATCCTGATCGAGATCGAAACCGACAAGGTGGTGCTTGAAGTGCCGGCCCCGTCGGCTGGTGTGCTGGCTGAAATCATCCAGGGCGACGGCGCCACCGTGGTGGCCGAGCAGCTCATTGCCAAGATCGATACCGAAGGCAAGGCCGGCGCGGCCGCTCCTGCCGCCGCTGCTGCAGCACCCGCTGCCGCCACGGCATCGGCTCCCGCCCCCGCCCCCGCCCCAGCGGCTGTTGGCGGCTCCAAGGGCGACGTGGCGATGCCCGCTGCCGCAAAGCTGCTGGCCGAGAACAACCTGTCCGCATCGGCTGTGGCCGGCAGCGGCAAGGATGGCCGCGTGACCAAGGGTGACGTGCTCAGCGCTGTGGCTGGTGGTGCCGCCAAGGCTGCGGTGGCTGCCCCAAGCGCCATCCCCACGGGCGTGCCCACCAAGGCACTGCCCCAGGTGTCGGCCCCGGCCGCCAAGGAAGACCTGGGCGACCGCCCCGAGCAGCGCGTGCCCATGAGCCGCCTGCGCGCCCGCGTGGCCGAGCGCCTGCTGCAGTCGCAATCGACCAACGCCATCCTGACCACGTTCAACGAAGTGAACATGGCGCCGGTGATGGACATGCGCAAGAAGTTCCAGGACACGTTCACCAAGGAGCATGGCGTGAAGATCGGCTTCATGAGCTTCTTCGTGAAGGCTGCCGTGCACGCCTTGAAGAAGTACCCCGTGCTGAACGCCTCGGTCGATGGCAACGACATCGTTTACCACGGCTACTTCGACATCGGTATCGCCGTGGGCTCGCCCCGTGGCCTGGTGGTGCCTATCCTGCGCAATGCCGACCAGATGAGCTTTGCCGACATCGAGAAGAAGATCGCCGAATTCGGCAAGAAGGCCGCTGAAGGCAAGCTGGGCATTGAAGAAATGACCGGTGGCACGTTCTCGATTTCCAACGGTGGCACCTTCGGCTCGATGATGTCCACGCCCATCATCAACCCGCCCCAGTCGGCCATCCTGGGCGTGCACGCCACCAAGGACCGCGCTGTGGTGGAGAATGGCCAGATCGTTGTGCGCCCGATGAACTACCTGGCCATGTCCTACGACCACCGCATCATCGACGGCCGCGAAGCCGTGCTGGGCCTGGTGGCGATGAAGGATGCGCTGGAAGACCCATCGCGCCTGCTGTTCGACATCTAACCTCCTGACCGCATGGACCCACCCGCGTGGCCGACCTCTGGTTGTGCCCGCCGGTGGGTCTTTCTCCAACAGACTGAACGAGATTTCCCATGAGCAAACAATTTGATGTGATCGTCATCGGCGGTGGCCCCGGTGGCTACATTGCCGCCATCCGCGCAGCCCAGCTGGGCTTCAACGTCGCCTGTATCGACGAGTGGAAGAACGACAAGGGTGGCCCCGCACCCGGCGGCACCTGCACCAACGTGGGCTGCATTCCGTCCAAGGCGCTGCTGCAATCGTCCGAGCATTTCGAACACGCCAACAAGCACTTCGCCGAGCACGGCATCACCGCCACGGGCGTCAAGATGGACGTGGCCAAGATGATTGCCCGCAAGGACACCGTCGTGAAGCAGAACAACGACGGCATCCTGTACCTGTTCAAGAAGAACAAGGTCAGCTTCTTCCATGGCCGCGGCTCGTTCGTGAAGGCTGCTGAAGGCGGCTACGAGATCAAGGTGGCTGGCGCCGCCGAAGAGTCGCTGACGGGCAAGCAGATCATCATTGCCACCGGCTCCAATGCCCGTGCGCTGCCCGGCACGCCGTTCGACGAAGAACTGGTGCTGTCCAACGACGGCGCGCTGCGCGTGGGCGCCGTGCCCAAGAAGCTGGGCCTCATCGGCTCGGGTGTGATTGGTCTGGAGATGGGCTCGGTGTGGCGCCGCCTGGGGGCGGAAGTCACCATCCTCGAAGGTCTGCCCACGTTCCTGGGCGCGGTGGACGAGCAGATCGCCAAGGAAGCCAAGAAGGCCTTCGACAAGCAAGGTCTGAAGATCGAGCTGGGCGTGAAGGTCGGCGAGATCAAAACCGGCAAGAAGGGCGTGAGCATTGCCTACACCAACGCCAAGGGCGAAGCCCAGTCGCTGGACGTGGACAAGCTCATCGTCTCCATCGGCCGCGTGCCCAACACCATTGGCCTGAACGTCGAAGCCGTGGGCCTGCAGCTCGACGAGCGCGGTGCCATCGTGGTCGATGCCGACTGCAAGACCAACCTGCCCGGCGTGTGGGCGGTGGGTGACGTGGTGCGCGGCCCGATGCTGGCGCACAAGGCCGAGGAAGAGGGCGTTGCCGTGGCCGAGCGCATTGCCGGCCAGCATGGCCACGTGAACTTCAACACCATTCCTTGGGTGATCTACACCAGCCCCGAAATCGCATGGGTGGGCCGCACCGAGCAGCAGCTCAAGGCCGACGGCGTCAAGTACAAGGCGGGCAGCTTCCCCTTCCTGGCCAACGGCCGCGCACGCGCACTGGGCGACACCACAGGCATGGTCAAGATGCTGGCCGATGCCGAGACTGACGAGATTCTGGGCGTGCACATCGTGGGCCCGCAGGCCAGCGAGCTGATTGCCGAAGCTGTTGTGGCCATGGAGTTCAAGGCCAGCAGCGAAGACATCGCTCGCATTTGCCACGCACACCCCAGCCTGAGCGAAGCCACCAAGGAAGCGGCCCTGGCAGTGGATAAGCGCACTCTGAACTTCTGATTTTTTGGGTGAAATCGGGCTCTAGCGCTTATCTGATAAGCGCTAGTAGCTATAAAAATCATAGTTTCTGAGCATCCACCACGTGACTGTTAAACAGGCTTACCTGGCCGAGTTGGCCGCTAAAGGCTACCAAAGTGACCCTGCCCAATTGCGCGCAGTGGATGCCCTTCAGCGTTGCGCTGATGACTGGGCCGCATACAAGGCTCAGCGTTCCAACGCACTCAAGAAGCTGATCAACCGGCCTGATGTGCCGCGCGGCGTGTACATGTATGGCGGGGTGGGGCGGGGCAAGAGCTTTCTGATGGAATGCTTTTTCGACGCCGTTCCCTTGAAGCGCAAGGTGCGCCTTCACTTTCACGAGTTCATGCGCGAAGTGCACCGCGAACTGGCGGGCCTGCAGGGCACGGTCAACCCGCTGGACGTGCTGGGCGCGCGCATTGCCAAGCGCTACAAGCTTATCTGCTTTGACGAGTTTCACGTGGCGGACATTACCGACGCCATGATCCTGCACCGCCTGCTGGCGGCACTGTTCGATAACGGTGTGGGTTTTGTGACCACTTCGAATTTCAAGCCCGACGACCTGTACCCCGACGGCCTGCACCGCGACCGCATTCTCCCCGCGATTGCCCTGCTCAATGAAAAGCTTGAAGTGGTCAACGTGGACAACGGTACCGATTACCGTCGGCGCACTCTGGAGCACGTGAAGCTGTACCACACGCCGCTGGGCCCCGAGGCAGATGCTGAAATGGGCCAGGCGTTTGACCAACTGGCCGAAGTGCACGACGAAGACCCGGTGCTGCACATCGAGGCCCGCGAGATCCGGGCACGCCGCAAGGCCGGTGGTGTGGTGTGGTTTGACTTCAAGACCCTGTGTGGTGGCCCCCGGTCGCAGAACGACTATCTGGAAATCGCGACGCAGTTCCACACTGTGCTGCTGTCCGATGTGCCCTACATGCCGGTGAGCATGGCGTCGCCTGCGCGGCGTTTTACCTGGCTCGTGGACGTGTTGTACGACCGGCGCGTCAAGCTCATCCTGTCTGCAGCAGTACCCCCCGAGCAGCTTTATACCGAAGGCCCCTTGGCGCACGAGTTTCCGCGAACGATTTCGCGGCTCAACGAGATGCAGTCCAAGGAGTTCCTGGCGCTGGAGCGCCGCACTGTCGATACGGGGCTGACATGATCTCCAGACGCTTCGTATCTGTGGCGATTTCCTTGCTTGCCTGGGGGTTGTCTGCCTCGGCCATGGCACAGCCGGTAGCTGCGGGTGCGGAGGCCAACGGCCAGCAGGCAGCCGCCAAGGCGGCCGAACGTAAAGCGGAACACGACCGCATCCGCTCCGAACGCGAGGCCATCAAGGCCAGGCGACAACAGGACGAATCGGCCTGTTACCAGCGATTTTCCGTAGAAGACTGTCTGCGCAGTGTGCGGGCGGGCGTGCGCGATGCGGAAGCCCGTTTGCGTGCACAGGAGATCGAGCTCAATGATGCCGAGCGCAAGGAAAAAGCGGCGGAGCGTCTCAAATCCATTGAAGAAAAGCAGCGCGGCGTGCCGGATAGCCCCTCAGCGGGCAGCGGTGCTGCAAGCGCTGTGGTGCGCAAGCCGTCGCAAGACCCCCAGGGCCTGAAATCGCAGCGTGACCACGAGGCTGAACTGCGAGCACAGCAGCAGCGCATTAAGGTGCAAAAGCAGGCCCAGGAGCAGGCAGCGCGCACCAGTGGCAATGCCGAGCGTGCCGCAGAGGCGCGCGCACGCCACGCGCAAACGCTTCAGGCTGCGCAGGAGCGCCGCGACCGAGTCGAAAAGTCACGGGCAGAGGCCGCAGCCCAGGGGCGGGTCCCTGCGGCTCCGTTGCCAGCGGGTTCGGCAGCACGCTGAAACAGGTTTATTTGGGGTGGCAGCCCCAGGTGCTGGGAGTGCGCATGGCGCCCAAAAAGGCGCAGCGGGCCAGTGGGTGCAGAGGCTCGGTTAGCGTCAGTGCCGCATTCTTCAGGGGCCGCCTAGGCACTTACCCTTTTGGTCACTCACCCACGCACGTGCCAGCGGGTGGGGCGCTGCTTCAGGGACGCCCTGCGTCAGCGGGTACCAGGCGAGCGACCTTCTTTTCCTCCACCAGCGCCTCCATCTTCACGATGACCAGCGAGAGGTTGTCGCCACCGCCCCGCGCACGGGAGCGGGCTTTTTCAATCAGAAACTCCGTGGCTTCCCGTGGCGAGAGGGAATCAACCACGGAGCCGAGTTCGGTGGGCGAAAAGTAGTGCCACACCCCATCACTGCAGGCCATGAGCACATCGCCAGGCTGCAGCTGGGGGATCACATGGGTGGTGATGGGCGGGTCGCTTTCAGTGCCGAGGCAGCCCACCAAAATGTTCGAGTGCGGATGGTTGTTGGCCTCGGCTTCGGTCAGCTCGCCCCGGTCCACGAGAGCCTGGACATAGGAGTGGTCGCTGGTGCGGAACACCATGCGCGCACCTTGGAAATGGTAGATGCGTGAATCACCGGCATGCACCCAGTGGCAGTCGCCACGCGGGTTGATGAGAAAGGCTGCGATGGTGCTGTGCGGTTCCTGCTCGGCAGAAATCGCTGTGAGCCGGATCACGATGTGAGCTTCTTCCACCATGCTCTTGAGCATGGCCACCGGGTCGTCGGTGTCGGGCGAATAGCGCTCGAAGAGCTGGCGCGCAGTCATCATGACCTGGTCGGACGCCTTGCGCCCGCCGCTGCGCCCGCCCATGCCATCGGCAATGACACCCAGTATGCAGCCATTGTGCCGCTCGTGGGAGATCAGGATCACCTGGTCTTGCTGGTACTCCCGGTCACCCTTGTGGATGCCGGTGGACGCGATGAGGCGAAACGCTTTGGTCATGCTGGTGATTGTGGGGGCGCGTACGCAAAGGGCCATCGCGCAAACGGGGGCAAGCGCGTATTATCCGCCCGCCTGTGGCATTTTTGCCATCCCACGGCCCCTTGCCTTGAACCCCAGCCTCCATTCCCCCCAACGCCAACTCATTGAGCTGCGCATCGAGCATGCTGATCTGGACGCTCTGATCGACCGGTGTGCCCCCGACGGCGTGGCGGACGAATTCACACTGCGCCGCCTCAAAAAGCGCCGCCTTGCTCTGCGTGATGCCCTGGATCGCCTGGAACGGGACCTTCAACCCCAAGAGCCCGCTTGATGGCGCTGGTAGAGATGGTGCAGGAGGTGTTTGCCCCCGGCGGCGTGCTGGCTCGGGCCGACACGCATTTCCAGCCGCGCGAAGGCCAGACGCAAATGGCCATGGCCGTGGCGCACACCATCGAAGCGGGCGGGGCGCTGGTCGTGGAGGCAGGCACGGGGGTGGGCAAGACTTTTTCCTATCTGGTCCCGGCACTCCTGAGCGGCGAGCGGGTGCTGTTGTCCACCGCCACCAAGGCCTTGCAGGACCAGCTGTTTGCGCGCGATCTCCCGCGCCTGGCGCAGACCCTGGGCTTGCCGGTGCGCATGGCGCTTCTGAAGGGCAGGGCGAGCTATCTGTGCCTGTACCGCATGGAACTGGCGCGCCAGGATGTGTCTGCCCGTGAGCCTGGCGTGGCACGGGTTTTGGCCAAGGTCGAGAGTTGGTCGCATGGCACGCGCTCGGGCGATCTTGCAGAGCTGACGGGGTTGGACGAACGCTCGCCCGTGATACCGCTGGTCACCTCCACCCGTGAGAACTGCCTGGGCTCGCAGTGCCCCCGATTTCGCGAATGCCACGTGCATTTGGCGCGGCGCGAGGCCTTGGCGGCGGACATCGTGGTCATCAACCACCACCTTTTCTTCGCCGATGTGGCTGTGCGCGAATCGGGCATGGCCGAGCTCTTACCGTCCGTGCGTGTGGTGGTGTTTGATGAGGCGCACCAGATCAACGAGACGGGCGTGCAGTTTCTGGGGCTTACGCTGTCCACGGGCCAGCTGATGGATTTTGGCAAGGACCTGCTGGCAGCAGGGCTGCAGCATGCGCGGGGCCTTGCGGACTGGACGGGGCTTGCGAGCCAGGTGGATCTGTCTGCCCGGGATTTGCGCCTGGCGGCGGGAGATATGCGGGGCAGCGCAAAGCTGCGCTGGACCGATGAAACGCCGGAGAGCGTCAGGCCGGATGAATGGCAGACTGCCCTGCGCCGCGTGTCGCTCGCCTGCGCCCAGGCGCAGGAGGCGCTCGACACTGTCAGCGAAATAGCGCCCGACTTTGTGCGCCTGTATGAGCGCGGGACTGAACTGCTGGCGCGCCTGGCCCATTTTTCTGGCCCCGGCAATCCGGATGCGGTGCGCTGGGTCGATGTGGGGCCGCAGCTGCGCTTGACGGAATCCCCCCTGGACATTGCCGAGGCCATGCGCACACGCCTGCTGGTCACCCCTGCGGAACCCGTGGGTGACGATGGGTGGCCCGGGGAGCCTGCTGCCGGACCCGGCAGGGCCTGGGTCTTCACCTCGGCCACCTTGGGCGATGACGAGCAACTGAGCTGGTTCACGGAGCGGGCGGGTTTGCAGGACGCGCAGATCCTGCGGGTTGCGAGCCCGTTTGACTATGGGGCGCAGGCAGCACTGTATGTGCCACGCCACCTGCCGTCTCCGGCCGATCCTTCGCACAGCATGGCGCTTGCGCGCTGGGTGGGCGAGGCTGCAGCGCAACTGGGTGGCCGCACCCTAGTGCTGACCACGACGCTCAAGGCCTTGCGCACCATTGGCGATGCGTTGAAAGCGCAGTTTGCGGGCTCCGCTGTCCTGGAGGTGCTGGTGCAGGGCGAGTGGCCCAAACGGCGGCTGATGGAGCGTTTTCGCGAAGGGAGCGAGCACGGGCAGCAAGGCTGTGTGCTGGTGGCTTCCGCGACGTTCTGGGAAGGTTTTGATGTGCCTGGGGATGCCTTGCAGCTTGTTGTGATTGACAAGCTTCCTTTTCCTCCCCCGGGCGACCCTTTGGTGGAGGCGCGTACGCAGCGTATTGAGAAATCTGGCGGGAAAGCGTTCAAGTCTTACGCACTGCCCGAGGCAGCCGTTGCGCTCAAGCAGGGGGCGGGGCGGTTGATCCGGCGTGAGTCCGACCAGGGCATTCTGGTGGTGGGTGACACCCGCCTTATCACCATGGGCTATGGCAAGCGCCTGCTGGCGGCCTTGCCCCCGATGCGGCGCCTGGAGTCAGAGCCTGAGTTTGAAGCTGCTCTTCAGGCGCTTACCAGAGCTTCCACCACGGCTCCGCCTTTTCCTTGAGGCCACCGCGCAGATAGGCGCTTTGGGGGTACGAAGTGTCCATCACGCGGCGTGCATCGTCGCGCAGCTGCGTCATGCCCAGTGCGTCGTACGACTGGATGAGGATGTACAGAGCTTCTTCGAGCGCGGGCACGCCCTGGTAATCTGCCAGGGCTACCTGGGCACGGCTGATGGCTGCCACATACGCGCCCCGCTGGAAGTAGTAGCGCGCCACATGCACTTCGTACTGCGCGAGCGAATTCACGATGTACGTCATGCGCTGGCGTGCATCCTGTGCGTAGCGGGATTCCGGGAAGCGGGTGGCCAGCTCACTGAAGGCCTCAAAGGAGTCCTTGGCTGCTTTCTGGTCGCGCTCGGAAAGGTCCTGGCGCGAGATGAACGAGAACAGACCGAGGTTGTCGTTGAAGTTCACCAAGCCCTTGAGGTACAGCGCATAGTCAAGCGCAGGGCTGGCGGGATGGAGCTTCATGAAGCGGTCCAGCGTTGCAATGGCCTGGGCTTTTTCGCCAGCCTTGTAGTGCGCGTAGGCCTTGTCGATCTGGGCCTGCTGCGCCAGCGGGGTGCCGGCCGCACGCCCCTCCAGCTTTTCGAGCAGAGGAACCGCCTTGTCGTAGGCGCCGCTGTTCATTTCGTCCTGCGCTTCCGAATGGATGCGATTGGGGCTCCAGTTGGCCGTTTTGTCTTCGGTTGTGCTGGAGCAACCTGCCAGCAGACCAGCAAGCAGCAGGGCAGAAACGAGGGGCAGTGGGGCACGCAGCATCGCAGGCAGCTTTCAGCAAAAAAAGAAACAGGGGTGCAGGATAGCTGGGCCGGTCCAGAGGGCCAGGCGCCGCTGGCATCCAGGGCACGAAAAAGCATTGTACTGGGGGTGGCACCTGTCAAGAGGCGTTGCGCTGCCGGCTTTCTCTCGGTGGCGGTGCTGGGCTTTCTACAATGGCCCCCATGTTTGTTCACTTGCGCCTGCACACCGAGTTCTCCGTCGTAGACGGTACCAATCGAATCGATGAGGCGGCCAAGGCGGCTGCCAAAGACGGCCAGCCTGCACTGGCCATCACCGATCTCAACAACCTTTTTGGCGCGATCAAGTTCTACAAGGAGGCGCGGGGCAAGGGTGTCAAGCCCATCCTGGGGGCCGAGATTTTTCTGGAAGGCGAAGCGGGCGCAGCCCCCTCACGCCTGATCGTCCTGGTGCAGAACCGCCAGGGCTACCTCAATCTGTCCGAACTGCTCGCGCGTGCGTGGACGCGCAATGTAGTCAAGAACCTGGCGCTGTGCACCTGGGCCTGGCTGGAAGAGTTGTCGGAAGGGCTGATTGCTCTGGCCGGGGCTCAGGCTGGGCCCGTGGGCCAGGCTCTCCTGAAGGGGGACGAGTCGGGCGCCGCAGAGCTTGCCTTGCGCCTGGCAGGGCTGTTTCCACACCGGTTTTACATCGAGTTGCAGCGTGCGGGCCGTGTGGACGATGAAAGCCACGTGGTGGCTGCTGCGCAGTTGGCGGCGCGCCTGAGCTTGCCCGTGGTGGCCACACATCCTGTGCAGTTCGCCACTCCAGACGACTATGAGGCCCACGAGGCGCGCGTCTGTATTGCAGAGGGGGAGATCCTGGCCAACCCGCGCCGCGTGCGCAAGTTCACGCGCGACCAGTATTTCAAGTCGTCTGCAGAAATGCAGGCCTTGTTCGCTGATGTTCCATCGGCCATCGCGAACACGGTGGAAATCGCCCAGCGTTGCAACCTTACGCTGGTGCTGGGCAAGCCGCAGTTGCCGGACTTTCCCACCCCCAATGGCATGCCGATCGATGAGTTCTTTCGTTTTGCCTCGTTCGAGGGGCTGGAGGAGCGCCTGAAGCTTCTCTTCCCCAAGGAGTCCGACCGCGACCAGCAGCGTCCCCGCTATGTGGAGCGCCTGGAGTTCGAGATCGGAACCATTCTCAAGATGGGTTTTCCGGGCTACTTCCTCATCGTGGGGGACTTCATTCAGTGGGCCAAGGCCAACGGGTGCCCCGTGGGGCCGGGACGGGGATCGGGTGCCGGTTCGCTGGTGGCGTATGCCCTCAAGATCACCGACCTGGATCCGCTGCAATACAACCTGCTGTTCGAGCGGTTTCTGAATCCCGAGCGTGTGTCCATGCCTGACTTCGACATTGACTTTTGCCAGTCCAATCGTGACCGGGTGATCGACTATGTGAAGGACAAGTACGGCAAGAATGCCGTGAGCCAGATTGCCACTTTCGGGACCATGGCTGCCAAAGCCGCCATCCGCGACGTGGGCCGGGTGATGGACATGAGCTACATGTTCTGCGACGGCATCTCCAAGCTGGTACCGGGCAAGCCCGGCATGTCGTACACGCTGGCCTATCCGCCCGAGGTGAAAAAGGAAGGCGACAAGAACAACTACGCACTGGAGCTGGAGCCGCTGCTGTACGAACGCGTGCAGAAGGAAGAAGACGTCAAGACCATCATCGAGATGGCGCAAAAACTCGAAGGCATGACCCGCAACATCGGTATGCACGCGGGTGGGGTTTTGATTGCGCCTGGCAAGCTCACGGATTTCTGCCCGCTCTACCAGCAGCCGGGCAGCGAATCGGCTGTGAGCCAGTACGACAAGGACGACGTGGAGGCTATTGGCCTTGTGAAGTTCGACTTCTTGGGTCTCGCCACTCTCACCATTCTGGAAATCGCGCGTGAGTTCATCATCAAGCGCCACAAAGGCCAGGAGAACTTCGCCTTCGAGAACATTCCGCTGGACGATGGCCCCACCTATCGGCTGTTTTCCGACGGCAAGACCGAGGCCGTGTTCCAGTTTGAAAGCCGTGGCATGCAGGGCATGCTCAAGGAAGCGAAGCCGAGTCGGCTTGAAGACCTGATTGCACTGAACGCGCTGTACCGGCCGGGTCCCATGGATCTGATCCCGAGTTTCGTGAACCGCAAACACGGCAAGGAAGTGGTGGAGTACCCCCATCCGCTGGTGGAGCCCGTGTTGGCCGAGACCTACGGAATCATGGTGTACCAGGAGCAGGTGATGCAGACCGCCCAGGTTCTGGGGGGCTACAGCCTGGGCGGCGCCGACATGCTGCGCCGCGCCATGGGCAAGAAGAAGGCCGAGGAGATGGCCGAGCACCGGGAGATCTTCCGAAAGGGTGCGGCCGAAAAGAACATCAGCCAGGAGAAGGCTGACGAGGTGTTCGATTTGATGGAGAAGTTTGCAGGCTACGGCTTTAACAAGTCGCACGCGGCTGCTTACTCTCTGCTGGCTTACCACACGGGTTGGCTCAAGGTGCACTTCACCGCAGAGTTCTTCTGCGCCAACATGACCGTGGAAATGGATGACACCGACAAGCTCAAGGTGCTGTTCGAAGACGCGCAAAAAATGGGGCTCTCTTTCGAGCCGCCGGACGTCAACCGTGGCTTCTACCGGTTCGAGCCCGTGACTGACAAAATCATCCGCTACGGCCTGGGCGCCGTTAAGGGCACGGGCCAGCAGGCCATCGAGGCCATGGTGGCGGCGCGCGAGGGGCGTGGCGAAGGGCCCCATGGCGCCACCACCGGGCCTTTCAAGAGCCTTTTCGATTTCTGCCTGCGCGTGGACAAGGCGCGCATGAACAAGCGCACGGTGGAGGCGCTGATCAAGGCGGGTGCATTTGATTCCATCAACATGAACCGGGCATCGATGGTGGCGTCCATCGACCGGGCTTTTGACTTTGCGGCTGCCACGCTGGCCAACGTGAACCAGGGTGGCTTGTTCGACATGATGGGCGATGATGCCCATGGTTCCAGCACGCAGGAGCCTGAACTGGTGGACGCGGTTCCCTGGGGGATCAAGGAGCGACTCACCCTGGAGAAAACGGCGGTCGGTTTCTATCTGTCCGGCCATCTGTTCGATGAAGTGGCCACCGAGGTGCGCCGCTTTGTCCGCACCCAGATCGATGAGCTGCTGGACAGTCGCGAACCCCAAGTCTTGGCCGGGATCATCAGTGATTTCCGGGTCATCAATGGACAGCGGGGCAAATTGGGCCTGTTCAAACTGGACGACAAGTCTGCCGTCATTGAGGCGTCTGCCGATGAGGCCTTGCTCAACACGTACCGCAATCAGCTCAAGGAAGACGAGTTCGTGGTGATGATGGGCCGCTTGCAACTGGACCATTTCAGCGGTGGCCTGCGCGTGAAGGTGCAACAGGTGTGGGACTTGGCAGGGGCGCGTTGCCGTTTTGGCAAATACCTGCATGTCACCGTCGGCGACAAGGGGCCGGATGTGCACCGCCTGGTCAAGGAGTTTCCGCCGCGCAGAGAGGAGCTTGCCGAGGGTGAATTGCTCCACGGCCTGCGTGTGCGCATGGGTGTGCGCTGTGTGGCGCAGGATGCGGCCGCTGTGGCGGAGCTGCAACTGGGTGAGAGCGCCCGTTTTTATCCCACCGATGCTGCGCTGGCCGCCTGGACCGCCCAGGCGGGCAGTGGTTCGGCCACCGTGGTTTACGAATAAATCGGGTGTTGGGAACCATTCGGTGAATATCGTGAAGGCGACAGCTTGAAAAAAACCGGATCAACGTCAGATTTCTCTCACGGCAGCATGCCGCGCGGATCGCTAGAATGATTTTCATGGCAACAAAACCACCTTCACCCCCCACCGCGCTGCCCGTGACCCGGCCCGCGCGGGATGATGGCGGTTCGGTCGTGCTCGAAAGACGCACCCAGAAGACCCAGCCGCCGCAGATGTACCAGGTGGTCATGCTCAATGACGACTACACCCCCATGGAGTTCGTCATCGTGGTTTTGCAGGAGTTTTTCAGCAAGGACCGTGAACAAGCCACCCAGATCATGTTGAAGATCCATCTCGATGGCAAAGGCGTCTGCGGTGTTTATTCCCGCGATGTGGCTGCCACCAAGGTGGAACAAGTGCTTGACGCCGCCCTCAAGGCGGGCCACCCACTCCAATGTGTCAGTGAACCTGTTGAATAACAGGTTTTTGATCCCGATCTACAGTTATCCCTTCCACGCAAGCACAAAGGAGTTCACATGATTGCCCAGGAACTGGAAGTCAGCTTGCACATGGCCTTTGTTGAGGCCCGTCAGCAGCGCCACGAGTTCATCACCGTGGAGCATCTGTTGCTTGCACTGCTCGATAACCCCAGCGCAGCGGAGGTGCTGCGCGCATGTTCGGCCAATATCGATGATCTGCGCTCATCGCTGGCGAACTTTATCAAAGACAACACGCCCCAGGTGGCTGGCACCGATGAGGTGGACACGCAGCCCACGCTGGGATTCCAGCGTGTGATCCAGCGCGCCATCATGCACGTGCAGTCCACGGGCAATGGCAAGAAGGAAGTCACGGGTGCCAATGTGCTCGTGGCCATCTTTGGCGAGAAGGATTCGCATGCCGTGTACTACCTGCACCAGCAGGGCGTGACGCGCCTGGACGTGGTCAATTTCATTGCCCACGGTATCAAGAAGGGCGAACCCCCAGAGCCTGCCAAGCCGGACAACCAGGCGGAAGGCGAAGAGGGTGGTTCTTCTGAGCGCAACGAGAAAGCCTCGCCGCTGGAACAGTTCACCCAGAACCTGAACCAGGCCGCCAAAGACGGCAAGATCGATCCGCTGATCGGGCGCCACTACGAGGTGGAGCGCACGATCCAGATCCTGTGCCGCCGCCGCAAGAACAACCCACTGCTGGTGGGTGAAGCTGGCGTGGGCAAGACGGCGATTGCCGAGGGTCTGGCCTGGCGGATTACCCAGAACGATGTGCCTGAAATCCTGGCCGAGGCCACGGTGTACTCGCTCGACATGGGCGCATTGCTGGCAGGCACCAAGTACCGGGGTGATTTTGAGCAGCGCCTCAAGGGCGTTCTCAAGTCGCTGAAGGACAAGCCCAATGCGATTTTGTTCATCGACGAGATCCATACGCTGATCGGTGCGGGTGCCGCGTCGGGCGGCACGCTGGATGCCTCCAACCTGCTCAAGCCCGCGCTTTCCAGCGGCCAGCTCAAGTGCATTGGTGCAACGACCTTCACGGAATACCGTGGCATCTTCGAAAAAGATGCAGCGCTGTCGCGCCGTTTCCAGAAGGTGGACGTGGTGGAGCCCAGCGTGGCCGAAACCATCGACATCCTCAAGGGCCTGAAGTCGCGCTTTGAAGAGCACCACAGCGTGAAGTACGCGGCGGCCGCCCTGCAGGCTGCAGCCGAGCTGAGCGCCAAGTACATCAATGACCGCCATCTGCCTGACAAGGCGATTGACGTCATTGACGAAGCCGGTGCAGCGCAGCGCATCATGGTGCCGAGCAAGCGCAAGAAGACCATCGGCAAGGCCGAGATCGAAGAGATCGTGGCCAAGATTGCGCGTATTCCGCCTGCGAATGTGTCCAATGACGACCGTGGCAAGCTCCAGACGCTTGAACGCGACCTGAAGAGTGTGGTGTTCGGCCAGGACAAGGCCCTGGAAGTGCTGGCCAGCGCGGTCAAGATGGCGCGGTCCGGTCTGGGCAAGGGCGACAAGCCCATCGGCTCGTTCCTGTTCAGCGGCCCCACAGGCGTGGGCAAGACCGAGGCGGCCAAGCAGCTGGCCTACATCATGGGCATCGAGCTCTTGCGCTTCGACATGTCGGAGTACATGGAGCGCCATGCGGTCAGCCGCCTGATTGGTGCGCCTCCGGGCTATGTCGGGTTCGACCAGGGTGGCCTGTTGACCGAAGCCATCACCAAGAAGCCGCACGCTGTGCTGCTGCTCGACGAAATCGAGAAGGCGCACCCGGACATCTTCAACGTGCTGCTGCAGGTGATGGACCATGGCACGCTGACCGACAACAACGGGCGCAAGGCCGACTTCCGCAACGTCCTGATCATCATGACGACGAATGCGGGCGCCGAGACCATGAACAAGGCGACGATTGGCTTCACCAACCCGCGCCAGGCGGGCGACGAAATGGGCGACATCAAGCGCCTCTTCACGCCCGAGTTCCGCAACCGGCTGGATGCCATCGTCAACTTCAAGGCGCTCGACGAGCAGATCATCCTGCGCGTGGTGGACAAGTTCCTGCTGCAGCTGGAGACGCAACTGGCCGAGAAGAAGGTGGAGGTTACCTTTACCGATACGCTGCGCAAGCACTTGGCCAAGAAGGGTTTCGATCCGCTCATGGGCGCCCGCCCGATGCAGCGTCTGATCCAGGACACCATCCGCCGCGCGCTGGCCGATGAATTGCTCTTCGGTCGCCTGACGGACGGTGGGCGTCTGACGGTCGATATCGAGGTGAAGACCGACGACAAGGGCGTGGAAACCTCCGAGGTGCTGCTGGACATCCAGCCGCTGGCCAAGAAGGAACGCTCTGCCAAGTCCGAGCCCGCCGAGCCCGAGGAAGCCACAGCGGACTGATGGAAACTGGCGCCACTGGCGCTTGCCGACACACACCGGCACCCTCCCGAAGCCAGCCATCATTGCGATGGCTGGCTTTTTTTTGTCCGTAGTGCAGTGTCTACAGCGTGGTGGTGGCGAAGCCTGCACAGGCAGTCTTTGCCGAGCTGGACCAGCGAACTGGTGTGCGCGAACGCCGTCCGGTGCCCCAAAATCATTGAAACGTTTTCGCACAGTTCCGCGGCAAGCCAGGACCTTTGGGGCGGCATACTGCGCGCTGACTGAGGAGACGCCCCCATGACCATGACCCCCACACCTTGCGCCCCGTTGGTTCCCGGTGATGCCTTTCGCAAGCGACGTCTGGGCGCGATCAGCCGGTGCCTCGCCATTGCCAGTTTTGGTGCCCTGGTGGCAGCTTGTGGCGGCGGCGGGGGTGATGCGGCGCCGGTTTCGCCGCCTCCGGGCTCCCCGGCGCCAGGCGCGCCAGCGCCAGTTCCGCCCCCCGGGGGCCATGTGTATGGCGATGTGCGCGGCGCAACCCTGGGTGTGGGCGCGCCGCTCAATGGCGCACTGCCGTTCCCTGCCGGCAATGACTGGAACGCGGATATCAGTGGGCTCCCCATCGATCCCAACTCTGACAACCTCATCGCCAGCATTGGCCTCTCCCGGGGTTTGTTCCCGGATTTCGGCGCGGGCCTGTGGGAAGGCGCGCCTATCGGCATTCCCTATGTGGTGGTGGCAGGTACCCAGCCGCGTGTGGCGGTGCAGTTCACCGACTACGGCGACGAGAGCGATGCAGGCCCGTACCCGATTCCGCCCAATGCCCCCATTGAAGGCGGCCCTTCCAGCGCAGGTGACCGGCACGTCATCGTGATCGACCGCGACAACAACCGCTTGTATGAAACCGGCAACAGCTACCCGCAGTCCGACGGCAGCTGGCGTGCGTCGGGTGGTGCGGTCTTTCACCTGGACAGCAACAACGTGCGTCCCACCGCCAAGCCACGATGGACCAGCGCGGACGCAGCGGGCCTGCCGATCTTTCCGGGCCTGGTGCGGTACGACGAGGCGTCGCTGGGCGCCGGTGGCATCCGCCACGCGCTGCGCTTTACCGTCAGCCAGACCCGCCGCGCTTACGTGCCGCCCGCGACCCACTGGGCATCGAGCAATACCAGCCCCAACCTTCCCCCCATGGGCATGCGCGTGCGCCTGAAGGCGGGCTATGCGATCCCGCCGGGCTTCTCTGCCGAAGCGCAGGCTATCCTCACCGCCCTCAAGACCCACGGGATGATGGTGGCCGACAACGGCTCCAACTGGTTCCTGAGCGGGGCGCCGGACGAACGCTGGAACAACGATCGCCTGAAGTCCGAACTGCGCCAGGTGCTGGGCCGCGACTTCGAGGTCGTGCGCATGGACGGGCTGGTGACGCCATGACTCCGTGGGGCGGCCAGTCGGGCAGGCCTTGGGGCTCGGCCTACTGGCGCGCCGTAAGCCGCTCCAGCAGTTCCACGGTGGGATAGCCGTCCGCCACAACGCCGATGCTGCGCTGGTAGCCTCGCAGCCCCGCGCGGGTGGCGGGGCCCATCACGCCGTCCGGGGTGCCGGCTGCAAATCCCTTGCGGTTGAGCGCCTCTTGTAGCTCCTGCAATTGCTGGCGTGAAAGGGGTGCAAGGTCGCGCGGCCAGGCGGCAACCACGGGCCCGCCACCGCCAATCTGGCGCGCCAACAGCGCCACCCCCAGCGCGTAGTTGACCGAGTTGTTGTAGCGCAGGATGACCCGGAAATTGCCCCCTACCAGAAAGGCCGGGCCTCGGGCACCTGCGGGCGTGACGATGGACGCGGAGGCCAGGGTGGGCAATGCCTGCCCGTCGATGCCGCGCACACCTTCAGCGTCCCACTGGGCTGTGGTCTGCCGTACGGAAGGGTCTGCGCGGGCGTGGTCGAAGGACGCGGGCAACTGCACCTCCACCCCCCAGGGTTCGCTCGCCTGCCAGCCCGAACGCGCCAGGAAATGCGCCGTAGACGCCGTCACGTCCGGGATGCTGCCCCAGATGTCGCGGTGGCCATCGCCATCGGCATCCACGGCGTAGGCCAGAAACACCGAGGGCAGGAACTGCGTGTGCCCCATGGCGCCGGCCCAGGAGCCGAGCATGCGGTCTGCTGCGATGTCGCCCTGGTCCACGATGCGCAGCGCGGACAACAGTTCGGCCTGGGCCCAGACGCGGCGGCGGCCTTCATAGGCCAGCGTGGACAGCGCGTCCACGGTGCGGAACGTCCCGAAATTGCTGCCGTAGTTGCTCTCCATGCCCCAGATGGCGGTGATCACGGTGGCAGGCACGCCATAGCGGGCGGCAGTGGCTTCCAGCGTGGCGCTGTGTTCGGCCAGCTTGGCCTGGCCTTGGGCAATGCGCTGCGGCGACACCGCACTGTCAAGGTAGGCCCAGGGTGTGCGCGTGAATTCAGGCTGTGCCCGGTCAAGCTCCACCACACGCGGCTGCCATTGCGCCTGGCCCAGCACTTCGCGCACCGTGCGGGGCTGGATGCCCGCCTGCAAGGCCTGCGCCGAAAACGCGTCGCGCCATGCGGCAAAGCCTGCCGCATGGTCCACGCCAGCGGTGGGGCTGCCGGTAGATGCTGCGGCATCTTGGGCCGGTGTGCTGGTGGTGGCAGGGGGGGCGCTGGCTGGCGGCGGTGTTTTCACCGCGTCCGGGCGATGGGGAGGCGCTGCGGCGCAGCCCGCCAGAGCCAGGGCTGCCCAACATGCTGCGAGGGAACGTGGGGACCAAGAGGACAAAAGGGAAGGGCGGAGCCGCGAAACGGAGGGATTGGCTGGGTGGGTGCTTTGCATGCGCCATTGTCCCGCGCTGCAGCGGCGGTGCTGCGCTGCAGGTGTATCACGGCGTGAAGCGGCATCCGAGGGGTATTTGTATTTGCTATATATTTTATAGCTGCTAGCGCTTTATCAGTATGCGCTAGGGGCCTAAAAAGCTTGTAAATCAGGTTACAGTTCACGGTCTCCCTCGCCCTGTTCTTCTGTCGCCCCCTGTTTGCCCATCGACCATGGCCCCCCACACCTTCCTTTGGCACGACTACGAAACCTTTGGTGCCAACACGCGCCGCGATCGGCCTGCGCAGTTCGCGGCCATCCGCACGGACGCGGAGCTGAACGAAATCGGCGAGCCGCTGATGTTCTATTGCCAGCCTGCCAACGACTACTTGCCCGACCCGGTGTCGTGTCTCATCACAGGCATCACGCCGCAGCTGTGTCTGGAAAAGGGCGTGCCCGAGCACACGTTCGCTGCGCGCATTGAGTCTGAGTTTGCCCAGCCCGGCACCATTGGTGTGGGCTACAACACCATCCGGTTTGACGACGAGATCACGCGCTTCATGTTCTGGCGCAACCTCATCGACCCGTATGCGCGCGAGTGGCAAAACCAGTGCGGCCGCTGGGACCTGCTGGACGTGGTGCGCATGACCTATGCGCTGCGGCCGGATGGCATCACCTGGCCAAAGAAAGAAGACGGCGTGACCCCCAGCTTCAAGCTGGAACACCTCTCCAAGGCCAATGGCCTGCAGCACGACGCGGCGCACGATGCGCTGTCAGACGTGCGCGCCACCATTGCGCTGGCGCGGCTGATCCGCCAGCACAACACCAAGCTGTTTGACTTTGCACTGAGCCTGCACAAGAAAGACCGCGTGGCCGCCGAGCTGCGCCTGCCCGCCACCACCAGCACGGCGCGGCCGTTTCTGCATGTGTCCGGCATGTTCCCCACCGGGCGCGGTTGCCTGGCCGTGATGTGGCCGCTGGCCAGCCACCCTACCAACAAAAACGAGCTGATCGCCTGGGACCTGGCCCACGACCCGCGCGAGCTGGCCACACTCAATGTGGAGGACATCCGCCTGCGCATGTTCAGCAAGGCCGACGCGCTGCCCGAGGGCGTGACGCGCCTGCCCATCAAGACCATCCACCTGAACAAGTCACCCATGGTGGTGGGCAATGTGAACACGCTCACGCCCGCGCTGGCCCAGCGCTGGGGCATCGACCTGGCCCAGGCCGCGCAGCACGCCGAGGTGGCGCGCGCGCTGCCCGACATGAGCGGCATCTGGCCCGCAGTGTTTGCCCGCCCGCAAGAGCCGGCGCCGGATGTGGACCAGGACCTGTACGGCGGTTTTGTGGGCAATAACGACCGGCGCCTGCTGAACGACCTGCGCACCCTGAGCGGCGACAAGCTGGCCAAGGCGCGTGCGAACTTTGATGACCCGCGGCTGGCCGATCTGCTGTGGCGCTACCGGGCGCGCAACTTTCCGCAAACGCTGTCGCCCGATGAGCAGGAACGCTGGGAGGCTCACCGCGCTGCCTGCCTGTTCGACGGGCAGGGCGGGGCGCGTACGGTGGAGCAGCTGTTCACCGAGATCGACGAACTTTCGGAGACCGCCGACGATGAGCGGACCCAGGACATTCTGGGCGCCTTGTACGATTACGCGGAGCACATCGCGCCGGAGAGGTAGCCCACTGAGGCGCTGCGCGCCTTCCCCCGGAGGGGGACGCACCCGGTGGCCTGGTAAAGCCGGTTCCACGGGTGCACTGGCATCAGGGCGCGCCAGTAGTGATCGCCCCGCCTCGTACGTAGACCAGTAGAAACAAAGCAGCCGCAGATTTTTATGACGACACCGCAGAACCACAGTTTCACCACCCAGATCGTGCACGCCGACCGCCTGGGCGGCGCCGAGCATGGGGCCATCCACAAGCCGATCCATACGTCTGTTCAGTACGGGTACGAGAAGATGGAAGAGCTGATCGCCGTTTTCCAGGGCACGAGCAAGGGCGGCTTCAACTATGCGCGCCAGGGCACGCCCACCACGGCGGCGCTGGAGGCCAAGATCACGCAGATGGAACGCGGGCACGGCTCCATCGTTTTCTCCACCGGCATGGCGGGCATTTGCGCGGTGTTCCTCACCCTGCTCAAGGCGGGTGACCATCTGGTGGCCAGCCAGTTCGTGTTTGGCAACACCAACAGCGTGTTCGGCACGTTGGCCGACCTGGGCATTGAAGTGACCACGGTGGATGTGACCGACGCGGCCAAAGTGGCTGCTGCCCTGCGCCCCAACACCCGCATGGTGTTTGTCGAAACCATTGCCAATCCCGGCACGCAGATCCCCGACCTGGAAGGCATTGGCGCGCTGTGCCAGCAACGTGGCGTGCTTTACGTGGTGGACAACACCGTGGCATCGCCCTATCTGTTTCGCGCTGCCACGGTGGGCGCGGGCCTGGTGGTCAATTCGCTCACCAAAAGCATCGGCGGGCAGGGCGCTGCGCTGGGTGGCGCTATCACCGACACGGGGCTGTACGACTGGTCGGGCTACCCCAACATCTTTGCGCCCTACCGCAAGGGCGACCCCAAGGGCTGGGGCCTTCAGCAGCTGCGCAAAAAGGGCCTGCGCGACATGGGTGGCACGCTGTCGTCCCATGCTGCGCACCAGCTGGCGCTGGGCGCTGAAACGCTGTCGCTGCGCATGGACCGTACCAGCGCCACGGCCCTGGCCTTGGCGCAGTGGCTGGAGGCGCACCCGGCCGTCTCGCGCGTGCTGTACCCCATGCTGCCTTCGCACCCCCAGCATGCCTTTGCCAAAAAGCTCCTCCAGGCGGGCTCATGGCTGCTGTCGTTCGAGCTGCGCAACCCCGACCAGTGCCTGGCCGTGTGCAACCGCCTGCAGTTGCCCATCAAGGCCACGGGGCTGGCCGACACGCGCACGCTGATCATCCCGGTAGCGCACACCATCTTCTGGGAGGCCGGCCCCGCCGTGCGTGCCGCCATGGACATTGGTGACAGCATGATCCGCCTGTCAGTGGGCCTGGAAGACCCACAAGACCTGCTCGCTGACTTTGAGCAGGCCCTTGCAGGCGCCTGACCTGTCAAATACCCGCCCAGGAGTCCCTCATGGCCACAGCAACCTCGGCGCCCCCCGCCAGCATCGGCAAGTACCGCATCGAGCGTGAACTGGGCCGGGGTGCGAGCGGCATCGTGTTTCTGGGGCTCGACGGCTTTAGGGGGCGCAAGGTGGCCATCAAGCAGACGCATGCCCATCTGCTGAAAGTACCCGAGCAGGCCGAGCGCTACCGCAAGCTGCTGCGCAACGAGGCTGCGCTGTCGGGCCGCCTGCGCCACCCCAACATCGTGCGCCTGCTCGATGCGGACGAGGAGGCGCTGCCCCCCTACCTGGTGCTGGAATATGTGGATGGCCAGCCCCTGTCAGCCTATGCCACGCCGGATGCACTGCTGCCCGTGCCCCAGGTGCTGGACATTGCCTTCAAGTGCTGCAACGCGCTCGAGTACGCGTGCCGCGAAGGCCTGGTGCATCGCGACATCAAGCCCGCCAACCTCATGCTGGCCAAAGACGGCGACATCAAGCTGACCGATTTTGGTGCGGCGCTGTCACTGCGCAGCGATGCCACGCAACTGTCGGGCCTGGTGGGCTCGCCGTCCTACATGTCGCCCGAGCAGGTGCGTGAACACGACCTCACGCACCACAGCGACATGTTCTCGCTGGCTGTTGTTGTGTACGAGCTGCTCACGGGCCGCCGCCCGTTTGACGGCGACACCGACTTCGCCACGCTCTACAAGATCAGCAACGAGGCGCCCACGCCACCGAGCCTGCTGCGCGCGTCGCTGCCAGCCCATGTGGACGACGTGTTGCTGCGCGCCCTGGCCAAGCAGCCCTCCGACCGTTTTGCGACTTGGGACGATTTTGCACGGGCGCTGCTGGCCGCCCACCAGAGCCTGCCCCGCCAAAAATCCCAAGACACCGAGGCCGAGCGTTTTGCGCGCCTGCGCGCGCTGCCGTTTTTTGCCGACTTTCACGACGTGGCTCTGTGGGAGCTGATGCGCCTGGGCAACTGGCGGCGGCTGGAGCGGGGCACGGTGCTGATGCGCGAAAACACGCCCGGCGATTCGTTCTGCATCCTGATCGAGGGCCAGGTGGCCGTGAGTCGCCAAGGCTGGAATCTCAGCACACTGAGTGCGGGCGTCACCCTGGGTGAAATGACCTACCTGCGCCCCGACAACAGGCTGCGCACCGCCACCGCCGTGGCCGAGTCCGAAGTGCTGGTGCTCAAGGTGCGCAACCCCGCGCTGCGCGGGGCGTCCGAAGACCTGCAGTCGTGTTTTGACAAGGCCTTCATCAAGCTGCTGGTGGGGCGGTTGATTGCGACCAACGAGCAACTGGCCGAGTGGGAGCTGGTGGCTGCCCCTCCCGCCCCGGTAACACCGGCATCGCCTTCCGCGCCGCGCGGCTGAAGTGCTTCCGTTGCGTCTGCCGCTGGCTCGGCAACCAGGGAGTCAGTGCACCACGGTTTGCAGTAGCAGCTCGTCAAGCGGGGCAGGGCGGCCCAGGGCGTATCCCTGGGCAAAGTGCACGCCCAGCCCGGTCAGCAGGTCCACGACGGCCTGGCTTTCGGCAAACTCCGCCACGGTCTTCTTGCCCATCAGGCAGCCAATTTCGTGGATGGACTTCACCATGGCGAAGCTCACCGGGTCGTCGGCCATGTTCTTCACAAACTGCCCGTCGATCTTGAGCATGTCCACCGCCAGCTCGCGCAGGTAGGCATACGACGATAACCCGCTGCCAAAGTCGTCCAGCGCAAACTGGCAGCCCCGCGCGCGCAGGGCGTGGATGAAACGGTTGGCCGCTGCCAGGTCGCCCATGGCGGCGGTTTCGGTGATCTCGAAACACAGGCGGTCGCAGCGCACCGGGGTCTGGTCCATGGCCTGCAGCACCTGGCCCAAAAAAGCGGCATCGCCCACGGACTGGCCCGATAGGTTGATGCAGCACAGCTCCACACGCTCCTGGTGTTCGGCCATCCAGGCCAGGGCTTTTTTGATGACCCAGCGGTCCACCCGCGCGGCCAGGTGGTAGCGCTCCACGGCGGGCATGAATTCGCCCGGCGAGACCCGTTGGCCGTCGGCCGTGCGCATGCGCAGCAGGATCTCGCAATGCAGGCCGTGCGGCGGGCTGCCCTGCAGTGTGCCCAGGCGGGCGATGGGCTGGCCAAACAGCTCAAACCGGTCATGCTGTAGCGCATGCTCGATGCGGCTGACCCATTCCATGACGCCATAGCGCTGCGCGAGGGCAGGGTCGTTCTCGGCATAGACGTGGATGCGATTGCGCCCCCTGTCCTTGGCCACGTAGCAGGCGCTGTCTGCCGCCTGCAGCAAGGCGCCCACGCTTTCGGTGGCGGCATCCAGCACCACGGCTCCGATGCTGACACTGACACTGAACACATGGTCGCGCCAACCAAAACGGAATGCGGCCAGTTCCTGCTGCATGCGCTCTGCGACCTTCAAAGTCTGTTGCAGGTCCTGCTGCCACAGCAGGATGCCGAACTCGTCGCCTCCCAGGCGGCACAGCAGATCCTGAGGCTGCAGGTGGGCCAGGAACAGGCGCGCCACCTGCCGCAGCAGTTCGTCCCCTGCCGCATGGCCGCAGGTGTCGTTGATCACCTTGAAATTGTCCAGGTCAAGGTAGCACACGCAGTGGCGGTCGGAGGCCTCCCGCGTGGCGGCAAAGGCCTGGGCCAGCAGGTGCTCGAACGCGCGGCGGTTGCCCAGGCTCGTGAGCGTGTCGTGCAGGGCCTGGAACTCCATTTCGCGACTCAGCCGGCTGGCCTCGGTCACGTCGCGAAACACCAGCACCACACCGTCAGCATCCCCGCCGGGGCGCAGCAGTGGTGAGGCGGACAGGTCCATCAGCAGGGGGGCTCCTGCCAGCGGTGTGGAGCGCAGCTTGGAATGCAACTGGGTGCTGCCTTGCGCCAGTGCGCGGCCCACCAGGTCGGGGGCAGCCTGGGTGCCAGGTTCGGGGGCCAGGCCCAGCACGTCCTGGTGCCTGCGTCCGCAGGCGGCGGACAGCGACCAGCCTGTCAGCGTCTGGGCTGCAGGGTTCAGGTACTGCACCAGCCCCGTGGCGTCGGTGGTGACCACGGCGTCGCTGATCGAATGCAGGGTGACCTGCAGGCGCTCCTTTTGCTGCAGCAGCGCTTCTTCGGCCTCATGCCGCGCGGTCATGAACCGCACCCGGTCCAGTGCCACGGCCAGATGCCCAGCGGTGGCCTGCATCAGTGCGATCTGCCAGGGCTTGGGGGGCCGCACACCTTCCTCGTCGCCATAAGTGCCCATGCCCAGTGCGCCCATGCGCTGGTCCGCCATGATGAGCGGCACATTGACGATGGTACGGTTGTGCAGCACGGCGACCACGGCCTTGTTGGTGCGTGGGTCGGTGCGGGCATCTTCCACCACCACGACGTGGGTGGCCTGCATGATTTCTTCGAGCAGCGCATCCCCCTCCACGGGGATTTTCATGGTCTGCAGCTGGCGGCTCAGGGCACCCTCCTCACCACTGGTGGTGTGTGTGAGGAAGTCCAGCATCCCCGAGGATTCGTCAATCAGGGCCAGCCAGACGTGGCGGTAGTCAAAAACACTCTCTCCCATGGGTTTGACGGCATCGAGCACGTCGGACAAGGTCCAGGCGCGTTCCAGGCGTTTGCACAGCTGGAGCAGGGCCTCGGAGTGCCTGCGCTCTTCGGCGTCGTGGGGCGCTGTGGGGTTGGGGGGCAATGTCATGGAACGTGGTGAAGGGCGTTTTCCGGGAGCCCTGGAGCAAGGGACGACGTGCTCGATCGCTGCCGTGGCGCCGCTTGCGCGCCCATGAGGCAGAGCATAGGTACCGCCTCAGTCGCCCGCATGGTGGAAACCACCAATTGGCTTTGGATGGTCCGTGCAAGCCACCCCGAAGTCTTTGGGGTCAGTGGTGCGCTCAGGGGCAACCCCCGGTGGGAGCGTCGGAATGGCCCCAGTAAGAAGGAATTGGGTGGGAGCAAGCTGCTATTCAATTTGTAGCTAATAGCGTTTGATGGATAAGCGATAGGGCCATTTTTCTTCAATATCTTTAACCAAAAAACCGATAGCACACCACAACGGCCGCCACCACCCCCGCCAGTTCGGCCAACAGCGCGCAGCCCACCGCGTGCCGCGCACGCTGAATGCCCACCGCCCCAAAGTACACGGCCAGTACATAAAAGGTGGTCTCGGTACTGCCCTGAATGGTGGCTGCAGCCAGCGCCGCAAAGCTGTCCACCCCTTGCGTCTGCATGGTCTCGATCAGCATGGCGCGCGCAGCGCTGCCTGAAAACGGCTTGACCAGCGCAGTGGGCAGGGCGTCCACAAACCGGGTGTCTGCACCCAGCACCTGCACGCACCAGCGGATGCCATCGAGCACATAGCCCAGCGCCCCCGATGCACGGAATACCCCCACGGCACACAGCATCGCCACCAGATAGGGCAGCAGGCCCTTGGCCACGTCAAAACCTTCGCGCGCGCCCTCGATGAAGGCTTCGTACACGGGCACCTTGCGCCACGCGCCGATGCCGACGAACAGGACAATCAGCGCAAACAGCGTGAGGTTGCCCAGCAAGGACGACAACTGGGCCAGCGCGGCGGCGCTCAAGGTGGTCAGCAGCGCCATGAAGCCGCTCAGAACCAGTGCGACGGGCAGCAGATAGGCCAGCACCACGGGGCTCCACAGCGGCAGGCGCTGCACCACTGCCACGCTGAGCAGGCCCACCAGCGTGGACGCTGATGTGGCCAGCAGAATGGGCAAAAAAACCAGCGTCGGGTCGGGCGCTCCCTGCTGCATGCGGTACATGAAGATCGTCACCGGCAGCAGCGTGAGCGAAGAGGCGTTGAGCACCAGGAACAGGATCTGCGCGTTGGTGGCGGTGTCGGGCTCGGGGTTCAGCTCCTGCAGGGCTTTCATCGCCTTCAGGCCCATGGGGGTGGCCGCGTTGTCCAGCCCCAGGGCGTTGGCGGCAAAGTTCATCGTGATCAGCCCCAGCGAGGGGTGGCCGCGCGGCACCTCGGGCATGAGCTTGGCAAACAGCGGTGCCAGCCAGCGCGCCAGGGCGTCCACAATGCCCGCCTTTTCGGCAATGCGCAAGAAACCCAGCCACAGCGTGAGCGTGCCAAACAGCAGCACCATTACCTCGACCGACAGCTTGGCCATCTGGAACAGGGCCTGCACCATCGACGAAAAGATCTCGGCATTGCCGCCCACCAGCCACTGGGCCAGTGCGGCCACGGCAGCGGTCAGAAAAAAGCCCAGCCACAAGGTGTTGAGCATCAGTGGTCCTGAATGACGGGGAAGCGAAGGGCCTGCATGGTGGTGAGGTTACCTGCCCCCAGGCTGGGCGCTGGCTTGGGCGTGGCGGCAAGGCAACGGGTGGCTCGGTGGTACCCTATAGGGTTCGGTTCCAACCTGCACAGGGGCTTATTTCGGGCTTTTGGTGCTCGAATGGGCCTCCATCACATCGACAGGCGCCCTGGCGCGCCACAACTCCAAGAAAGACATCACCATGGGCGCGCAGTGGAAAGCAAAAGGCAAGGCACAGGTGGCCGACGCCAAGGGCAAGCTGTTTGGCAAGCTGGTCAAGGAAATCACCGTGGCCGCGCGCGGCGGTGCCGACCCGGCCAGCAATGCGCGCCTGCGCCTGGTGGTAGAGCAGGCCCGCAAGGCCTCGATGCCCAAAGATACGCTGGAGCGTGCCATCAAAAAGGGCTCGGGCACCGGTGCTGATGCCGTGAACTACGAGCGCGTGATCTACGAAGGCTTTGCGCCCCACCAGGTCGCCGTGATGGTCGAATGCCTGACCGACAACGTCAACCGCACCGCGCCCGAAATGCGCGTGCTGTTCCGCAAGGGCCAGCTGGGCACCTCGGGCTCGGTGGCCTGGGACTTCAACCATGTCGGCATGATCGAGGCCGAGCCCGCCAACCCCGACGCCGACCCCGAATTGGCCGCCATCGAAGCCGGTGCACAAGATTTTGAAGCAGGCGACGAAGAAGGCACCACCACCTTCTGGACCGACCCCACCGACCTCGATCTGGTGAGCCGTGCGCTGCCCGCCCACGGCTTCAATGTGCTGTCGGTCAAGCTGGGCTACAAGCCCAAAAACCCGGTAAACCCCGCCAACCTGACCGCCGAACAGCTCGAAGAGGTGGAGAACTTCCTGGCCGCCATCGATTCCAACGACGACGTGCAGAACGTGTTTGTGAGCCTGGGCGGCTGATGGTGGTGGCCCGCTGGCCTGGTCGCCGGTGCCAGTTTCATCCCGCCCCCGCTCCATTGAATCATCCATGACCGCAGACCACTACGCCGCCCTCGGGCTTGCGGCCAACGCATCGCTGGCCGACATCAAGAAAGCCTTTCGCCAGAAGGCGTCGTTCTACCACCCGGACCGCAACGACGCCCCCGACGCTGCCCAGCGCTTTCAGGCTGTGCAAAAAGCCTATGAAGTGCTGTCGGACGACACCGCCCGCCAGGCCTACGACGACAACCGCCGCCGCAACCTGCTGGACGACCCGCTGCACACTGCCCAAGAGATCTGGCAAGCCTATTCCACGCGCATTTTGACAACGACCACTCCGTGAAACTTTCCCCTTATTTTTATGACCTGCGCTCTGCCTACCAGGCCGAGCTGGACGACCTGGTTTCCGACTCCGAAGGCAAGGATGTGCTGCGCAAGCGGCTGGCCGAAAAGCGCAACGAGATTGCCTTTCTGGTCCAGATGATGGAGTTGGCCCCCGAAATGGTGGCCGTGGTGTTCCACCAGGGTTTTCGCTTCACCAAGCCGGCTGTGGTGGAACACCTGCTGAGCCTGCCGGTGGACGAACTGCCCGACTGGCACAGCCTCTCGCCTGCCATCGCGCTGGAGCCCTGGGCCAGCAGCCTGGCGCAAACCGTGCTGCGCGAACCGCAGGGCGCCCGCTTCATGGCTGTGGCTGCAGGGCTGGAATACCTGCAGCAGCACGCCCGCCTGGCGCACCATGCGGCCTCGTCGGCCGAGGGGGACAGCGATGCCGATGACGGTGAAGACGCCGCAGAGCATGATGACGACTACAACGCACTGAGCGCCGATGACGCTGCGGACCCACAAAACAGCCGCAGCCGCGAAGAGGCCAGCTCCAACTGGCTGGCCGACGCGGGTTTTGACCGCAAGGAGTGACGACCATGAGCAGCAACAACCAACACCTCGCCCTTATCACCAAGACCACTAGCCTGATCGCGGCTGGCGACATCGTGGGCGCCGAATCGGCCTTGTCGGAGCTGGCGGATGCTGAGGGCGACAACGCCTTGATGGTGGTGCTGGACCAGCTGGCCCCCAAGGACATTCTGGCCGTGATGCGCGAGTACGACGAGTCCAAGGCCTCTGTGGTCAACATGCTGGTGACGCCTGAGCAGTTCGCGCGCGCCATGGTGCTTGAAAAGCAGTACAAGGACCTCACCCACACGCACCTGCGCAGCATGGTCAACGCGGTCATCTTCCGCGACGATGCCGACCCGGTGGAGTTTCTTACTGCCATTGGCGACCTGGACGGTGGCGCCGAGGCCTTGGCCAACTACTTTGCCGAAAAGTGGAGCCGCATCGAAGCCTTTGCCCGCACCGGCACGTTTGACGCGGTGGAAGACTATGGCCCCACGCTGACCGACGACGAGCTGCTCGCCTCGGGCTATGTGCAGCCGCGCATCGATCTGGACGAGGTGGCCGACCGCGACTGGATGCAGATGGCCTGGCTGCTGCGCTACGAGTGCCGCGACCTGTTCATCGAAACCTTGCTGGTGCTGCGCGCCAAGGCACGTGCCTTTGACTTGGGCCTGGAAGAGGGCGACGAATCACCCGCCGAGGAAGACGACGGCAAATTCGAGACCAGCGAGACGGATCGCGGCAAGGCCACGCCCGCCGCACGTACGTCGGATGAGGAATCGGCGATTTAGAGAACAACCCCCCTGAGGCGCGTAGCGCCTTCCCCCTTCTCTCGAATGGCTGCGCCATTCGGGACGGGGGACACCGCCCTCGCTGCGGGGCGGCCCTTGCTCGGCGGTCCTGGCCTGGGGCCGCGCCAGTTGCCGGGCCCGTGAGCAACACCTAGCGCGATGGATACCCACATGACCCTGCCCGATACGCCTTCCCCTGATGCCCATCCGGTTGCAGTCGCGAACACCCTGCAACTGCACGACGCCCGCCCGTTCTTTGAAAAGGCGCTGGCCTATGGCGTCCAGCATGGCGTGATTGGTGCCGACAAGCTGGCCGCCATCAATGCCGATGCGCCCAAGGGCATGGTGCAGATTGCCCGCTACTTTGGCAGCGAGTTTTTGCGGCCCGAGCTGGAGAAGGCGCGTGACCGCATGGTCAACCTCATCAGCCTGTACCTGCTCGATACCACCGGGGGCGACCTGCACCAGGCCGCCATCTCGCTGCGCGACCATTCGTTGCTGTCGCGCTCCAAGGGCGGCTCAGACATGCTCAAGCGCCTGATTGGCATGCCCGAGAGCAGCAACTTTGGCATGGCGGGCTATGCCGATGCCGAGACCCCGCTGCTGGCCGTGTGGTCACTGCGCAGCCATGCTGACTACCGGGCTGAGCTGGCGCGCCGCACGCAGATTGCGCAGGCCATCCATGCCGCCCAGTGGCTGGCCGAGCAGTTCGACCTGGACCCGGACGAGCTCGAAGCTGCGGGTGCCGATGCTGAAGCCGTCATCCGCACCGGCCTGCTCATGCTGGCCCTGGCGCCCAGGTCCATGGATCTGGGCGAATGGCCGAACACCGTCGCGTTCGAAAAAATGCTGATGGCACAGCGCAAGAAGAAGCTGGCGCCGCCTTCACAGCTGCTCCTGCCCCCCGGTTTGCCTGCTGAACTGCGCGAGGTGGTGTTGGCGCACTGCGCCAGTGTGCTGGCCGACCTGCCGAGGCTGCTGGATTCCGCCACACTGGTGCGTGCGCTGCTGCGCCCCACCGGCGCTTTCCGCGCGCGCTACTTTCTGCTGGACGACCCGCTGGCCGAGGTGGACAACTTCCACCGCAGCCTGGATGCGCTGGAGGAGGGCGAGGAACCCCCGCTGCCCGCCAGCAAGACCTGGACAAAAACCACCCAGGGCAACGATGACGAGCATTCGCTGCTCACGCTGTTCCTGTGCCTGGCTGCGGGTGTGCCCAAGAAAACCCTGCTGACCGAAAAGACCGCCGCCAGCCTGGTGCGCAAACTGCGCAAATCCGGCCTGCAGCCCGCGTTGGCCACCGAGTTCATCCGCACCCACGCGCCCGGTGTGCACCAGCAGGACTACATCGCGCTGTGGACCAGCTTTGTGCAGGACGCAGAAAAAACCTTGCTCAGCGACATGGACTACCAGATGCACGATGCCCTGGCCCTGCTGCGCCGGGAATGCAATGTGGTGGGCTAGGAGGCTGCGCGGCAGAAGAAACATCGGCTGCAACGCGCGATAAACCGGTCTCGCGCGGTACCACCTCCTGCGCCCAGGGGCCCACCCTGGGCTTGTCGGTAGCACCACGCGATCCTCGGTTTTCGCAGGTCTCGCTTCGATGCCTTCTTCCGCGCAGCCTCCTAGCCGCGAACGGCACGCTGCGGGCTTGGCGCCGTCATCCACCCTATTTATCCCATTTGCACCAGGCGGCACCTTTACACAGGTCAAGGAAAGGTGCCGCGCAGCGCGGTGCCCGGCGGCGGTCCGGTTAACATTCCAGCCGCCCGCCAGCCCGCCATCAAAGTGCACAGCCCCACACTCCTCATCATTGCAGCGCTTCTGACTGCGCTCGTCACCACGGTGTTGTATGCCGTGTGGTCGTTCAACCGGAACATCCCCGGCCTGCGCCTGTGGATGGTGTCGTTCCTGCTGGGATCGGTGTTCAGCGTGAGTCTGCTGGTGCGGGACTGGTTTCCCGAGGTGGTTGCGGTGGTGATCTCGCAAGGTTCGGTGTCGCTGGCAGCCTACCTGTGCCTGATGGCCAGCCGCATGTACATGGGGCGACGCCCGTTTTCTCATTGGTATGCGGTCCTGGGTATCGGGGCCCTGATGGTCGCGTCGGTGTATTTCACCGTGGTGCAGCCCCATCTGGGCATGCGGTTTGTTTTTGTGGGGCTGGGTGCGGGCATCTGCTTTTTGCTCACGGCGCGCACGATGGCCGATGGTGGCGTGCGCCGCGTGCCCGCGCGCTACCTGTTTGCGTTGGTGGCGGGTCTGCATGGCCTGTTTTTGTTGCTGCGTCCGGCACTGTTCAAGCTCGCTCCCGTTGCGCCCGGCGGCTTGCCAGACGCAGGACTGGTGGCTCTGGTATCGCAGTTTGTTCTGCTGGAGGCCATTGTGGCCGTGGTGTTGCTGGGGTTTGGTGCGCTGATGCTGGCCAACGAGTTCATCACCAGCGAGCTGCGGCACCTGGCCGAGATGGACCCGCTGACCAACGTGTTCAACCGCCGCGCGTTTCTCACGCTGCTGGACAAGGCCATCAGTGCCGCCCAGCGCACCGGGACGGCTGTGCCCGTGCTGGTGATGGACCTGGACCACTTCAAGAACATCAACGACACCTGGGGTCACCGGGCGGGTGACGATGTGCTGCGCCATTTTGTGATGCTGGCCCACCGTTGCCTGCGCAAGGAAGACGTGATGGGGCGCCTGGGGGGCGAAGAGTTCGCCATCTTCCTGCCCAACGCGAGCGCCGCTGGCGCCCTGGCCGTGGCTGAACGCCTGCGCGCGCTGGTCGAAGCCCAGCCAGTTGCCACGGGCCCGCAGTCCATCCCGCTGACCGTGAGTGTGGGCGTCACCCTGTGTGCCCACGGCGACGCGGCGGGCGCTGCGCTGCAGCGCGCCGACGAGGCCATGTACCTGGCCAAGGAGCGCGGCCGCAATCGCGTGGAAGTGTCTGAAAAAATCTTGGGCACTCCGGTGGCGCCAGCAGCGACTGCTGCTTGAGCCGCCGTACGCGCCGCCTGTGTCGGCTGCCCGACCTTCGCTGCGCCGCTGCAGCATTTGCTGGCGGCAAAATGGCGGGCACCCCTTCGGCCCACAACAACCTGACCACCATCCCATGGCAATCAATCCCCACGGCAGCAATCCGGGCGCCCCGTTCGATGTGTCGCCTACCCCACCCGCTGCACCGCGCAGGGCGTTCCTCCGATCGGGTACGGGGCTGACCACCCTGGGTGTGGTGGCGGTCTCTGGTGCTGGTTATCTGCTTTACCGGCCCGGAAACGATCGGCAACTCGTCTTTGGCACCCTGGCGGGCGCCATGCAAGAGGTAGAACGCCTTGCAGGCGCGGCGGTCCAGCCGCTGGCACCCGCCACGGCCTGGAACTGGTCGCAGACGCTGGAGCACTGCGCACAGAGCATCGAGTTCTCGCTGCAGGGTTTTCCGGCCCCCAAGTCGGCGCTGTTCCAGAACACGCTGGGTGCAGCAGCTTTCAACGTGTTTGCCCTGCGCGGCCGCATGAGCCACAACCTGGCAGAACCCATTCCCGGCGCGCCCGCGCTGGATGCGTCCACGCCCGACGCGTCAGCGGCCCTGGCCCGGCTGCGCAAGGCCGTGCAGGACTTTGCCGCCCATGCCGGGCCGCTGCAGCCGCACTTTGCCTACGGGGCGTTGAGCCGCGCGCAGTACGAGCAGGCGCACGCCATGCACCTGGCCAATCACCTGTCGGCTTTTGATGTGCGGGGCTGAGTGGAGGGCTGGTGCAACGCGTGCGGTGTGGGCCGCGGAATTCAACCCTGACTGAGATTGTTTGCTGCAAATAATATAGCTACTAGCGCTTGTTTAATAAGTGCCGGAGCCATTTTTCTTAACATTTTCTGATTGTCAGATCAGCCCAGATCGTCAAAGTCCCACTGGGCGCACAGCGCCTCAAAGCGATCGCCGTCCAGGGCGCTCAGGAACAAGCCCGGCTCTGCAAGCGCCCCTTCGGCATGCAGATACCACACCAGCGCCTGCGGCCCCACGGTGAAGATGCGCAGCCCCGCTACATCCACCACGGCCTGCGCCTGCATGGCGTGAAGCAGCGCTGCCAGGTCCCCCTGCGTTGAGAACCCATGGCATGCGCGCATGCCGTAGAACGGGTAGCCACCCTGGGCCATCTGGTAGTAGGCGATGGTGTGCAAAAACGCATCCAGGCCCACGTCTTCCTCGTGCCAGTCGGGAGCGTCCAGGTCGGTGGTTTGCCATACCCTCTGCTGCGCATCGGTGGCCCACCAGCACACGGCCTGGTTTTCTTCCAGAAACAGCAGCTTGTCGCCCAGGCACTCCAAATCCTGCAGCGGCGCAAACCGCTGAAAACCGGCCATCAAATCGGCACGCCTGCCCACGGCGGCGTAGTAAGCGTGCAGGGCAGGGGGCACCTGGCACCCCAGGCGATGGCTTGCGGCAGCGAGTTCATCTTCCGGCAGCCCGTCTTCGGCGCTGACAGGACGGCCCAGCAGCCAGGCGAGAGTATCGGAAAGGGGCGGGGGGTGAAGGCGGTCATGGGTTTCGGTTGTGAGAGCCACGCGCGGCCGGTGCAGGCCGGATGTTGGGGGGACGATTGATGCAGGTCAAGAGAGGGCGTGCTGCAGCTTGGGGCAACGTTGAGTGCAAAGCTACCATCCCCCGATGGGCCCATGTGCCCACAAGGATGGACCATGAGCAAGCAATGGAAGATCGCCGCGGCCCTGGCCGTGGTGCTGCTGGGGGGATGGCTGCTGCTGCGCTGGGCGCCCTGGCAGGCCCAGGGGCCAGGCCCGGGTTTTGTGAGCGGCAACGGCCGCATCGAGGCCACCGAGATCGCCGTGGCCACCAAGCTGGCGGGCCGGGTGCTGGAGGTGCTGGTGGCCGAGGGCGACTTTGTAAAAGCCGGTCAACCCCTGGCCCGGATGCAGATCGACGGCCTGCAGGCCCAGCGCGAAGAGGCCGTGGCCCGGCTGCAGCAGGCGCAGCTGGCCATCAGCAGCGCCCAGGTGCAGGTGGCCCAGCGCGAAAGCGACTACCAGGCCGCGCTGGCCGTGGTGGCCCAGCGCGAGAGCGACCTCGACACTGCCCGCCGCCGTCTGCCGCGCTCTGAGCAGCTGGCGCGCGAAGGCTTTTTCTCCAGCCAGTTGCTCGACGATGACCGCGCCAAGGTGCGCAGCCAGCAGGCCGCTGTGACCGCTGCCAAAGCACAGGCCAAGGCCGCACAGGCGGGTATTGGCGCGTCCCGGACGCAGGTGACCAGTGCCGAGGCCAACGTGCGCGCGCTTCAGGCCACGCTCGCGCGGATCGATGTGGAGCTGGCCGACAGTGAACTCAAGGCCCCGCGCGATGGCCGTGTGCAGTTCCGCGTGGTGCAGCCCGGCGAGGTGGTGGGCGCGGGCGCACGGGTGCTGCAGCTGGTGGACCTGAGCGACGTGTACATGATCTTCTTTTTGCCAGAGACCGTGGCGGGTCGCGTGGCGCTGGGCAGCGAGGTGCGCATCGTGCTCGATGCTGCGCCGGGCTTTGTGATTCCTGCAGAAGTCTCGTTTGTCGCCAGCACCGCGCAGTTCACCCCCAAGACGGTGGAGACCGCCAGCGAGCGCCAGAAGCTCATGTTCCGCGTGCGGGCCCAGATCGACAAGGCGCTGCTGCTGCGCCACCAGGACCAGGTCAAGACCGGCCTGCCCGGCGTGGCCTGGCTGCGGGTAGACCCCGCAGTGGAATGGCCCGCTAATCTCGCTGTCAAGGCCGGCCAGTGAACCTCCCCGGCAGCGCGGCACCCGTGGCCCGCCTGCGTGGCGTGGGCCAGCGCTACGGGCGCACGGTGGCGCTCGCAGACATCGATTTGGAAGTGGCCGCGGGCCGCATGGTGGGCCTGATCGGGCCGGATGGCGTGGGCAAGTCCAGCCTGCTGGCGCTGGTGGCGGGCGCACGCGCGGTGCAGCAGGGCACCGTGGAGGTGCTGGGCGGCAACATGGCCCACAGCCGCCACCGCAGCCGGGTGTGCCCCCGCATCGCCTACATGCCCCAGGGCCTGGGCAAGAACCTGTACCCCACGCTGTCGGTGGAAGAGAACCTGCAGTTTTTTGGCCGCCTGTTCGGGCACGACGCGGCCGAGCGGCGCCGCCGCATTGACGAGCTCACGCGCAGCACGGGGCTATATCCTTTTCTGGCAAGGCCTGCAGGCAAGCTCTCGGGCGGCATGAAGCAAAAGCTGGCCCTGTGCTGCGCGCTCATCCACGACCCCGACCTGCTCATCCTGGACGAGCCCACCACCGGCGTGGATCCGTTGGCGCGCGCGCAGTTCTGGGACCTGATCGGCCGCATCCGCGCCGCGCGGCCGGGCATGAGCGTGATCGTGGCCACGGCCTACATGGAAGAGGCTCAGCGTTTTGAATGGCTGGTGGCCATGGACGAAGGGCGCATTCTGGCCACCGGTACGCCTGCCGAGCTGATGGCCCGCACCGGGCATGATGCGCTGGAGCAGGCCTTTGTGGCCCTGCTGCCCGAGGCCAAGCGCCGGGGCCACCGGGCGGTGCAGATTCCGCCGCTGGACCGGTCGCAGGCGGATGACGCCGCCAATGTGGCCATCGAGGCGCGCGACCTCACCATGCGGTTTGGCGACTTTGTGGCGGTGGACCATGTGAGCTTTCGCATCCAGCGCGGCGAGATTTTTGGCTTTCTGGGCAGCAATGGCTGCGGCAAGTCCACCACCATGAAGATGCTCACCGGCCTGCTGCCCGCCAGCGAAGGCCAGGCCTGGCTGTTTGGCCAGCCGGTGGACCCCAAGGACATGGCCACACGGCGGCGCGTGGGCTACATGTCGCAGGCGTTCTCGCTGTACAGCGAGCTGTCGGTGGAGCAGAACCTGGTGCTGCATGCCCGCCTGTTCCACGTGCCCGAGGTCGAGGTGCCCGCGTGCGTGGCGGCCATGCTGGAGCGCTTTGACCTGCAGGCCGTGCGCAGTTCGTTGCCCATGAAGCTGCCGTTGGGCATGCGCCAGCGCCTGTCGCTGGCCGTGGCCATGGTGCACCAGCCCGAGCTGCTGATTCTGGACGAGCCCACATCGGGTGTGGACCCCATGGCGCGCGACAACTTCTGGCGCCTGATGGTGGAGCTGGCGCGGCGCGACAAGGTCACCATCTTCATCTCCACCCACTTCATGAACGAGGCCGAGCGCTGCGACCGCATCTCGCTGATGCACGCGGGGCGGGTGCTGGAGAGCGCGGCGCCGCAGGAGATCGTGGCCAAGCGGGGTGCGGCCACCTTGGAAGAGGCCTTCATTGGCTACCTGGAAGACGCTGCTGGCACCGCGCCGGCCCAGGAACCTGCTGCGGCTACGGCACCGCCCACCCCATCACCTGGGCACGCACCCAACGCCCCCACCTGGCCCACTCGACTGCGCCAGAGCCTGGCCCGCATCCACAGCACCCAGTGGCGCGAAGCGCTGGAGCTGCGCCGCGACCCGGTGCGGGGCGCCATGGCGCTGTTGGGCTCGCTGATCCTGATGTTCGTGATGGGCTACGGCATCAGCATGGACGTGGAGAACCTGCGCTTTGCCGTGCTGGACCGCGACCAGACCGCGCTGAGTCGTGCCTACACGCTGAACCTGGCAGGCTCGCGCTACTTCACCGAGCAGCCGCCGATCACCACCTATGCCGAGCTGGATGCACGCATGCGATCCGCCGAGATATCGCTGGCGCTGGAGATCCCGCCCGGCTTTGCACGCGATGTGGCACGCGGCCAGCCGGTGCAGATCGGCGCCTGGGTGGACGGGGCCATGCCGCAGCGTGCCGAAACCGTCATCGGCTACGCCCAGGGCCTGCACCAGCAATGGCTGGTGGAGCAAAGCCGCAGCCGCACGGGCGTTGTGCCCCGGGGCCTGCTGGAGGTGGAGCCGCGCTACCGCTACAACCCCGACGTGCGCAGCTTGCCGTCCATGGTGCCTGCCGTGATCCCGCTGCTGTTGCTGATGCTGCCCGCCATGCTCACGGCCCTGGCTGTGGTGCGCGAGAAGGAGCTGGGCTCCATCATCAACCTGTATGTCACGCCGACCACACGCACCGAATTCATGCTGGGCAAGCAGCTGCCCTATGTGCTGCTGGCGCTGTTCAACTTTGGCCTGATGTGCCTGGCGGCCGTGACGGTGTTTGGCGTGCCGATGACCGGAAGTTTTGCCACGTTGACATTGGCCGCCGTGGTGTTCAGCCTGTGCTCCACGGGCATGGGCCTGCTGGCCTCCACCGTCACGCGCAGCCAGATTGCGGCGATGTTCTTTGCCATGGTGGGCACGATTATTCCGGCCGTGCAGTTTGCGGGGCTCATCAACCCCGTGTCGTCCATGACGGGCTTTGCGCGCTGGTTCGGAGAGGCCTACCCGGCCAGCCACATGTTCACCATCAGCCGGGGCGTGTTCAACAAGGCGCTGGGCCTGCAGGATTTGCAGGCCGAGTTCTGGCCCATGCTGGTGGCGGTGCCCATCATCATCGGCACCGCCATTGCGCTCCTCAAAAAGCAGGAGACCTGACATGGCACTGCGTGGCCGGTGGTCGAACATATTTCGGTTAGGCATCAAGGAGCTATGGAGCCTGTGGCGCGACCCGGCCATGCTGTTCCTCATCGTCTACACCACCACGCTGGCGGTGTATTCGGCGGGCATGGCGCAGCCTGAGACGCTGTACCACGTGCCCATTGCCATCGTGGACGAGGACGACTCGGCGCTGTCCCGGCGCATCGCCACGGCGTTTTATGCGCCCCAGTTCACACGCCCCGCCATGATCAGCATGCGCGAGGTAGACCCGTTGCTGGATGCTGGCCGCTTCACGCTGGTGCTGCATATTCCCGCCCATTTCCAGCGCGACGTGCTGGCGGGCCGGGTGCCGCAGGTGCAGCTCAACATCGACGCCACGCGCATGGGGCAGGCGTTTGCGGCCAATGGGGCGGTGCAGCAGATTGTGCAGCTGGAAGTGGCGGAGTTCGTGCAGCGCGACCGCACCGTGGCCGAGCAGCCCATCGAGCTGACGGTGCGCTCGCGCTTCAACCCGGCGCTCAACCCTGCGTGGTTTGGGTCGCTGATGGAGTTGATCAACATTGTGACCATGCTCTCCATCATCCTCACCGGCGCCGCGCTGATCCGCGAACGCGAGCATGGCACAGTGGAGCACCTGCTGGTCATGCCTGTCACCCCGGGCGAGATCATGCTGGCCAAGGTCTGGGCCATGGCGCTGGTGGTGCTGGTCGCTACCTGGGTGTCGCTCACGGCGGTGATCCGCTGGGCGATTGGCGTGCCCATCGAGGGCTCGGTGCCGCTGTTTCTGCTGGGGGCCACGTTGCATCTGTTCGCCACCACGTCCATGGGCATCTTCATGGCCACGGTGGCGCGCAGCATGCCGCAGTTCGGGCTGCTGATGGTGCTGGTCATGATGCCGCTGGAGATGCTGTCCGGCGGCATGACGCCCCGCGAGAGCATGCCCTTGTGGGTGCAGTACGTGATGGCGCTGGCGCCCACCACGCACTTCACCGAACTGGCCCAGGCCATCCTCTACCGGGGCGCGGGCTGGGCGGTGGTGTGGCCGTCGCTGGTGTGGCTGCTGGGCATTGGGGCGGTACTGTTCAGCCTGGCGCTGGCGCGGTTTCGCAAGACGATTGCGCGCATGGCATGAGTGCACCAGCGCTTCCTGTGTCCCACACCGGGCGAGAGTTTCAGGGCTTGGTGTCGAATTCTTTCAGGGGCAGATTGAAGCTGCCCCTTCGGTCTCCGGTGACTGAGAACACGCGGGTGCTTCCTGACAGGTTCTTGCCACTGGTCTGGGTAAATATCACGCGGTATTTGCCTTCGTCCACGCGGTCCAGTGTGTAGCCTCCGCGGGGCGACAAGTAGGCCTGCCTCAGCGGGGAACAGGGGTTGGCATCCGCTGCGCACAGGCGCACCCATAGTCCTTCATCGCCGGGATTGTTTAGCGTGATCAGGGTGTCCCCACCAGCGGCCAGGTAAGGTTGGCCGAGTAAGCGGCCACTGGATTTGGGCCATTCGCCTCGCCGGTTATCTGGTGATTTGCCATGAGGGTAGGGCAGGGTGTGCTTGACGACAGGCCCCTTCGATGGCTGTGCTGAATGCTGCGGGAAACTGGGCCCCCCATAGCGTTGGGGGGCTCCCCACAGGGCATAGCCCATCAGCACATAAAGCAGCGTGGCCATTGCCAGCAAAGCCATGGCACCGTAGCTGCTGGTATTGATCCAGGGCTTGCGTGGATAGGTGAACGCATCCAGCAGTTCGCCGACGGCATCTCGGCCGGTGATGGCGCGCACCAGCCAGAACAAAGCGGCAGCGCCCCACAGGCCCGCCAGCAGCCAGGGCCTGGCCAACTCGTTGTAGATACCCATCAAGACGAGCTTGGGCATCATGAAAATCAGATCCGCAAGGCTTGCTTCCGCCCTGGCAGTGGCGCTGAATGTCAGCGCCGCAATGAAGAGGAGGAGTTGTTTGTGCATGGCGAAAGCGACCAAGGGGTTCAGGCGCTGGAGGTGGTGCAGCACGAGATGATCATTCCCCGCTGGAGTGTCCCGATGGTAGCCGTCTGGCACGCTGGGTCACCCGAGGTCGTGGCGTTCGGCGTCGAGGCATGCGAACTGCGACAGACCTCAAGAGCTGCCCGTTGAAATGAAATTTGTACTGCTTGGCCGCCCTGGCAGGCGCAACTGTGCCACCGGCGCTGGGCTGCTCGCTACCCGCTGGCCGCGCCGCCACACCTCCAGCCGCGCAGCGCGCAGGCGGATGGCCTCCACCGGGTTGCGCGCGTGCAGCAACACAAAGTCGGCGTGGCAGCCGGGCGCAATGCCGTAACCCTCCAGCCCCAGCAGACGCGCGGGGTTCACCGTCACCGCGTCAAAACACTGCCGCATCGCAGCCTGGCTGGTCATCTGCCCCACGTGCAGGCCCATGTGCGCGGCCTCCAGCATGTCGGCGCTGCCGCCGCTGTACCAGGGGTCCAGCACGCAGTCGTGGCCAAACGCGACCGTGAGGCCTGCGGCCATCAGCTCGGGCACGCGGGTCATGCCCCGGCGCTTGGGGTAGGTGTCGTGGCGGCCCTGCAAGGTGATGTTGATGAGCGGGTTGGCCACCACGCCCAGATCGGCCTCGGCCATCAGGGGGACGAGCTTGCTCACGTAGTAGTTGTCCATGCTGTGCATGGAGGTGAGGTGCGAGCCGGTCACCCGGCCGTGCAGGCCCAGGCGCTGGGTTTCAAAGGCGAGGGTTTCGACGTGGCGCGAGTGCGGGTCGTCGGATTCGTCGCAGTGCATGTCCACGCGCTTGCCGCGGTCGGCGGCCAGCTCGCAGAGGATCTTCACGCTCTCGGCCCCCTGGGCCATGGTGCGCTCGAAGTGCGGAATGCCGCCCACCACGTCCACGCCCATATCCAGAGCCCGTTTCAGGTTGTCGAGCCCGCCGGGGGCGCGGAGCACGCCGTCTTGCGGGAAAGCCACCAACTGCAAATCCAGGTAGGGCGCCACGCGCTGTTTCACATCCAGCAGGGCCTGCACGGGCAGCAGGCTGGGGTGGCTGGTGTCCACATGGCTGCGGATGGCCAGCAGCCCGCGCGCCACGGCCATGTCGCAGTACTGCAGCGCGCGCTGCACGATGGCCTCGTGCGTCAGCGTGGGCTTGAGTTCGCCCCACAGCGCAATGCCTTCCAGCAGCGTACCGCTCTCGTTCACGCGCGGCTGGCCGTAGCTCAGGGTCGAATCCATGTGGAAATGCGCATCCACAAACGGTGGGCTCACCAGCAGGCCACCGGCATCTACCGTCTCATGCGCGGGCGCTTGCAGGCCCTCGGTCACTTCGGCAATGCGGCCGTCCTGCACGGCGATGGACATGTTCTGGCGGCCATCGGGCAGGGTGGCGTGGGTGATGAGCAGGTCGAGCATGGCGTGGGCGGTTCAGGTCGTAGTGTCGGGTTTTTTCAAGACGTGAGCGGGCTCTGTGCCTAAGCTCTGGGTCTCGCTTTGCGCATCAACGTTTTAGCGCATCCATTCTTACAAAGGCAGCTCTCATGCAATTTGGCTACACGATTCTCTACGTCGAAGACGTTCCCAAAACCATCGCTTTTTACGAAGCTGCCTTCGGCTTTGCTCGCCGCTTTGTGCACGAGGCAGGCGACTTTGGCGAGTTGGACACCGGAGCCACCGCACTGGCCTTCTCGTCGCTGCGGCTGATGGCCGAGCTGGGCAAGAACCCGCAGCGCGCGTCGGCCGATGCGCCCAGTTTCGAGATCGCGTTCACCACGGCCGACGTGGCCGCCGCTGTGCAGCGCGCGGTGGATGCCGGTGCGCGCCTGGTGCAGGCGCCGGAGCAGATGCCCTGGGGCCAGACCGTGGCCTATGTGGCGGATATCAACGGGGCGCTGGTGGAGCTGTGCACGCCTGTGGGGCCGCCGACCGCTTGAACTGTGGGGATCACTTCTGCGCTGGCAGCATCGCCCCGTCATCAGCGCTAAGTTCATACAAGAATCAGTCATAGCCCGCCTGTGCCACCGTGGCCAGCAGTTGCGGTGTGCTGCGCAACGACGCAGGTGTTTGCCCCAGCCAGCGCAGGCAATCGCGGCTGAAGTGCGCCTGGTCGGCATAGCCGTGATCCGCCGCAATTTCGGCCAGCGGTTGTACAGTGCCCAAGGCCTGTGCTGCTCTGCGCACGCGGGCCAGGGCGCGCCAGAAGCGGGGCGTTTGGCCGGTGGTACGTTGGGTCAGGCGCTCCAGGCTGCGCTCTGAGACTCCCAGGCTGTGCGCCGCCGCGCCTACGGTGCGGCAATGCGCCAGCGAGCGGAGCGCTTCTTGCGCACGCGGGTCCGCGCGGGTGTGCTGGTCGATGGCTTCCAGCAACAAGGCTTCCGGCGCCGTTGTGCCACCACCGGCAAAGCTGAAGGGGGGCCGCCCTGCGCGGTGCTGGGCTTGCTGCCAGATAGCTTGTGCAGACCTCAACAAGGTTGGCGCGTCAATGCGGGTGCCCGGTACAAGGCGAAAGCCCAGCCATTGTTCGCCCGCACGCCCCGGCACGACCATTGCAGCATCGGCCAATGCAGAGATATGCCAGTCAGACTGGCCGCGCGCATTGGTATGCAGGATGAGGTCGCTGCAGCCATCGGGCAACACCGTGGTCGGGTTGGCGTCGGTGGTGTTGAACTGCCAACGTGCCAGCACCGTGGCTGGCAACACGGGTGGTGCGATGGGATGAAGCTGCGTGGCGGGCATGGTCGGCAGGGGGCTCAACGCCTTTGGTTGGTGCGAAAACGCACATCGCCTGGCTTGTGCCCTGCATCGATGGTGATGCGGAAAGCACGGTCTCCATGGCCCGACTCCGCCCGGGCCGTGAAACGAATGCCTCGGCGCGTGGCCTGGCAGTTCATTTGGCTCAGCGTGAGGGAGGCGTGGTCGTTGTTGATCTGCGCAAAGCTCTCGGAGTGGACCTCGGTGGCACTGTCGGTGCCGTCGCGAACGATCCATTGCAGGTACAAGAACGACTGCGCGTAGCGTGTGGCGTGCACGATGCGATACATGCCGCGGCTTTCTCCGGGCTGCTCGGGCGCGGGCCACTGGCCGCAGACCTTGATCCAGTCCACATCGGGTGCAGTGGCAAAGGATTCATACGGCATCTCCATCCCCAGTGCGTGGGCCTGGCCCGCGCAGGCCAGCAGAGCCGGGGCCAGCCAACGGGCAAAAGTATGTGGAACAAGCTTCATCGCTCTCCCTTGCGATACGGCTTCATCAGCGCCTGCGGATACGCCGCCTTACGCGCCACCAGCACCAGCGCCAGGATCGACAGCAGGTAGGGCAGCATCAAATACACCTGGTACGGCAGCCATGCATCCCCCGCCTGCTGCAGTCGCAACTGGAGCGCGTCGAAGAAGGCGAATAGCAGCGCGCCCAGAAGCGCCTTGCCGGGCCGCCACGAGGCAAACACCACCAGCGCCACACAGATCCAGCCGCGGCCGTTGATCATGTTGAAGAAAAACGCGTTGAAGGCCGACAGCGTGAGAAATGACCCCGCCACGCCCATCAACGCCGAGCCCGCCACGATGGCGCCCGTGCGTGTGGCCGCCACCGAGATGCCCTGGCCTTCGGCCGCCTGCGGGTTCTCGCCCACCATGCGCACGGCCAATCCCAGCGGTGTGCGCAGCAGCACCCAGGCCAGCAGCGGCACCAGCAGCAGGGCCAGCAGCGTGAGCGGCGTCTGCGCAGACAGGATAGGAATGCCCAGCCACTCCATCGGTGCAAACGGCTCGATGGTGGGCGGCGTGTTGACCTTGGGGAAGCTCACGCGGTAGCCGTAGTAACTGAGCGCCGTGGCCAGCAGCGTGATGCCGAGCCCCGACACATGCTGCGACAGCGCAAGCCCCACGGTCAGCCAGGCGTGCAATAGCCCGAAGACAGCGCCGGTGAGCGCCGCCACCAGCACCCCGGTCCACAATCCATGGCCTGCATACACCGTGAGCCAGCCGGTAAAGGCCCCGGCCACCATGATCCCTTCAATGCCCAGGTTGAGCACACCCGCGCGTTCGCACAGCAAAACCCCCAACGTGCCCAGGATGAGCGGGGTGGCCACGCGCAGTGTGGCGATCCAGAACGCAGGGTTGGCGAGGATGTCGAGCAGTTCGGTCATGCGGCTGCTCCGGCATGGTTTGCTTTGTTTTTGATAGCTAAAAAGGCATGATGGACGCGCGGTAACGGCCCATTTTTCTTGAAATTTTGGTGTGAATGAAGGTTCATGCCGCCCTCACTTCCAGCGCACGCGGTACTGCGTGAGCAGCCCCGCCACCAGCACTGCGATCAGCGAGGTCGCCACGATCACATCCGCAATGTAGGTCGGCACGCCCACCGCACGGCTCATGCTGTCAGCCCCCACCAGCACGCCCGCCACAAAGGTGCCCGCCGCAATCACGCCCAGCGGGTGCAGCCCCGCCAGCATCGCGATCACGATGCCGCTGTAGCCGTAGCCGGGGGACATGTCGAGCGTCACATACCCAGTGCGGCCCGCCACCTCGATAGCCCCCGCCAGCCCCGCCAGCCCGCCCGAGAGCAGGGCGACCAGCACCACGGTGCGGGTGATGGGCACACCTGCGAAGGCCGCAGCGCGCGCATTGGCCCCGGCGGCGCGAATGTCAAACCCCGGCACCGTGCGCGCCAGCAGCGCCCACAGCATCACTGCCAGAGAGATGGCCCACAGCAGCCCCGTGTGCAGCCGCGTCTGCGGCACCAGCTTGGAAAGTTCCAGGTCGCCCTGCAGCGCCACACTCTGCGGCCAGCCCATGGAAAGCGGGTCTTTCATCGGCCCATCCAGCAGGGCCGACACCAGCAGCAGCATGATGAAGTTGAGCAGCAGCGTGGTGACGACCTCGTCCACCCCCAGCCGCGCCTTCATCAGCGCCGGGCCCAGCAGCAGCGCGGCCCCGGCCAGCGCAGCCGCCAGCATCATGAGCGGGAAGAGCAGGTAGGGCGACCACTCCAGTCCCGTTCCGCCGTGCATGCCGCCCACGGCCACGGCGGCCAGCGCGCCTGCATAGAGCTGGCCTTCAGCCCCAATGTTGAACAGCCGGGCGCGGAAGGCCACTGCGGCCGCCAGCCCGGTCAGGATCAGCGGCGTGGCGCGGGTGAGGGTTTCGGTCAGCGCGAACACTGAGCCGAACGCGCCTTGCAGCAGCAATGCATAAGTCTGGCCCACGGGCGCACCGGCCCACAGCACCAGCAGGGCGCTGACGATCAATGTGAACACCACGGCGCCCACCGGTGCCAGCACATAGGCGGCGGGGGAGGTGTGGTTGCGTTTTTCGAGTCTCATGGATTTTTCTTGTTGTCGCTCAGTGGGTCGCACCGGCCATGGCAAGGCCGATGGCTTCGCGCGTCCAGTCTTCTGCGGGCTGGGCCTCGCTCAAGTGCCCGTCGTGCATCACTGCCACGCGGTCACCCAGCGCCAGCACTTCGTCCAGGTCGTCGGAGATCAGCAATACCGCAGCACCACTGTCGCGAGCGTTGATGAGCTGCTGCTGCACAAACATCACCGCGCCAATGTCCAGCCCCCAGGTGGGCTGGTGCGCCACGATGAGTTGGGGGGCGGGCGCGGTGTTGCCCGCGCCATTCTGTGGCGGCATCAGCGCCCGGCCCAGGATGAGCTTTTGCATGTTGCCGCCCGACAGCGACCGCGCAGGCGCATCCGGCCCGCCGCCGCGTACGTCAAAAGTCTTGGCCACCCGCTCGGCATGCTGTCGTGCAGCGCCGCGCTTGATCCAGAAGGCCCGGAACCACGGGTGCGCAAACCAGTGGCTGCGCAGGCGTTCGGAAACCGCGTTCTCCCACAGCGGCAAATCGCCCACCACGCCCACGGCGTGCCGGTCTTCGGGGATGCGGGCCACGCCTTGGCCGACCAGCCACGCGGGCCGGGCTGGCAGCGGTGCGCCACGCAGCATGACTTGGCCTGATGTGGTGTTGCGCACGCCGCACAACACATCGGCCAGCGCCACCTGGCCATTGCCGCTCACGCCTGCAATCGCCACGATCTCGCCTGCGCACAGGGCCAGGGACACATCGTTTAACCGGTCGCGCCCGGTGGGGGCTGTACTCACGTGGGTCAGGACGCAGATGGGCTCGCCCACATTCTTTGCGGGGCGGCGCTTGGCGGCTTCGATGGCATGGCCCACCATCCATTGCGCGAGCTGCCCCTGGGTAGTGCCCTGCGCAGGCGCCTCGGCCACCAGCTTGCCCTGGCGCAGCACGGCCACGCGGTGCGATACGCGCAGCACCTCGCCCAGCTTGTGGCTGATGAAGATGATGGACAGGCCCTGCGCCACCATCTGCGCCAGGGTGTCGAACAGCGCCTCACTCTCCTGCGGGGTGAGCACGGCAGTGGGTTCATCCAGGATCAGGATGCGGGCGCCCCGGTAGAGCGCTTTCAAAATTTCGACCCGCTGGCGCTCGCCCACCGAGAGGCTGCCGACCTTCGCATCGGGGCTGACGGGCAGGCCAAACTGCTGCGACACGGCCAGCAGCTTGGCCCGCGCTTCGCTGCGGCGCGAGAAGGGCTGCCACAGCGGCTCGCTACCCAGCAGCACGTTGTCCAGCACCGTGAGGTTGTCGGCCAGCGTGAAGTGCTGGTGCACCATGCCAATGCCCGCCGCCAGCGCCGCGCGCGGTTGGCCGGGCGGCAGGGGATGGCCGAAGACTTCGATGCTGCCTTCGTCGGCCACGTAGTGCCCGAACAGGATGGACATCAGCGTGGACTTGCCCGCGCCGTTTTCGCCCAGCAGGGCCAGCACTTCGCCGCGCGCCAGCGTCAGGCTGATGCTGTCGTTGGCGACGAGCTTGCCGAAGCGTTTGGTGATGTGGGTGAGGCGCAGGACATGGGGCATGTCAGTCCTCCACCGTGCCGCGCGCTAGCTGCCGTTGGCTTTCGCTCCCTCTCCCCTCGCGGGAGAGGGTGGGGGAGAGGGGGCGAGGCTTACGTACCCAGCGCGGCGCCGGTTTCCAGCTTCCCCCTCTCCCCAACCCCTCCCCCGCGAGGGGGGAGGGGCTACCGGCGCATCGCGAAGGCCGTTGTATGTTCATCGCGCTCACTTCCACGCTGCCAGGAAGGCCCGCAGCACCTTCGCCGAATTGGCCGCCGCCAGGCCCATGAAGGTGCCCATTTCGTTCTCGCCCTCGCCACCACCGGCCAGGTCGCTCAGCGACCGGAACGCGATGTAGGGCACGCCATTGCTGTGTGCGACCATGGCGGTGGCGGCGGTTTCCATGTCTAGTACGTTGGCCTCGAAGGTCTTGAACGCGTATTCGCGGAAGGCCTTGTTGTCCACAAAGGCCTGGCCCGACACACCATTGCCGCCCACCACCAGCTGCGGGCGCTGTTTCAGGCAGATGGCGGCCAGGCAGTGTTCCAGGCCCACGTTCTGCAGGCTGCGGGCAGTGGCCAGCATCTTGGGGTCGGCTTCAAACCAGAATTTTTTGGAGAGCTTGGGCTGGGCTGCCGAGCGCACTTCCACGGGGCGCGGGTGCATCATGCCGAAGGCGGGCATCGTCAGCTCGCTTTTCATCCAGGCGGGGGCGCTGTACTTGCCGGGTTTGTCCTCACGCGCCATCAGCCATTCCATGTACTGGCCCCACTGCGCGGGCACCGTGACGTCGCCAATGTGCAGGCTGGGGTTGACGCCGCCCGCAATGCCGCTGAAGACCACATGACTAACGTTGAAGCGGTCCAGCACTAACTGCGTGTTCATGGCCGCGTTGGTCATGCTGATGCCGGAGAGGAATACCACTACAGGCTTGCCCTCCAGCGTGCCGGTGGTGAACTCCACGCCGTTGATGCTGTGTTTGGCGGCCTGCTGCACCTGGGGCAGCAGCACGGTCAGCTCGGGGGCGAAGGCAGAGATGACGGCGATGCGGGGCGTGTCGTCCAGCCGCACCACCGTCTTGCCGGGCGCGGTGGCGGCACAGCCTGCCACCACGGCGGCGAGGGTGAGGGTGCCCAGCAGGCGTGTGCACCGGGAGATCAGGGAGGGCTTGGCGGCGGGGAGGGATTGCATGGGTGTGGTGCCTCGTCAAAGAAAAACAGCGGTGCGCGCAGTCAACGCGAAAAAACAAACAGGCCACCGCTTTGCTGGGGTGGCCTGTGCACAGACTGGAACAGGGGCGGGCAGGGTGGGTGCCCGCCACATTCAGTGCTTACTTGGCCGTCGATTTCGGCTGGCTATCGTCTACCTTGACGGTGAACTTGCCCGCCAGGATGTCGGCCTCTTTCGCCTTGACCTTGGCCACGATGTCGGCGGGCACCTTCTTCTCGAACGTGCCCAGCGGCGCGAGTTCAGAGCCCTTGTGCTTCATCATCGAGTACGGGCCGTAGTCTTCGGCGGTGAACTTGCCTTCCTTGATCAGCTTGAGCGCACGGTCGATGCTGGGCTCCATGTGCCAGATGGCCGATGCCACCACCGTGTCGGGGTACTGCGGCTGGGTGTCGATCACGTTGCCGATGGCGAGCTTGCCCTTTTCCTTGGCCGCGTCACTCACGCCAAAGCGCTCGGCGTAGAGCACGTCGGCGCCTTTGTCGATCATTGCAAAGGTGGCTTCCTTGGCCTTCGGCGGGTCAAACCAGCTGTTGATGAAGGTGATGGTGAACTCGACCTTGGGATTGGTCTCTTTGGCGCCCGCCATGAAGGCGTGCATCAGGCGGTTGACCTCGGGGATGGGGAAGCCGCCCACCATGCCGATCTTGTTCGTCTTGGTCATGCCGCCCGCGACCATGCCGCTGAGGTACGCGGGTTCCTGGATGTAGTTGTCGAACACGCTGAAGTTGGGCGCCTGCGGCTTGCCGGAGGAACCGAGCAGAAAGGACGTCTTGGGGAAATCCTTGGCCACCTTGCGGGCGGCGGCTTCCACCGCAAAGGCCTCGCCCAGGATGAGCTGGTTGCCGCCGGTGGCGTATTCGCGCATCACGCGCTCGTAGTCGGCGTTGCTCACATTCTCGCTGGCCTTGTATTCGATCTCGCCACGTGCTTCGGCGGCCTTCAGGGCCTTGTGGATACGGCTGACCCATTGCTGCTCGAAGGGCACCGTGTAGATCGCCGCGACCTTGAGCTTGGACTGCGCTGTGGCCAGTGATGGTGCAAGCGTCAGGGCTGTGGACAGGGCCATGGAGGTGCAGAGCAGGCTGCCAGTGAAGATGCGGCGAGTGGTCATGGTTGGGGTCCTTGTGAAATGCAACAAAAGGGGACGTGCGCTCGGGTCCAAGCAATAAGTATGCACACAAAGGGCATGGCGGTATCTTGATTGCAAGATGCAAGCGTTAGAACATTGTGTTTCGGTAGCCCCCGAAATTCGCAAGCCCATCGCTGTCGAGCGTATTTCTCGCACTACCATCCTGCGCTCGAATGAGGGCGTCTGGACCGGCTGGCTGGTACGAGACGGCGCGGGGAGTTTTCAGATGTTCCTTGAATTCATTGGATGGATGCCAGGGCGGCGCTGAAGACGGGGCCTTGCGAGGTTCCCCTGAACTCGCCCGAAGCGCTTGTGTGTGACTACAAAATGACTTGGGAGGGATTCTTGTGAAAGCATTGATGGCAGTGGCAACCGCAATGACGTTGGTCGGGTGTGCTTCGGTAACGAACGACACCACCCACGGCGTCCGCGTGGATACAAGGCAAAAGAGTGGCGCGGTGGTAGCTGGCGCCGACTGTGTGGCAACTAACGACTATGGATCGACAAGCTTCAAGTCTGGTGGCACGCAGGCACTGCGCCGTTCAGCGGGCGATATGACGATCGTCTGCACGAAGAATGGAGAGCAGCCAGCCAACGCACGCTTGATATCCCGCCCCAATGGCGGGATGGCGGGGAATATCGTCCTTGGCGGCGTCATCGGCGCAGTGGTGGACCATAACCGTGGTACAGCCTACACCTACCCGACCTGGGTGGAGCTGGTATTTGGCGAGTCGCTGGTGTTCGACCGATCGCTTCAGACCGGGGATGCCGTGGTGAAAGGCCTAGCGGCTGGCTCGGTTACGGCAAAGGCAAACGCACCCGCGCCCGGCCGTTCGAACACAACCTCGCACCAGTGCATGCAGCAGCTCCCTGGAGCCATCTGCTGAACTGCGGTACTGCAGTATCAAAAAAGCCCCGCATTTGCGGGGCTTTTTTGCGGGTGCGTGGCCTATTTGGTGCCAAAAATCCGGTCGCCCGCATCGCCCAGGCCCGGCAGGATGTAGCCGTGGTCGCTCAGTTCGCGGTCAATCGCTGCGGTGAAAATCGGTACGTCGGGGTGTGCCTTTTGCATGGTGGCGATGCCTTCGGGGGCGGCCAGCAGGCAGACGAACTTGATGGAGCGGGGGTTGAGCTTTTTCAGGCGGTCTACGCAGGCGGAGGCCGAGTTGCCGGTGGCCAGCATGGGGTCCACCACGATGATGTCGCGCTCGTCCATTTCGGACGGCATCTTGAAGTAGTACTCCACGGGCTGCAGCGTAGCCGGGTCGCGGTACAGGCCGATGTGGCCCACGCGGGCGCCGGGCACCACGTTGAGCATGCCATCCAGGAACCCGTTGCCCGCGCGCAGGATGGAGACTAGCACCAGCTTCTTGCCGTCGATGACCTTGCCGGTCATGGTCTCCAGCGGGGTTTCAATCTCGATGTCCTGCAGCGGCATGTCGCGCGTGACTTCATACGCCATCAGCGTGCTTAGCTCCCCCAGCAAGCGACGAAAGCTGTTGGTGCTGGCGTCCTTTCGGCGCATGAGCGTGAGCTTGTGCTGGACGAGGGGGTGGGTGATGACGGTGACGTTGTTGTTGGTGCTGGCAGTGCTCATGGCGAGGCCTATGGTCTACAGGTAGAAATGAAAGGGGTGGCGGTATTTTGACGGTACTTGCGCCAGCGCCCGTAAAAACTGGCGCGGCCCAGGCCAGTGGACGCCGTGGAACTGGCTTCGCCAGGCCACTGGCGGCGTCCCCTTGAGGGGAAGGCGCCGCAGGCGACTCAGGGGGGCGCGGGCTAGTCCGCCAGAAACCGCGCATAGCGCGACAGGTCAACGTTGCCGCCGCTGATGAGAACGCCCACGCGCTCACCGTGCAGCAGCTTTCCTCCGTTGTCAGCGCCAGAGAAGGCCTGCGCACCCGCATAGGCCAGGGCGCCGGTGGGCTCCACCACGATCTTCATGCGCTCGGCAAAGAAGCGCAGGGATTGCATGAGCTGTTCGTCGCTCACGCTGATGATGTCTTCGGCATGGTCGCGGATGATGGGGAAGGTGAGCTCGCCCAGCGCCTGGGTTTGCGCGCCGTCGGCGATGGTGTGGGGCGTGGGGATGCGCACGATGTGCCCGGCGCGCAGCGACTGCTGGGCGTCGTTGCCCGTTTCGGGCTCGACACCCACCACGCGGCACTGGGGTGCCAGGGCCTGCGCGGCCAGCAGGCTGCCTGCCAGCAAGCCGCCACCGCCCACGCAGACAAAAAGGTAGTCCAGGTCGGGCACTTCTTCAAACAGTTCTTTGGCGGCGGTGCCCTGGCCCGCAATGACGTGCGGGTGGTCAAACGGCGGCACCAGCGTCATGCCGCGCTCCAGCGCCAGGTGGCGGCTGATGGCTTCGCGGTCTTCGGTGTAGCGGTCGTAGGTGACGACCTGGGCGCCGTAGGCCCGTGTGGCCGCCATCTTGGAGGAGGGCGCGTCTGCGGGCATGACGATGACGGCGGGCATGTCCAGCATGCGGGCCGACAGCGCGATGGCCTGCGCGTGGTTGCCGGCCGAAAAGGCCAGCACGCCGCGCTCGCGCTGCTCATCGGTGAACTGGGCCAGGGTGTTGAAGGCGCCCCGAAACTTGAAGGCGCCGGTGCGCTGCAGGTTCTCGCATTTGAAGAACAGTTGCGCACCCAGCAGGTCGTCGGCGGTGGTGGAGCGCAGCACCGGCGTGTGGTGCGCCATGCCCTTGAGCCGGTGCGCGGCGGCGGCCACGTCGTCGTAGGTGGGCGGGGTGAGGCTGGGCAAGGTCATGGCGGCATCCCTGGTGGCGGGGCAAACGCTTGCCCCTTCAGCCCTCGGATGATAGCGGGTTGCCGCGTGGTTTCAATCCAAAATGGCCTTACGCGCTTGTGTGGCAAGCGCGAGCAGCTATAGATTTTGATGGTTGATGGCGGGTCAGCCCAGCTCGCTGAACCGTTGCAGCGGCGTCAGTGCCGGGAAGTCGCCCGCGCGCTTTTGCTTCATCGCCGTGACCGACTCGCGCACATGCTGGTTGCTCCAGATGGCGCCTTGCAGCCAGCCCATCTGGCGCAGGCTGTCTTCCACACTGTGGTCGCGGGCGTAGTTCACGGCCTGTTTGGTGCCCCAGATGGCCACGGGCGGCTTGCTGGCGATCTCTTGCGCGCACTGCAGCGCGGCGGCAAGCATTGCTTCTTGGGTCTCGAACACTTCGTTGACGAGGCCGTAGCCCAGGGCCTTGGCTGCGCTCAGGCGGCGGCCGGTGTAGGCCAGCTCTTTCACCACACCCAGCGGGATCAGCTTGGGCAGGCGCTGCAGCGTGCCCACGTCGGCCACCATGCCGATGTTGATCTCCTGGATGCAGAAGAACGCATCCTGCGTGGCGTAGCGGATGCAGCTCGCGGTGACCATGTCCACCGCGCCGCCGATGCAGCCGCCGTGGATGGCCATGATGACGGGGATGCGCAGGCTTTCGAGGCGGGTGAAGGTGGCCTGCATGTCGGTCAGCAAGTCAAAGATGGCGGCGCGGCCCTCGGGGCTCTGGTCGTCCATGGTGATGGCGCCGCCAAAGGTTTCGAGCGCCATGCCTGCGCTGAAATGTTTGCCGGTGCTGCTGATGACCAGCGCCCGCGCTTCGCCCGCCTTGTTGAGCTGGGCCAGCACCTCGTCCAGCTCACGCCAGAAGGTGGGGTGCATGGTGTTCATGGCCTCGGGGCGGTTCAGCACCAGATGGGCCACGTGGTCGGTGATGCTGAGGGAAAAGCAGGTGAGGGTGTTCATGGGGTGCCACTGTAGACCGGTGAATGCAGGTCGGGTCGTCGCCTGGGTGACTTTGAGCTATTTTGGCTGCCAGCGCTTATCTGGTAAGCGCTGGCAGCTATGAAAACATGAGTGCTTTTGCGCGCGTGCGGCAGAACGGGCGGCGGACGTCTACAGGCACAGTCTGTCAATCGCCTCCCCCGCCACCACAGCCGCCGCCATCCCCTCCGCCGTCGCTTCCACCTCCATCCGAGCTTTCGGCGCCGCCAAAGTCGCCCGAGCTGCCGCTGTAGCTGCCGTCCGAGAAGCTGGTGCCGCAGTAGCTGTCTCCCCCGCTGCCCCCCGCGTCGCTCTTGCGGGCGATGTCGGAGCAGTCGGGCACGTAGGTGAAGCCGCCGGCAATGGCGAACTTGGCATCCAGCGCGAACAGCAGGGGCAGGCGGCTGGGGGCCTTGGGGTCGATGGACTCCTCCTTGCATACCCAGTACCAGCAGCGGCGCAGGCCATCGTTGTGGCGCGCCTTTTTACCCAGCGCCTCGGCGGGTGTGTGGTGCAAAAAGAAGCCCAGGGCGTTGTGGCACCAGGCTTTGTAGGCCTGGGTGTGCAGGATGAACTCATGCCACAGCGCGTCGACCGCCTTGGAGGGCATGGCCACAAACTGTTTGTTGCCGCGCAGGCAGGCCATGAAGAACTGGCGCAGGCCGCGTTCGACCAGCTCGCAGTCGCGGGTGCTCAGGTGGGGGTAGGTTTCGCGCAGCTTGCGCTGCAGAAAGCGGGGCAGGGGGGCCTCGCGGATATAGCGCTGGCGGACCGCGTTGGTCCACTGGATCACCAGGGCGGTGATGATGACTGTGGCCAAAAAATACAGAATCCAGGGCCACCGCAGGCGCCAGGCGCCCGCGAAGATCCCGACGATGGCGGCCACCCACACGGCAATCGCCAGCAGCACGACCTTGCTTCCCCACCACAGCAGAACGTTGTCGATGCGCTTCATCGTCCCTCCTTTTTTGTTGTTGTGTGGCGATTTCACGGCTGTTTGGTGACTGATTGATGACACTTTGGGTGGTGTCGCCAGATGGTCACGCGGGGGTTACCCCCAGCACCATCGCATGCCGAAGCTGCCGTGATGGGGCCGCGCTTGGAGGCGCTGAGCAGGGGAGGGGCGGAATCTGTGCCCCCCTGCGTTCAACGCCGCTTGCTGCCGCCGAAAATGCTGCCCAGCACCCCGCGCAGGATTTCCTTGCCGATGGTGGTGCCCATGGTGCGCACCGCCGACTTGGCCATGGTCTGGGCCAAGCCGTCGCGTTTGCCGCCGCGCGGACCGGTGCTGCCAAACAGCACGTCATTGAGCCCGCCCATCAGGCCGCCGCCGCTGTCTTCCGTGTTGGCGGGTGCACCTTTGCCATTGGCAGGCGCCTGCGCACTGGCTTCGGCGGCGCGGCCCTTGAGTTTTTCGTAGGCTGACTCGCGGTCCACCACCTTTTCGTACACGCCCGCCACCAGCGAGTTGGCCACCAGCACCTGGCGCTGCTGCGCTGTGATGGGTCCGAGCTGGCTGCCGGGCGGCAGCACGAACACGCGCTCGGTCACGCTCGGGCGGCCCTTGGCGTCCAGAAAGCTCACCAGCGCCTCGCCCACGGCCAGTTCGGTGATGGCGGTCTCGATATCGAGGCCCGGCTTTTGCCGCATGGTGGTGGCCGTGGCCTTCACGGCCTTCTGATCACGCGGAGTGAAGGCGCGCAGCGCGTGCTGCACGCGGTTGCCCAGCTGGGCCAGCACGCTGTCGGGGATGTCGAGCGGGTTCTGTGTGACGAAGTACACGCCCACGCCCTTGGAGCGCACCAGGCGCACCACCAGCTCGATGCGCTCGATGAGCACTTTCGGCGCCTCGTTGAACAGCAGGTGGGCCTCGTCGAAGAAGAACACCAGTTTGGGCTGCTCGGGGTCGCCGATCTCGGGCAGTTGCTCGAACAGCTCAGACAGCATCCACAAGAGGAAGGTGGCATACAGGCGCGGCGAGTTCATGAGCTTGTCGGCCGCCAGGATGTTGACCACGCCGTGGCCGTCCACGGTCTGCATGAAGTCCTGGATGTTGAGCATGGGCTCGCCAAAGAACTGCGTGCCGCCCTGCTGCTCAATCTGCAGCAACCCGCGCTGGATGGCGCCCACGCTGGCGGCGCTCACGTTGCCGTATTCGGTGGTGAACTCTTTGGCGTTGTCGCCTACGTACTGCAGCATGGCGCGCAGGTCTTTGAGGTCCAGCAGCAGCATGCCGTTGTCGTCGGCGATCTTGAACACCAGGTTGAGCACGCCCAGCTGGGTTTCATTCAGGTTGAGCATGCGGCCCAGCAGCAGCGGGCCCATGTCCGACACCGTGGCGCGCACAGGGTGGCCCTGTTCGCCAAATACGTCCCACAGCGTGGTGGGGCAGGCCAGGGGGGCGGGCAGGGGAAGGCCCCGCTCCTTGAGCACCGCCGCCAGCTTGTCGCCAATCTTGCCGGGTTGGCTGGCGCCGGTCAGGTCGCCCTTCACGTCGGCCATGAACACCGGCACGCCAATGCGCGAGAAGTTTTCCGCCAGCGTCTGCAGGGTGACGGTCTTGCCCGTGCCGGTGGCTCCGGTGATGAGCCCGTGGCGGTTGGCCAGGCCGGGCAGCAGGTGGCATTCGATGGTGTCGTGCTTGGCAATCAGGAGGGGTTCGGCCATTTCGGGTTTCCTCGGGGGTACGGGTTCGGCAAAAAGTAAAATCCACCGACTAGATTAAATCAATACAAAAGGACTTCTCGTGGCAGGACACAGTAAATGGGCGAATATCCAGCACCGCAAAGGGCGCCAGGATGAAAAACGCGGCAAGATCTGGACCCGCATCATTCGTGAAATCACTGTGGCCGCCCGCGCCGGTGGCGGCGACCTGTCAGCCAACCCCCGCTTGCGCCTGGCGGTGGACAAGGCCAAGGCGGCCAACATGCCCGCCGACCGCATCAAGTACAACATCGACAAGGCCACGGGCAACGCCGAGGGATTGACCTACGAGGAAATCCGCTACGAGGGCTATGGCATTGGTGGCGCAGCGATCATGATCGACACGATGACCGACAACCGGGTGCGCACCGTGGCCGAAGTACGACACGCGTTCAGCAAACACGGTGGCAACATGGGCACCGAGGGCTCGGTGGTTTTTCAGTTCAAGCACTGCGGCCAACTGATTTTTGCCCCCGGCACCAGCGAAGACAAGGTGATGGAAGTGGCGCTGGAGGCGGGGGCCGAAGACGTGGTGACCGACGACGACGGCGCAGTAGAGGTGCTGACCGCCCCCGCCGACTTTGAAGCCGTGAAGAATGCCCTGGAAGCGGCAGGCCTGACGCCCGAAGTGGCGGGCGTGACCATGCGGCCTGAAAACACCATCGAACTGACGGGCGACGACGCGGCGCGCATGCAGCGGCTGCTGGATGTGCTGGAGGACCTGGACGATACCCAGGAGGTCTACCACAACGCTGCCCTGTGACATTGCGCCTGTGGACCGCCGCTTTTTTCTTGCGCTGACTTGTTTTCCGACTGATATTTCCCCGAACCCCGCCAAGCAGCCCAGCGCTGCGAGCAGGGTTCACCAAAGGTTCCTATGAAAGTACTTGTGATTGGTGGCGGCGGCCGTGAACACGCGATGGCGTGGAAACTGAGCGAGTCCCCCAAGGTGACCAAGGTGTACGTGGCGCCGGGCAACGGCGGCACCGCGCTGAATTCCAAGCTCGAGAACGTGGCCATCACCGACGTGCGCGAACTGCGTGTGTGGGCGCAGGCCGAAAAGATCGCACTGACGGTGGTGGGCCCCGAGGCGCCACTGGCGGCCGGTGTGGTCGATGAGTTCCGTGCCAATGGCCTGCGCATCTTCGGCCCCACCAAGGCTGCTGCCCAGCTCGAAAGCTCCAAGGCCTTTTCCAAAGCCTTCATGCGCCGCCATGGCATCCCCACCGCCGACTACGACACCTTCACCGACCCCGCTGCGGCCCACGCGTTTGTGGACCGGCTGGGCGCGCCCATCGTCATCAAGGCCGACGGCCTGGCGGCGGGCAAGGGCGTGGTCGTGGCCATGACGCTGCAGGAGGCCCATGATGCTGTGGACTTCATGCTGGTGGACAACAAATACGGCGTGACCCACAACGAAGGTGGCGCGCGCGTGGTGATCGAGGAATTCCTCGAAGGCGAGGAAGCCTCCTTCATCGTGCTGTGCGATGGCAAGAACGTGCTGGCCCTGGCCACCAGCCAGGACCACAAGCGCCTCAAAGACGGCGACGAAGGTCCCAACACCGGCGGCATGGGTGCGTATTCGCCCGCGCCAGTGGTCACGGCCGATGTACATGCCCGCGCCATGCGCGAGATCATTCTGCCCACGATCCGTGGCATGGAAAAGGATGGCATCCCTTACACCGGCTTCCTGTACGCCGGCCTGATGATCGACGCCAAGGGCCAGCCCAAGACGCTCGAATTCAACTGCCGCATGGGCGACCCCGAGACGCAACCCATCCTCATGCGCCTGAAAAGCGACTTCAGCGACGTGATGGCTGCTGCCGCTGACGGCAAGCTCGACCAGATGGAACTGCAATGGGACCGCCGCACCGCACTGGGCGTGGTCATGGCCGCCCATGGCTACCCGGAGAACCCGCGCAAGGGTGACCCCATCACCGGCCTGCCAGCCGAGGCGGACGATGCCGTGGTGTTCCATGCGGGCACGCAGCTGAAAGACGGTGTGGTCAGCGTGACCGGTGGCCGCGTGTTGTGCGTGACGGTGCTGGCCGACAGCGTCAAGCAGGCGCAGCAGCGTGCCTATGACGTGGCGCGCGGCATCCAGTTCGATGGTGCGCAGTACCGCCGCGATATCGGCTTCCGTGCCCTGAAAAGCTGATGGCAGATGCACAAAGCCTGAACACCGCCGACACGGTGACCCGTGTGCGCGGCTATCTGCAGGGCCTTCAGGCCCGCATCACCGATGCGCTGGAAGCCGTGGAAGCCGCTGAAGGCGAGGGCAGTGCACGCTTTCTGGCCGACGCCTGGAGCAAGCCTCCCGGGGAGCCACTGCAAGGCGACGGCATCACCAAGATCATGGAAGGCGGCCGCGTGTTCGAGCGCGCGGGTTGCGGCTTCAGCCATGTGCGCGGCCCCCAGCTGCCACCCTCGGCCACGCAGCACCGGCCCGAGCTGGCGGGCGCACCGTTCGAGGCCATGGGCGTGTCGCTGGTGTTCCACCCGCGCAATCCCTACGTGCCGACGGTGCACATGAACGTGCGCATGATCGCGGCTGGTCACCCTGGGCAAGCGCCGACCTGCTGGTTTGGCGGTGGCATGGACCTCACGCCGTACTACGGCTTTGAGGAAGATGCGGTGCACTTTCACCGCACCTGCCGTGATGCATTGACGCCTTTTGGTGACGACAAGTACCCGCGCTTCAAGCAATGGTGTGACGAATACTTCTACCTCAAGCACCGCAGCGAGCAGCGAGGCGTGGGTGGCGTGTTCTATGACGACTTCTCCGAGCTGGGCTTTGAGCAAAGCCTGGCGATGACGCAGTCGGTGGGCGACGCCTTTTTGAAGGCCTACCTGCCTATCGTGGAAAAGCGCCAGGGCACGCCCTACGGCGAGCGCGAGCGGGACTTCCAGCTCTACCGTCGCGGCCGTTATGTGGAGTTCAACCTGGTCTGGGACCGGGGCACACATTTTGGCCTGCAGTCGGGTGGGCGCACCGAGTCCATTTTGCTGTCCATGCCGCCGCTGGTGGCGTGGTCGTACCAGCGTTCGGATGCGGCCGATTCCGCCGAAGCTGATCTCACGCAGCGCTTTCTGCTGCGGCGCGACTGGCTGGCTGGCGAGTCGGCTGCAGCGGTTTGAAAGCCTTGAAAAGCGCAAAAGCTATAATTTCAATAGCTGCCCGCGCTTTTCACACCAGCGCAAGAGGCCAAAAACACCTCAAACGGACGCAGCGCCAACGCGCAACAGCTGCGCAACACCCAAGGCGCAGCCCCACTGGTTGCGCGCTGCGTTGCACGCTATATTGATTCCATTTCCTCTCTAATCACCGCCTGATGACCACCTCCACCAAATCGGAAACCGCCGCCAAAAAAGACGTTACCAAACTCCAGCGCGCCATCGTTGATGGACTGGAGGACGTCAAGGCGCAAGACATCCAGGTCTTCAACACCGAGCATCTCTCGCCGCTGTTTGAACGGGTGATCGTGGCATCGGGCACCTCCAACCGCCAGACCAAGGCCCTGGCCGCCAGCGTGCGCGACGCGGTGAAGGAAGCGGGCTTTACCAAGCCGCGCATCGAAGGCGAAGACAACGGCGAATGGATCATCGTGGACTGCGGCGCCGCCGTGGCGCACATCATGCAGCCCGCCATCCGCCAGTACTACCGCCTGGAAGAGCTGTGGGGCGATACGCCCGTGCGCCTGAAGCTGGGCGCCGCCAAGCCTGTTTCCAGCGCTGCCACCGATTTGGCCGAAAAGAAGTCGGCCCAGAAGGCTGCCAAGTCCGATGCCAAGGCTGCAGGCAAGGCGACCGCCAAAAAGGCAACGGCACCAGCCGTGCCGGCCCGGTCGGGCAAAGCTACGGTCAAGGCCGTGGCCAAAACAGCTGCCAAGTCAGCTGCCGCACCTGCTAAATCTGCTGCCAAACCTGCAGCCAAGACAACCGCAAAAGCACCTGCCAAAGCCATCGCCAAGGCCCCAGCCAAGACCCCTGCAAAAAGCAGCAGTGCCAAGGCCGCACCGGCCAAGGCGCCCGCAAAGCCAGCCACTGCCCCCAAGAAGCCCGCAGCGACCAAGGCACCGATCAAGACCGTGGTCGTCAAGCCATCGGCCCCCCGTAGCAAGACCGCTGCCGCCAAGCCCGCACCCGCGCGTGGCGGAGCAGCCGCCAAGCCCGCCGTCAAGAGGGCACCGGGCCGCAAGTGACTGCAGCCTCGGCCCATCGACTACCACCTGTACCCGCGCACCGCGCCTGAGTTGCCATGAAGCTGCTGATCGTGGCCGTGGGCCAGCGCGTGCCCGACTGGGCGCAGACGGCGTACGACGACTACGCCAAGCGTTTTCCGCCGGAGCTCAAGGTCGAACTCAAAGCCGTCAAGACCGAACCGCGCGGCTCCAAGACGCTGGAGACGCTCTACGCGGCCGAGCGCGAGCGCATCGAGGCGGCCATCCCCCGTGGCACGCGCGTGGTGGCGCTGGATGAGCGCGGCACCAATCTCACCACCAAGGCTCTGGCCGAGCGCTTGAAAGGCTGGCAATTGGGCGGTGACGATGTGGCTCTGGTCATCGGCGGCCCCGACGGGCTGGACCCGGCCTTTCGCCAGGGCGCGCACGAGCGCATTCGCCTCTCGGACCTGACCTTGCCACACGCCATGGTGCGGGTGCTGCTCATCGAGCAGCTGTACCGCGCCTGGTCGGTGAACGCGGGGCACCCCTACCACCGAGAATGAGGCCTGGATCGGGGTGTGGGTGGAATACTATATTTTTTATAGCTACTAGCGCTTGATGGGTAAGCGCTAGAGCCGATTTTTAATCAAAATCTGTTCATGCCTGACTTCATCTACCTCGCCTCCCAAAGCCCCCGCCGGCGCCAGCTGCTGGAGCAACTGGGCGTGCGCCACGAACTGCTGCTGCCCAATGTGGACGGCGACGAGCCCGAAGACGCGGAAGCCATCGAGGTGGTGCTGCCCGGTGAAGCGCCCACGGCCTATGTGGAGCGCGTGACCGCCCTTAAGCTCGACGCGGCTGTGGCCCGGCGTGCCCGCCGTGGTTTGCCCGATGCGCCCATCCTGTGCTCTGACACCACCGTGACGCTGGGCCGCACCATCTACGGCAAGCCCGACGACGCGCTCCATGCCGCGCGCATGCTGGCCGAGCTGGCGGGCCACGAGCACCGCGTGCTCACCGCCGTGGCGCTGCAGGTGGGCCCCAAGCGCCTGAGCGCGCTGTCGGTGTCGCGCGTCACTTTTGCCGCGATGACGCCCGCGCAGATCGACGCCTACGTCGCCACTGGCGAGCCACTGGGCAAGGCGGGGGCGTACGGCATCCAGGGCCGGGCGGCGGCGTATGTGGAGCACCTGGCGGGCAGCTATTCGGGCATCATGGGGCTGCCGATGTACGAGACGGCACAGCTGCTGCGCGCGGCAGGTTTCGCCATCTAGGCGACAGCAACAACAGACAACAACAACGCCATGCAACAAGACATCCTGATCAACTGGTCGCCCCAGGAAACCCGCGTGGCCGTGGTGGAGCACGGCGCCGTGCAGGAGCTGCACATCGAGCGCACGCTGGAGCGCGGCCTGGTGGGCAATGTCTACCTGGGCAAGGTGTCGCGCGTGCTGCCGGGCATGCAGTCCGCCTTTATCGACATCGGCCTGGAGCGTGCGGCCTTCTTGCATGTGGCCGATGTGTGGCAGCGCCAGCCCGATGGCGAGCCGCCAGCATTCGCCCGCAAGAACGAGCCGCAGGTGCCGATTGAAAAGCAGGTGTTCGAGGGGCAGGCGCTGATGGTGCAGGTCATCAAGGACCCGATTGGCACCAAAGGCGCACGACTGTCCACGCAGATCAGCGTGGCCGGGCGCCTGCTGGTGTTTCTGCCGCAGGACGACCATGTGGGCGTGTCGCAGAAGATTCCGCCTGCCGAGCGCGATGCGCTGCGCGCGCGGCTGCAGGCGCTGGTGGGCGATAAATCCACGGGCGGTGGCGGCGGCTTCATTCTGCGCACCAACGGCGAGGATTCGACCGATGCGGAGCTGGCTGAAGACATCGCCTACCTGCGCAAGACCTGGGCGCGCATCAAGGAGGCATCGCTCAAGCTGCCTGCCATGTCGCTGCTCCATCAGGATTTGGACCTGCTGCAGCGCGTGCTGCGCGATCTGGTGGGTGACCATACGCAGACCATCCGGCTCGACTCGATGGAGCAGTTCCAGCGCCTGCGGGCGTTTGGGCAGGAGTTCATGCCAGCGGCTGCCGGCAAGCTACAGCACTACAAGGGCGAACGCCCGATTTTTGACCTGTACTCCATCGACGAAGAGGTGGCCAAAGCCCTGGGGCGCCGCGTCGATTTGAAGTCTGGCGGCTATCTCATCGTGGACCAGACCGAGGCGCTCACCACCATCGATGTGAACACCGGTGGCTACGTGGGGGCACGCAACTTCGACGACACCATCTTCAAGACCAACCTGGAGGCCGCCCAGGCCATTGCCCGCCAGCTGCGCCTGCGCAACCTGGGCGGCATCATCATCGTGGACTTCATCGACATGGTGCGCGACGACCACCAGCAGGCCGTGCTGGCGGAGTTCAAAAAACAGCTCGCCCGCGACCGCGTGAAGACCATGGCGGGTGGCTTCTCGCAGCTGGGTTTGGTGGAGATGACGCGCAAGCGCACGCGCGAATCCCTCGCCCATATGCTGTGCGAGCCCTGCGAGGCCTGCCAGGGCAAGGGCAGCGTGAAGACCGCGCGCAGCGTGTGCTACGACATCCTGCGCGAGATCCTGCGCGAAGCCCGCCAGTTCAACCCGCGCGAATTCCGCGTGGTGGCGTCGCCCCGCGTGGTGGAGCTGTTCCTGGACGAGGAAAGCCAGCACCTGGCTGGTCTCTCGGACTTCATCAAGAAGCCGATCTCGCTGCAATCCGAGAGCGCGATGGGGCAGGAGCAGTACGACATCGTGCTGCTGTAGCGCCCATCGTTCTGCGCGCCGTCTTCAAGCGTCGATCTGCATCGCCGGGCGTGCCTGCACCCGTGCCAGCCAGGCCTGCACATGCGGGTGCGCGTTGACGGGGGCGCCCAGGTACATGCTGTAGCCCAGCACCGAGCCCACTACTAAATCCACCAGCGAATAGTCGGCACCCAGCATCCAGGATTGCAGGGCCAGCCGCGCGTCCAGCACTGCCAGCAACTCGCTCAGTTGACGCAGGAGGGCTTCTGCTTGGGCGGCGTTGCGCCAAACCTCTTCTCCTTCGGTTGCCACATGCAGGCGTCCCACGAGCGCACCATAGGTCACATACGCCCAAGTGCACCACGACAGGGCCTGCAGCGCCTCGGGCGTGCCCGCAGCGGGCCACAGCCCGCGCTCAATGCCAAAGCGATGGCCCAGCCAGAGGTGGATGGCCAGGGCCTCGAACATGGGGGCGCCGTCCACAGTCAAGGTTGGCACCTTGCCGTTGGGGTTCATGGCCAGGTATTCCGGGCGGCGCTGCTCGCCGGTGCGGATGTCGATCTTCACGCGTTCGTGGGGCACGGCCAGCTCGGTCAGGGCGCAGGCGATGGGGGTGGCGCTGGACATGGGATGCCAATAGAGAACGATGGACATGGAAAGCTCCTTGGGTGGTTGTGGAAGAAAAGGTGGTGCCACTGTAAAAGCCATTGCGGACAATTTCAGTCCGCAATAGAAAGTAAAGTCGCGCCATGCTCACTTCATCAACCCGCCTGCTGCGTCTGCTCTCCTTGCTGCAGACGCGCAACCACTGGATGGGGCCGGAACTGGCCGAGCGCCTGCAAGTGCACCCGCGCACCTTGCGGCGCGACATCGATCGCCTGCGCCAGCTGGGCTACCCCGTGCATGCCAGTAGCGGCGTGGCGGGTGGCTATGCCTTCCGGGCCGGTCAGGCGCTGCCGCCCTTGCTGCTGGACGACGACGAAGCGCTGGCCGTGTCGATTGCCCTGCGCACTGCCACGGCCGGCGCGGTCGGCGGCATTGAAGAGCCCGCACTTCGGGCCCTGGTCAAGCTGGAGCAGGCCATGCCCGCCCGCCTGCGGCAGCAGGTGGATGCACTGCGCTCCACCATCCTGCCCATGGACCGTGTCGGGCCGGTGGTGGATGCCTCGCTGCTGGCCACACTGGCGTCGGCCTGCCGTGACCAGTTGCGCCTGGCGTTCACCTACGGCGACAGCAAGGGCCGCAGCGCCGAACGCAGCGTGGAGCCCCAGGGCCTGGCCCATACCGGCCACCGCTGGTACCTGGTGGCGTGGGACCGGGTGCGGGAGGACTGGCGCACCTTCCGTATCGACCGCATCGTGGGGGCTCCCACGGTGGGTGCCCATTTCGCGCCCCGGGTGTCGCCCGATGGCGGGGATCTGAAGGCATACGTTTCACGTTCGATTGCTGTGGCGCCCCATGCCGAACAGGCGCGCATTGTGTTGCATGCACCGTATCAAGAAATGGCCAGACGCATTCCGCAGTCGGCAGGTGGGGTGTCGGCGCTCGATGAGGGGCAGCGGTGCCAGCTGGAATGCGGCGCCAACGATTCGCTGGTGTACTGGCTGATGGCGCTCGATGTGGAGTTCGAAGTGCTGGCACCCGCCGCGCTGAAAGAGCGGCTGCGGGTGGCTGGGATGCGGGCGCTGCGGTGCGCGATGTGAAGGCGTGCCGCTGGCCTGCAGCGAACGGGGTTACAGGGTTTTGGTCAGCGTGACGATCACGCGCGACTTGTTGACATGGCCGAAGAAGGCCTTCTTGTTGGCGCCGACCACGGCCGCGCCCAGCGACAGGCCACCGCCGAAGTCGTAGGCACCGCCCACGCTGTAGTCCATGTAGTTGGGCACGCCCAGGTCCTTGATGTCGCTGGCAAAGCGCGTGAAGCCGACCGAGGCCTTCACCGTCACGCTGGGGGCAACTTCCTGCGCAAACGCGAAGTTCAGGTAGCCGGTGTTGCGGCCCTTCAGGCCCGAGCCAGCCTTGGCGCCGGCAAAGCCGAAGTAGTCCTTGGAGATGGTGTGCGAATACTTGGTTGTGAAGGGGCCCATGGTGGCCGCGCCATACAGCTCGGTGGTGTTTCCGTTGCTGTTGCCGGGGTAGATGTAGGTCAGGGCGCCCACATCCAGGTCGGCGCCGCCAGCCTTGAACTTGTAGCCGCCGTACAGGTCGGATTCGAGCGAGTTGTTGGCCAGCCAGTCCACGCTGGAGTTCCAGTTGCCCACGTACCAGCCGGTGTCGCCGAAGGCATAGTCAAAACCGCCTTGCAGTGCAGGCTTGACCGCTTTGGACTTGGAAACGTCCTGGTCCTGGCCACGGAACTTGTAGTTGGTGGTCAGGCTGACCTTGCCGGTGAGCTGGGCACTGGCCAGCATGGGAATCGCAGTCAGCAGTGCGAAGGCGAGTACTTTGGAAGAAGCGGGATTCATGGCAGCAAATTTTGAGAAAAAGACAAGATCACAAGCGTAGGAAAGCCTGCGTATAAAGTTCGCAAAAATTGCAGCCCACGTCGTAAATGTTGCGCAAGCCCGTGGATGTTGAGGTGGGCACCAATGGCAAGATCACCTGCATCTTCCTTTCTGTTTGCAAGAGGTGCTGCGGTGTTGATCAACTGTGTTGTGTATGAGGACGGCACCAAGCTGGCCGATATTCCCGTCAGCGAGATCAGCGAACACATCTCTCTACCCGGGTGTTTCGTGTGGGTGGCCTTGCAGGATGCCAATGCTGAAGAGCTGGATGAACTGCAAGCGGAGTTCGGCCTGCACCCGCTGGCGGTGGAAGACGCCCGGCATGGTCACCAGCGGCCCAAGGTCGAGGAGTACGCATCCTCGCTCTTCGTGGCGTTGCACTTGCTCGAATCCAGTGGCGCTGCCGATACGATGTCACGGCTGGGTGAACTCAATATCTTTGTTGGCAAGAACTACGTGGTTTCGGTGCGCAACCGCAGCCAACGTGGCTTTGTGGATGTGCGTACGCGCTGTGAACAAGAGCCTGAATTGCTACGCAACGGGCCCGGCTTTGTGCTGTATGCACTCATGGATGCAGTGGTGGACCGCTACTTCCCCGTCATCGATGCGCTGGAAGTCGAGTTGGAAACCATCGAGCAGCAGATATTTACGCAAGGTGCCGCGCGGGCCAGCATCCGGCGGCTGTATGAACTCAAGCAGCGCCTCACGTTGCTCAAGCATGCGGTGGCTCCACTGCTGGAGGGGGCAGCTAAGTTGCACGGAGGGCGTGTTCCGCAGATCTGCATGGGTTCGCAGGAATATTTTCGTGATGTGGTGGACCACCTGAGCCGAATCAACACCTCGATTGACTCCATCCGCGACACCATTGGCACGGCCATCCACGTCAACCTGTCCATGGTCACGATCGAGGATGGGGAGGTCGTCAAGCGCCTGGCCGCATGGGCCAGCCTGTTCGCCGTGTGCACGGCATTCGCGGGCATCTGGGGCATGAACTTCGATAGCATGCCCGAGCTGAAATGGCGCTATGGCTATGCGGCGGCGCTGACACTCATCGCCGGCACCTGCGGTTATCTGTACTACCGTTTTCGCAGGGCGGGCTGGTTGTAGGCGCTTCTGCGATCCGGCGTCTTGCTCTGGATTTTTACGCCGTTTTTACGGCTCTCCCTTCAGTCTGTGCACACTTTTTACGGCCACCTTCTCAGAATCAAACACCTGTTCTGATGCAGGAGTTGTCGATGGACGTGTTATGGATTGCCGCACTGGCGGCGTTGTGGGTGGTCATGGCTGAGGCCGTGGTTTTGCTGGGCAAGTTCGGCCCGGCCAAGGGGGAGCGTTCATGATCGGCATGGAAATGCTCTACGGCTTTGGCGCCATCGTGGCCTTGGTCTTGCTGGCCTATCTGGTGTTTGCGCTGATCTGCGCGGAGGAGTTCTGAGATGGATACCTCTGCCTGGAGCCTGCTGGGGCTCTTTTTGATCGTGCTGGGCGTGCTGGCGTGGCCGCTTGGCAAATGGCTGGCCGCAGTGTGTGAAGGCCGCCTGCCACGGTGGATGCATGCCATCGAAAAACCGTTGTACAAGCTGGCTGGGGTCGCGCCGGATCAGATGATGCACTGGCGCAGCTATGCGCTGGCGCTGCTGGCGTTCAATGCCATCGGCGCTTTTGCGGTGTATGGCCTGCAGCGTTTGCAGCACCTGCTGCCGCTCAATCCGCAGGGCATGGCCGCAGTGTCGGGTGATTCTTCTTTCAACACTGCCATCAGCTTTGTCTCCAACACCAACTGGCAGGGCTATGGGGGCGAGTCCACCATGAGCTACCTCACGCAGATGCTGGGCCTGTCGGTGCAGAACTTCTTCTCGGCGGCCACCGGCATCGCCGTGGCGTTTGCGCTGGCGCGCGGCTTTGCAGCGCGCAGTACCGACGGCCAGGGCTTTGTCGGCAACTTCTGGGCCGATGTCACGCGCATCACGGCATGGGTGCTGATGCCCATCGCGTTTGTGATTTCCATCGTGCTGGTCGGGCAGGGCGTGATCCAGAACTTTGACGCCTACAAGGATGTGGCGACGCTGGAGACAACGGCCTATGAAGTGCCCAAGCTCGACCCATCGGGCCAGCCGGTGGTGGGCAGCGATGGCGCGCCGGTGATGGAAGCCAAGACAAGCAACACCCAGACCCTGGCCATGGGCCCGGTGGCATCGCAGGAAGCCATCAAGATGCTGGGCACCAACGGAGGCGGCTTTTTCAATGCCAACTCCGCCCATCCCTATGAGAACCCGACGGCCCTGACCAACTTCGTGCAGATGCTGGCGATTTTTCTGATTCCCGCTGCACTGTGTTTTGCGTTCGGCCGCGTTGTGGGCGACCAACGCCAGGGCTTTGCGATCCTGGCGGCCATGACGGTGATGTTTGTGGTGGCCGTGATCGCTGTGGTTTCCGCTGAGAAAGTCGGCAATCCGCAATGGGTGGGCCTGGGCGTGGAGCAAACCGCCAGTGCCTTGCAAGCGGGGGGCAACATGGAAGGCAAGGAGGTGCGGTTCGGCATCAATGCGTCGGCACTGTTCGCTGCCGTGACCACTGCCGCCTCTTGTGGTGCTGTGAACTCCATGCACGACTCCTATACGCCTTTGGGCGGCATGGTGCCGCTGGTGCTGATGCAACTGGGCGAAGTGGTGTTTGGTGGCGTTGGCACGGGCCTCTACGGCATGCTGGTGTTTGCCATCCTCGCCGTCTTCATGGCGGGCCTCATGATTGGCCGCACACCGGAGTACCTGGGCAAGAAGATCGAGGTGCGTGAGATGAAGCTCACCTCGGCGGCCATCCTGGTCACGCCCATTCTGGTGCTGGTGGGCACGGCGATTGCCGTGGCCACGGACGCGGGCAGGGCGGGCATCGCCAACCCGGGCGCGCACGGGTTCTCGGAAATTCTGTATGCGCTGACGTCTGCCGCCAACAACAACGGCAGCGCCTTTGCGGGCCTGTCGGCCAACACGCCGTTCTACAACTTGTTGCTGGGGCTGGCGATGTGGCTGGGCCGTTTCGGCGTGATCGTGCCGGTGCTGGCCATTGCGGGTTCGCTGGCGGCCAAGAAGCGCTTGCCTGTCACGGCGGGCACCATGCCCACGCACGGGCCGTTGTTTGTCACGCTGCTGATCGGCACCGTGCTTCTGGTGGGTCTTCTCAACTACGTGCCCTCCCTGGCCCTGGGTCCGATGGTGGAGCACCTGATGCTCCGGGTTCAGTGAGGTATGGCAATGACCAAGAAAAAAACTTCTTCCGTTTCGCTGCTGGATGCAGCACTCATCAAGACTGCGCTCTGGGGAGCGCTGGCCAAGTTGAGCCCGTTTGTGCAGTGGCGCAATCCGGTGATGTTCATCGTGTACATCGGCAGCATCTTCACCACGCTGCTGTGGCTGCATGCACTCAATGCGCCAGAGGATGCCAGCATGCGCCCGGCGTTTGTGCTGGCCATCACGGTCTGGCTGTGGTTTACCGTGCTGTTTGCCAACTTTGCCGAGGCGCTGGCAGAAGGGCGCAGCAAGGCGCAGGCAGCCTCGCTGCGCGGGCTGCGCAAGGAGACCTGGGCCAAGAAGCTCAAGGAGCCGGTTCACGGCGCAGCATTTTTGCCCGAGCTGGCCACCAACCTGCGCCGGGGCGACGTGGTGCTGGTGGAGGCGGGTGACGTGATCCCGCTGGATGGCGAGGTGATCGAGGGCGTGGCCTCGGTGGACGAGAGCGCCATCACCGGCGAATCGGCCCCCGTGGTGCGCGAATCCGGTGGCGATTTTTCTGCCGTGACCGGCGGCACCCGTGTGTTGTCCGACTGGCTGGTGGTGCGCGTGGCAGTCAACCCGGGCGAGTCGTTCCTCGACCGGATGATTGGCATGGTGGAAGCTGCCAAGCGCCAGAAAACGCCCAACGAGATCGCGCTGACCATTTTGCTGGTGGCGCTGACCATCGTGTTCCTGGTCGTTACCGTGACCCTGCTGCCGTTTTCGATCTTCAGCGTGCAGGCGTCGGGCGCGGGCACGGTGGTCTCGCTGACCGCGCTGGTGGCCCTGCTGGTGTGCCTGATCCCCACCACCATTGGCGGCCTGCTGTCTGCTGTGGGGGTGGCTGGCATGAGCCGCATGATGCAGGCCAATGTGATCGCCACCTCGGGCCGGGCTGTGGAGGCCGCAGGCGACGTGGACGTGCTGCTGCTGGACAAGACCGGCACCATCACTCACGGCAACCGCCAGGCCAGCGCATTTTTGCCTGCGCCGGGTGTGTCCAAGGAGCGCCTTGCGCGCGCCGCCTTGCTGGCGTCGCTGGCAGATGAAACGCCTGAAGGCCGCAGCATTGTGGAGTTGGCCCGCCGCGCTGGCGTGGATGGCCAGAACCCGCAGGGCGTCAAGCTGGTGCCCTTCACGGCCCAGACCCGCATGAGCGGCGTGGACCTGCCCGCAGGCGAGGGGCAGCCGGAATTTGCGGGCACCATGCTGCGCAAGGGCGCCGTGCTGGCACTGGCCAAGCATGTGGAAGCCTTGGGCGGCAAGATGCCCCAGGATGTCATGAGCGCTGCCGACCAGGTGGCCCTGCGCGGCAGCACGCCCCTGGCGGTGGCCGATGGCAGCCATGTGCTGGGCATTGTGGAACTTAAGGACATCGTCAAGGCGGGCATCAAGGAGCGCTTCATCGAGCTGCGCCGCATGGGCATCAAAACCGTGATGATCACCGGCGACAACAAGCTCACGGCAGCGGCCATCGCGGCCGAGGCGGGGGTGGACGACTTCCTGGCCGAAGCTACACCCGAAGACAAGCTGGAGTTGATCCGCAAATACCAAGCCGAAGGCCGCCTGGTGGCCATGACCGGCGACGGCACCAACGATGCCCCCGCGCTGGCTCAGGCCGACGTGGCCGTGGCCATGGGCAGTGGCACGCAGGCCGCCAAGGAGGCGGGCAACATGGTGGATCTGGACTCCAACCCCACCAAGTTGCTGGAGGTGGTGGAGACCGGCAAGGCGCTCTTGATGACACGCGGCTCGCTGACCACGTTCTCCATCGCGAACGATGTAGCGAAATACTTCGCCATCGTGCCGGCCATCTTCGTGTCCACCTACCCGCAGCTGTCCGCGCTCAACGTCATGCAGCTGGCCAGCCCGTCGTCCGCCATCCTGTCGGCCGTGATCTTCAATGCGCTGGTGATCGTGTTCCTGATTCCCCTGGCACTGCGCGGCGTGCGCTACCGCCCGGTGGGCGCGGCTGCGCTGCTGCGGCGCAACCTGGCCATCTATGGGCTGGGCGGGCTCTTGGTGCCGTTTGTGGGCATCAAGCTGATTGACTGGATACTTGTGGCCGTCGGGCTGATCTGAGGAGATTCTGATGAAAAACATTCTTCGCCCCGCGCTGGTGCTGTTTGCCTTGTTGAGCGTGTTGACCGGCTTGCTCTACCCGTTGGCCGTGACGGGCGCTGCCCAGGCCGTGTTCCCCAAGGAGGCAGCTGGCAGCCTGGTGCAGCGCAATGGCCAGGTGGTCGGTTCGACGCTGATCGGCCAGAGCTTTACCGACCCCCAGCATTTTTGGGGTCGTCCATCCGCAACGGCGCCCATGCCGTACAACGCGGCTGCGTCTGGCGGCTCCAACCAGGGGCCGCTCAATCCGGCGCTGACTGATGCCGTGAAAGCGCGTGTGGAAGCCCTGCGCGCGGCCGACCCCGGCAACACGGCCCCCGTGCCGGTGGACCTGGTCACCGCCTCTGCCAGTGGCCTGGACCCGCACATCAGCCTGGCTGCGGCGCAGTACCAGGCAGGGCGCGTGGCGCGCGCCCGCAACCTGCCGGTGGCCAGCGTGAACGCCGTGATTGGCCAGCACGCGGAGCAACCCTTGTGGGGGCTGCTGGGTGAACCACGGGTGAACGTGCTGGCGCTGAACCTGGCGCTGGATGGCCTGCGCTAATGTGCTCTGACTTGGGCTGACATTGACTTGGCACCGATACTCGTTGATGCATGACTAACATCCCGCGCCCCGACCCCGACGCCTTGATTGCGCAACTGCGTGCCCAGGAAGCGCAGACCCAGCGGGGCAAGCTGCGCATCTACTTCGGCGCCAATGCCGGGGTTGGCAAGACCTGGGCCATGCTGAGTGCGGCCCAGCGCGAACGGCGCGCGGGGCGCGATATTCTGATCGGCGTGGTGGAAACCCATGGCCGTGCGGAGACCGCTGCGCTGCTGGACGGGCTGGAATCCCTGCCCCTGAAGCAGGTGGATTACCGGGGACGGAGCCTTTCCGAGTTTGACCTCGACGCAGCCCTGGCCCGCAAGCCCGCCATCTTGCTGGTAGATGAGCTCGCGCACTCCAACGTGCAGGGCTCCCGCCACGCTAAGCGCTGGCAGGACGTGCAGGAGTTGCTGGCTGCTGGCATCGATGTGTGGACCGCGCTCAATGTTCAGCATCTGGAGAGCCTGAACGGCACGGTGGGGGCCATCACCGGTGTGCGCGTGCACGAAACCGTGCCCGACACCGTTCTGGACAACGCCGATGAAGTGGTGCTGGTCGATGCCACGCCCGACGAGCTGATTGCCCGCCTCGGCGCTGGCAAGGTCTACGTGCCCCAGCAGGCCGAACGTGCGGCGCAGAGCTTCTTCCGCAAAGGCAACCTGATCGCCCTGCGCGAGATCGCCCTGCGGCGCACGGCGGAGCATGTGGAAGACGATGTGCTGGGCTGGCGGGTGGAGCAGTCGGGTGCTTCTGGCAGCCGCGTGGCCAGTGCCTGGAACACCTCGGGCAGCATCCTGGCCTGTGTCGGGCCCCACGAAGACGCGGCACAGACAGTGCGCACAGCCGCCCGCCTGGCGGGGCAGCTCAATGTGAAGTGGCATGCCGCCTATGTGGAGACACCCCGGCTGCAGCGCCTGGAGGCCGCCCAGCGCGACAAGATTCTGGCCGTGCTGCAACTGGCGCAGGAGCTGGGGGCCGAGACGGCCGTGCTGACCGGCGACCGCGTGGCGCCAGCCCTTGCGACCCAGGCGCTGCATTTGAACTGCGCCACGCTGGTGCTGGGGCGCCCCGCCGTGCGGGCTGGGTGGCGCAAGCTGCTGGCAGCCAAGGGCGTTGCGCGCGACCTTGCCGAACGGGCACCTTCGCTCGACATCGTCGAGGCAGCGCATGCGGGCAGCTCACGGCGCCTGCCCCAGGCGCTGTGGGACCGCCATGTGGGCCTGGACGATGACGGAGATGTGGGCGAACCCGGCGGAGGGCGCCATCGCTGGCAAGGTTTTTTGTGGGCACTGGGCGCCAGCATTACCGTCACGGTGCTGGCAACGCCGCTGCATGGTTTGCTGGAGCTGACCAACATCGTGATGCTCTACCTGGTGGGAGTTGTCGCGGTGGCCATGCGCTTTGGCCGGGTGCCCGCAGCCATGGCGGCGCTGCTGAATGTGCTGGCGTTCGATTTTTTCTTCGTGTCGCCGCGCCTGTCGTTTGCGGTGAGTGATGTGCAGTACATCGTCACGTTTGCCGTGATGCTGGGCGTGGGGCTGCTGGTGGGGCAACTCACGGCCGGGTTGCGGTTTGCGGCCGGGGTGTCGATCAGCCGGGAGCGGCGGGCCCAGTCACTGTTTGAACTGACCCGCGAGCTGTCTGCAGCGCTGGAGACCAGCCAGGTCATCGAGATTGGCGCGGCGGCCGTGCAGGGGCATTTTGGGGGGCGCGCCGTGGTGGTGGCGCTGGACGCGTCGGACCGCCTTCAGTACCCCGATGACCTGCCGCCGGGCTTTGACAAAAGCGTGGCGGACTGGACCTTGCGCCAGGGCCAGAGCGCCGGGCTGGCGACCAGCACCCTGGCTGCACAAACCTGGCGCTACGTGCCGCTGAAGGCCCCCATGCGCGTGCGTGGTGTGCTGGCGCTGGAACCCGCCCAGCCCCGCTGGCTGCTGATCCCGGAACAGGCGCAGCAGCTTGACACCCTGGCGCGGCAGATCGCGATTGCCCTGGAGCGTGTGCACTACGTGAACATTGCGCAGCAGGCCGTGGTGGACATGGAGTCGGAGCGGCTGCGCAATGCTCTGTTGGGCGCGGTGTCGCACGATGTGCGCACGCCCCTCACGGCCTTGATCACGCTGGCCGAGTCGCTACAGAGTGCGCCGCCACAAGAGACGGGCGCCGTGGCCCAATCCATCGTGCGCCAGGCGCATCAGCTCAATGCGCTGGTCAGCAACCTGTTGGACATGGCGCGGCTGGAGAGCGATGTGTCGGGGCAGAGCGTCCACCTGCGGCGGGACTGGCAGTCGGTGGAAGAAGTGGTCGGCTCGGCCATTCGGGCCGCCAGGCCAGCGCTGGGCGACATGCCCGTACGCACGGAGTTGCCCGCCGACCTGCCGCTGGTGGAGTTTGACCCTGTGCTCATCGAGCGCGTGCTGGTGAATCTTCTGGAAAATGCGGCCAAATATGGCGCGGCGCCGGTGGTGGTGAAAGCATCCACCACCGACAACATGCTGGTGCTGAAGGTGCGGGACCATGGCCCGGGCCTGCCCGCTTCGGTGCGTGGCAAAGAGCACACCTTGTTTGAAAAATTCACCCGGGGCCAGGCGGAGTCCGCAACCCCGGGTGTGGGCCTGGGTCTGGCGATCTGCAAGGCCGTCGTGCAAGCGCATGGAGGCACAATTTCTGCCACCAGCGCGGAAGGGGGCGGCGCCGAGTTCACGGTCACCCTTGCGCGGCGCGAGCCTCCGCCGGTTCCCGGTTTTGATGATGTGGAGCGGGGCGTTTCTGCCCCCTGAAGAAAACCATGCAGATACGAACCGTTTTGGTGGTCGAGGACGAAGCACAAATCAGGCGCTTTGTGCGCAGTGCGCTGGAGGCCGAGGGCTGGCAGGTGCACGAGGCTGGCACCCTGCGTGAAGGCCTGTCTGCTGCGGGCACCCGCCAGCCCGACCTGCTGGTGCTGGACCTGGGACTGCCCGATGGCGACGGGGTGGAGCTGATCCGCGATGTGCGGGGCTGGTCTGCCGTGCCCATCATCGTGCTGTCTGCGCGCACCGATGAGGCAGAGAAAATTGCCGCACTCGACGCGGGGGCGGACGACTACCTCACCAAACCCTTCGGCACCGGCGAGCTGCTGGCACGGGTGCGGGCCAACCTGCGCAGGCCCCGCGCCGCCACTGGCAACGGGCTAACGATGGAGGCCGTGGAGCCCCTGTTCCATTTCGGCGACGTCGAGGTGGACCGCAGCGCGCGCCTGGTGCGCAGGGCCGGGGTGGAGGTGCACCTGACGCCCACCGAGTACCGCATGCTGATGGTGCTGGTGGCCAATGCGGGGCGGGTCATCACCCAAAAGCAGTTGCTGCGCGAGGTGTGGGGCCCGATGCGCTCGGACCAGAGCCACTACCTGCGCATCTACATGGGGCACCTGCGGCAGAAGCTGGAGGCCGACCCCGCCCAGCCCCGCCACCTGCTCACCGAGTCCGGGGTGGGATACCGCTTGGCGGCATAGGGAATGCGGCAGCCCGGCGCACCCGCGCAGGTGCGAATCGAGCCCCGGTGTATTGACGGCGATTTGATGTTTGTGCCCGCAGTTTTTACGAACGATTTACGCCAGATTTCCTAGACTGAAAGCATGTTCAACACCGGCCACAAGCGCTCCTGCCAGGGGCTCAACGTGGTGAAAACATGCTGATGAAGAGTTGCCCCAGTATGGGCTTGCACCGGGTATCCCTGTTGCCTCTGTGCGAGGGCGATGGTGACCCCACCGCGTTGGTGCTGGTTCCGTTCATCACGCCGTATTCCAGTGGGCAAAGCCTGCGTGCAACGCTGCAGGCCGTGCTGGGGCGGCAACTGCGCGGGTACCGCCTGGCGTTCGACGTGCCCCGCCACACGGCCAAGGGCACTTTGTACATCCACCGGCGCGACCTGGAGGGCGCCAAGCGTTGCCTGGCGTCTGGCCTGCCCCAGCTCGAACTTGGTTGTGCGGCCAGTGCTTCTTGCGCGGGGGCGCTTTCATGCCGTTGAGCCATTGCAGCGCGCAAAGGTGCCAGGCCATTGAGGCTGGCTCTGTGCGCTGCGCCCTGCGTGGCTTGGGCCTGGAGCTGCTGCGCCATGGCTGATTGGATCGCATTGCTGCTGGCCGTGCTGGTGCTCGTGGTTCCGATCGGGGTGGGTTGGGTGGCATTGAAGCTGTCTGATCGCAAGGCCCAGCGGCCCCATGGGGACTGCCCATGAAGCGACAACTATCGGCGGATGCCAGGGGCGTCGCGCTGGCCGGGCCGGCAGATCTGCCTGCGCTGGATCATCTGGAGAACGCCGCGTTCTCCAGCGACAGGATCTCGCGCAGAAGCTGGGGGCGTCTGCTGGTGAGTCGCTCGGCCCGTGTTCTGGTGTGCCGCTCTGGCCATGCGCTGGATGGCGCCTGCGTGGTATTGCGCCGCGAGGGATCCTCCGTGGCACGCCTTTATTCCATCGCGGTGGTGCCGTCCAAGCGGCGCGCTGGCGTGGCCGCCAGGCTGCTGGAGGCGGCGATCCACGATGCGCGTGATGTGGGCTGCGCGGTGCTGCGGCTGGAGAGCCGGGGCGGTAACGTGGCCGCGCACCGTTTGTTCGAGCGCCAAGGCTTTGTACACACCGGGCGCAAGCCCGCCTATTACGAAGATGGCGAAGAGGCGCTGTGCTTTCAGAAGGACCTGTTTGACGGGGCGCTGGCGCAGGTGGGTGCGGCGCACCAGGTGCGCCACTATGCGCAGACGCTGGACTTCACCTGCGGCCCCTGTGCCTTGCTGATGGCGATGTCCGCCATGGACCTGGCCATGCCGGTGAACCAGGCGGCCGAGATCCGCCTGTGGCGCGAGGCCACCACGGTGTTCATGGCCGCAGGCCATGGAGGATGTGGGCCGTTTGGGCTCGCGCATGCCGCGCTGGCCCATGGCTTTGAGGTGTCGGTGTATGCGGCTGCCGGTGCCTCGCTGTTCATGGACAGCGTGCGCGATCCCCGCAAGAAGGACGTGATCCAGTTGGTGGAGAACGACTTCAAGGCAGCTCTGGAGGCGCGGCATGTGCCGATCCACGCGCGGGCTGTGTCGCCCGACAGCGTGATCGAGCAACTGCGGGCGGGGCGCTTGCCCATTGTGCTCATTAGTCTGTGGCGCCTGCACCGGGAGAAGACGCCGCACTGGGTGGTCATCACAGGCTTTGATGGTGCAGTGTTTCGCCTGCTGGACCCCATGGCGCGTTCCGGTGATCCCGATGGCGGTGTGTCCATCAGTTGGGGTGAATTCAAGAAGATCGCGAGGTATGGGCGCCGTGGGCGCACCGCAGCGGTCATCCTTTCTGGAAAGAAATAAATTGTCCTCAGAACATGTCATCGTGGTGGAGAAGGTGGCCGACTTCCGGTGGAGTGAGCCGGACCTCAAGGTCATCACGGCAGAGCAATTCGTTGCGGAGCAGCCGGACGACCGTGGACGCCTGCGCAAGGTCACCAACCTGTGCAGGAACTATGGCTACCTCAGCATGGGCTACTACTGCTCGTTGCTGGCCGAAGCGCGCGGCGACCGTGTAACGCCCAGCGTGGACACCATCCTGAGCCTGCAGCGCAAACGTATCGAGCCATCGGCGCTGGCGCAGCTGAACCGGCTGATTGGCCCGCTGAAGGAAATACCACGCTCTGTGAACACGCTGACGCTGCACATTTTCTTCGGGATCATGGACGACCCGGCGCTGGCGGCCTTGGCGCGCAAGAGTTTCGAGCTGTTCCGCTGCCCGCTCATGGAGGTCACGCTGGAGCGGCAGGAGCAGTCCGCCCACTGGCAGATCGGCGGCATACAGGCGCTGGACCTGCGCGATGTGGATGCTGCGCGCGACGAGGTCTTCGTGCAGGCGCTGCTCCAGTACACACGGCGCAGCTGGCGCCCCCTGATCGCGATGCCCCAGCCGCGCATGGATCTGGCCGTGCTGCACGACCCCCACGACAGCCTGCCGCCGTCCAACCTCAAGACACTGCGCAAGCTGGTGGACGTGGGGCAGCAGATGGGCATTGCCGTGGAACTGATCGAGAAGAAGGACCTGTCGCGCCTGACCCAGTTCGATGCGCTGTTCATCCGGGAGACCACGGCCGTGACGCACCACACCTTCCAGTTTGCGAGGAAAGCCATGGCGGAAGGCATGCCGGTCATCGACGACCCTGCGTCCATCCTGCGTTGCACCAACAAAGCCTTTCTGGCGGAGCTGCTGCGTGAACACGCCATTGCCACCCCGCTCACGCACATGGTCAGTCGCCGCACGCTGGCCGACATGCAGCACCGGCTGACTTACCCCGTGGTGGTGAAGGTGCCAGACGGAGCGTTCAGCCGCAGTGTGAAGAAGGCAGAGAGCTTTGAGCAACTGCAGGCCATTGCCAAAAACATGCTCAAGGAATCGGAAATCATCCTCGTGCAGGAGTTCATGTACACCGACTTCGACTGGCGCATCGGCGTGCTGGCCGGGCAGGCCCTGTTCGCGGCGAAATACTTCATGTGCGACGGGCACTGGCAGATCCTGCAGCACACCGCCAATGGCAAGTACACCGAAGGCCGGGTCCAGGCCGTGCCGCTCGATCAGGTGCCCCCGCAGGTGCTGGCGGCGGCAGTCAGCTCTGCCCGACTGGTGGGCAATGGTTTTTATGGCGTGGACCTCAAAGCCACGGCGTCCGGGGTGTACGTGATCGAGATCAACGACAACCCGAACCTGGATGTGGGGGTGGAGGACGCAGCCCTGGGCGATGGGTTGTACCGCGTGCTGCTCATGCACTTCCTCAAGCAGGTAGAGCAGCGGTTCAGTGCCCACAAGGCGGGCCCCCGCATGGAACGCCAGACTACCTTGAGCCTGGCAGTGGCTGCGGTGTAGGCCCTTGTTCTTTCCGCGTGTATGCCGCCAGTGGGCGGTTGCAAGCTTGCAGAGGGAGGGTGTGGGCAGATGGTGGGGCTGCTCACACCCGCTCTTTCTGCTGTGGGAAAGAAACTTATGATTTTGCTATCAAATAAATAGCTAATAACGCATTGTGGGTGAGCGGAAGGCAGCATTTTTTCTTGTATTTTTGGCTTGTACCTGCGCCGCGCTCCCCAAGAGGCTCCACGCCTGCGACTTTTTTTGCCGTACAGCCTGTGCAGATGCTGGCCTAGCGTGGGCTTCGGGCTGGCTCATCACGGCTGGCATGGCAGTTTTGTGTGCCTGTGTGGCGAATGGGTCTACGGCCAGGGCACGCGGGCGGAGCCCCAGTGGCCGGGCAGACGGTGCGATGATTGGCTGGCCCTCTGCCGTACTCTCGCTGCCTTGGCATTCCCCTAAGTCTGGCGTGACCGCCGCAGGCAGACGCTTCATCTTCACACCCCATGACCCAGGCAACGCCCCACCCGTCCCGCATCTCGAATCCGCTGGATTCACTCGTCCCCTTGCTGTTTGTCGCGCTCTGGAGCACGGGCTTCATCGGTGCCAAGCTGGGCCTGCCGTACATCGAGCCGCTGACCTTCCTGGGGCTGCGTTTTGCCATCGTCACCGTGCTCATGCTGGCCGTGGTGGCGCTGGTGCGTGCGCCCTGGCCCCCGGCGGGCAGGGCCTGGGGGCACATCGCGGTGTCGGGCCTGCTGGTGCACGGCGTGTACCTGGGCGGGGTGTTCATGGCCATCGGGCACGGGCTGCCGTCAGGCATCACGGCGCTGGTGGTGGGGTTGCAGCCACTGCTGACAGCCCTGGTGGCCGGGGCTTTGCTGGGCGAGAAGGTGCGGCCGGCCCAGTGGGCGGGCCTGGCCCTGGGCTTTACCGGCGTGGCGCTGGTGGTGGCCGGCAAGGTGGCCACCGTGCCAGCCAATGCACTGATGGGCATGCTGCTGCCCGCTGTGGTCGCGCTGCTGGGCATCACGGCCGGCACGCTGTACCAAAAGCGGTTCTGCCCCTCGTTCGACTTGCGCACGGGCTCGGTGATTCAGTACCTGCCCTGTGCCGTGGCCATGGCCGCCGTTGCCTACGCCACCGAATCCATGGCCATATCGTGGACGGGAGAGTTTGTGTTTGCGCTGGGCTGGCTGGTGCTGGTGCTCTCGCTGGGGGCGGTGAGCCTGCTGAACCTGCTCATTCGCCGGGGCGGCGCGGTGAACGTGGCCAGCCTGTTCTACCTGACCCCGCCCACCACCGCGCTGATTGCCTGGGCCATGTTTGGCGAGACGCTCAGCGGTTGGGCGCTGGTGGGGATGGCGTTGGCAGTGGTGGGGGTGTGGCTGGCGCGGCAGACGAGGTAGGGCCTCAATAGGCCCTGCAGATCACAGCTTGCGAAGCCGCTCCAGCGCGGCGCGCAGCGTTTCGTCCTTCTTGGCAAAGCAGAACCGCACCACGCGCTGGTCAAACCCGTCGCCATAGAACGCCGACAGCGGAATCGCCGCCACGCCCACCTCGCGGGTGAGCCACTGGCAGAAATCGGCCTCGTTCAAGTCGCTGATCGCCGAGATGTCCACGCACTGGAAGTAGCTCCCGGTACTGGGCAGCAGCTTGAAGCGCGAGCCCTCAAGGCCCTGGCGGAACAGGTCGCGCTTGGCCTGGTAGAACGCGGGCAACTGCAGGTAGGGCGTGGGGTCCTGCAAATAGGCGGCCAGGCCATGCTGCATGGGCGTGTTCACAGTGAACACGTTGAACTGGTGCACCTTGCGGAACTCGGCCGTCAGCGCTGCGGGGGCGGCCACGGTGCCGACCTTCCAGCCCGTGACGTGGAAGGTTTTGCCAAAGCTCGACACGATGAAGGCGCGTGCGGCCAGGCCCGCAAAGCGCGCTGCGCTCTGGTGCTCGGCACCATCGAACACCATATGTTCGTACACCTCGTCGCTGATGAGCAGGATGTCGGTGGGGGCGAGCAGGTCTTCGAGCTGGCGCATCTCCTGCGCCGTCCAGATGGTGGCGCTGGGGTTGTGCGGGCTGTTGATGAGGATGGCGCGGGTGCGCGGCGTGATGGCGGCGCTGATCTTGGCGAAGTCGGGGCGGAAGGTGCCTGGCGTGAGCGGCACGCGCACGGCCTTGCCGCCAGCCAGCTCGATGTTGGGTACATAGCTGTCGTAGCAGGGGTCGAGCACGATCACCTCATCACCCGGGTGCACGATGGCGAGTATGGCGGTGATGATGGCCTGCGTGGCGCCCGCCGTGATGGTGATTTCGGTGTTGGGGTTGTAGGCGCGGCCGTGCAGCGCCTCGATCTTGCGAGCCACGGCCTCGCGCAGCGCGGGGATGCCGGGCATGGGCGGGTACTGGTTGTGCCCGGCCTGCATGGCAGCGGTGACGGCGTTCACCAGCTCGGGGGCGCATTCAAAGTCTGGAAAGCCCTGGCCCAGGTTGACGGCCTTGTGTTCGGTGGCCAGGGCCGACATCACCGTGAAGATGGTGGTGCCGACGTGGGGCAGCTTGCTGGGGAAGGCTGGGGTGCGGGCGGCAGCGTTAGCTTGGGTCATGGCGCAACAACGTAAAAATCAAAGGTGTTTTGAAGACAGGCGAACTACGGCGAAGTCACAGCTCATAGTCGTTGACGTGCCCCGTCATCGCACGTGCGATAAGGTCACGGCTCAGCCGGTCGCTGAGCAGTTCGGCAAATTTATAGACAAAGTTGCGCAGGTAGGCGCTGCGCTTGAAGGCAACGCGTGCCACGCTCTGCCCGAAAAGGTGGCCCACAGGGCGCACGGCCAAGTCGCCCACCGGGTCGTCGCGCATGGCCATCTCAGCAACGATGCCGATGCCCAGGCCCAGGCGCACGTAGGTCTTGATCACGTCCGAGTCGATGGCTTCGAGCACGATGCGCGGCTGAAGCTTGCGGGCGGCAAAGGCCTGGTCGATCTTGCCCCGGCCGGTGAACGAGGGGTGGTAGGTAATCAACGCCTCGTGCGCCAGGTCGTCCAGGCCGATGCGTTCCTTCTGCGCGAGCGGGTGGTCGTTGGGCACGACCAGCACGTGCTGCCATTCGTAGCAGGGCAGGGTGACGAGTTCGGGGTAATCGGCCAGGGATTCGGTGGCCATGCCGATTTCGGCCACTTCATCGATCACCATGCGCGCCACCTCGTGCGGCGTGGCCTGGTGCAGGCTGATGTTGACTTTGGGGTAGGCCTCGCGCAGCCGGGCCACGGGCACGGGCAGCACGTAGCGGGCCTGGGTGTGGGTGGTGGCGATGCTCAAGGTGCCGCTGTCTTGTGCGCTGAACTGCTCGCCAATGCGCTTCAAGTTACCCACCTCGCGCATGATGACTTCGATGCTTTTGAGCACGTGCTGGCCGGGCTCGGTGATACGTTTGAGGCGCTTGCCGTGGCGGGCAAAGATGTCCACGCCCAGTTCTTCTTCCAGCTCGATGATGGCCTTGGAAACCCCGGGCTGGGAGGTGTGCAGGGCCTTGGCGGCTTCAGTCAGGTTGAGGTTGCGGCGTGCTGCCTCTTGAACGAAGCGGAATTGGTGCAGGTTCATATCTGATATCGCCTAAAGGGTTGCATCATTATGCTGCAAGCATCTAAGAGATATTGGAAGAACCTCAGCTTTGGGGCGCCTCGCACGCGATTTCTGCCATCAATGCGGTCATGCGCGGGTCTTCGCCGATGGCGGTCTGCACGTGGAAATGAACGCCGGGGTGAGCGGCACGCAGGTCCTGCACCAGCACGGGCAGGTCTTCACGCGCATGCTTGCCGGTGCCCAGGAACATGGGCACCACGGTGACCTGCGTGGCGCCCTGTGCGGCGAGTTGCTGGGCGGCATCTGCCAGTGATGGTGTGCACAGTTCCAGGTAAGCGCAAAGGACCGGCCTGCCAGGCTGCTGCGCGGCGATATGCGCCACAACGGCTTCCAGCGGCACGCGCCAGAGTGGGTCCCGCGATCCGTGTGCGAATAAAATGATAGCGGCTTGCGCTTGCTGCATAAGCGGTAGAGGCCCAAAAGGCTTAAAAAAATTTTACCGGCGAAGCACCAGCCAGCCGAAGGCGGCCAGCGACAGCACGGAATAGATGAGCCCAGGCGCGGCGGCGGTGAGCCAGGGCGACCAGTTCTGCAGGTTGCCTGCATAGCCGAACACGTTGTTCAGCAAGAAGAAGCTGATGCCCGCCATGACGCCGCCAAACACATAGCCCGCAATGCCGCCCGAGCGGAAATGCAGGTAGGCAAAAGGCAGGGCCAGCACCACCATCACCAGGCAACTGAGCGGGTAGAAAACCTTGCGCCAGAACTCGATTTCGTACCGCTGGGCAGACTGGCCGTTGGCGTCGAGGTGGCGGATGTACTGGAAGAGGTCGATGGTGGCCATGCGGTCGGGTTTGAGCAGCGAGGCGGCCACCATGTCGGCGCTGATGCGGGTGGGCCACTGCAAGGTGGGTGCATCCAGGTGCTCCACACGCGCCTCGTCGTTGCCGCGCTGTTCGAAGCGGCTGCGCTGCACTTGCTCCAGGTTCCACGCACCGTCCGGCCCAAACTGGCCGGATGCGGCCCGCGTCTGCGAGGCGAGCCGGCCCTTGGCATCGAATTCAAAGATACGCACGTCCAGCATGCCGCCATTGGGTGTGAGGGCGCGCACGTTCACGGCATAGGAGTGGTCGTCCTGGCGCTCTTTGAGCCAGGCGCCCGTGGCGCCAGTGGTCAGGCGCCCCAGGTATCGCACCTTGACGAGTTGAGCGGCGCGGTCGGTCAGCGGCGCAATGTAGTCGCCTACCGCAAAGGTCAACAGTACAAAGAAGCCCCCCAGCGCCACGAGGGTGCGCAAGGCGCGCCACGGGCCCATGCCGCTGGTGCGCATGATGGTGAACTCGGAGCTTTGGGCGAGCCGCGCCATCACGAAGATGGTTCCGATGAGCACGGTAATGGGCAGCAATTCGTACAGGTGGCTGGGAATGCTCAGCACCACGAACAGGAATGCGTGCGAGAGCTGGTAGCCTTCGGCGCCGGTGCGGCCCACCCAGCGCAGTTCGTCCACCAGGTCAAAAAAGAAAAACAGCGCCAGAAATCCGGCGGTGACAAAGGCCACGGCGAACAGGGCTTCGCGGTGGATCAGGCGGCGAATGGTTTTCATGCGGGGCTCCTGGTCGGACGGGGCTGCCAGAGCCGCCGCACGGTCCAGTGGTTGTGGCGCGCAGCCAGGATCAGCAGCGACATCGTCAGCATGCCGCCATGCAGCAGCACCATGAAGCTCACCAGGCCCAAACGGCCCGCACCCACCCAGCTTTGCCCCAGCGTCATGAGGTTGTAGTACACGATGAAAGCAAAAAGCGCGAACACCAGGCTGGTGCTGCGCGCAGCGCGCGGGTTGACGCTGGCCACGGCCAGGCCCAGCACGACGAAGTTGATGGCGGCCAGCGCCAGCCCCAGGCGCCAGCCCAGCTCGGCGCGGTAGGCGGGCAAGGGTTGCATCAGCAGCTCGTGTGTGGCGCGGGTCTTCACAGACAGTTCTTCCGCCGAGCCTGCAGGTGCCGACCCAATGCGGGTGCCGTATTCAGAGAACTCGCTGATCTTGACGCCGGGCTTGTCGCGCGAGGTCTCCAGGCGCTGGCCTTCGCTCAGCACCGCCATGCGCTCGCCGCCCCGTGTCTCCAGCCGCGCGCTGCGCGCAGAGGTCACGGATTCGCGGGCGCCGTCGGTGGCGGCGATGAAGATGTTGTTGCCAGCCTGCGTGTCGGGGCTGTCCTTGTCGATGAAGAACACCCGGCTTCCGTTGGAGGATTCCTGGAATTCGCCGGGCGCGATGCGGTCGATGTCGCTGCGTTGTTCGTAGCGCGTCTTGAGTTCCTGAATCTGGGAGTTGGCCCAGGGCCACACCAGCAGCGACAGCACAGCAATGACCACCATGACCGGCCACGCAAAACGCAGCAAGGGCCGCAGCAGGCTGATGAGGCCACGGCCGCTGGCAAACCAGATGACCATTTCGCTGTCACGGTACATGCGCGAAAGTGTGCCGACCACAGCGATGAAGAGGCTCAGGCTCAAGATGGTGGGCAACTGCCCCAGCACCGTGAAGCCCATGACCAGCATCACATCGGAAGGGCTCACGCTGCCCTTGGATGCCTGTCCCAGGGTGCGGATGAGCATCATGGTCATGACCACGGTCACCAGCACCACGAGCGTCGCGCCAAAGCTGCGCGCCAGCTCCTTGCGGATGGATGAATCGAATAACATTGGCTAGGAGCGCGCTATGCACTTTTGCGTGCATATCAAAGTGCATAGCACGCTCAAAAGGAAAACACCGATTATGAACTTTGATCTCAAGACCCTTGACCTTGCTGCGGCAGCTTCAGAGAAATGCGACCTGCTGGTTGTGCTGCTCCCTGAGGGCTTCAAGCCCGGCAAGGATGCGCTGTCTGCCCTGGCGGCCCTGGCGCTCAAGAACGGGGATCTGGCCACGAAGGCGGGCAAGCACCTGCAGCTGTACCAGGTGCCTGCCGTTGCCGCCCGTCGCGTAGTGTTGGTGGGGCAGGGTGACGGATCTGCCCGTGCCACCCGCCAGGCGCTGCAGGCGGTGGGGGGGGGCGTCAAGGCGCCGCAGACCAAACGGGTGGTGTTGTGTTTTGCCGGAGCCGTGCAGGCCGCTTCTGTCAGCGCCGCTGTGCAGGCCGTGGCCGAAGTGAGCTATGTCTACACCACCACCAAGACCAAGGTGGAGGCGCGCAGCCTGAGCCGCTGCGTGGTGGGTGTACCCACCGCCCCGGATGTGCGCGAGGACTTCGACGCCGGTGTGGCGCTGGTGGCTGGGGTGGAGTTTGCGCGGGAATGGGGCAACCGCCCCGCCAACCATGCCACCCCCACCCTGCTCGCCGACGCCGCCAAGACCCTGAGCAAGCTGCCCCGCATCCAGTGCAAGGTCCACGGCCCGGCCGAAGTGGCCCGGTTGGGCATGGGCGCCTTCCTCGCTGTGGCAAGGGGTTCCGAGGAACCCCTGAGATTCATCGAATTGCGCTACAACGGCGCGGCCAAGGACCAGGCTCCCGTCGTGCTGGTGGGCAAGGGCATTACGTTCGATACCGGGGGCATCTCCATCAAGCCTGCCCCGGAGATGGACGAGATGAAGTTCGACATGTGCGGCGCTGCCAGCGTGCTGGGCACCTTTCGCGCTCTGGGGGAGTTGCAGCCCTCGATCAATGTGGTGGGGCTGATACCCGCCTGCGAGAACATGCCCGATGGCCGTGCCGTCAAGCCGGGTGACGTGGTCACGAGCATGAGCGGTCAGACCATCGAAATCCTGAACACCGACGCCGAAGGCCGTCTGGTGCTGTGCGATGCGCTCACCTACGCCGCCCGCTTCAAGCCTGCCGCCGTGGTGGACATCGCCACCCTGACCGGCGCCTGCGTGATTGCGCTCGGTGGTGTGCGCAGTGGTCTGTTCGCCAACAACGATCCCCTGGCATCCGCATTGCAGCAGGCTGGCGAGTCTGCCCAGGACCCTTGCTGGCGCATGCCGCTGGACGACGACTATGCCGATGGTCTCAAGAGCAATTTCGCCGACATGGGCAATGTAGCCGGCCGTGCGGGGGGCTCCATCACCGCCGCGAAGTTCCTGCAAAAGTACGTGGGCGACGTGCCATGGGCGCACCTGGATATTGCTGGCACGGCCTGGAAGGGGGGCGCCGCAAAAGGTGCCACAGGGCGGCCGGTGGGACTTCTGGTGCACTATCTGATGGGCCAGGCCATTGCCGCCAAGCCGGTTTCCAAGCCTGCGGCGACAAAACGCTCCGTGCGCACCAAGACGGCCTGAGCGTGCCATGACCGAGGTTGCGTTTCATTTCAATGCGCCGGACAAACTGGCCTACGCATGCCGCTTTGCGCGCAAGGTGCAGCGCAGCGGGGCCCGCCTGGTGATTGCGGCGCCGCCCGACACCTTGGCGACGCTGGACCGCATGCTCTGGGCCCTTGCTCCGCAGGACTTTGTGGCCCATTGCCTCGGCGATGCTGATGAAGACCTGGTCCATGCGTCTCCCGTGTTGCTGACTGCCGATGCCCGGTCTGCCCCGCACCATGAAGTGCTACTGAACCTGCACGCGGAGGTGCCCGAGGGATTTGGCCGGTTTGATCGGTTGGTGGAAGTGGTGAGTGCACAGGATGAGTTGGATCGTGGCGAGGCCCGGGCGCGCTGGCGCCACTATGCATCGCGCGGCTATGCCATTACTCGCCACGACTTGGTGCTGAAAGCTGGCTGATGGCGCTGCCTCCTCCCAAAACGCCCCCGCGCTTTGTTCCCACCCTCACCGAAGTGGTGCAGGTGCCGGACCCCGCGCCTCTGCCGCCGGCGTCCTCTGCACCATTGCGCACCACGGTCATGTCTCCGTCCGCGTTGCCCGCTGCAAGACCCAGCCCGACAGCAGCGCAGCCTGCGACACGACCGCTGAGCCCACCTCTGCCCAGTGCCCGCCCGCCTGCTGTGATGGCGCCACGCCCGGCTGCACCAGCGCCCGTGCAGAGTGCGCCCGCTCCGTTGGTTCACCATGCTCCCGTTGCGGCGGTGGCGGCTCCCGCCTCTTCGTCTTCGCCTGCATCGCTCGCGTCGACCCTCGGGCCTTCAAAGACGCCCAGACCGCAGCTCACCCGGCCACTGCCTGAAGGCATGGAGGAGTACATGGTGCACAGGGTCATGCAGCGTGTGGACGTTGTGCTGGATCAACGTTTGCGCGAAGCCATCGCCACCGTGGTGCAGGAGCAGACACGATCGGTGCTGCCGCGACTGCGTGAAGAGATTGAATCCGTGGTCCGGCATGCCGTGTACGAGGCGGTGGCGGACGAGCTGGCCAGTGGCGCGGCCTCGGTGCCAAAGGGATGACAGGGTATTCCCCTGTGGTTTCTCTCGCGTTTAATCGTGTTCCCTAATGATCTGGCCCGTAAATTGCGATATGTTCGCCTGCGTTGAGACACAAGAAGATTCTCAGCGTTTATCTTTACTGGAGATTTGATATGCAATTGAAGTTGAAACTGACCGTGGTTGCTGCTATCGCGGCTGTTGCTGGTGTGGCCTCTGCACAAGAGCAGGTGGTCAAGATCGGCCATGTGGCTCCGGTTTCCGGCGCCCAAGCCCACTACGGCAAGGACAACGAAAATGGCGCCCGCATGGCCATTGAAGAGCTGAACGCTCAAGGCATCACCATCGGCGGCAAGAAGATCAAGTTCGAACTTCAAGCTGAAGATGACGCTGCCGATCCAAAGCAGGGCACGGCCGCTGCACAAAAGCTGTGCGACTCCAAAGTTGCAGGCGTTGTCGGCCACCTCAACTCCGGTACCACCATTCCTGCTTCCAAAGTCTACAACGACTGCGGCATCCCGATGGTGACGGGCGCTGCGACCAACCCCAACCTGACCAAGCCTGGCTACAAGACCACCTTCCGTATCATCGCCAATGACAACGCCCTGGGCGCTGGCCTGGCGTTCTACGCTGTGGATACGCTCAAGCTGAAGACCGTTGCCATCATCGACGACCGTACCGCTTACGGCCAAGGTGTGGCAGACGTGTTCAAGAAGACTGCCACTGCCAAGGGCATGAAAGTGGTGGACGAGCAGTTCACGACCGACAAGGCTACCGACTTCATGGCCATCCTGACGGCCATCAAGTCCAAGAACCCTGATGCCGTGTTCTACGGCGGTATGGACCCTCAAGCCGGCCCCATGCTGCGCCAGATGGAACAACTGGGCATGGGCAACGTCAAGTACTTCGGTGGTGACGGCGTCTGCACGTCTGAAATCGCCAAGCTCGCAGCGGGTGCCAAGACCCTGGGCAACGTGATCTGTGCTGAAGGCGGCTCTTCGCTGGCCAAGATGCCCGGCGGCACGGCCTGGAAGGCCAAGTACGATGCCAAGTACCCCAACCAGTTCCAGGTCTACAGCCCCTACACCTACGACGCCACGTTCCTGCTGGTGGACGCTATGAAGCGCGCCAACTCCGTGGACCCCAAGGTGTATGTGAACGAACTGGCCAAGTCCAACTTCAAGGGTGTGACCTCCACCATCGCTTTTGAACCCAATGGCGAAATGAAGAACCCCGCCATCACTCTGTACGTCTACAAGGACGGCAAGAAGACCCCTCTGTAATCGGAGTGGTCTGGCTCTTCAAGGTCTTTTTGGCTTTGGAGAGCGCCAAATAAAAGGGCTTCCTTTGGGAAGCCCTTTTTTTGTGGTTCAAATGCAGCTAGTTGGGGTGAGCAGGTTGTTCTGCTTGGCTGCTCAATGCCCAGGAGCTGGAGTTTGTTGAAGACTCGGGCGATGACCAAAACCGACGCTAGGCGAAGCAGAAGGTGCAATCGTACTGAGGTCAGGAGCTTCCAGTTTTGTTGCTTCCCGCAATAGCGAGGATGGATGTACCCGATTTTTGCGCCAAATTAACGCCGCACCTGCAGTGCGCCTGGATTCACGATGTTGGTGGGAGTGCCTTTGATGAAATTCACCACATTGTCGAACGCTGCACCAAAATAAAGCTCATAGCTGTCTTGCTCGACATAGCCAATGTGGGGCGTGCAAATGCAGTTCTCCAGCCGCAGCAGGGCATGGCCCTGAAGGATGGGTTCGCTCTCGAATACATCGACTGCGGCCATGCCGGGGCGGCCCCGGTTCAGAGCTGCAATCAGGGCATCGGTCTCAATCAGCTCGGCACGCGAAGTGTTGACCAGCAGGGAGGTGGGCTTCATGCAAGACAGATCTTCGAGTGAGACGATGCCGCGCGTTTCGTCGTTGAGCCGAAGGTGGAGCGAGATCACATCGCATTGCGAGAAAAACTCCTCGCGCGTGGTGGCAGCCTGATACCCATCCGTCAAGGCCTGGGCGCGTGATGCCTCACGCCCCCAAATGCGGACGTTCATTCCAAAAGCACGCCCGTAGCCCGCCACCAATTGGCCAATGCGGCCATAACCCCAGATACCCAGCGTTTTGCCCCGCAGCACGCTGCCAAGGCCAAAATTGGGAGGCATGGATGCCGTCTTCAGCCCTGATTGTTGCCAGGCGCCATGCTTGAGGTTGGAGATGTACTGCGGCAGTCGGCGCATTGCGGCCATGACAAGTGCCCACGTCAGCTCTGCGGGGGCCACGGGTGAGCCTATGCCTTCTGCCACTGCAATCCCACGTTCCGTACAGGCAGCTACATCAATGTGACTGCCGATCTTGCCGGTTTGCGCGATGAGCTTGAGACGGGGAAGTTTCTCCACCAGTTGACGGGTGATCTGGGTGCGCTCTCGCACGAGCACGATGATGTCAGCGTCTTTGAGGCGGACGGACAGCTGGCCCAGCCCCTTGACGGTGTTGGTGTAGACCTTGGCGGTGTACGCGTCGAGCCGGGATGCGCAGTGGAGCTTGCGGACTGCGTCCTGGTAGTCGTCGAGAATCACAATGTTCATCCCGACATTGTGCCTTGGCCACGCCGGTCGTTTCATACCGGACCGCCCCCTGGCACAGGAAAGGATGGGGCTTTTGGTGACGGAGTGTTGGCGACCTCGACAAGCGCAGTCCACAGCGATCAGGCAGCACCCTCCATATGCAAAGCAGTCAATGGATCGCTGGGTGGTGCATGCCTTGGGCTCAACAGGCTTGCAGCGCCGCCTCGGATGCAGCCAGGCGGTCTAGCTCGGCGCACACATCGGCCATGCGGCCAGCGATCACCAGTCGGCCTGAGCCGCCCGATGTGGGGACCCTGCGCAGGACCTTGGCAGCCCTGCCGCCTGAGCCGTCTGCCAATCTGGATGATCCACAGGCAACGCGGGTAGCGGCTGGCGACGGTATGAACGCCCGGGCATCGGTATTGGTGGCCACAAACCGTGTGGTGGCACAGGTGGGTGGTGTCTGCGGGCTGACCGTAAAGGGCCAGTTGCCTCGCGGTGGACGTTGGCTGGGGATGTTGGATGGACGGCGGGGCTTGTCAGTGCCTGCTGATCCGCTCCTGCGGCCCGGGTCCGTGTCATCGGGATGGGGGCGGGGCGCAGGCAGGTCTGCTGCAGACGGCTCCTTGAAGGTGTGGAGCCAGTGGGTCAGGGTACGCAGAGTCCCGGAGAGCGCAGAAAAGGTGGTCAAGGCAATTCCCATGTGAAAACTCCGAAGGTCGGGGGTTGGACATAGGCAGGATTGCAAAATAAACCGGCACCGCAGGGCTGGCGTACCGGTTTTACCAGTGCGCCAAACGCCCGCCACCTGCAGTGCGGCAGCTAACGAACTAATTCATGAGTGAATGCGATGGAGCGGTGTGGCTACATCAGCATGGTGTTGCGGATGAGGCCGACGGCGAGCCCTTCAATCTCAAAGGGTTCGCCGGGCTGCACCACGATGACCGGGTAATCCGGGTTCTCGGGCAGCAGTTCGATGGCGGTCGCAGTACGGCGCAGGCGCTTGACCGTCACATCGTCTCCCAGGCGGGCCACGATGATCTGGCCGTTGCGGGCTTCGCGGGTGGACTGCACAGCCAGAAGATCGCCATCCATGATTCCGGCATCGCGCATCGACATACCGCGCACTTTGAGCAGGTAATCGGGCTTGTGATGGAACAGGCTGTTTTCCACACTGTAGGTTTGGTCAACGTGTTCCTGCGCGAGAATGGGCGACCCTGCCGCCACACGTCCCACCAGGGGTAGCAACAGTTGTGAGAGTCCGGGAATCGGCAGGCTGAACTGGTTGCCGCGCGCTGCATTGATGGAGCGCACGGTGTCACCGCGCAACCGGATGCCACGGGATGTGCCACTGACCAGCTCGATCACGCCTTTGCGCGCCAGCGCCTGGAGATGTTCTTCTGCCGCGTTGGCCGACTTGAACCCCAGTTCGGCAGCGATCTCTGCACGGGTGGGCGGCGCCCCGGTGCGTGCAATGGCCGTCTGGATGAGATCCAGAATTTGTTGCTGGCGGGCAGTGAGTTTCGGGTTGTCGAGCATGGTGGTTTCCGGTGGAGGCGGCTACAGTGATGGATAACTGTTTTTTAATCCAGTAACTGTATTTTTCACCAGTTTTTCGGAGTACGCAAGTGAGTGGGCAAAAAATTGTGGTTTTGGGCACCGGAGGGACCATTGCAGGCACCTCCGCGCAGGCTGGCGACAACATCGGCTACACCGCTGCGCAGGTAGGGGTCGGGCAGCTGCTTGCAGCTGTTCCCGGATTGCAGCAGGCCGCGCGGGGCGTGCTGGTGGCGGAGCAGGTGGCCCAGATCGACAGCAAGGACATGGATGGCCAGGTGTGGCAGGCGCTGGCGCTGCGCTGTGCGCGCCACCTGGAAGATCCCGAAGTGCGTGGTGTAGTCATTACCCACGGAACCGACACGCTGGAAGAGACGGCCTGGTTTCTGCACGAAGTGCTGGACACCCGCGCGAAACCCGTGGTGCTGACCTGTGCCATGCGCCCGGCCACGGCGCTCACGCCCGATGGGCCTCAGAATCTTCTGGATGCTGTTGCTGTGGCGGTCACGCCCGGCGCACGGGGTGTGCTGGCGGTCGCCGCTGGCGAAATTCATGGGGCACGGCAGGTTCAGAAGGTGCACCCCTACCGGGTGAATGCGTTCAATTCGGGCGAGGCCGGGCCTTTGGGTTGGGTGGAGGAGGGGGCTGTCCGCCTTGTGCAGGATTGGCCCCTGGCGCTTGGTGTTCCAGCATTGAATGCTATTGAAAATGTAGTGAATGCCGCAGCCTGGCCCCGCGTGGAAGTGGTCATCAGCCACGCTGGCGCATCGGGAACCATGGTGGACGCACTGGTGCGAGATGGGGTCCAGGGGCTGGTGGTGGCCTGCACGGGCAATGGCACCATCCACCATGCTCTGGAGGCCGCATTGTTGCGTGCCCAGGAGGCGGGTGTGCGCGTGGTGCGGTCCACACGTTGCTCCGAGGGGCAGGTGCTGCCCAAGCCGGGGGACGCATTACCGGACTCCAAAGGGCTATCCCCCTTGAAGGCCAGGATCTCGCTGATGCTCGAACTGCTGCACTGAGCAACAAGGCCGCTCCGATGTTTTTTGCAGCTCTTAAGTCCCATGCGTGGGCCTACCCCGCGCTGGAGGTGGTGCACATCGTAGGCATTGCCTTGCTGCTGGGCAACTTGGTCTTGCTGGAGTTGCGGGTGTTTGGCCGTGGGGCGGCGCTGCCCGTCAAGGATTTGGCGCGGCTCAGCCTGTCGCTGGCATTGTGTGGTTTTGGCTTGGCGGCGGCGTCGGGCCTCTTGATGTTTGCCACACAGCCTGCCGAACTGCTCGCCAGCCGCGCATTCACCTTGAAGATGCTGCTGTTAATGCTTGCAGGTTGCAACGCCGCGTGGTTCCATGGGCGAGGTTCCCTGGCTCGCCTGGATGCTCTGGCCCGGGTACAGATGCTGGGTTCCACCGTGATCTGGCTGGCTGTGGTGGTGTGTGGCCGCTGGATTGCTTACCTCTGATCGGACATGACAAGGAGAGAACCGATGAGCCTGCAACGCCGCCACGTGCTCCTGGCCGCCACGGCCATTCCCTGGGGCGCGCGTGCCCACCATGGGTGGAGCAGTTTTGACCCCGACCGTCCCATCTACCTGGAAGGCACCGTGCGCAAAGTGCGCTGGCAAAATCCACACGCCGAGCTGGAGCTGGAGACACCTGCGGAGCTGAAGCTGCCTGCGGATCTGGCACAGCGTGTGGTGCCTGCGCAGGCGTCCCCCGTGGATGGCAAGGCCTTGCTAGCCAAGACGGTTTTGCCCACCCGCAAAGACCGACGCTGGGAGGTGGAGCTGGCGCCCCTGACCCGCATGCAGGCCTGGCAGGTGCAGGAGATCAAACCCGGCACTGCGGTATCGGTGGTGGGCTTTACCCTGCGCGAAGAGAAGGGCGACGCGGTGCTGCGGGCGGAATACCTGTTTGTGGATGGCAAAGCCTACGGCTTACGCTCCAGCCCAGCCTGACCCACCGGTACAGCCCGGGTATAGCCATGCGAAAGGCTGGAAGCGGGTTCCCTGCGCCGCATAAAAAAGCGACGCCCATGCTGCCATGGCGTCGCTGGTTGCAAGGGGCGATCGCCCCGAGCCTTAACTGGCCAGTGCCTGCAATGCGCGTGCCGTGATCTCGTCCACGCTGCCCGTGCCGCTGATGGCGCGGTACTTGGGGGCCAGCTCGGGTTCGGCCTGGGCCCAATTGCTGTAGTAGTCCACCAGCGGGCGCGTCTGATCGCTGTAGACCTGCAGGCGCTTCTTGACGGTTTCTTCCTTGTCGTCTTCGCGCTGGATCAGCTCTTCGCCCGTCACGTCGTCCTTGCCTTCCACCTTGGGCGGGTTGAACTTGACATGGTAGGTGCGGCCGCTGGCGGGGTGCGAGCGGCGGCCGCTCATGCGTTCGATGATGGCGTCAAAGGGCACATCGATTTCGAGCACGTAGTCGAGCTTGACGCCCGCTGCCTTCATGGCATCGGCCTGGGGAATGGTGCGGGGGAAGCCGTCGAACAGGAAACCGTTGGCGCAGTCTGCTTGCGTGATGCGCTCCTTGACGAGACCGATGATGATGTCGTCGCTGACCAGGGCGCCCGAATCCATCACCGCCTTGGCCTGCAGGCCCAGAGGGGTGCCTGCCTTGACGGCTGCGCGCAGCATGTCACCGGTGGAGATCTGGGGGATGCCGTACTTCTGGCAGATGAACGTGGCTTGCGTGCCCTTTCCGGCGCCAGGCGCGCCCAACAAAATCAGTCTCATGGAAGTCCTCGAAGGTTAGAAATCGGTTGGCGCCGCTGGCGGGGACGTTCGAAGGGCGCCTGAAGCCGTTCTGTGCGCCCGGGATGCGGTGCTCTCGTTGCGGTCGAGGATAGCATGCGACTCCCTTGCGCTGACTTACATGCTGCACCGGGTTGGGCAGGGGTGTCGCAGGGTGGATAGCCGAGGCATTCGGCGGACCGGCGCGGCGCGCGCCACCGGCCCGCTCCTCATCGGAAAAGGCGGCGAACCCGTTCCAGGTCTGCGGGCGTATCCACGCCCGGGCCAGGGGCTGCGTTGGCCAGGTGAACCGCAATGCGGTGGCCGTGCCACAGCGCGCGCAGTTGCTCCAGCGCTTCCACCGCCTCGGTGGGGGCGGGTGCCAGGGCAGGAAATTGGCGCAGAAAGCCTGCGCGATAGCTGTAGATGCCCACATGCCGCAGTGGCGCAAACCCCGCCAGGGCTGCTACACCGGGTGCCGCCGCCTCGGCGGCACCTTGCCACCAGGCCAATCCCATATGGTCCCGCGCAAAAGGGATGGGCGCGCGGCTGAAGTAGTGGGCCAGGCCACGCGCGTCCAGCACCACTTTCACCACGTTGGGGTTGGTGTAGTCGGCCAGTGACGCAATCGCGTGGGCTGCGGTGCCCATGCTGGCCTCCGGCCGGGTGGGCAGGAGGGCTGCCACAGCGTCGATGAGGCCCGGGTCTATCAAAGGTTCATCGCCTTGCACGTTGACGACCACGTCGTCCCCGTCCAGGCCCAGCTGGGTACAGGCTTCGGCCAGGCGGTCGCTGCCGCTGGGGTGGTCGGCGCGGGTCAGTATCGCTTGCACGCCATGGGCGGTGCAGGCCTGCAGGATGCGAGGGTCATCGGCTGCCACCACCACGCGGGCTGCTGCACTTTGGGCGGCACGCTGGGCCACCCGCACCACCATGGGCAGGCCCGCGATATCGGCCAGGGGTTTGTCGGGCAAGCGGCTGGATGCCATGCGCGCTGGGATCAGCACCGTGAAGCGACCGCTCGCGGTTGGAGCGCTTGGCGTGCCGAGATCCGTTCCTGCGCTCACTGCTCCAGTTCCTCATCGGTGAGTGTGCGGGCTTCATTTTCGAGCAGCACCGGGATGCCGTCCCGCACCGGATAGGCCAGGCGAGCGCTGCGGGAGACCAGTTCCTGGGCATCGCGGTCGTAGGTCAGCGGGCCTTTGGTGACGGGGCAGACCAGCAGTTCAAGCAGTTTGGGATCCATGGTGACAGCGCTTTCCAGGAGGTTCGTTCGGGCAGGCAAGGATGATAGCGGCGGCCCGGGCGGTGAATCGTTAATGCCTGTGGACGCCCAAGGCCAGCAGGCGCACATCCAGCGCAGCGAAAAAGGCCGGGTCGATGTGCAATTGCAGGGGCACGGCCAGCGCGTCCGGGTGGTGTTGCCAGAGCTTGACAGCGTCTTTTTCGGTGCAAATTAGCGGGTGGCGCTTGTCAGGTGAGCGGTTCCAGCTATCAAAATCATAGTGATCTGGTAAGGCTTCCGTGTGTGCCAGCTGCAGCGCCTCAGCCTGCAGCATGGCAAAGAACATTTCGGGGCGTGCCACGGCCGCCACGGCATGCAGCGGCTGGCCTTGCAGGTCCGACAGCGGCACCCGGGTGCCGTCCGCACGCAAGGCATAGGGGGCCAGTCGGCGTTGCAGGCCATAGGCATGGGCGGGGTCGCTTCCAGGCGGCAGAGTCCCTGCATGCAGCACAAAATCCACCGCGCGTGGCCAGGGCTCACGCAGGGGCCCCGCTGGCAGCAGGAAACCGTTGCCCACGCCCTGTTCGTTGAAGATGCAGACCTCCAGATCGCGCGCCAAGGCCAGGTGCTGCAGGCCATCGTCGCAAACGATCACGTCGGTGTCCGGGTAAGCAGCCCGCAGGGCGCGGGCGGCGGTGATGCGGCGAGGCGCCACAAACACGGGCACCCGGCAGTTGCGCGCGATAAGGGCGGGTTCATCGCCCACCTCATGGGCGGGGCTGTCGGGCGTCACCTCCCGGCAGTCGGTGGTGCTGCGGCCGTAGCCGCGTGAGACCACGCCGGCGCGCAGGCCCAGACCTTGCAGATGCTGGACAACGGCAATGACCACGGGGGTTTTACCTGCGCCTCCGGCAATCACGTTGCCCACGACGATGACCGGGCGGCCAGGATGCTCCGCCTTCAGCAGGCCGATGCGGTAAAGCCCGCGCCGCATACCGACCAGCGTGCGGTAGACCCGCGAGACCGGCCACAGCACCCAGGCGAGCGGGCCGCGTGTCTGCCAGATTTTCTGGAGCCCGGAGGCGGGTGGGGGGAGGGCTGCGCCCCGCAATGCGGGGGCGCTGGGCGAGGGCGGCTGCAGCCCGGGGGCAGCCATGCGTGTCAGCGGCTGGGGCTGCGCGCCGCAGCCGAAGACTGCGTGGCAAACGTGATCTGCGTGAGGCCCACGCGGCGCGCGGCCTCCATCACCGAAACCACCGACTGGTGCGGCGCCATCGCATCGGCGCTGATGATGACCACACTGCCCTGGCCCGCTGTGGCGGCACTGCGCAAGGCCTGCGCGATCGCGTCCACGCTTTTGCCGTCCACGCCCGTCTTGTTGACGGCGTAGCGCCCGTCGGCGGCCACGGACACGATGACTTCCTTGGGGTGGTCGCGTTGCTGCTCGGCATCGGCCACGGGCAGCGTGAGCTGCAGCTCGGTGAACTTGCTGTAGGTGGTGGTCAGCATCAGAAAGATGAGGATCACCAGCAGCACGTCGATGAACGGGATCAGGTTGATCTCCGGCTCTTCCTTGGCGCGGGGACGGAAGTTCATTGGCGAAGCCTTTCAGGCTGAGGTTTTGCCGCCGGGCCGCCCCAAGGCAAAACGCGGCCCCCTTGGGGGGCAGGGAGCCACGCGCAGCGGGCGGACCGTGGGGGCGTCATTTCTTCCGCAAACGCAGGATGTGGCGCACAAATTGTTCCGAAGCCAACTCCAAGGTGAGCAGATAGGCATCCACCCGGGCGCGGAAGTAGCGCCAGAAGATCAGCGCCGGGATGGCCACGATGAGGCCAAAAGCCGTGTTGTAGAGCGCGATCGAGATGCCATGCGCCAGCTGGGCCGGGTTGCCGCCACCCATGGCCTGGCCCACGCCACCGCTGCCGGCCTGCGAGCCAAAGATCTCGATCATGCCGATCACCGTGCCCAGCAGGCCCAGCAAGGGAGCGGCCGAGGCGATGGTGGCCAGTGCCGACAGGTATTTTTCCAGCCGGTGCGCCACAGCGCGCCCTGCGCCTTCCATGGCGGCACGCAGGTCGGTCTCGCTGCACTGGGGGTTGCTGTTGAGGGTGCGCAGGCCGCTGGCCAGCACCTCGCCCAGGGCGGAGTTTTGCGCCAACTGGTTCACCACGTCGGGGGTGGGCACGGCCTTGGACGAGACCGTAATGGCTTCATCGAGCAATTTCGGGGGGGCGACACGGGCCGTCTTGAGGGCCACGAAACGTTCAAAAATCAGCGCCATTCCCAGGACGGAACACGCAATCAGGGGCCAGATCGGCCAGCCTGCGGCTTGTATGATGGACAGCAAATCTCTCTCCGCGCAGATGAAAGCAATCGGCGATTATGGCCCAGCTTGCAGGGCCCACCTCGTCACAAACCGTTACGTTGCTGTGCGCGCCGTCGCCCCATCTGCTCACCCACAAAATCTGTGGATAACTTTGTGGGCAACCACTGTTCCAGGCCACGCAAAGTGGCGCCACGCCGTGCTTGCAACAGATTGATGAAAAATTGCGCAATGAAAAAGCTATATAAATCAATAACTTGTACGTGCCCTGGTGTTTTGCGGGCGGTTTTTAGTTATGTGGCTGTGGTAACCGCCGCTGGCCAGATTCTGTGGAGTACTTGCGCGGTGCGCGCGGCGCAAACGCCCGCCGTTTCTCATGTTTGAGCGCCCCAGCCCCGCAGCGGCGCCGCGCGTCTGGGAAGTTGGCGCGCTATGCCGCGCCATTGCTGATGCTCTGGAGGCGCGCTTCAATCCTGTCGCGGTGCGCGGCGAGATCACGGGCTTCTCGCGCGCATCCAGCGGACATTGCTACTTCTCGGTCAAAGACGCGAACGGCCAGTTGCGCTGCGCCATGTTCCGCCGCGCCGCCAGCCTGCTTGACTTTTCGCCGCGCGATGGCGAATTGGTGGAAGTGCGCGGGCGCCTTTCGGTGTACGAGGCGCGGGGCGATCTGCAGTTCATTGTGGAAAGCATGCAGCGGGCCGGGCAGGGCGCGTTGTTCGAGCAGTTCCTGCGCCTGAAGGCGCAGCTCGAAACAGAAGGCTTGTTCGACAACGCCCGCAAGCGCCCGCTGCCTTTGCAGCCGCGTGGCATTGGCCTTGTGACGTCCACCGGGGCTGCGGCCCTTCACGACGTGGTCACGGCGCTGCGCCGTCGCGTGCCGCACATTCCGGTGGTGCTGGTGCCTGCGCAGGTGCAGGGCGCCGCAGCACCTGCTTCGTTGGTTGCGGCGCTATCAAAACTGTATCTGCTTGTGCAAGCGGGACAGGCGTCAGGGGCTGATTTGACCAAAAATCCGCCCATTGACGTGATCTTGCTGGTGCGCGGGGGCGGTTCCATCGAAGACCTCTTGGCCTTCAACGACGAACAACTGGCCCGGACCATCGTGCGAAGCCCGGTGCCGCTCATCAGCGGGGTGGGGCACGAGACCGACTTCACCATCGCCGACTTCTGCGCCGACCTGCGCGCCCCCACGCCCACCGCCGCCGCCGAGCTGGTGGCCCAGCCGCGCGATGTGTGGCTGGGGGCGCTCGGACTGCTGGCTGGGCGCATCAGCGACGGCGTGCAGCGCCAGCTCGACACCCGGCACCAGCGGCTGGACCAGGCGGCGGCGCGGCTGGGCCGCCCGTCGGGCCTGGTGGCGCGTGAGCAGATGCAACTGGCACGCCTAGCCCAGCGCATGCGCCATGGAGTGCTATTAAAATTGCAGCGGCTTGCGCAATGCCAGAAAGCGCTGGAGGCCGATTTCCCTCAAAAAATGCAACGGCGCCTGGTGCAGCAGGCCGAGCGGCTCGACCGCGCGGCCTTGCGGCTGGAGCTGCTCGACCCGCGCCTGGTGCTGCATCGCGGCTACGCGCTGCTCACCGATACCGAGGGCCGGGCCGTGACCAGCGTGCGCCAGGCCCAGCCTGGCGATGCCCTGCGCGCCACACTGGCCGATGGCGTGGTGGACGTGACGGTGGCCCAGCCGCGACTGCTGTAACGGGGTGATGTCGCGGCGCGGTAGAAGGCGCGCCTCTGTAGGACAGCAGCGGTTTGTGGTGCTGCAGACCGGATCTGGGTGGCCTCACGCTGCACAGGTCACCTGATGTTCCTACAATGCCCCCTTCGCGCTGTGTCCGACTGCATTGCTCAGGAAAGAAAAGCGTTGCAGATGGCATCCCGGAATTTCAAACCACAAGGAAACACCACCATGGAACATACCCTTCCCCCGCTGCCCTACGCCATCGATGCCCTGGCTCCGCACTACAGCCAGGAAACCCTGGAGTACCACCATGGCAAGCACCACAACGCCTATGTGGTGAACCTGAACAACCTGCAAAAGGGCACCGAGTTCGAAGCCATGACGCTCGAAGAGATCGTCAAGAAGTCGAGCGGCGGCATCTACAACAATGCAGCGCAAATCTGGAACCACACCTTCTTCTGGAACTGCATGGCTCCCCAAGGCGGCGGTGAGCCTTCTGGTGCACTGGCTGCAGCCATCACCGCCAAGTGGGGCAGCTACGCAGCCTTCAAGGAAGCGTTTGTGAAGTCTGCCGTGGGCAACTTCGGTTCGGGCTGGACCTGGCTGGTGAAGAAGGCCGATGGCAGCGTGGACATCGTCAACACCGGCGCCGCCGGCACGCCGCTGACCACCGCCGACAAGGCGCTGCTCACCGTGGACGTGTGGGAACACGCGTACTACATCGACTACCGCAACATGCGTCCCAAGTTCGTTGAGACCTTCCTCGACAAGCTGGTGAACTGGAAGTTTGCCGAAGCCAACTTCGCCTGATGCGCGATCCGCGCCCCGCGAGTGACCTGTCCTGACGGACTGAGGTCTGCGGCAACAAAAAACGGCCTTCGGGCCGTTTTTTGTTGGGGACTTTTGAGGCTTTTTTGGCATCTGGCGCTTGCTGGATAAGCGCTGGTAGCTATATAAATGATAGTAAGTTGCACTCCCGGATCCTGGGAGTGCGATGTCGGCAAGACAGCGCTCGGGCAAGCGGCAGGGCCCAGGGGCCAAAGCCTATGGGGCTGTGGCCTACCGATCTGCGCAATTCCCTGGGTGGTCCTGCGTCACTTGCGGCTGAAAAGCGCTCCACCCAGCTTGGCGCCGGCCTTGATGTTTTTCTTGGCAAACCATCCCTGGTTCATCTCCAGCACGTAGCGCACCGGTTTTGCCGAACAGTGCGAATCCAGCGTCTGGGGCTTCATGTCGGCCAGGTTCACGATGGTGCCGTCGTCATCCACAAACGCTGCTGTGAGCGGCAGCAGCGTGTTCTTCATCCAGAAGCACTGCTGCGCGGGTTGTTCAAACACAAACAGCATGCCCTCGTGCTGGGGCATCTCCTTGCGATGCATCAGGCCGGTCTGGCGCTCCTGGGGCGTGGCGGCCACCTGGGCGTCAATGCGGTGCATGCCTGCGGTCAGTTCCACACGCTGCAAATTCAGCTGGGGACCGTCCTGGGCCTGTGCCGTGGTGAACGGCAGTCCCGCAGCAGCGGTCAACAGCGCGGCGGCCACGGTGCGCCGTGTGGCAGCGGAAAAAGGCAAGGCAAGTGCAAAAGCGGTCATGGGCAAGGCTTTCTGGACAAGGGGGCAGCGTCCGCACAAGGGGCGCCGAACCGGCGGGCAAAAGAAGGGGAAAAGAACGGAAAAAGAAAACGCCCGCAGTAGCGGGCGATTTTGAAGCAATGTGCATGACCCCGCGAAGGGTGCTGCATGCCAGCGTCAGGCTGCCTTGTGGGTGGTCTTTTTCTTGGCGACCTTCTTGGTGGTTTTCTTTTTGGCCGTTTTGGTGGCCTTGGCCTTTGCCTTGGTTTTGGCGACGGGTGCCGGGGCAGCAGCTACAGGTGCAGCGGGTGCAGCCATGGGCGCTGGGGCTGCAGGGGCGGGGGCCGGAGCGGCTGCAGGCGCCTGTGCAAAAGCACTTGCACCCAACAGACCAGCCACCAGGACAGCGAGGAGTTTTTTCATATATGCCGTTTCCAGTGAAGGGGTTGAAAGAGAGGATCTGAAGCCGCGCAAACCTGCACGGCTTCGCCCGCAACGATAGCAGCGGCGCGTAGGCTGGCAGGGACTTTGCCCAAAAAATTGTCATTAGAATTGACTGGCTACCGAGCGCTTTGCCCCATTTGCTGAATCTGCTTCAGCTTCCACAGGAGACACCCCTTCCATGACCAGCTACCAGCACATCAAGGTGCCTGCCGAAGGCCAGAAAATCACGGTCAATGCCGACATGTCGCTGAATGTGCCGGACCAGCCCATCATTCCCTTCATTGAAGGCGATGGCACGGGGCTCGACATCACGCCGGTGATGATCAAGGTGGTGGACGCTGCGGTGGCCAAGGCCTATGGCGGCAAGAAGAAGATCCACTGGATGGAGGTGTATGCGGGCGAGAAATCCACCAAGGTCTACGGCCCTGATGTGTGGCTGCCCGAAGAAACCCTGCAGGTGTTGCGCGAGTACGTGGTGTCGATCAAAGGCCCGCTGACTACGCCCGTGGGTGGCGGCATCCGTTCGCTGAACGTGGCACTGCGCCAGGAGCTGGATCTGTATGTCTGCCTGCGCCCCGTGCAGTATTTCAAGGGCGTGCCTTCGCCGCTGAAAGAGCCCGAAAAGACCAACATGGTGATCTTCCGCGAGAACTCGGAGGACATCTATGCCGGTATCGAGTTCGAAGCCGAGTCGGACAAGGCCAAGAAGCTCATCAAGTTCCTGCAGGACGAGATGGGCGTGAAGAAAATCCGCTTTCCCAACACCTCGGGCATCGGCGTCAAGCCCGTCTCCATCGAGGGCACCGAACGCCTGGTGCGCAAGGCCATCCAGTACGCCATCGACAACGACAAGCCCAGCGTGACCATCGTCCACAAGGGCAACATCATGAAGTACACCGAAGGTGGCTTCCGCGACTGGGCGTACGCCCTGGCGCAAAAGGAGTTCGGTGCCGAGCTGATCGACGGCGGCCCGTGGTGCAAGCTCAAGAACCCGAAGACGGGCAAGGACATCACCATCAAGGACAGCATTGCTGATGCCTTCCTGCAGCAGATCCTGCTGCGCCCGGCCGAGTATTCGGTGGTGGCCACGCTCAACCTCAATGGCGATTACATCTCCGATGCGCTCGCAGCCCAGGTGGGCGGGATCGGCATTGCGCCTGGCGCCAACATGTCCGACTCGGTGGCCTGTTTTGAAGCCACCCACGGCACGGCCCCCAAATATGCAGGCAAGGACTATGTGAACCCCGGCTCCGAAATCCTGTCGGCCGAGATGATGCTGCGCCACATGGGTTGGATCGAGGCCGCAAACCTGATCATCAGTTCGCTGGAGAAGTCGATAGCCTCCAAGAAAGTGACTTACGACTTTGCCCGCCTGATGGACGGAGCCACCCAGGTGAGCTGCTCGGGTTTTGGCCAGGTCATGATCGACCACATGTAAGCCAGCGCGGCTTTTGCGCCGTTTCGCAAGCCCCTGTTCCCTTGTTGGTGCAGGGGCTTTTTGTCGTCTGGCGGCTGCAGGGCTCCGCCCAGGGCCAAACTGCCCCGATGGTCGGCGGCGCGGAACTGGCTGTGGCATTTCAGAGTTGGCAATCGGGAGGCTTCCCGCCTAAGATGGGTCCAGCCATGGGCCCGCGCGGGCGATGGCACGGGCTTGCATCCGCAGTCGCACACAAACACAACAACGGGATGCAGAGGGATGGGTCCCCACAGGGAGTTCTGCATGGCATCTGATTTTTCTGCCGCATATTGGGAGCAAAACCCCGATGCGCTGCTGGTGCTGTCGCCTGAGGGGGTGGTGCTCAACTGGAACCCGGCTGCCGAAGCGATCTTTGGCTATGCACCGGCAGAGGCTCAGGGCAGGCGCCTCATTGATCTCATCGTTCCCGAGAACCGGGCCCACGAAGAAGACGAGATCCGGGCCGAGGCCCTGCGGGGCCTGAGCAGCACCGTGCACGAGTCGGTGCGCCGCCGCAAGGATGGATCGCTGGTGCATGTCAACGTGTCCACCAAGGCCGTGCGCGACGAAGCTGGCCAACTGCTGTACTTTCTGTCGAGCAAGAAGGATGTCACCCAGCTCAAGGTCCAGCGCGAGGCCAAGCTTCTGGAGGCGCGGTTCCGTGACCTGCTCGAATCCACACCCGACGCGATCGTGATGGTCAACGTGACAGGCCGCATCGTCCTGGTCAACTCCCAGGCCGAGCGCGTGTTTGGCTATGAAAGGACCGAATTGCTAGGGCAGGCCGTGGAGGTGCTGTTACCACACCGCTATCGGGGCGCGCACCTGGGGCACCGCAGCGGGTTCTTTGGGGCGCCGCGCACGCGCACCATGGGGGCGGGGCTGGAGCTGCATGGCTTGCGCAAGGATGGCGGCGAGTTTCCAGTGGAGATCAGCCTGAGCCCGATCGACACCGAAGAAGGCGCGATGGTGATGAGCGCGATCCGAGACATCACCGACCGCAAGCGGGCCGACCAGAAGTTCAAGGACCTGCTCGAAGCCGCGCCGGACGCGATGGTCATCGTTGACCGCGACGGCCGCATCGTGCTCGTCAACTCGCAGGCCGTGAAACTGTTTGGCTGGAGCCGCAGCGAACTTCTGGGTCAGAAGATCGAGCTGCTGGTGCCAGAACGCTTCAGTGGTCGGCACCCTGAGCACCGCCGCGGCTTTTTTGCCGAACCACGCTCCCGCTCCATGGGGGCTGGCCTTGATCTGTATGGTTTGCGCAAGGATGGTTCCGAGTTTCCAGTCGAGATCAGCCTGAGCCCGCTGGAGACGGAAGAAGGCCTGTTTGTCTCCAGCGCGATCCGCGATGTGACGGAGCGCAAGCGGATCGAGCGGGCCTTGCGCGACAAGAACCTGGAGCTTGAAAATGCCGCCTTGGTCAAAGACCGCTTTCTGGCCAGCATGTCCCACGAACTGCGAACCCCGCTGAACGCCATCATCGGTTTCACGGGCACCTTGCTCATGCAGCTGCCGGGGCCGCTCAACCCGGAGCAGGACAAGCAGTTGCGCATCGTGCAGACTGGGGCGCGGCACCTGCTTTCGCTCATCAACGACCTGCTCGATGTGGCCAAGCTCAGCGCTAACAAGGTGTCGCTCCACAAGGAGCCGCTCGACTGCCGCAGCATTGTTGCGGAGGTCGCCGCCACGCTGGAGCCCGAAGCCGTGCGCAAAGGCCTGGTGTTTAATGTGTATGCCCCCGCCCAGGCCGTGCAGTTGCACACTGACCGCCGGGCCTTCAGCCAGATTCTGATCAATCTGGTGGGCAATGCCATCAAGTTTACGCCGCAGGGGCGTGTGGATGTGGTGCTGGAGGAGACCTCGTCGGCCCAGGGGCGCACTGTGCAGGTTCAGGTGCGCGACACCGGGCCTGGCATTCCGCTGCAGGAGCAGTCGCGGCTTTTCGAGGCCTTCTCCCGGGTCGAAAGCGCCGACCGGCGCCACCACGAAGGCACCGGCCTGGGCCTGCACCTGAGCCGCAAGCTTGCCGAAGCGCTGGGGGGCAGTGTGGGGCTGGAGAGCGCCGAAGGGCAGGGCAGCACGTTCATTGTGGAGTTTCAGGAGACCAGCGCATGAAAGCCACCATCCTGGTCATCGAAGACGATGATGCCAGCCGGCAACTCGTCACCTACCTGCTGGAAGCCGCGGGCCACCGTGTGCTGGCCGCCGAAAACGGCGCCCTGGGCCTGGGGCTGGCGCTGGCCGAGGGGCCCGACCTGATCCTGTGCGACCTGCAAATGCCGGTGATGAATGGCTATGAGGTGGCACAAAGCCTGCGCTCGCACCATGGGTGGCGTGTGGTGCCGCTGGTGGCTGTGACCGCTTTTTCGATGCCAGGTGACCGCGAAAAGGCCCTTGAGGTGGGTTTTGACGAGCACCTGTCCAAGCCCATCACGCCCGAAACCTTCGTGAGCCAGGTCGAGGCGTTTCTGGGTTCTTCATTCCACGCGCCGCCGGGCGCAGCCTGACGTTGGACCCCGGGTAGCATGGCCAAGATCCTTGTTGTCGATGACCTGCCGGCCAACCGTGCGCTGGTGGTCACGCTCATCGGGCACAGTGGCCACCAGGCCCTGGAGGCCGCAGACGGTGCCGAGGCCCTCGCCCTGGTGCGTGCCGAGCGTCCCGATCTGGTGATCTCCGACATCCTGATGCCGACCATGGACGGGTACGAGTTTGTGCGCCAGCTGCGCACAGACCACCAGCTCGCCGCAACCCAGGTGATCTTCTACAGCGCGCACTACCGCGAGCAAGAGGCCCGCAACCTGGCCCTGGCCTGTGGGGTGACGCAGGTGCTGGTGAAGCCCTGCGAGCCACAGGACATCACCTCGGCCATTGAGCAGGCCTTGTCGCAGGTGCCGCCGCAGCCCTTCCACCCGATGGAGCACAGTTTTCAGACCCGGCACCTGCAGCTCATGACGGACAAGCTCACGGGCAACGTCGCCGAGCTGGAGGCCATGAACCGGCGTCTGGCGGCCCTGACCGACCTGAACCTGCAACTGGCCTCCGAGCGCGACCCGCAGGTGCTGCTGGCCAATGTATGCCGTGGCGCACGCGAGCTGGTGGGGGCGCAGTATGCGGTGCTGTGTGTGGTGCGCAAGCAAAGCGATGCCTCCATCGTGTGCACCAGCGGCATTGAGCCGGCGCTGACCGGGCTGCTGGACCTGCCCGTGGTATCGCACGGCCTATTGGGGCAGTTGCGTGCTGCGCGCCGCTCTGAGCGGCTGGTCAATGAAAGCGGTGCACCCAGCGATATCGGCCTGCCTGCAGGCTACCCGCCACTGCACACCGGCTTGATTGCGCCGATCACTTCGCTCTCGTTCTCCTATGGCTGGATCTGCCTGGCCAACAAGCAGGGGGAAGATGCGTTCACGGCCGACGATGAAAAAGTCCTGGCCGTCCTGGGCGCGCAGGTGGGTCGTATCTACGAAAACGGCAGCCTTTATATCGAGATCCAGAAGCATGCCGAGCAACTGCAGGTGGAAGTGTTCGAACGCCAGCGGGCCATGGACGCGCTGCGCGCCAGCAAAGCCAGCCTGCGAAGGGCGCAGGCACTGGCAAAAATCACCCATGTGATCAGCGGTGCTGATGGTGCTTTCGAGAGCTGGCTCGACACGCTGCCCGATATGCTGGGGCTGGGGGCCGATGCCATGCCCAAGTCCGCGCGCGAGTGGCTGGCGCTGGTACACCCGCAAGACCGCGACATGTTCCGCCAGCATGCGCTGCAGGCCGCACAGCAAGGCGCCCGCCTGGATTTCACCTACCGCCTGTTGCGCGCAGATGGCGAACTGCTGCATTTGCGCCAGGTGATGGAGCCCTTGGAGGATGAGGCGGGCCGGGGCGAGCAGGGCCGCTGGTTCAACACCATCCAGGATGTCACCCGGGAGAAACGCGCCGAGGAAGAGCTGCACGAAAGCGACCGCCGTTTCAATGACATGCTCGACAAGGTCGAGATGATCTCGCTGATGCTCGACTGCGAAGGGCGCATCACCTATTGCAACGACTACCTGCTGCGCCTGACAGGCTGGGAGCGTGAAGAGATCGCTGGCCGCAACTGGTTTGACATGTTTGTGCCCCCTGAGATGGGCAATGTGCGCAGCGTGTTTGCCGATGTGCTGGCGGACCGGCCTTCGGCCTGGCACTACGACAACGAGATCCTCACCCGCTCGGGCGAGCGGCGCCTGGTGCACTGGAACAACACCGTGCTGCGCTCTGTGGGCGGACAGGTGACGGGCGTGGCCGCGCTCGGTGAAGACATTACCGAGCGCCGTGAGGCCGAGCGCAAGATCAAGCGCCTGAACCGCGTGTACGCGATGCTCAGCGGCATCAACACCCTGATCGTGCGGGTGCGCGACCGCGAGGAACTGTTCCGCGAGGCCTGCCGCATTGCGGTGGAGCACGGCCATTTCCGCATCGCCTGGATCGGCCGCGTGGACCGCGCGGCGCAGCAGGTGGTGCCGGTGGGGCTGTCGGGCGTTGAGGCCGATTTTGTGCACAACATCCGCGACCGACTGGGTTTGTTTGACGTTCCCACACCGGGTGAAAGCCTTGCCGCCGCAGTGGTTCGCACTCGCAAGGCCGTGCTGTGCGACGACATCAGCGGCGACCCGCGTGTGATGCTGCGCGATCAACTGCGCCAGCGGGGTGTGGCCAGCATTGCGGTACTGCCCATCCTGGTGGGCCAGGAGGTAGCCGCCACACTGGCCCTGCTGGCAGACGAGGTGGGTTTCTTCGACGAGGCCGAGATGAAGCTGCTGACAGAGCTGTCCGGCGACATCGGTTTTGCCCTGGACCACCTCGACAAGGAAGACCGGCTGAGTTACCTCGCCTATTACGACGAAATCACCGGGCTGCCCAACCGCACCCTTTTTCTGGAGCGCACCGGCCAGCACCTGCGCCCGCGTGAGGGCACACGGCCTCTGATGGGTATTGCGCTGATGGACATCAGCCGCTTTCGCTTTGTCAATGACACGCTGGGGCGGCAGATGGGCGACGAACTCCTCAAGCAGGTCGCGCAGCGGTTGCAGCACGCCAGCCGCGATGTGTACGACGTGGCACGCATCGGCATCAACAGTTTCGGCATCGCCGTGACCGACGCACGCGATGCGGGCGCGGTGGCCATGGCGGTGGACTACCTCCTGCGCGCCTGTTTTGATACACCCTTTGCGCTGGGCGGCACCGAGCTGCGCATGGCCGCCAAGGCTGGCGTGGCCTTGTACCCCATGGATGGCGCTGATGCCGAAACGCTGCTGCGCAATGCGGAGGCCGCCGTCAACAAGGCCAAAGCATCGGCAGACAGCCTGCTGTTCTACATGTCGGAGATGAATACCCGCGTGGCCGAGGCACTGGGCATGGAAGGCCGCCTGCGCGATGCCCTGGAGCGCGGGCAGTTTGTTCTGCACTACCAGCCCAAGCGGTGCCTGTCCACTGGCGCCCTGGCAGGCGCAGAGGCCCTCATCCGCTGGAACGACCCTGAGCGTGGCTTGGTGCCACCGGGGCTTTTCATCCCCATCCTGGAGGAAACCGGCCTTATCTACGACGTGGGGCGCTGGGCGCTTGGGCAGGCACTGGCAGACAACCAGCGCTGGCGGCAGGCCGGCCATGCGCCGCTGCGGGTGGCGGTCAACGTGTCGTTCCTGCAGCTGCGCCACCGCAGCTTTGTGGCCGAAGTGCGCGAGGCGCTGGCCTTTGACCCGGCCGCAGGGGCCGGGCTGGAGCTGGAGATCACCGAGAGCATGGTCATGGAGGATGTGGAGCACAGCCGTAGCAGCCTGCACGCCCTGCGCGAGATGGGCATCACGATTGCCATTGATGACTTCGGCACCGGGTTCTCATCACTGAGCTACCTGGCCACGCTGCCCGCTGACACCCTCAAGATCGACCGCTCTTTCATCATGGGGATGGACACCGGACCACAAGGGCAGGCGCTGGTCTCCGCGATCATCAACATGGGGCACTCGCTGGGGCTCAAGGTGGTTGCCGAAGGTGTAGAAACGGACGAACAATGCGGCCGGCTCGCGCTGCTGGGCTGTGACGAAATCCAGGGCTACCTGCTCAGCAGGCCGGTGGCCGCCGAGGTGTTTGAAGCCCGCTTCCTAGCTTCCTAGTCCACTGAGTCCGAGAAATTGGCGGTGCGCCGGGGCAGCGGCGGGTGATGCGCTGGTGAGGCGCTACGCCCAATACAGAGCAATCGCAGCGGAGACGGAGCTATTGTATTGATAGCTGTTAGCGCTTGATAGATAAGCGCTAGAGCCAATTTCATTGAGATTTCAAGCGGTGGCCGCTGCCGCCAGCTGCGCAAAACGCGCCAGCAGGCTGGCCGATTCTGGCGTGGCCTGCACACCTTGCTCCAGCGCTGCCACATCCATGCCCGTGCGTTGCAGAGCAGGCGCAAAACACGCCACGTAGTCGCGCATCACCGCATCGCTGAACTCGGGGTGAAACTGCACGCCCCAGGCACAGGGGCCGACGCGGAACGCGTGGTGCGGCTCGTGGGCGTTGGCGGCCAGCGCCACGGCACCAGGGGGCAGGCGCCGCACCGTTTGCTCGTGCACCACCTGGGCGCCAAAGCGGGCAGGCAGGTGGCCCAGCAGGGCGTCGCCCTCGGCACCGGCCAGGCGCTGTACGGCCACGGTGCCTATCTCCAGCCCGGCGGGGTGGCGCGCCACCTCGCCGCCCAGCGCGTGGGCCAGCAGCTGATGGCCGTAGCAGATGCCCAGCACGGGCACCCGGGCCGCCACCACGCTGGCCAGCCATGCGGCGGTGCGCTCGCTCCAGGGTTCGCGGTCGGTCACCATGGCGGGGGAGCCGGTCACCACCACGCCCGCTATCTGGCCGGGCTGTGGCCATGCGATGGCGGTGCGGGCGTCCAGTGTCTGCAGCGCCAGCTGCGTGCTGGCGGGGGCTTGGTTCAGGCCGCCCGCAATCCAGTCTTCAAAGTCGCCATGCCGGGCCCGTTGGGCGGGCAGGGTGTCGCCGGTCTTGATGATCCAGAGGGTGCGGGAGGGTGTCGCTGTCATGCGGCGAGCATAGCGGCGGTGGGCTGATCGCTGCTTGCAAAGTCCAGCGTGCGCGTGCCCACGGCGGCGGCCAGGTGCGGGTCGTGGGTCACCAGCATCAGCGCGGCGCCGGTGTCTTGCACCGCGTGCAGCAGCACCTGGATGGCCTCCTGCTGCGTGATCGGGTCCAGGCGCGAGGTGGGCTCATCCGCAAACAGCAGCGCCGGTTGCGCCATCAGCACGCGCGCCAGCGCAAGGCGCTGCAACTCGCCGCCCGACACCTGGTCGGGTTTGCGCGCCAGCAGGTCCTCGGGCACACGCAGCTGCGCCAGGCGCTGCTGCACCGCCTTCCAGTCGCAGCGGTGCAGGCGGGCGGCATCGCGCAGCGACTGGGCCAGGCTGATGTGCGGAGCAAACGAACTGACCGGGTCCTGGTACAGCTTTTGGAAAGCATGCGGGCGCAGCCGGGCGCTGCGCTCCACACGGCCCGTGTCGGGCGCCACCAGGCCCAGCAGCACATTGCCCAGTGTGCTTTTGCCGGTACCGCTCGGGCCTTGCACGGCGATGCGTTCACCGCTGTGCAGTTCCAGGTCCAGCGGCGCAAACAGCTTCTGCGCACCATAGGCTTTGGAGATGCCATGCGCCTGTACGACGGGTTCCCCCAGCGAAGACTCGGCAAACGGCAGCCAGCGGGCCGGGTCGGCCTGCAGCAACTGGCGGGTAAAGGCGTGCTGCGGCGCGGCGGCCACGGCGTGGATGTCGCCTTGCTCCACCGCCTGCCCGTGGCGCAGCACGATGACCTGGCCGCCCAGCGCCTGCGCCACCTGCATGTCGTGGGTGATGGTGAGCAGGCAGCCGCCTGCCTGCAGCACGCCCTGGAACAACTCCACCATGCGGCCGCGCCAATGTGCGTCCAGACCCTTGGTGGGCTCGTCCACCATCAGCACCGGCGCGCCCCCGGCCAGGGTGATGGCGGCCACGGCGCGCTGGGCCATGCCGCCCGAGAGCTGCCAGGGGTAGTGGTGGGCTGCGCCGCCCAGGCCCGCGTCGCCGAGCTCCTGGTGGGCCTGCGCGGCGGCGGCGCTGGCCGTGCGCCGGTGCAAGAGGCGGTGGACCTCGGCCAGCTGCGGCGCCACCCGCGCCAGCGGGTTGAGCGCCAGCGTAGGCTCCTGCGGCAGCAGGGCCAGCTTGCGGCCCCACAGGGCGCGGCGCGCCGCGGTGTCTTCGGCGCGGGTGGTGGTGCCGTCCAGCGTGATGCGGCCCGTGGCCTGCAGGCCAGGCGGCAGGTTGCCCATGATGGCCTGGGCCAGCAGCGACTTGCCGGCGCCGCTTTCACCCACCAGCGTGAGCGCCTCGCCCGGCCGCAGGCTGAAGCCGATGTCGCGCAGCAGCCGCTTGCCGCCGACCTGGATGCCCAGGCCCTCCACGACCAGAAGGGCGTCGGATTTCAAAGGCGTGGTCATGCGGTCTCCCGGTCGGGGTTGAGCAGCATCATCGCGGCCACCAGCCACACCAGCAGGGCGGTGGGGGCGGCAATGAGCCACGGGGCTTCTTCGTAGTAGGGCATGGCCTCGGTCATCATCAGGCCCAGCTCGGGCGTGGGCGGCTGCATGCCCACGCCCACAAAACCCAGTGCGGCCAGCGCCAGCACGGCTTGCGATGTGGTGAAGGCCAGCAGCGTGCCCAGCGTGGGTGCCAGCGCGGGCAGCAGGTGGCGGCGCAGCACATAGCCGCGCCCAAAACCCAGCAGGCGCGATGCCTGCACCGCGTCGCCCGCCAGCACGGGCCGGGCCACCGCACGGCTCACGCGGAAGTATTCCACCCACAGCGCCGCCGACAGGCCCGCATACAGCGCCCACAGCGCGCCGGGCGCCAGGGCCGCAATCAGCAGCACCAGCAGCAGGCCGGGGATGGCGAGCACCGAGTCCGACAGCATGAGCAGCGCTCGCTCTGTGCGCCCTCCACGCCACGCGGCGGCAATGCCCAGCAAGGTGCCGGGCACGGCGGCGCTCACTGCCGCCAGCAGCGCCATGCCCAGCGACAGCTGCGCCGCATGCGCCAGCCGCGCCAGGGCGGAGCGGCCCAGCACATCCGTGCCCAGCCAGTGCTGGGCGCTGGGCGGCGCCAGGGTGTTGCGCAGGTCCTGCACCACCGGGCTGGCACCCACTAGCCAGGGGCCGAGCAGGGCAAACAGCGCAAGCAGGCCGAGCATGGTCAGGCCCAGCATGGTGCGCAGCGGCCAGCGAGGCTGGGCCACCAAGCCGCCAACTGGTGAGGAAAGAGTGGAAGGCACAGCACTCATGCAGCTACCTTCTGGGTATGCCGAGGGTCCAGCGCGAGGCACGCCGCATCCACCAGCAGGTTGAAGACCACAAACAGCACGCCCATGCACAACGCCGTGCCTTGCACCACAGGGATGTCGCGCCCAAACACGGCGTGCACCAGCGCGTGGCCAATGCCGGGCCAGGCAAACAGCGTCTCCACCACCAGCGCGCCCTCCACCAGAAACAGCGCCTGCACGCCCAGGTAGGCCGTCACCGGAACGGCGGCATTGCGCAGGCCATGGCGCACCAGCGCCTGCCAGTCGCTCAGGCCCTTGGTGCGCGCAAATTCAAAGAAGGGCGACACCACCACCTCCAGCATTGCAGCGCGGGTCACACGCGCCAGCCCGGCGGCCAGGCCCAGCCCCAGCGTGAGCGCAGGCAGCACCAGGCTGGCCTGGCTCTCGTCACCGCCCGCAGGCAAAAAGCCCCACTGCACCGCCACCAGCAGGATGAGCAGCACCGACAGCAAAAACGGCGGCAGCGCGCGCAGCACCACGGCCATCAGCCAGCTGGCTTTGTCCACCCAGCCCTGGGGGCGCAGCCCAGCCCACACGCCCAGCGGCACACCCACTGCAAAGGCAATGGCCAGCGCGGCGGCAGACAGGCGCAGCGTGGCGCCCAGGTGGTGCGTGACCTCGTGCCACACCGATCGCTGCGACACCAGCGACTGCCCCAGGTTGAACGTGGCCATGTCGCGCCACCAGTGCAGCAGCGCCAGCCAGCCGGGGCGGTCCAGCCCCAGCTCTGCGCGCACCGCGTCGGCGGCAGCGTTGCTCACCAGGTCATAGCCATAGCGGCCCGCCGCCACGCGCATGGCCAGGTCGCCCGGCAGGGCGCGCACCATCAAAAAGCACAGCGTGCCGATCAGCAGGGACACGGCGAGCACCTGCACCAGCCTGCGGCCGAGCAGGGCGGCCCAGGGTTTTGACATCAAGGGGTTCATGGGTTGGTCCACTCCATGCCGGTCAGGCGGTAAGAACGCTCCAGCGGGTCCAGCGTGACGCCCGCCAGCCGGGGGGCCACGGCCACATGCTGGCGGTACCAAGCCACGGGGATCACGGGCAGCTCCGTTTGCAGGGTGTGCGTGATGGATTGCCGCAGCGCGCGCGTGCGCTCGGGCGGCGTCTGGGTGCGCGTCAGCTCGTGCAGGGCCTGCACCACGGTATCGCTGTGCCAGCCCATGGCGCCCCAGTCGCCGCCCTGGGCGGCAAAGTCGCCCGCCAGCGTGCCTGTGGGGTCGGGCACATTGGCGTAGTTGCGTGCCGCCAGCGCCAGTTGCAGGCTGCCGTCGCGGTGGCCCCGGGGCACGTCGCCCGAGTTGCCAATGCTCACCTTCACCGCCATACCCGCCAGCCGCCACTGCTCCTGCAAGGCGGTGGCAATCAGCGGCAGCTCGGGCCGGTCCACAAAGGTGCGGATCACCAGGTGCAGCGGCTGGCCCCCGGCATCGCGCAGGCCGTCGCCGTGGCGCTGCCAGCCTGCGGCGCGCAGCAGGCGTGCGGCAGCTTCGGGGTCATGCTGCAGCGGGGGCAGGTGCGGGTTGTGCCACGCACCCAGCGTGGGCGGCAGCAGCTGCGTGGCGGCCAGCGCCTCGTCGCCCATCAGCGCCAGGGCAATGCCCGCACGGTCGATGGCCAGGCTCAGCGCCTGGCGCACGCGCATATCGCGCAGCGCAGGCATGCCCGCATTGAGCTTGACGATGACGGTGCGCGGCAGCGTGACCGAGGCAATCCGCACTGCGGTGCGGCGCGCCAGTGTGGGGTTTTGCGCGTGGCGCTGCAGCCGTCGCAGGCTGGCCGGGTCCAGCCCATAGGCCAGATCGGCCTGTCCGCTCTCGGCCATCAGCGCGCGGGTTTCGGCACGGCTGGCGGCCAGGTAGCGCACGGCGGCAATGGCGGGGCGCGGGCCGTCGTAGGCGTCAAACACCACGGTCTCGACCTGCTGCGGCGGCACCAGCAGCGCAATGCGGTAGGGGCCGCTGCCAATGATGCTGCGCACCTTGCCGTCTGCCCCATAGCTGGCTGGCGCCAGCACCATGGTGCTGGAATGCGCCAGCAGCGCGGGCAGGGCAGTGTGGGGGCGTTGCAGGCGGATGAGCACCGTGCCCTCGTCGGGCGCGGTGATGGACTCGATGGGCGCCTGGCTCAGCAGCGCGGGCGCCACCTGCGCGGCCTGCAGGCTGCGCACCACGGCGGCGGCCGTGACCGGTGTGCCGTCATGAAAACGCGCCCCGGGCCGCAGCTCAAAGTGCCACACCAGCCCATCCGCCGATCGGCGCCAGAGCCGCGCCAGCGCGGGCCGTGGCTGGCCATCGTCTGCAGCGTCCAGCAGGGTTTCGGTGACCTGCAGGCGTGTGAACACATAGCCGCTGCTGGCGGGCGCCAGGCCGCTGATCTCCCACGGGCCGACGATTTGCAGCGGCGCGGGGGCGGAGGTAGGTGGTGTGCCCTGCGCCCAGGCAGCGGGCAGGGCGCCTGCCGCCAGCGCGGCCACGGGGGCCTGCAAGGCGCGGCGTCGCGTCAAGGGTTTTGGGACGGTTGAAAGTGTTGTCATGCAGGTCACCGGCACCACTCAGAACTTGGCTTGCAGGCCCACCGTAACGGTGCGCGCCGCCCCCGGCGCCACCCACACGCGGCTGTACGAGCTGGTGTAGTGCACCTTGTCAAACACGTTGTCCACGTCCAGCGACAGGTTCAGCGTGGGGCTCAGGCGCCAATACGCCATCAGCTTGGCCGTGGTGTAGCTGGGCAGCTCAAACGCAGGCGTGCCCGCATTGGCCTCGGCCTGCGTGCGGGCCTGGCCCAGGCGCTTGCCCATGTGGGTCACGCCGCCACCCACGCCGTAGCGCTGGCCGTTGGCCAACTGGTTTTCGTACACCGCCAGCACGCTGCCGTTCACGCGCGGCACGTTCAGCAGGCGGCCGCCCACCTCCAGCGTGTTGTCGCGGGTCACCTCCACGTCGTTGAAGACCAGACTTGCATTCACGCGCCAGTGGGGGCTCAGGCGGCCGGCCAGGTCCAGTTCCAGGCCCCGGCTGCGCACTTCGCCTGCAGCGGCGGAGAAGCCCGCGTTCAGCGGATCGCTGGTCAGCACATTGCGCTTGGTGATGTCGAACAGCGCAGCCGTGGCGCCCAGGCGCTGGTCGGCGCTCTCCCACTTGGCGCCCAGCTCCAGCGCGCGGGATTTTTCGGGGTCAAAGCCATTGCCCGCCACATTGCTGCCTGTGTTGGGGCGGAAGGAACTGCCCGCATTGGCATACACCGTCCACCCCGGCGTGGGCAGCCAGCTCACGCCCAGGCGTGGCGACACGGCCGAAGGGCTTTGCGCCGTGGTGCGGTTGGTGATGCGGTTTTGCAGGCTCTGGTCGTAGTTATCGGCCCGCAGCCCGGCCATCACGCGCCACTGCTCGCCCAGCTTGAGGGTGTCTTGCACATAGAGCGCGGTGTTGCGCTGCTTCTCCAGCGTATCGGTGTTGCGCCCCGGCGTGGGCTGGGCCTGGCCGTACACGGGGTTGAAGATGTCAATGGCATACGGCGCGGCAGTGCTGGGGTTCACCCGCAGCATCACCGAATCCATGCTGAACCGGTAGCTTTCCACCCCCACCAGCAGCTCATGCTCCAGCCCGCCCGTGCGCAGGTTGCCCTGCAGCTCGGCCTGCACGGCCACATCGTCCGACTGAAAGTCGCGATACCGCCGCTGGCGCGTTAGCGTGCGGCCATTGGCCTGCAGCGCCGTGGCCTCGGTCGAGAAGCCCTCCATCCCCGTCTCGCGGTACGACAGCCCCACGCGGCTGCGCCAGTCGGGATTCCACTCGTGCGACAGCACCAGTTGGTGCGTCTGGTTGGTCACCGTCACATCGCCATCGGCGGGCTCGCCCAGAAAGCGGCTGGCGGGCACCGCGCCCAGTCGGTTGTTGACCGCCACCACGCCCCGGTCCAGCGGTGTGGCGTGGCGCAGAAATTCGGCCGTGTACTCCAGCACCGTGTCGGGCGAGAGCTTCCAGGTCAACGCCGGGGCCACCACCTGCCGCTGCGCGCGCACATGGTCGCGAAAACTGCCCTTGTCCTCCACCGCCACATTCAGGCGGTAGGCCAGCCGGTCGTTGATGGGGCCCGTGGTGTCCAGCGCCGCCCGGCCCAGGCCGTAGCTGCCCGCGTAGGCCTCCACCGAATGGGCGGCCTTCCACAGCGGCTTCTTGCTCACGATGTTGAGCGTGCCTCCGGGCTCGCTGCTGCCATACAGCGCGGCGGCCGGGCCTTTGAGAAATTCCACCCGCTCCACCCCCGCCAGGTCGCGCGGCGCATTGAAGCCCCGGTTGGACGAAAACCCGTTGAGCAGCGTCGCCATGCCCGTGTTCTCGTTGCCCGGCAGGCCCCGGATGGCGATGTTGTCCCACAGCCCGCCAAAGTTGTTCTGGCGCGAGACCCCGCCCACATAGTCCAGCACATCATCCAGCCGCGTGGCGCCCAGGTCGTCCAGCGTCTGGCGCGACATCACGCGCACGGATTGCGGCAGCTCGCGCAGCGGCAGGCTGGTCTTGGCGCCCTCGGCCTCGTCGGCGTAATAGGTGCCCGAGGCACTGCGGCCCACCACGTCCACGGCAGACAAGGTGGGTGGGGTGACCACATCGCCGTCTGCGGCCCAGGCGGGGTGGAGAGAAGCCAGCAGGGCGGCAGCCGCCATGGCCGTCAAAGTGGGGCGCGGCAGGGGCGCACGGCGTGAAGAAGAATCAGGAGAAGACGAAGAACGCATGGCAAACCAGTCCAAAAAAGCAGATGAACGCAAAAACGGGGCCCGGCGCGCCTGGAGAGGAAGCGCACATAGCCGCGTGCCCGCACTCACCCCACGGGGGTGAATGCAAGGGCAAAAACGAAAAGGGGATGCGCTGGGGAGCGCAGGCTGGCTGGGGCCGAAGCGTGTCAGGCCCGCTGGGCTGGCGGAGGATCGCGTGCAGCAAACGGCCAGCGCACTTGCTGGGCCGTGAGGGGGTCTGCGCTGTGCGGCGCGACGGCGCTGGGTTCTGCGGGGACTTGCGGTGGGCGCGCCGGTGCATGCGCCAGCCCCGCCTCCAGCGCGTGGGTCAGGCACCAGGCGCAGGTGGTGTGTGTCTCTTCGCTGTGTTCGTCGCTGGCTGTGGAGCTGGTTGCCAATGCATCCACATCGCCTGCGGTTGCCGAGGCTGTGGCGCTGCGCACCAGCTCCTGAATGTGCCGCGCCTCATGCAAGGGCGCACCCGCCAGCGCGTTGAACAACGCCACCAGCAGAAGCACGATGTGGAAAGGCAGAGCGGGGATGGTGCGGCGCAGCATGAGGGGATGCGAATCATACTCAAGTGCGGGCGGTGGTTTGGTGCGCTGCTGGCGCAAAGGGGCGTCGACGCTTCGGCTCCGCACTTTCGCAAGCTATAGTTAGTTCGGTTGGAGTTGCCGGATTTCAGGGGAATTTTATCTGAATTTTTATTTAGTTCCACGACCGTAAAAGCAAGTAAAAAACCGCTTGAGGTGGAATTAGTGCCAAAAATATCCCGCACGATTCAGCTTAATATTAGAGCCAATAAATGATTAACCAAATTATTGACGACGCACGCGCAAATGGCCCATCCAGCTATTACGCCTTTGAGGCATTTGTACTCAATCTGTTGAAGCACCACATTGAGCTTCAAGGTAAAACATTTGAGGCTACCTCGGATGAGAGATTTGCGCTGGCGGACGGACTCGCAAGGGAGGGATTTGATGATTTTATCGGGATAACAGCCATAGAAGTAAAGCTGTCAATTTCCCGCCAATCGTGGCGATCTATTCTAGAAAGAACTCATCGATATTTGGCGACAACACCAAATCCAGCCGCAATAAAGAATTTGGTGGTTGTTTGCGGTAGAGCGATACCAACTGAGGTAAAAAAGCTGCTGCTTGCGGAAGCGGCAGTCGAAAACTTTCCCTTTAATGTATTTATATGGGGAGTCGATGATCTAAATAAAATCGCAAACAAACACAAAGCCAAAGCCAACGAGATAAGTAAAAATCTATTTTCCCTAAGGCTCGCATCGGCAGCAGAGAAAACGGCAATTGATTGGCGAGAAGAACGCGACCGCATTAAGAGTCAGTTGAAAGATTGTTACCAAAAAGGTCAATTCACCCTATTTCTGGGTGCGGGAGTATCCAGCAGCGCTGGAATGCCAGACTGGAATACGCTACTGAATTCTCTTTTCGTCACCTATCTCACGAAGGAGTTCAACGATGATAAATCCGCTTCAGACGAAGCCATTTCACAACTAGTTGGCAGGCTAAGCGCTGTAGATGAGCCGAGTGCGTTAATGGCTGCGAGATACCTAAGAAAAGGGCTAACAAAGAGCAGCAAAGAGGCGGAAGATTTCAATGCGGCAATTACAAGAAATTTATACAAGCTACGTGTCGCATCCCGGACGATCATATGGTCGCTTGAGAAACAGGTGCGGGTGGGTCTGGTACCACTCTTTCATCGCCTGCATCGGCGTACTGCTCTTGAGCGCTGACAGCGGTAGCTGGTGGTTGTACAA